>JAAXHL010000158.1 GCA_012270865.1 Candidatus Poribacteria bacterium | reverse complement strand
CGCAACTTCAGTTATCAAAAGCATCGTGTGAATCAATCGAAGTTTCATTACGGACACGAGTTTGGCGCATTAGGTTTATTATGTCAGACCCCTAAAGAGTGGCTGCTTTTTCCGGTCTGGGTGAAACTCATTCTGCCACAGTCGATCCGTGATAAAAGTTTTGCTGTGTTGAAGCGTATCTGTTCAAAGATTCCGCGGGGACTTATCATCTTTGATCGTGGTTTCGCACAGCGAAAAGTCTTTACAATGGCGTTGCGTCTCGGACATCATATCTTATGTCGTGCGAAATCTAATGCTGTGTTCTATCGTTTACCGAAGCACCCAAAACACCCGAAACGCGGGCGACCTCGGAAATACGGAGACCGTCTCGATATCCGCAGGTTGCGGTATAATGAGGTAGACATAGACGGTAGAAGTTCTTCAATCACCTCAAAGGTTGTGCGGACGAAAATGTGTGATGCTGATGTTCGACTCGTCGTTATCCGCAACCGTCGGAAAGTCTCAAAACCGTATCGGTACTTCTGCGTCTTTACAACAGATTTGACGCTTGAGATTCCGCAGATCGTCGAATACTACCGACAAAGGTGGCAAATAGAAACAGCGTTTCGAGATACCAAACAGCACTTCGGATTCGATGCCTATCGCGTCAAGTCTCGGAAAAGTATCAATCGTTTTGTTCAGCTGAGTTTCGTCGCAGCGAGTCTCACAAAGTTGATATTCTCAACACACGAGGCGACCGAAAAAGTGATAAGTGTTCAAACGGTCTGTCAACATCTTGGCATTCATTGGTATCGTCCCGGAAAACTTACACAAGGGTTACGGGTGGCTTATCTCCGCTCGCAAATGGTGGTGTCGTCATTTTTCGCTAAGTTTAAGCAAAAAACAAACTCGCAGAATATTAAGGTCAGTTTTCAAGACGATACGTCTCTGCCTTTGGACAAGGCAGCGTAAATTTTACAATATTGTCCAAACTTTAGTATAATCTTCTGTGATGGGATATATGGAAATGGAAGGAAAGAAAAAGTCTTACTTCTTTTTTACGACTTCCTAAGCTTCTTTTTCACGTTCTCTAAGTGCTTTTTGAGCGTTATCTCGGTTGGCATGGGCTATCGCATATTCAGGATTTATACGGATCGCCGCATCATAGTCGGAGATAGCCCCTTCAAGGTCTCCCAGTTTGCTTTTCACCAAGCCTCGGTTGTTGTAGGCTGTCGCATATTTAGGATCAATACGGATTACCGCATCATAATCAGGAATAGCAGCCTCAGGGTGTCCCAATCGAACTTTTGCGTTTCCTCGGTTGTTATAGGCTGCCGCATATTCAGGGTTTAGACGGATCGCCTCATCATAATCAGAAATAGCTTCAAAATATTTTTCCAGTTTGCCTTTCGCAGTGCCTCGATTGCCGTAGGCCATCGCATCATTAAAATCAAGTCGGATTGCCTCATCATAATCTGAGATAGCAGCCTCGGGGTGTCCCAGTCGAACTTTGATATTTCCTCGGTTGTAGTAGGATGCCGCGTCATTAGGGTCGAGACGAATCGCTTGGTCATAATCAGAAATGGCATCAAAATATTTTCCCAGTTTGCTTTTTGCGTTTCCTCGGTTGTAGTAGGCTCTCATATATTCAGGGTCAAGACGGATCGCCTTATCATAATCAGAGACAGCAGCCTGATAATCGCTTTGATTGTAAAACTCATTACCCCTATCAACGTATGCTTCTGCAGATGTAGGGGGCTCAATTGCGTTTTTAGTGTTTTCCATCAGACTGTTCTCCTTACATCATACTGTTGAGACCGTACATTGCCTGTTACCTCGTCCAACCCCTCCACATTCGGCACTTTGGGGTCTCCGGGAACGCCTCTCGTTGCTGAAATTTCTGCCTGTGCAGAGATGAGTCTGGTGATTTGGGCTGAAATTTCTGCTTGTGCTGAGGTTAGATTGGTGATTTGTTCAGTTAAGCGATTTATTAACTCCACACTGTCAGTTTTACCTTGGCCTTCCCGTCATGATTTGACCAAATAACCCACTATAGAAAGTATTAGAGTTCCCAAGACTCCTAATATGCCGTACCAAATCCGATCCACCGCCCCTTTTAAATCGCGTATATCGTCTTGCATATTCTCTATATTCGTCTTATTCACTGTTACATCTGTACTGAGAGTTCCAACCTTTGTACTAAGATTGTCAACTTTCGTCTCAATTCCTTCAACTTTCTTATTTACATGTTCGCGGACCTCCTCCTTTGATTGGTATATCTTCTCAATAATTGTCTCGGTTGCCGACTGTGATTGCGCGAACACCACAGAGGCAATAAAAAAGACATATAGAACCCCAAGACATATCGCCCGCCCATTTAGCATTATGAATCTCCTAAACTTCAGCTTGAATCCATGAAAATAACGCATATACCACATTTTGGTTAACAGGTTAATTTATTGTAGCATATCATTCAAGAAAAAAAAAGAAAAATTAGAGGGGGTCCAGGGCTATTTGGTTAAACCTTATTGCGCTTGTGCCTATGTGTACTGCAAACGAACAGTTTGCGCGACAAATCGGGAAAAGCGTTCTATCATTGGACAAAATCGCTCTCTAATGGTAAAATTAATAAAACACAAAATGGAAGGCAAACAATGCAACGAATCCTTATAGACACGGATCCGGGTGTAGACGACGCGTTCGCTATTTTCCTCGCAATGCGATCGCCTGAATTACAGATAGAAGCAATAACGACCGTCTGTGGGAATGTCCCCGTCGCACAGGCAACGCAAAACCTGCTCACAATTCTTGGCGTGCTGGATTTAGACGAATTCCCCACAATTGCGGAAGGCGAGGCAGAACCGCTTGTCAAACAACTCGTAACAGCAGCACATGTCCACGGTGAAGATGGATTGGGGAATACCAGCCAACACCGCTCCACCGACGGCAGTCTATTATACCCCCCAGCAAACACAGAGATAGCAACGTTGTCAGGTGTAGACCTAATCCTTGAGATGGCATCGCGTTATCCAGACGAATTGATTATTGTGACGCTCGGTCCATTGACGAACATCGCGAAGGCAATTCGCAAAGATGCCGCTAAGATGCGAAGACTTCGGAAGATTGTCGTGATGGGTGGCGTGTTTGAAGAATACGGTAACGTCACGACAACGGCAGAATTCAACATCTTCGTCGATCCGCACGCAGCACAAGAAGTTTTCCAGTTCGGTGTGCCGATCCATATCGCACCGCTCGACGCAACCCATCAAGTCGTCTTAACAGGCGAGCGATTGCACGCCGAATTCGACCAGCAAGAAGATAATATCTCCAACTTTCTCAAGGACGCGACGCAGGCGTGCATGGAATTCTATCGTCGACACGTCGGGTTCTGGGGATTTCATATCCACGACGCACTCCCGATGGGTATGCTAACACATCCAGAATACTTTGAGAGCGTTGACGCTTACGTACAAGTCGAAACTGCTGGCACGCTCACAAACGGCATGACTGTTGCCGATCTCCGTCGTGAACGCCGACCTCCGAACCCAAACGCACAAGTCTGTATAAAAGTAGCCGCTGAAGCGTTTTTGGATCACTTTTTCAAGCGACTGCACTGAAATCGGACCGCAACGGGTGCTTTCGGAAAATTAGAATTCGTCTCGAAGGTGTTGTTTTTGAATATCACGTTTCGGTTCATCTGACCGCGAACACAATCTGCCTTCCCATCGGTATAGAAACGGTTGTTACAGAAGCGGATATTCCGAACCCCATCGCTTGAACAGTCAATACCCGCAGGATTTCCATCGGCGGATTTTGTTGTATAGACCGTATTTTCATAAAACGTTGCGTCTGTGATCCCGCCGTTGGCACCGGTAGACCAGAGATGGATGCCGCCATACCTATTTCGTCTACCGTCATTCACACTCAGGTTATATCGGACGACGTTGCCGCAAAACGGAGGCGCACCCTCGAATTGTGCCAATAGGAATCCAGCACCGTCATTGTCGTGGGAATAGTTGTACTGAACGACTGAATTCGTCACACCGCCGTCAAGATCGAATCCGCCGCCATCTTTACTGCTCCCCGTACGGTTGTGGTGAGACTCGTTGAACTGGATCACAACACGGTTGGCATCCCACGTCCATATCCCGACGGGACCACCGCCTTCGTAATCGTTCAATCTACCGTTTTCGTAGGCGCGACAATGCTCAATCAAGGCACCATCCACTTGTGCAAGGACAATACCGTTCCCAGAGTGGCTGCCCTTACCGGGGATACCTGCGTTCCTATAAGCACTACAGTTACCGATATAAAAATCGGCGTGTGCGTAGCCGTTGCGTTCTGGGTTCCAAGCACCGATACAGATGATACCGGCATCGCTGTTGTCGTGGCTCGTCGTGTTCGTAATTCGGACATTATGGAACCCGCTCGAACTGTTATCAGTCGGTTGTGCTGTGAAATTAACCCCGGCGTGCTTGAATCCGCTGACATCCACCCGATGAATCCGAATATCCGATAACTTGGTGCCTTCGGGTAAGGTATTAATGAACGAGATACCGGAACCGGTATTCTTTGATGCACCAGCACCGACGAAATTGAGATTAACGAGATGAACGCCGCCCCTGTTTTTTGCGACGAAACCGGTGCCAAAACCGGCATCAATCGTCGCTTTTCCCAAACCGTAAGAACCTATCGTTACAATACGAGCTTCGTCTGTCTGACGCTGTTTAACCTCCGTCAAGCGAAGGTTTCCGATGAAGGTGTGATTGGCTTGAAACCAGACCGAATCGCCAGGGAGCAGCTGCGTCGCGTTCACGCGTTCGATGCTTCGCCAAGGCTGCGTTTCGGACAAACCGCTATTTGAATCTTCACCGAGTAGACTGACATAATAATCCATTGAAAATAACCCAGTTGTTACTCCTTTTCTGGTGAAGGCGGGACACGTAATAAAAAATCAAAACACATCTATGCCACCGAGCGGGTGGTTCCGGATATAACGGAGTTCACTGTAAGGATCGCGTTGTAACATCATCGGCACCTCTAATTTCGGGAGTTTCAGTTCCGCCAATTTAACACGCTGATCAGGGGTCAGTTCCGCTAAGATTTCCTCAATGATCTCCTTAATTTCCTTGAGGAAAATATCGCGCTGTCTGATAAATTTCCGCGCTTCTTCCCGAAACGCATACAGTTCGCGCCGCGAGCGTGTATCCGTAAACCTATCTTCGTATCGACTGTACGCTCGCTGTGTTATACCAGCCCGATATACCTGATAATCTGTCTCTAACTGTTCTTTCTCGAAATCGTAATCCTCGACGATGTCACGGATGAGTTCCAACTTCGGATGAATCGTCTGCTGCTGTGCTGGCGTGAGCTGCAGTGCCTTGGAACTTTTGGAAACATCAACCAGCTTGAGTCCACCGCAAGCCTGTAGGAAGCCGCAGAGGATTAGAACGAGTAGCGTCCGTATGTTTCCCATGGTAAAGTCTCCTTGTCGGTTTACGAGTCGGTTAATCCGTTAGATCGTATAATTCACCGTACTTTGTCCGCAGGTAGGTCATGTATGGCTGAATAGATAACGGAGTTCCAGTTGCGCGTTCAACAATTTCAGGTGCTGTATATTTCGACCCGTGTTGATAAAGGTGCTCCTTTAACCAGTTGTGGAGTGTTTGGAATTCACCGTTTTCGATTTCAGAGGGAACTTCCGGGTGCGCCTCGGTCGCAGCTGCGAAGAATTGTGAGCCTAAGATATTGCCTAAGGTATACCCTTGAAACGAGCCACCAATTAACCCAAAATACCAGTGTACGTCTTGTAGTACGCCGTCCTTGTCGTCGGGTGGCACGATTCCAAAATCGGCTTCAAACCTCTCACGCCACGCATTCGGAAGGTCTTTAATCTCTAATTCGCCTTCAAGAAGTGCAAGTTCAAAATCGAAACGCAACATGACGTGTAGGTTGTATGTCACCTCATCAGCGTTTGTACGGATGAGAGAACGCTCAACTTTGTTAATCGCCCGATAAAATGCGTCTATCGGAACATCACCGAGTTGTTCGGGGAAGACACTTTGAAGTTTTGGATAGTAGTGGAACCAAAACCGTCGACTTCTACCGACAATATTTTCCCAAAGTCTCGATTGACTCTCATGGACACCAGAGGACGTGCCGCGAGCGAGTGGTGTGCCTTCAAAATCCATACGGATTCCCTGTTCATAAAGCGCGTGACCGGTCTCGTGTAACGTGCTGAACAACGCATCGCCGAGGAAGTTTTCTTTCGTCCGGGTCGTAATCCGAACATCACCGAGCGAGAATTTCGTCATAAACGGGTGGTGTGTCTTATCCTGTCGTCCACGGTTCATGTCGTAGCCGAACTGCTGCGAGACTTCTAAACCGAACGCGAGTTGTTTCTCTTCTGGAAAGTATTGGTGCAAGCAGGAATCATCAGCGGGTTCCTGTGATGTGATGGCGGAAACGATCGGCACGAGTGCTTGGCGCAGTTCAGCGAAGACGCGTTTAACATCCGCCGCTTTCATCCCGTAATCCCTCGGTTCAATAAGCGGGTCCGCGATGTGGTCATACCCCGGAAAAAAGTTCGCAGACTGTCGGCTATATTCCAATGTCTTTTCTAAATACGGACGTACGCGTTCAAAGTCGTTCGCGGGTCGTGCCTCAGTCCACACCTGATACGATTCCGAAGTGTGGTTTGTGACTTCTGCGGTGAATTCCGCTGGCACTTTAATCGCGCGTTCATATCTCCGCCGTGTGAGGCGAAGCAGGCACGCTTCATCGGAATCGTAGGGCAGACTCTTTTGATACGGTTCAAGCGCATCAAGCAGTTTGCCGATGGCTGGGTCTGTAAACTTCTCGTGCGACAATCGTCCGAGTGTCGCCATTTGGCGCGCCCGGGCAGCGGCACCGCCTGGCGGCATGTAAGTGGATTGATCCCAGTGGAGCAGCCCTGCAGCAGACCATATATCATTCACTTCAAGCAGACGCGTTTTGAGTTCTTGAAACTTGTTTTCCACAATTTTACTCCTCATGATTAACCGAATGTTCACTCGTGGACAGTCGTTATATCCTTGCGATGTTCTCCTCTTCTAATTTATTACATTTGGGCTTAAAAATCAAATCAATTTTAGCATTATGCCAACTTATACGGAGACGGTATTTTCTAACATGACACGCTGCCTAACACTACATGAGAAAAAATCTGAACTTTGTCTTATTTTCGTAACAATTGCGTGTTATAATTTAGGTCATAATCCAGTAAATGGGGTAAATTGATGAAAAAAATCGCTATTGTCCGTTTTTTAGCAGTTTTAGTATGCGGTGTTGTTATTACGGGGTGTTCACTGAATGACAGGAACAATAACGCTGCGGCTCAAAACGGTGCGCGTGTCACTATCAAGAATAAAGGGTCTGATACGATCGTGAATTTGGCGCAGGCGTGGGCAGAAAAGTACACCGGTATTAGCAATACTGCGTCGGTGGAGGTATCCGGTGGTGGTTCGGGGACAGGTGTCGCTGCGCTTATCAATGGCACTGTGGATATCGCGAACTGTAGCCGTCAAATTAAGCCGAAAGAATTAGAACAAGCGACGCAGAATACCGGTAAAGTCCCACAAGAATTTATTGTCGGTTACGATGCACTTGCGGTTTATGTTCATCCCGATACACCGATAGATAAAATCACGATCCCGCAACTCGCTGAAATCTATGGTGAGGACGGCACAATAACGCAGTGGAGCCACCTCGGCATCCAAAATAGTGCCTGTCCGAGCGACGAGATTATCCGTATCAGTCGCCAATCTAATTCCGGGACGTACTTCTACTTTCGTGAAGCACTTCTTGGTGAGAACCGAGATTTTCGTATCGGTTCGTTGGATTTACACGGTTCTAAAGATGTTGTAGAGGTGATTGGTAGAACGCCGTGTGCGATTGGGTATAGTGGTATGGGGTACGCAACCTCACACGTCAAAATGTTAGCGATTGCGACTGATGAGAATGCGTCCTATTACGCGCCAACCCTTGAGAATGTCCTCGCGAAATCTTATCCTATCGCTCGACCGCTGTACATGTATTCCCTCGGCGAACCGACGGGCGAAATCAAAGCATATCTTGACTGGATTCTGTCGGTGGAAGGTCAAAACATTGTTCAAAAACTCGGTTTCGTGCCGGTGGAAGGGAACTAAAGGAACATCCCCTACAAAATAATGGATTTTATACATATCTGTTTCTCCTTTAAAGGACGAATCAACAGAACAGCATGGTGGATGATGCTTTTTTTTATCATCGCCATTTATGCTGTTACTTATGCCGTTTATGCAGCATCGCCATACCTCCTTTTCATAGTGTTAGTGCCTCTATGGATGCAATTAGCAGTATCAGCAAAACGCTGGCAGGATCGCGGTAAATCCACAATATGGACGCTAATTTATCCAATACCCGTCATTGTAGGAATTGCGGTATCGTTAGTATTTAGATTAACAGATTCGTGGCGACTGATTTATCTTATACCGATAATCATAAGTGGCATTTGGGCAATTGTTGAATTAGGTATTCTTAAAGGCACAAGAGGGGAGAATCGCTTTGGTGCTGATGCAGAAACATCTTCTGAACCTGTCATTGAAACATCTATCCGTCTCTGCGGAATTAGTTCAATTATCTTTGTGTTTGGTATCTTCTTCTTTGTGTTCCGTGAAGGTGCAGGCTTCCTTTTCAACGGCTTAAATCTCACCGAGTTCTTGACAAGCGTAGAATGGCAGCCGACCTCACTGAATAACAAAAGGTACGGTGCGTTCGCCTTGATTGTTGGAACCTTTAGCGTTACTGCCTTGGCGATGTGTATGGCTGTTCCGTTTGGACTCGGCGCAGCGATCTTCGTTTCGGAGTTCTGTAGTCCAAAACTCAGAGAAACTTTTAAGATCGTCATTGAGCTGCTCGCCGCGATTCCGTCTGTCGTCTGGGGGTTCATCGGATTGACACTCATGAATCAACTGATTATTCAGGTGTTCAACGCACCCATCGGTTTAACGATGCTCAATGGGAGTATCATGTTAGCGTTGATGAGTGTCCCTATTATTGTCTCTATCGCGGAGGACGCACTCAAGGCTGTTCCTGACTCCTACCGTGAGGCAGCGGAGGCTCTCGGGGCAACTCGGTGGCAGGTGATCTACCGTGTCCTTCTGCCTGCTGCAAAAAACGGACTGTTAGCGGCTGTGCTACTCGGAGCCGCACGTTCTATCGGTGAAACAATGGCTGTCCTTATGGCGACTGGACACTCGGTTAACATTCCCTCAGGACCGCTGTCTTGGATACGCACATTGACAGCGACAATCGCCGCAGAATTGGGTGAAGTCGCAAGAGGCGACGAACACTATCAAGTACTCTTTGTCATCGGTATCTTACTCTTTACCATCACATTTGTAGTGAACCTTATCGCTGATTTAGTCATCAAGGGGATCCGTCAAGAATAACAACACTGGATAGGTATCCTTCAAGCACACCCAAAGCACGCAGCCCAAAACGGACTGGAGAGGTTCTTCAGATATACGGAAGGGAATGTTTAATCATCAACTTGCCTGAACGAACCGCAAGGAAAAATTAAAAAATGTTTACGGAAACACCAATTGATCGGCGAAAACGGCTAACAGAAAACGTGATGCGGATATTCCTACTTGTGGTGACAAGTGTGATGATTATTCCGTTGCTCCTCATCATCGGCTACCTATTTTACAAAGCGTTACCTGTGCTTTCTCTGGAATTCCTGTTTTCAAATCCGCGAGACAACATGCGCGCAGGCGGTATTTGGGCACCATTCTTAGGGACTATCTACTTGGTGGTCGTCTCACTGTTAGTAGCAGCACCAATAGGTGTGTTCGCATCGGTGTACCTCAACGAATATGCGCGTGAGAATTGGTTTACGCGGATTACGAATTTGGCTGTCGTAAACCTTGCCGGTGTGCCGAGTATTGTCCACGCACTGTTCGGTGTCGGTGCGTTTGTACTCTTCGCTGGTTTAGGTGAATCCATCTTGGCGGCATCGCTGACATTGGCGATTATGACGCTTCCGGTTATCATTGCCAGTACGACGGAGGCTTTGAAGGCAGTACCCATGTCGTTCCGAGAGGCGTGTTGGAACCTCGGTGCGACGCGATGGCAGACAATCCGCCGTATCGTTATCCCGAACTCCATCAGCGGTATTTTAACAGGGGTGATTTTACAAGTATCACGGGCTGCGGGTGAAACGGCACCAATTATGTTTACCGGTGCCGTCTTTTACAAAACTATTGCAGAAGGTAACCTTTTTGCCTATAATATAACAGAACAGTGTATGGCACTCTCTCTACACCTGTTTACGATTTCGACACAGGTACCGGACGTTACGGAGGGTACGCCTCACGGAACTGCAGTAGTGCTTGTAGGCAGTGTGTTACTCGTCAACGCAGCAGCGATTGTACTTCGGGTCTACCTCCGAACCCGGAAGAAGTGGTAGGTAAAAATTTTTGATCGCGACTCCCTATAGAGTTGACCTGAATCCACCAATCGCGGCACGCTATAGATAAGGAGCGTTCATGGATAGAAAAGAAAAATTACGCGCAATTATTCAAGGGAATATATTTAGCGGGATTATCCAATTTCTGATTCTTGTTTCTGCAGTTGTCTTTGTGATTGAGTCTGATAGAGAACGCTTGGAACTAGATTCTTATAAGACGCACTTTGTCGTTTTAGATGTAATTTTTCTGGTTCTGTTTTCGATGGAATATATCTTGCGGGTCTATATTGAACCGAGGAAACGCGATTTTGTTCTTAGTTTCTACGGTGTCATTGACCTGCTGGCTATTTTGCCATCTCTGGTGCTTGTCCCGGGCTTTCGCGTCCTTCGGATACTTCGATTTTTAAGGATTTTCAGAATTTTCAAGGCAACGCGGTTTGTCTTGGCAGTAGATCGGCTTGCAGCCGCGCTCCGTGAAATCTATCAAGAACTCTTGGCACTGGTAATGTTATCGTTGATGTTAGTCTACCTCGCTGCATGTGGTACCCACTACTTTGAAAGGGACGTACAACCTGATAAATTTGGTTCTATTCTCGACTCAATGTGGTGGGCGGTTGTTACATTAACCACAGTCGGTTATGGAGATGTCTTTCCGGTAACACCGGGTGGAAAAGTTTTCACTGCTTTTGTTACGCTCATTGGTGTCGGATTAATAGCAATCCCGTCTGGGTTATTGGCATCGGTTTTGACGGAAGCGCGAGTTGAACGCGAACAGATGGAAGAAGATGAGGCAGAAGATGAAAAATAAAATTGAAATTTCTGGGTTAGAGGTGCGCTACGGAGATAAATCCGCTCTGAATAGGGTCTCCTTCGATGTTCACGAGAATGAAATTCTCGGTATCATCGGTCCAGCGCAGTCCGGAAAAACAACGC
Source organism: Candidatus Poribacteria bacterium (assembly GCA_012270865.1). Taxonomy (GTDB): domain Bacteria; phylum Poribacteria; class WGA-4E; order WGA-4E; family WGA-3G; genus WGA-3G. Next base: position 68,150 of record JAAXHL010000158.1, on the reverse strand, counting down.
TGCTGAAGGTCATTAACAGAACTCTGGAGTTCGTGCCAGAGGCGACGATGAATGGGACCGTCAGATTGGACGGTATAGACATTAGCACGATTGGCGATGTCTACGGGTTACGGCGGCGTATCGGTATGGTTTTACCTTTGCCGGTAGGTCTACCACTTACGATATACGACAATGTCGCTTTCGCACCGCGTGCAGCCGGTCTACGCGTGAAATCCGAATTGGATGAAATCGTTGAACGCTGCCTAAAACAAGCCGCACTCTGGGATGAAGTGAAAGACCGTCTCGACACACTCGGCACGAAGTTATCGGGGGGGCAACAACAACGTTTAACGATTGCACGCGCGCTTTCACATGAACCAGAAATTCTCTGTCTTGACGAGTTTTCGATCGCTATTGACCCTGTTACGACGATGCGGATTGAGGAAGTGCTGAAAACTTTACAGAAAGAGATGACGATACTGCTCGTCACGAATTTGGTGCAACAGGCAAAACGACTTGCGACCCGCACCGCGTTTTTTCTCAACGGCGATCTCATTGAGATTGATTCAACGGATGTGATTTTTTTCGATAAACCTACACACCAAGCCACTTATGATTACGTCAATGGAACATTTGGATAAAAAATGAATTATAGCATTGAAACTGAGAATCTTAACCTCTGGTATGGTGATTTTCAGGCACTCATTGATGTCAACGTTAAAATACCGCACGGTCAGATTACCTCGCTTATCGGTCCTTCTGGCTGTGGGAAATCGACACTGCTTCGCTGTTTTAATCGTGTCAATGAACGCTACGGCAACGTTACGACAGAAGGGAAAATTGAGGTCTTAGGAAAAAATATCTATGACGCAGATGTCTCCTTACAAGAACTGAGGAAAGCCGTCGGTATGGTATTCCAAAGACCGAATCCGTTGCCCATCTCGGTTTATGAGAATATCTTATTCGGACTACGGATCCACTCCCCGATGCGCAGCATCACGAGAGCAGAAGCAGACGAGATTGTTGAAGAAGCACTCAAATCGGTTTTTCTCTGGACCGACCTGAAGGATAGATTGAAGGCACGGGCGACATCACTGCAGCTTGAGCAACAACAAAAACTATGTATCGCACGACTGCTACCGCTGAAACCGAAAATTATTCTGATGGATGAGCCGTGTTCCGCTTTGGATGCGAAAGGGACGCGGGCAGTCGAAGAATTGATGGAAGTTCTCGCGGGGACATACACATTCATCATCGTGACACATAACATGGCACAAGCACGGCGTGTCAGTAAAGAGTGTATCTTCATGTTGCTCGGTGAACTTATCGAACACAGAGAGACGCAAGCACTGTTTACAGACCCACAACACGAAAAAACTTCTGATTATGTCAACATGCGGTATGGATAGGTGGAATTTTTAGAATCGTTTCAGCAGGAGACCGACGCGCGGCATTAGGAACGTAGTTAGCACCAGTAAATTATAGAATGAACTCTCGCATGAATTCTTCACACTATGAATGCCATAACGACTTGCGCGGAGCGAATCCAAATTTTCGTTGCACAGCGTATCACTTTTATTCTCCTCGGAATTGCGGGCATTCCTATTTGGAATGTACTTCAAAAAACGTCCGCTGCCGACACCGAAGCAGCATCAGCAGTAACACCGCTAAACACGCTGTCACCGCTGCTTGACGATCTCTATACTGTTCTCTCGATAAGTTTCTTCGCGATTTTGATCGGCATCGTGTGTGCCTTCTACCTACAAGAATGGCTGCCAGCAACCAATCGGATCCGGCGATTTATGGAAAGTGTCGTCGCTATTTTCGGTGGGATCCCGTCCATTTTCTACGGAATCTTGGCAATCGGTATTCTTTTTAGTTATGCTGGCACTCTCAGAACCGTAGGGATTGTCCACGTCCCTCAACGGACAGAGGACGGACCCGCATTGGAATCTTTGTCTTTTCAGCACGATACTACGGTATTTTCTATTGTCGTATTAACCTTCATACTGATGGTAATGCCATTAACAATCAAAACGACCCAAGCCGCACTCCGTTCGGTGGCGATGCCGATCCGTGAAGCGGCTTACGCACTCGGGGCGAGCCACTGGCAGGTACTTAGGCGGCAAGTCATACCGATCACATTCACTCGGATACTCGCAACAGGGTGCCGCGCAATGTCGAGCGCACTCGCAACTGCGGCGTTAATTATCGGTATTTACACATGGCAATACGCAACAGATGCCGGAGAGATGTCCAATAGATTCATCCTATTTCTAAGTAGCGCACTGTTTCTTAGCATCTTTTCCAGTATCCTCATGAAGTTAGATGCCTCTGCAACCACTAATTCAACGAACCCGACCGGATAGATGAGGACGCGAATTTCAACATCCTCGCGACACAGAGATGCAAACTGAAAACGTGCAGTCCGTATTGAGCGTTCGGAATCTGAATATTTGGTATGGCGACAAACAGGTACTGAGAGACCTCTCTTTCGAGGTCGAACAGAAACGGGTGACTGCGTTCATCGGACCTACGAATAGCGGCAAAAGCACCCTCGTCCGATGTATCAACCGATTAAACGACTTTACGCCGAATTTCAGATCCACCGGCGATATTTTGTTTAAAGGGGTCGCTATGGGGACGGCATCCGACACAACCGCGCTTCGGAAACAGGTCGGAATGGTGTTCCGAAAACCGATACCTTTTCGATGCTCAATCTATGAAAATGTCGCTTACGGTGCTCGGATTTCAGGGATCAACCAATCTGCACACCTTGATACAGTCGTTGAGGAAAATCTCAGGAAGACCGGACTCTGGAATGAAGTTGAAAACATTTTGGACGAGACACCAGAACAACTCTCTATAGGGCAGCAGCAACTTCTCTGTATCGCACGTGCTTTAGCCGTTGAACCCGAAATCTTGATATTTGATGAACCGTGCGGGGAACTTGACCCTATAGAAACTGTTAAGATTGAGACCCTTGTGCGTGAACTGACAGAGGATTACACACTGATTTTCGCGACGAACAAAAGACGACAAGCCGCTCGTGTCTCTGACAGCGCAGGGTTCCTTTACAGCGGCGAGTTAGTCGAGTTTGGGGCAACAGAGAAAATTTTTACAAATCCGCAGGACACCAGAACCGAACAGTACGTAACAGGCAGATTAGGTTGATATGTTACAAGCAGAAATTAGGACCCTTCAGCATAAACTCCTTGAAATGGGCGGTCTCGCTGAACAGATGCTCCGCCAAGCAGTTGAATCTGTTCTAACGCGAGATGAAGCGTTAGCGCGTATCGTCATTGATACAGACGACACAATTGACGAATTTGAAAACGAAATCGAATCGTTGTGTATCCAGCTCATCGCGCTCCATCAGCCCGTCGCATTTGAGCTCCGATTTTTGACGATGGCACTGAAAATCAGTCGAAATATTGAGAGGCTTGGCGATAAGAGCGTTGCTATCGCGAAACGCAGCATTGAACTGCTACAACACCCGCCTGTCAAACCGTTCGTTGATCTACCCTACGCTGCACAAGTGATTCAGACGATGGTGAAAGATGTTTTAGATGCCTTCGTCAACCGGAACGCTGAACTCGCCTTAGAGATTCGAGAACGCGACGCTGAGGTAGATGAAATTTATGATAGGATGCACGAAGAACTACTGACCATATTAGGCGAGCATCCGCAACTCATTCAACCCGGCATCAGTCTATTACTCCTTTTCCGACATCTCGAACGCGTCGGTGATCTCGCCGCAAATATCAGTGAAGAGGTGTATTACCTCGTCAAAGGCGACATCATCCGACACTCGGATACCGACCTCTAAGCATCTCTCCTATTGTTTTTCCAATCTCATTAAACGCTGCTGTTTTAGCCGTTTTCCTTTGGATAGAAATGGTGGACATCGCGCTGCGGGAACGGGATTTTTATGCCGTATTCTGCGAATTTTTCCCAAATCATGAAATGAAGGTCACTGGCGACATCGAAACGTAAGAAGGAATCTGGAATCCAAGCGAACAGTTCAAAGTCCAAAGAGGACTCCCCGATGTTGATGAAACGGACAAACGGAGCCGTGACACTGTCCATCTCAGGATGCGGCTCCTTAATAACTTCAGGGTGTGTGTTGGCGACTTCGAGGAGTGCTTTCTTGACGAGTTCTACATCCGAATTATACGATACACCGACCGAAATCCGGATACGATAACGGTTATTATAGTGCGTAAGGTTATGAACGGGTTCTGTAACTAACTGCGAATTCGGTACAATAACTTCTTTCTCATCAAGTGAGACAACAACTGTTGATCGAAGATTAATACTCCGGACCCTACCAAAGACGTTAACATCCGTGATTTCTACGAGATCCCCAATCTTGATAGGACGTTCAAAAATCAAGATGAACCCTGACACCAAGTTCGAGGCGATATTCTGTAACCCGAAACCGATACCGATACTCAATCCACCGAACATCAATGCTAAGGTCGTGAAACTAACGCCGACGGTACTGAGGCTGATAAGTACCCCGATAAGGATGAGGGTGAAGTGGATAACTCGGAGTAAAATGAACTGGGTGTGCTGTGCGATTTGAAAGGCTTGTAGGACCTGCCGCCGGAGTACCCATTGTACATATTTCGACAGGATATACATCCCGAAGACAATTACAAATCCATAGAAAATTTTCGCGAGTGTTAAGCCGTTATCGTCTCTATCAACTGACGTTGTATCTCTGCCAGCACCTGTTTCAGGGGTTGCTGTGTCTGTGTCGGTGTCTGCTTCAGAGGTCGTCGTGTCTGTGTCAGTGCCTGTTTCAACGCGGGCAGGCGGTTTTTGTGTAGGTTGAAACAGGTCTGTAAGCGGGTAATTAATGAGTGTCCCAAGGAATCCTGTACTGATTTGAGATAATCGGAATCCCAAACCGATGCCAAAAATTAGGATGATAAGGAACAGGAAGGCGAGTAAACGGTTGGTGAGGTTCTCCGAGATCCGGAACCGAGTGAAAAGGCGACGGAACCACCGACGTAAGAACCCAGCAAACAACAGGGTGACAGCCAAAATGCCGATCAACAGGACAATTTGCCAGACTTTTACAGGTTGATCTAAACTGATTACTTCCGTTTTAAGGAGTTCACTAAATTGCTCAATTAACGCACCCATCCAAATTCCACCTGCTAATCTATCAAAATCTGTTCAACTGAATGGACGAATAGGACATCATTTGACCCCTCGTAGGATCGTAAATTTTGTTCCAAACCATCGGAATCAATGTTTTCGGAAGTTAACCCGACGATCGTCAAATCGGCTTGGTTAGAGCGGAGGGATACCTCATCTTCCAAAGACGCTTTGCCGTTGTATGACACAGAAGTAACATTTTGCATGGAGATGGGCAGTCTGCCTTCTTGCATGAGTGCCGAGAGTTTATTTGCCTCTTGCTCTGCATCTGTTGAATCGGAACAGACAAAAAGCCGGATTTCAGCACGTTTCCAATCTGCGTGCCCCACAATAATGTACGCCAGCAAAAGCATCATCGGTGCGTTGCTCAAGTTGTCCTCTGTTACCCAGACGTGGATGGAAGACCTATAACCGAATCGGTAGCCGGTTGACCGTAGGATTAGAACGTTGAACAACGAATTCGCGGCAAGCCGTGCGCCTTGGACAACTTCTTCGATCTCGTCGGTGTTTTCGCGGTCAAATTCGAGTAAGATACAGTTATTCGGTAATCCAGAGATACCGGGCATTTGTAGTATCTGTGATAAGGCGAGTTGGAATGTTGGACAGATCAGCGAATCGACAAAAATACCGGCTCGACTGACCTCGGTGCGTTTAATCAATCCGTCAACTTTGATACGTGCCTGAATCTCACTGGAAAATGAATAATCCCCATTAAAGAGTCGGATAAAGTGACCGAACCCGTGCCTGTGGCAGATCCAGCGGAGCAGATCGAAATGACCGAGGCGGCGTTCTCCGAACCGAGTCACTGCAACGATGGAAGGTCGCCAACCCCCTTCGGATGCCATGACCCTGCTTTTTTGCAAGGTTGTCTGTAGCCATCGGGTGAGTTGGAACATCGTCCCTTGGAAGATGGCTGCCAAGTCGCGCTGTCCGCCGTGTCCACGACGCAGACCGAGGTAGGTTATCGCCATAAGGACGATGGAAATCAAAGCATAAAACGCGCTAATCTGCATCATGAGTACACCACACATCACAGTTCCTACGAGTGACACATACCAACGCGAATGGAATGTCGGACGGTAAGACGGGTTACTTGCGAAGTGTTCTAAGAAGGAGACCGCGCAGAGTGCACCGTAGGTCACCATGAAGAACATTGTTAAAATCTGGGCGATAAAGTCTAATTCACCGATGGCGACGAACACGACCGCGATGATTCCAGACAGACATGTTGCGTATATCGGTTCTTGCGAATCGCCTACGCCTTTTTCCATGAGGCGGTTCAACTTAGGGATCGGGAGGACATTATCCCGTGCGAGCATCTGCAGCGTTCTCGGTGCTACCATAATTGAACCCAAAGTAGACGATAATGCTGCCGCACCTAACCCGATGAAGATTATAGGTCCCCACAGCGCGATCTGTTCCATGATGAAATAGTCTGCGTCGAGTGCTTCAGGGGTCGCACTCCCAGCTAATTTAATCGCAACAAGAACATAGACGACCATCCCCCCGAGCGTGGCACTAATTGTTCCAAGCGGTATACTTTTCCGCGGGTTCTTTAGGTCTCCAGAGAGTCCTAAACCGGCAATCATACCGGTGAACGCAGGAAAACACGTCGCAAAAACCGTGCCGAAACCGTCCGGAGTGCTAATGTGGGACGTGAGATTCAATCCACTCGGTCGTATAGATTCAGGTCCCTCACCAAATAGGAAAGCGACGATTGATACCCCAAGAATTACACAGACACCCCACAGGACTTGGACCCCCATACCTGCCCCTTTTGTGAGCATAAGGATAATAATTAGAAAAGTGGAAGGTAGAGACACCCAGCGCGGGTCAAGTTGTAGACCGCGGTTCGCTTCAAGCCATTCGTAGACAGGTTGAAAAGCCTCTGCGAACGCAACAATATAGAAGGCAACAGAGATCGCTTGCGAGATATACAACGCTATTCCGATGGTACCACCGATACTCGCACCGAAGGAACGGCTGACAATATAGTACGCACCACCACCCGCTACACGACGGTTCGTCGCAATCTCAGACACCGCCAAGACTGTCGGAATCGTCACAAGATGCCCAAGCATGACAACCATCAAGGCACCCCAGAGTCCGACGTGAGCAACAGCGTAACCGAACCGTAAGAATAGGATGGCACCGAGAATCGTACTAATTGAGGCGAGGAACACAGGCGAGGTCCCGAAACCGTGTCCGTGTTGGATATCCTCAGAACCACCGCGCTCAGAGCCAAGTTGTTGACCAGGGATTGAAGACATGCCAGTTTCCTTTCATTCGTAAAAATCAGATAGATAAAGGCGTTAGACGTTATAATGTAAATCTAAATATGGATAAATACTTGTAATGCCAATTTTCTGTTAGTGGTGCACTATTATAATTCACAGCACCACTTAAACGCAAGCCTAATCGTGTAGACAGGTTGAATGTGATAGCAGGTTCTGCCGAAAATTTATAGTTTTTGAAGCCAATTTCGGGTGTGAATTTTAACTGTGTATTGAGTTTTTGCCATCCTATAGACGAGAATGCTAACCACCGGAACGCCGTCGGATCAAATTTCCTTAAAACAAGTTCCTCATGCGGTTGAATATTTTCGATAAATGCACCGATACCACCGGATACGCGGAGTGTACCGTTCTCATAAATCGCAGGACGGACGTAGATACCAATTTGAGATGTCAACGCACTGCCTTTAATAATGTCGCGTTCGAGGTCTGTGAACGCTTCAATGCCGAATGTCCGAATCCGAAAACCACCTTGAACGTGTGCTTTGACGGTTTCAGAAAGTGCTCCATCTTCACCCGCAGCACGTGAACCGAAGACCCCTGCCCAACCATTAATCCTACGCGCTGGAACAACAGCCGTTAGACTAAGCGTCTGCGAAGCACCATCACCGTTTATGCCAATATCTACAGTTTTGGCATCATGCGGTAGATCCGCAAACTGGGGATACACAGGTATCGGCTGAAACATTAAATAGGTGATTGTGACCAAAAGTAAAGACAATCGTCTCAATTGTGTGCTGCCGAAATAGATTGACGACATCCGTATCAGGATTTCCATTTTCCTCCTCAATTATATTGCTTTTGGTTTCCCAATTCGCGTCCGCCTCGGTTTCTAATATTTTTTTAAACTGACGTTATATATTATACAATAGGACGGTCATTTGTCAAATTAAATGATGGCGTGTTCAACTTGCAAAAAAAACATATCTGTGGTATTGTAACGCATCAGACTAACACGCTTGCGAGAAGGGGAGAAATCATGGCGGTTCAGATTGCAATTATCGGGTGTGGCGGGATGGCAAACGGGCATCTCAACGCCTACCTTACAATCCATCAAACGGAGCCTGGAAAAGTGGAACTCGTCGCGATGTGCGATGAAGTCAAAGAACGGGCAGATCAATTCGCAGAACGTGTCAAAGCGGTTACCGGTAAAAAACCGGCGGTGTTTGACGATACCGATACAATGCTTGCACAGGCGGACTTAGACGGGACAGATATTTGTACATCGCATGCACACCACCATATCAATGCGATCAAGTGTCTCAACAACGGTGTCAACGTCATGATAGAGAAGCCGATGGGGGTTACCGTCAAGGCGAGCCATGCGATTATTAACGCCGCGAAAGCGAATAACAAAATCGCGGCAACAGCCGAGAATATCCGAAGGATGCCGAGCCGACGGACAGCAGAATGGTTGATGAACGAGAAACAGATGCTCGGTGATTTGCGGATGTTTTCGGCACAACACGCGAGTTACCGCGCACCGAACCCGGAAAGCAATTGGCATTGGCGACTGGATCTGACGCTCGGTGGCGGTGGGATGGTCATGGATTCCGGCGCACACTATTGCGATACGCTACGCTATCTTTTCGGCGATCCGAGTACGGTGTACGCACGCGTCTGTCAATTTGAGGACTTACGCGTTACCAAAGATGGCGCGATCGCGCAGAACGAACAAGAGGACACTTGGGTGGCGACGATCAACTTCAAAAGTGGCGTTATCGGACTTTGGACGTGTACGTGGGCAGCGGTCGGACACGATTTCCATCACGTTGTCTACTACGGTAGTGAAGGCTGCTTGCTCGACAACGGCGATATTTTCCACGGTCCCTTTGACGGCGCAGAGGTTATCCTCAAAGACGGAACGCGCCACACTATGCAAGACCTCATGGAGGCTTACATGGCAAGCCTTTCGGATGAAGAAAAGGCGAGGCTCTTCCCGCACAATTTCACCGACGGCGTTGTGTTAGAGTGTTATGATTTCGTAGACGCAATAGAGAACAACCGTCCACCGGAACTCGATGCCGAAGTCGGACTCCGCGCAAAATCCATCTGCGAAGCGATTTACGAATCCAACGCATGCGGACAGGCAGTAGAATATGAGGAGGTAGTGGCAGGAAACATTGAAGTCTACCAAAAACCGATCAATGAACGCTGGGGTCTCTAATAATTGTCTAAACAGGAACGCACACCAATAAAGTCCGAGATAGACTCCCAGCGTGAGAGCAACGATCCGCAAAAACCGATCGGGTATATAGCACTAATTCGGCAGAATTCTAACTTCCGTTGGCTCTGGTGCGGACAGGTCGTCAGCCTTCTCGGAGATTGGTTTAACCTCATCGCTTCTACGATACTCATTGCGGACTTGACCGGGTCAGGACTCGCCATCGGTATTCTGTTCACCATACGGATGTTCGCGCCGTTTTTCGTCGCTCCGCTTGCCGGGATATGTGCTGACCGTTACAACCGAAAACATCTCTTAATCATCACCGACTTTGTGCGTGTGTTGATCGTCTTCGGATTTCTCTTTGTCCGAGACGAAAGCGATATCTGGTTGCTCTATACGCTTACGACCTTCCTGTTCGCCGTCAGCGGCTTCTTCAGTCCTGCCCGAAGTGCTATTCTGCCGGATGTTACCTCGCCGCGCGAACTTGGAACCGCGAACGCCCTCGGTGCTGCTACGTGGTCGGTTATGCTTGCCCTCGGTGCTGCGATCGGTGGCATAACAACCGGTCTCTTTGGGAGTCAGACAGCTTTCTTTATTGATGGACTCACCTTCGCACTTTCAGCCGTATTTCTGTTTGGGATTAAACTACCCAGTAAGTCGTCTACGGCGCATGGCGCACAAGCACGTGCCAAACTCTCAGCACTTCGCTATATGCGTCAGCATCCCGATATCTTCTTCATCGCGATACATAAGGCAGCGATAGCACTCCTACTCTCATCCGGTTTTCAAGTCGTGCAAGTCGAGATTGCCAAGAGCCATTTCGTTATCGGTGTCGGTGGTGCGATCAGTCTCGGATTGATGTATTGTGTAAACGGTGTCGGTAGCGGTATTGGACCTATTCTCGCGCGACATTGGACAGGTGACCGTGATAAACCGCTCCGAGTTAGCATTAGCATCGGTTATTTGATAGGAGCCGTCGGACTTATGATTGCTGCCCCGCTGTTTGGTTTGGTTGAGGTGCTTATCGGTGGGTTCGTCCGTAGCATCGGCGGCGGAATCGCGTGGGTATTTTCGACGCAACTCCTCCTACAACGCGCCCCGAACGATATCCGAGGACGCATCTTCGGCACCGAGTTCGCCTTCTTCACACTCATGGGGGGTATCGCTACGGCGATTGTCGGTGCACTGTTAGATCAGTTTCATGTCCGAACGATTCTGTGGGGGATGACGGTGCTACCACTAATTCCGGCAGTCTTGTGGTGGTTCTGGCAACGGCATTTTAGCCGTATAGAATCGCGAAAATCTTGAATACCATTGTTGATGGCGAAACATTTTCTTGTAGGAGCGTTCTGTTTTCTCTATTCTTCTAAAGCCTCTGCTGTAGGAGCGAGCTGTGCTCGNNTCGGGGCCCTCTCTTGTAGGAGCGAGTGTTTTTGCCGGGGTGTTTCTTGTCGCTCGCGATAACATTTCAAAAATAGATGTCTACTCTTTCCAGCGTTGGATGAGTTTCGTATCTATTCCAAATTGATCAAGGATCTTTGTCACAACGAAGTTTAAAAGATCATCCACGTTTTTTGGGAAATGGTAGAACCCCGGCATTGCGGGTAACACGCACACCCCGATCTGTGATAACTTGAGCATGTTTTCCAGATGGATAGGACTCAGCGGTGTCTCGCGCGGCACGAGTACCAGTTTCCGTTTCTCCTTGATACACACATCTGCAGCGCGTTGAATAAGGTTGCGCGACATCCCTGCCGCGATGCAGGCGATGCTCCCCATACTACACGGGACAACGATCATCCCCTCTGTACGGAAAGAGCCACTGGCAATCGGGGCAGCGATGTCCGATTCGTGATGGTAAATAACCCGCGGCGAGGAGATACCGATAAGCGACTCCAATTCAAAGTTATTGAGGTCTATTTCGATCTGAAGTTCCTCCGACAAGGCGCGCGCACCCGATGCAGAGATCGTCAAATGGACCTCTATATCCTCATGTTTCGTGAGGACCTCAAGCAGGCGGACACCGTAGACCCCCGCACTTGCACCTGTTATCCCGACAATCAACCGTTTCAATGGCTACGTTCTCCTTTACAATAAATTCCACATAACGCACCTCTATTGTATCTGACTACGAGAATAATTCAAGGAAAAACCGCTTGAATACCTTGCAGAAAGCGCGAAGGTTCCAAAAATCCTAATAACGTTTATATCATTGATACTTTTCCAGTGGTTTCTGTCTGCGACAACATTCGGATTTCACGCTCGCGTATCTATCAAGGCGAAGCATGGCGTGGCAAGATCGCAAGCAAACATCGCTACTTTTATGCCGAGACTTGCACCCCCATTGATCTTCGTGCAACTGTATGTGCTTTTTATGAACCGAAAGTTTCGCAGTTTACAGCTTTACTGCTTGATTTCTCCCCACGTCACTTTTTTTTTCCCTTGTGGTGTTACGGGTAGCACATCATCGCTGATCCAATCTATTGTCTGATCCCAGCCTGGGTCGTTTGTGAGCTGCGTGATTTCACCTGTTGGAATATGATACTTATAGACATAACAAGGGGGTATGTCAATATCCCCTCGTAGCGGTTCGTTCAAAGGTATCCCTGCCCGCGCACTAAAAACAACCGATTTACCCTCATCCATCCAGTCAATACCATAGCATTGCCAGTCCTGCGGTATTCGGAGTTGTTTGATGTTTTCTCCGTTGTGATCGCAAATCAGATACCGAAAGGCACCGAAAAACCGTGCGTTGCCAACATTTGGCACGAACTCCCATTTATGCGTCATTTCTGTAAACACAATCTGTTTGCCATCGGGCGACCAACGCGGTTTCTCTCTGTGAATAACGAAATTATCCGCTTGCAGAATAGGAGCAGGGATGAGTCTACGTGGGTTCTGCCCCTCGGCACCGATGATCCAAATTGTGCCACCACCGCCACCGATATTAATACCCTCTGCAAAGAGAATCTGTTTGCCATCGGGCGACCAATCGCAGCTATTCGGTCTGATTTGCGATTGGTGGATTTCTTCCATTTTCAGCATCCTTATATTCAGCACATAGATACCGACCTTCAACGCGTTGTTTTTCCGAAAACTCCTATTAAAAACGATAGATTTTCCATCCAGTGAAAAGGAAGTTCTGCCAATAGAACTGCCATCGTTTTCTGTAAGTTGCCTTACGTTTGTGCCGTCCGTATTCATTAAGAAAAATACATCACTCTCAATCGCTCGCCAGACTCCGTCCTCACGAAAAGTATCTCGGATCAATCTTCTAAACAAAATCTGTTGACCGTCTGGAGACCAACACGGTAAAGCGGGTTTCAACTTTTCGGATTCGGTCAGAAGTGTCTGGTTGCTTCCATCATCGTCCATTAGGTAGATACTTTTTACACCGTCGCGTTCTGAACTAAAAACGATTTTGGCAGAGGCTGCCGTTGCGAGTAGCAGTAGCAGTAGGCAGAGAAAAATGACTTTATGTTGATGCATAGCGATGCTCCTGAAAAAGCGTGACAGGGGAGCATGTCCCTGCCTTATTAATCCGTTTATGGATTGTCTTTATCAGTAAACACTTGAACGCCTCCTTCGGTTTCTGCTTAGGAGATATTCTATCGGATTTTCAACATTTATTCAATCAACAAAACTTAACTTCGCCCTTTTCCAAGCGTTTATCTTTGGATTCATCGCCAATAGAGGCAATGGGACGCTGACAGAACTTTATCTGGACAAGGCAGCATAAGTTTACAATATTGTCCAAACTATAGTAGATTATAGGAAACTGTAAAAAAATGTTGCACTTTAATACCACTGTATGTTACGATTTTAATCATGGAAATTAACTCGCCAAAAAGTACTTACCAAATTTATATTGACGCAACAATACCGAGCAATTTGGCTGCTCGACCGAGTCAAGATCCAAAAATAGCAGAATGGCAAAGAATCACACGCGAGTTTTGGCAAGATGCGCGTTTGCTGCCACGCACAATATACCATATCTTGCAACTTGGAACTTCGCGCATCTTGCGAACGCTTATACTCGCCCGATAATTGAGCAGGTTTGTCGCGAGGCAGGCCATTCGGTGCCCCGTGTAGACTCGCCAAAGGCGATAATGGAGGAACTCTAATGTGTAAGGATCCAGTGGAAGACATTCGACAAGCCAAAGCACGTCTCGTCGCTATTTTTGGTGACTTGGAGACCTATATGGAATTTGTGATGCGGCGGCAGGAAAAGCGAATGAAACAAGGCGTGAAATACGCCGATTTCTGCACATCTCGTAACAAGAAACCCAAAATGCCTACCTCCTAAGCATTGCTAAGTCCCTTTTCTTGATGTAACACCGCACTTGCGTACGCAAACAGGCACGAATATCCGCTTGCACAATGTGAGGATAATTTTCAAGAACCTCTGTCTCAGTCCAACCGTGTCCTAACAAGCCAACGATGAATTCAACGGCTAATCGTGTACCTTTAATCACAGGTTTTCCTGTGAGAATATTCTCGGCACAGATGATCCGTTCTGTTAATGTCCGAGGGAGCTGACCTGGCATAATGTTTCCCGCCTTCCGTGCTATCAGTAATAAGTGTTTGCTGCCTCCGCTCCACTTCTTCTGATCAATAGATATTTCTATTCTACTACATTTCCCTTAGGAATATAAAATAAAAGTGAAGAGGCGTAGCAAGAGTTACTTGACAGAAAAGTGTGCAACGGGTAAATTATGCGCAAATCTATTTGATGTAGCATGTCGCTTGTAAATGTCCATCACGAGGATACTATGAACATAGATGCCTTAGACACACCGACACTCGTTGCGAATCTCGATGTACTTGAGCAGAATATCGATGGCATGGCAGCGCACTGTCATCAACTCGGTATCCCGTTGCGTGTCCATACGAAGACGCATAAGGTGCCAGAAATCGCTAAGCTGCAAATCGCTGCCGGTTCGCAAGGTATCACCTGTCAGAAGTTAGGTGAAGCAGAGGTGATGGTGGATGCCGGCATCGACAACATCCTGATCCCGTATAATATCGTCGGGAAACCGAAATTGAAACGGTTGACAACGCTCCTCAAACGTGCCAAAATTATCGTTGCACTCGATTCCGAAGAGACCGCAGTCGGTATCTCTCAACAAGCGATTGCTGACAACTGTATCGTGCCTGTCATCGTGGAACTTGATACCGGAAGTGGACGCTGCGGTGTGCAATCACCGCAAGCAGCACAACGCCTTGCACAACAGATGATGAAGATGGAAGGCATTGATTTGCAAGGTATCATGACGTATCCGAGCAACGGGCGCGCGAAACCGTTTATTGACGAAACGCTCGATCTGCTCTCAAGCGACGGGATTCCCGTGAACATCATCAGTGGTGGTGGCACAGGGGCTGAAGCAGCATCAAAAGAGATCGGCTGCACAGAGACTCGCAGCGGTTCATACATTTACGAAGGCATGACCCGTGTCGGGAGCTCGGAGATGCTAACACCTGAACGGTGTGTCTTACGTCTGATCGTAACCGTTGTCAGCACGCCAACACCTGATCGGATTATCATTGATGGCGGTCAAAAGACGTTTACGAGTTACCCACCAACGCCTTATGGACATATCGTTGAACACCCCGATGCGAAGATTTACGGTATGTCTGTCGAACATGGACACGTCAATGTCAGTGAATGTTCACACCGATTTAAGGTTGGTGAACGGCTCTCTGTTATCCCGCTCCATCAAGGGATGACCAGTAACCTGCACGACACACTTGTAGGCGTTCGCGGCAACAACGTCGAAGTAACTTGGAAAATCGCAGGTAGAGGCAAAGTATTTTAATTTCGCGCAAAGCGTATAAATCAGAATTTTTTGTGCGATAACGGTTTCCGCCTAAGCACCGCAGGCTTCCGTTGTCGCCTGCTCACATCACTTTAACACCTCAGGAGAGGGGAAATCATGATTCTACCGACACCCGAACAGAAGGCACAATGGGAAGAAGAAGGCTATCTCGTTTTTGAGAACGCAATTCAAGGGGAGGACCTTGAGCGACTCCAAAACGCTTTCGACTATTGGGCAGACGCTTGCAAAACCGAATGGCTGGATAGAGTCGAAGCGGGGGAAGCCGCCGCAACTTTCTATGACATCCCGAATCCTCTTGAGAAGGATCCGATCTTTATTGATATTATCGACTATCCGAGTTACTACGGCGCATTGATGACGTTCACGGATCACGAACTCATCTTATTAGGTCCACAAGTTCGGACTGTAGCACCGTGGCCCGTGAGTTACACAGGATGGCATCCTGATGTTTCACAGAGTAACCCGCTCCATATCAAGGTACAAATCTACGTCAACGATGTCGAGCCAGGAGGTGGAGAATTCGGCTTTGTACCGGGCAGCCATAAACCGGGTTCGGGTCCATACACGCGTCCGATGCGACAGGAAAGTATGACTGGACATAAGACCTTCCCGGGTAAAGCAGGGACGGCGATTATGTTCAATTCGTGTGGATGGCATGTTTCTATGGACAATCATTCCGATACACCGCGTAAATCCATTATCCTGATTTACGAGAAACGCACACCCGGACGCGTCGGACCGGAACAATTCGCCGCTATCTCAGCGTACTGCAAGACCCCGGAACGCCGAGCACTGTTTAGCTTAGAGAGTTAACAAATGTAGGACTTACGCATTTCGTCTTAAAGTCCCCCTGATAAGGGGGATTTAGGGGGTTAATTCCTACTTTTTGCGTCTAAACGTCCAATATTTTCTCAATTTGCGTAAGTCCTGAAATGGAGGTTCATCATAATGCCACGAATTGATTCGCATCTGCACGTATTCACCAAAGCCTCCTCCGAGTTTCCGCGGGAGACATCGGACGCTTGGCCCGCGGAACGCGAAGAACCTGTCGAGAAACTGTTAGGCGAGATGGAAAAACATCAGATTGATCAGGCAGTCCTTGTACAGATGGCAGGCGCGAGCATAGCGAACCATCGTTATTTGCTACGCTGCCTCAAAGAATATCCGAAACGGTTTTTGGGAATCGGATTGATTCCGGAGGGACATCCGAACCCCACCGAACACATGGCACAATTAACAGATGGCACTGGGATTATTGGGTTTCGGCTCTCAACATTCGGTGGACCGCGTGATATTTTCGCAAAAATGGATGTCCGCGAGTTTGGGACATACCCTATCTGGAAGTATGCCGCTGAACGTGACTATGTATTGTGGCTTTATCCGAGTGCCATCAACGCCCATCTCCTACCCTACCTGATTCAAGCATTCCCACAGGTGCGGGTTGTGCTAAACCATCTCGCCGCCTGCCCAGGAAAAGGCAAATTCAGCTGGGACGAATTCGGGAGACCTCAGATACAGGTGACAGGCTACAACC
Organism: Candidatus Poribacteria bacterium; assembly: GCA_012270865.1. Lineage (GTDB taxonomy): Bacteria > Poribacteria > WGA-4E > WGA-4E > WGA-3G > WGA-3G. The sequence continues at coordinate 51,170 of JAAXHL010000158.1, read as the reverse complement.
TCTTTATGCACACCACCTATCGGCTCGCGCGGTTTGAGAATGTTAATGTCCATCTCTCCGGTCAGTACGCCTTTAGTAAGGAAGCATTCCCGTATAAAGATTTGGCAGGATGGCACCACGGTCTTTTGGGCGGTTTTGGCGCGAAACGATTGATGTGGGCAACCGATTTTCCATGGATATTGGAAGAACCGGGGTACGGTAAACTTACCACAGTTATAGAAGAATTACTACCAAATCTCTCTGAAGCAGAACTGGCAGGCATTATGGGCGGAAACGCGAAACGGATTTTACGGTTCCCCGATCTCTAAAAGATAAAATCAACAGGACACAATTCAGTATCCAATGTTGCCTTGAAACGCGAAGGCGTTCTCAAATTGTTCAAGCTTTAGTAACTCTAACCGAGGCGATAAATGGATTGCGATAACATCGAAACGGCAAGGCGCATCGAATCGGTTATGCGTTTGTAGATAGCCCATGGCAACTTTGGAAATCTGTCGTTGTTTCTGCGTCGTTACGGCTGCTTGTGGTGACCCGAATTTGAGGCTCCGTCGCGTCTTAACTTCCACAAAGACGATACAGTCACCATCTTGTGCGATAAGATCGATTTCACCGCGCCCCAATCGGTAGTTTCGTGCAAGGATTTGATACCCGCGCGCTTTAAGATGCGCAGCCGCAAACGACTCACCCGTTTTCGCGATGTTCAAGCGTGAACGATCCATCCGTGTTTCCTATTTTCTATGCTTATCGGGAAGTAATTTAAAGGTTTGACGGTGAATATCCGAGGCACCGAACTGAGCAATTGCTTGCCGATGTTGGGAGGTCGGGTATCCTTTATGCCCTTGGAATCCGTAGTGCGGATAGGTCTGATCCAGTGCTATCATGATCCGATCACGGGTAGTTTTGGCGATAATAGAGGCAGCAGCAATGGAATAACTTCGGCTATCGCCTTTCGGGATCGCTTCGCCCGGGATATCCGTTGTCGGGAAATTTATACCGTCAACGAGGAGATAATCGGGTTGTGGTTCAAGTTTTTCAATCGCATTCTGCATCGCTAATAGAGTCGCTTTGAGAACATTCAAACGGTCAACAGTTCCGCTATCCGCCGAACCGATACCTACGGACAGTGCGACGTTATGGATGTCTTCAGCTAACCGATCGCGTTGTTTCGGTGTTAACTGCTTTGAATCTCTCAGACCGTCAATGCTGCAATTGAGAGGTAAGATGACTGCAGCAGCAATGACGGGACCAGCCAATGCGCCTCGACCTGCCTCGTCAATGCCTGCAATCTGTTTGTAGCCCCTTTGTTGGCAAGCAAGCTCAAAAGCGTCCATCAGTATCGGGTTAGGTTCTGCGTTCTTTGACGCGTGAGGCTCTGCCTGTCCGTTCGCGCAAGTAATACAATTTCGCACGCCGGACAGCACCGTAACGGACGACCTGAATGCTTTCAATGTTCGGTGAATGAAGCGGGAACGTCCGCTCACTCCCGGCACCGAAGGCGACGCGTCGGACCGTAAACGTTTCGCTGAGTCCACCGTGTGCACGCCGAATAACGGTTCCCTCATAAGCCTGAATGCGTTCTTTCTGTCCTTCACGGATACGCGTATTCACTTTAACAACATCCCCGGGACCAAACGCCGGAATATCGCTTTTAATATATTGACTTTCGACAGATTCGATGAGATTCATGTCTTTCTCCTCCACTTGCGTAATACTTGGTTCGCTATACTGTTCTTACGATTCTGTATGAACTAAAAACTATTTTTCGGATGACTCCGTTAATCCTGCTCCTTTGAGGATTGCGATATCCTCTTCGCTGAGTTCTAATTTTGCGAGTAGGTCAGGACGATGTTTTGCCGTGCGTTTGAGTGCCTCAGCATACCGCCACTTTTCGATATTCTCATGATGTCCGCTCAAGAGGACTTCGGGGACATGCATTTCGGCGAACATCGCGGGACGTGTATAGTGCGGATGATCCAGCAATTCCTGACTAAACGAATCAATGTGTGCAGATTCGTAGTCGCCGAGTGCGCCGGGTAGCACGCGCCCGATAGCATCAATCAAAACAAGGGCTGCGATTTCGCCGCCACTCAAGACGTAGTCACCGATAGATACTTCAGTTGTTACCACTTTTTGACGGACCCGTTCATCCACGCCTTTGTACCGTCCGCACAAAAGTATCAGATGCGACTCCAATGAAAGTGATTCTGCGAATCCTTGGGTCAGAGGGATCCCTTGAGGGGTCAGATAGACGACATTGGCGGTTTCCTCTGGGTTCAACGCTTTGACGGCTGCGAAAATAGGTTCCGGTTTAAGGATCATCCCGGCACCGCCGCCGTAGGGATAATCATCGACCGATTTGTGTTTATCGGTTGTCCAATCTCGCAGGTTATAAAGATTAACGGCGAGCCTATTAGCATCGTGCGCGCGTTTGAGTATCCCTGTCTCTAACGCTGGTGCGATGATCTCTGGAAACAGGGCAATAACATCAATTTTCATTTTATTACGGTCTTATGGACCCTGATTTTAATTACTGCGCCTGCTACTAACAGTCAATAGGATTCTTGCGAGGCATCCGACCTCGGTTCATCAATTAACTCAAGAATTACCTTTTTATTTGCGCACAATCCAGCAGTATAGAGGACACTTCTGATCGCTTTCAGTGTCCGTCCGTATCTACCGATGATTTTTCCCAAATCCTCTTCTGTGACAGTCAATTCAATAATAACGACTGTTTCGCCAGTTACTTCTCGAACCACCACCTCATCAGGATAATCAACGAGAGATTTTACGATGTATTCAATCAAATCTTTGAACATGGTTCACTTTTGGATTTCAGTAGATGCGTCCGCCACCTGCGTTTCGTCGGTGTTATTCTTCTTCCTCAGCGGATTCGTCTGGTGTTGCTTCAGTCAGCAATGCCCCAGTTTCGGATTCTGTTTCTTGTGTTTCTGTCTGTTCGGTATCGTCTGTTTCCTCGACTGTTTCAGTAGGTTCGTCTTCTGGCATCGGTCTACCCAACTTTTCGTACTCAAATTTCATGAGAATTCCGCTTTTCGAGAGTAGACGCTTTGCCGTATCCGAGGGCTGTGCGCCGCGTCGTAACCATTTTAAAGCTTTCTCCTCATCGATGACCACATCTGCTGGGTCCGTTAGCGGGTTGTAATGACCGAGGCGTTCTAAAAAGGCACCGTCTCTCTGTGCGCGGGCATCAGCCGCGACGAGTCGATAGAACGGACGTTTTTTCCGACCATGTCGTTGTAATCTAATTCTAACTGCCAAAAAATACCTCCCAGTGGCATCTCTACCACTTCATCTAATATTAAAACGGTGATCCGGTCGCCGGATTCACCGTAACACTATCTGCGGCGTTTTCGTTTGCGAGGCTTTCTTGCCTTCCGTTTCGGACGCGGCATTGCCCCCATTTGCTGACCCATCTTCTTATTGAAAGGAGCACCCATCCCCGGCATTGCCATCGCCGCTTGTTGGTTTAACATCCGATTCATCATCTTTAACTGCGAAACCAACATATTGATCTGATTGACTGTCGTTCCACTACCTTCCGAAATACGGAGTTTCCGACTTCTATCTAACAATTGAGGGTTCTTTCGTTCCTCAACCGTCATGGATTGGATGATCGCCTTGGCAGTAAGCAAATGGCTCTCATCAGGTGTCAGGTCTTTAATCGGCAGCTGGTTCTTAAAGGGCATTAGATCCATCAATTGATCTAACGGACCCATATTTTTCAGCTGCTCTAACTGCGTCAAAAAATCGTCAAAATCGAGACCTTTGTTCTCTATAAGTTTACGTTCAAGTTCTTTTGCTTGATCTTCGCTGAATACATCTTCCGCTTTCTCGATGAGTGTTTGCACATCACCCTGTCCGAGGATGCGGGACGACATCCGTTCTGGGTGGAACTCTTCAAGCGATGCTGCCTCAATCTTTTCACCGACACCGATGAATTTGATCGGTTTCTGTGTGATATGACGAATCGAGAGTGCTGCACCACCGCGTGCGTCGCCATCCATCTTCGTGAGGATAACGCCGTCAATGTCTAAGTCGTTGTTGAAATTTTCAGCGACGTTTACAGCGTCTTGACCTGTCATCGCATCAACGATAAGCAAGATTTCAGTCGGATCAACACTTTCTCGGATCTGTCGCAGTTCACCCATTAATTCATCGTTAACGTGTAAACGTCCTGCCGTATCAATGATAACGCAGTTATGTCCGTGCGCCAAAGCCTCTTTGACAGAAGCCTCAGCGATCTTGACAGGCGAAACGTCAGTTCCCATTGAGAACACCGGCGTTTCGGTCTGCTCACCGAGGATTTGTAGCTGCTTGATGGCAGCAGGTCGGTAGACATCAGCGGCAACGAGTAGCGGTTTCCGTCCATCTTTTCGGAATCTAAGTGCCAATTTTGCTGCGACAGTTGTCTTACCAGCACCTTGTAAGCCGACAAGCATTACGATCGTGGGACCGCTCGGTGCGATACGAATCTTTTCAGCCTCGTTGCCCATCAACTGCGTCAGTTCTTCGCCAATAATGCGAGCGATCTGTAGTTCAGGCGTAAGGCTGCCAAGCACCTCTTGACCCAGCGCGCGTTCTTTGATCCGATCCGTAAATTCACGCGTGACTTTATAGTTGACATCCGCTTCAAGAAAAGCGCGCCGAACCTCGCGCAAAGTATCAGAGATATTATTTTCTGTGAGTTTTCCTTGCCCTCTCAATTTCTTGAAAGTGCTTTGTAACCGATCACTTAAACTTTCAAACATAGTCTCTGTATCCTTTTTATTCGCGCGAAATATAACTCAAACCCGCACTAAAGTCCTCAAAGAAAAAAGTGCAGTCATAATTCAATCTGCTGCGGCGACCAAGAAATGCCATCACAACAAGCAAAATCACTACGAGATACACTAATCCCTAATTATAAAATTATAGCAAATTTTATGACCGATGTCAAACTTTTTTTGGAAAAGTCGTTAGTTATCAAAGGGGCGGTTTTCAGTTTTCAGTACAGTTTTCTATGAAAACCTTTCAGTTACTGGTTATCAATATTAAAAATGGAGGACTCAATCTAATGGCTCTGAACCATACTTTTTCTCGCTTGACACAGATAAGTATCTATGGTAAAAATATAGGAATGAAAACAATACGCACGCAACAACACCAGAAATCTACGCCTTATACTGCACTCATTTGCCTAATCTGTGTTCTGACAGTTTTCTATTGCGGATGCCAAGGCGAAATATTCAACTTGAGTGTAGACGATGTCAGTTTTGAAATCGTAGAGAAGTCCGGTGAACTGACAGAAAACGAAATCTGGGACGGACGGGTCTATATTACCAACACTGTTACTGTCCCAGAGGGTATCACGTTGACGATTCGCTCTGGAACTATCGTCGGTTTTGAACCGATGGATACCCCGAGCCTGCTCGTCGTAAGAGGAGAACTCTATGCTGAAGGATCACCAGATCGGATGATCGTCTTCGGGTCCTTAGGAAAGCAGCACACACAGGAACAAGAACCGGAAGTGGAAACAACCGCCTCTCCATTTGGCACGAACCCATCTCTAAGAAAGCAACAAGGCGGGAGCGGGGCGGTTGCGGATACCGCCGAAGCGGATCCACCCCAAGCGGGAGACTGGGGCGGAATTCTGATTGAAACCACAAGTCCGAATAGCCGTATCACATACACGCGTATCCAGCATGCGAATGTCGGTGTCAGGATCCGCACAGATGTTGTTCGCATTGAGAGGTGTCTTTTCGCCGAAAATCGGACAGGTGTTATTTGTGAAAACACGAGTCCGACGGTTACCAATAGCGAATTTAATAGAAATGGCATCGGTACCAAATTCCAAGGTAGTGCAGCACCGGATGTAGAATACAGCGAGTTTACGGCGAACCAGTACGGGGTTGTCTGTGAAGATGACTCCCGTCCGCGTATCCAGTATAATAACCTTCGCGCGAATTATGAGAACGCGATTATTTGTTATTCTACTGCCTCACCGGAAATTGTCTCTAATAACATCACAAATAACGTCGGTTGGGCGGTCTACGATGGCGGACGACTCCGAGATAATTTCATTCAAGGGAATAAGCAGGTTGGAGCCAATATAACAGAACTCGGCATCGGAGCACAAGGCGAGCAGTTTTACGGGGTTGAGGAAGTGTTTGAACCGAGGACTTCTCCGGTCGCGGAAGCAGGCGTACCACGCGAAAATTTTTAGTAGGAAATTGAGATATGAACCGCTTCAGAGCCTATCTTGACCTCGTCCGTTACCCACTCTTTGCGATACCGATTGTCGCGACACTCCCGGGTGCACTCATCGCAAGTGAAGGGCAGTTCACATGGCGCGTTGCGGTAGCACTCATCGTCGCACTGTTCGGCTATTTCGCTGGCATGATCAAAAACGACTATTTCCACCACGAAACAGACAAGCAAACGAACCCGGAACGTCCACTGCCATCGGAACGTCTAACGCCAAAACAAGCGATTGTCCCAGCAAGCGTTATTTACGGGTTATGTGTCATCGGCGGTTTTTTGCTCAACATCGGAACAGGTCTGTTGGTGATGGGTTTGGTGGCGATCTCGCATCTCTACAACGCCATCTTTAAAGCGAAGGGGATTTTAGGAAGCCTCACACTGCCGCTGGGAATCGGGTTACTGAGCGTCTTCGGTGCGTTGGCTGTCAGTGGGACAGTCCCGCGTCTGGTCTGGTACGCCTTCGCCGCGACAACGCTTTACGATTTAGGCACACATATCACGACAACCTTCAAAGACCTTTCGCGTGATAGAGAACTCGGTATCCTAACGACCCCCCTTCAGATCGGTGTCGGTCCGGCACTTTTCCTCTCTGCGATAGCAACGATCGCTGCCTTTGTTGTCGCTTTTTTACCCTACTGGTTGGAGCCGGAACTTCAGAGGACTTATATTATTTGGGTTATCTTGGGCATCGTAGCCACTGTCGGTACGCGTATCTCGCTGTATCTGCAGCCGAATGAAAAGAACGGCTACCTCGCGCTGAAAGGGTCAATGATCGGTTCGATTTTCTTTTTTCCGTGTCTCATCGGTGCGCAGATGTCCATCGCTATTTCTGCCGCTGTCATCGTGCCGTTGTTGCTTATAACACTGTTCCTGTTAAGAACGACACGCCAAGAGGTATAATTCCGATTTTATGTAACACAACGTGAGTTTGATAAATACTTGAGGCGGACACATTTGCTCTTAAAGTCCCCCTGATAAGGGGGATTTAGGGGGTTGTATTCCTAAAATCGCAGCTTTTTCAGGGAATATATTGTTTTTTGCTCAATTTGCGTCCACCTCGGAAACCTCTAATATTTTTTTCAAACTCGCGTTAACACAGATTGATTAAGGAGGTAAACTATCAAAAAATGAAAAATATCGTTTTACTAATTACCGATACCTTTCGGTATGACAATTTAGGCGAACGGGCAAGACGACCTATTCGCACACCGATGCTCGATAAATTTGAGGCAGAACGCGCAACGGCTATTGACAAATTTTATATGAGCAGTTTTCCGACGGTACCACACCGGACAGATATTTTGACTGCAACAGTCGGATGGCCCCACTACCCGTGGCAGCCGATTGATCAGAGTGGGCGAAACGTAATCTCAAGACTTCTGAACCAGAAGGGATACGCAACGCAGTTGATATGTGACACCCCGCACCTATTTAATGTGCGGTTCCAACACTGTTTTGAAGCCGCTTTTCAGCATCGCGGGCAGGAGGGAGACAAACCGCTTCTCCACCTCAACGACGAAATAAAAGTCGTTATGCCGAATGAGAAGACGCGACCGCATCCGTCATTCCGAGGGCATACGCTACCGAACACACATCGTTGGACGAATCGCTACTACCAGTATGAGTCGGAGACGTTCTCCGGTAGAACCTCCGAGACCACGATTCGATGGTTGGAAGAGAATCACAATTCGGGTCCCTTCTTCCTCTGGGTAGATTTCTTTGATCCGCACGAACCGTGGGACCCACCCGAATATCTCGTCAAACGCTACGATCCGGACTACACCGGTCCGCCGATGCTCCATCCGAACTACGGTCTATCGTCACTCTTTACGGATGCGGAGTTGCACAATCTCTGGGCACACTACGCCGGTGAATCCGAACTCGTTGACCGACATATCGGACGGATTCTACAGAAGGTGGAGGACTTGGAACTGTGGGACGATACGCTCGTCGCTGTGCTATCTGACCACGGGATGTCTATCGGTGAACACAGTCGGACGGGTAAATCCAACATTGATCCAAAAGATGAACGCTATTGGCCCACATATCCGGAAATCAATCATGAGATGTTCCTTGTTGCTGGTGGAGATGTACCGCAAGGGCAACGTTTGGATCTCATCGCGCAACCGATGGATATTATGCCGACGCTCTGCGAATTGGCGGGTGTTAACTTGGAGCCGCCGAAACCGTTTGAGGGACGCTCCTTCGCGCAGTCGCTCCTTAATGGCGATGCGCAGCACAGGGAATACGCCGTAACCGGTTGCCATATCCGGGCACGAGACGACAGTGTACCACGTCGAGCGACAACACCGTTCCTTGTCACGGAACGGTGGGGATACGCACCGGTCGGTGAATACGGTAGACCGGAGTTATTTGATCTACCCGCAGACCCGATAGCCGAAAACGACATCGCTGCGGACAACATGGAGCTCGTCAAGGAGATGCATGAACGTTTCATGGCGCATCTTGAGGAGCATAACGCACCTGAGGATTTCCTCGACCTCTGGAAAGAAGAACCGTCCGGCGACGGACGCGGTAAATGGTCGATTGACTATCCAGAAGAAGATGAATAGGACAGCGAAGGTTAACATAAAAAAAGAGGCTTTAGGTAAAGGCAACCTAAAGCCTTTTTCTATATAAGGGTGGTATCACTTCTCCTATAACCGTAAACGCTAAATCATCCCATCTTCCTGTAGGAGCGAGCTGCGCTCGCGATCTCAGAATCGATTTAATTGAGAGATATATGCCTACTCGAAAACCGCAAATTCGCCATCTTTAACAATCAAGACAATCGGGTCGTAGACTGCGTCCCCGACATCGTTAAAAGAGAACGGACCGAGGATGGTGTCAAAATCTCGAATCTCCGCAAGCGCAGCAGCGATCGCCTTTGGCTCGGTTGATTGAGCATCTGCTATTCCTTTAGCGAGGATATGCACAGCAGCATAAAATTGCGCTCCCCAAATATTCGGTTCAATTCCGTACTTAGTGCTATAGTTCTGAACAAAGGCTTGATTGCCGGGTGTATCTGCTATGCTATTCCAACTCGTAAAAGTGATCGTTCCTTCGGCAGCGTCTCCGGCAGCTGCCACTGAATCTCTGGACAGCGAGAGGTTCACAATGAACGGAATATCAGCAGGAACACCGAGGGCACGTCCTTGAATCAGAATGTCGGAAATTTCCGCGGCTGTAGATGAGATAAAAATAACATCCGGATTCGATGCCTTGATGCGAGTAAATTGGGCAGACAGGTCGGCTTCCTCGGGTTGGAAACTTTCTGCTATGAGAATCTTGACACCACTATCGGTAAGTGCTTTCCGTAATTCCGCATCGCTGGTCCGGGAAAAGAGATCAATCTCGTTAAATAACGTAGCCACTTTTTGGTATCCGAGTTTCGCTTGTGTCACCCTGATGCCATTCGGAATAACTACGTCCGTGGTGAGATTGGTGCGGAAAGCAAACTCGCTAATTGCGCTTAACCCAGAGGCGGCTGAGGTAGGACTGATCGCCACGACCTGATTCTGTTCCGCAATCGAAAAAGTTTCTGGCACCTGACTTGAGGATGCTGGACCGAGGATTACAGGAACTTTGTCTTGATGAATCAGTTTGTTAAAGGCTTCAACTGCGCCCTCTATGGTACTCCGATCGTCTTCTGTGATGACTCTGATTTTCACACCGTTGTCTTGCGAGTTGTTAACTTCTTCGACAGCGAGTTCAACACTGTCTGCTATCGGGCTGTCTGCTGAACCGAATCGCCCTGTGATAGGATAGACAACACCGACTAAAATCTCTCCTTCAATCGGTGTGGTAGGTTGGACAATCTGCTGAACCCGTTCACAGCCGATAAAACTCACAATCGGGACAATAATAGCCAATACAAACGCTAAGGTTATAATTCTTCTGATGTTCATATTGAAATCTCTCGCTTTTTTTCTTTTAGGTAGTCTCTGGTGCCTCAAGCACAGCATCTAATTGATCCATCACCTTGTGGAAGGCTTCGACGTATAACCACATCAACTCAAAATCGTTGGGAGGGTTGACGTCGAAGAGGTAACAGTGCGAATCTATAAACTCGACGGCTTTCGGATAGTCTTCCGTATTATATTCGACTGTCGATTGGTTACACCGCCACGGGCAACCTGTACCGTAACCGATTCGGTTCTGAAAAATCTCTTGAGACGGTACGGGTAACCGCTGCCACTGTCCCGTCGGGACACCCTCGGCACGGAGTGCTGCCTGGACTTTCTCGCGTAAGGTACGAGCCGGAATGTCTAACCCCAACGCCTCTGGATTAAAACCGACGACGTAGTTGTAATAGACCGGTTCACACGCCTCCGGTGTAAAAGGCGTTTCGATGCCGTCTATCTGACTGAGGTGCATCGTGAGATAGTTGCAATTTTCGATACGGAGTGCGTTGTTTGCGTCAAGCCGTTTAAGTTGACTCCGAATGAACGCCTGACTGAACATATCGCCGCGATACATCCATCCAAGTCCATAAGCGTTATATTCTTGCTCCTCACGCTCACGTCCAGGGACGACGATCTCTCCGAAATACTGCAACAGTGCCGCGCGTTTGTGAATCTGCTCATCGTCCGTTGTGAACAAGCCGCCTTGACAACCGCTACTCAACGTTTTCGATGCCTGTGTGCTGTAGCCTGCTGCATCGCCAAAAGAACCACAGCGTTTACCTTTATAGCGTGCGCCGTGCGCCTGTGCGACATCCTCGATGACTTTCAGGTTGTGTCTCTTTGCTATCGCGAGGATTGCGTCCATATCGGCAGGCATGCCGTGAATATGCACCGGCAGAATCGCACGCGTCCGTTCCGTAATCTTTGCCTCAATCGCATTCGGATCAATACAATAGGTCACCGGATCAATATCAACGAAGACAGGGATAGCGTTGTGATGGAGGACAGCTGCTGCAGTTGCCCAGAAAGTGAAGGCAGGGACGATGACCTCGTCCCCCGGTTCAATACCGACACCGGCGACGCAAAGGTGCAGCGCAGCAGTCCCACTGTTAACAGGGATACAGTACCGAACACCCATGTATTCAGCCCATTCTCTCGCCAAGCCTTCGGATTGGACCCGTTGTTGTTCCGTAATTCTTTCGGAAGCGATAACCTCGGCAATCGCGTCCCTATCGGCATCAGTAACCTGCGGCCACGGTTTAATTATACCGTTAGGGACAGTCCGTTTACCGCCGTGTATAGCGAGTTTTGCTGCCATGAGTGCCTCCTTGCGGTAGACTTCCGCTGGGCGTGTGATGAAGATTAAGAATTTACCGTCAAAAACGTTTAGTGTTCTATGAGTCTTGGAACACATTCGTCCTCATAATTTTTAATAAGCGTACCAACGAAGTGCACCAAGGGGGCCAAGGAATGATCTTCCTCCCCTACTATATCAAGCAAATCATCTAACCTTGCTGCAAGTTCCTCATATTCGATTTTTGTCAATAGAATTGGTGTATGCGTCTCGCTTTGGCTTACAATGTCGATTAAATTGCATAACGCTTTGATAGAAGGTTGCAATTTGCTTTTGCTGCCCGGATGAAAGGCGATAGGGGCATCAAGTGTAGATACATCCAGCGTATTTTCTGTTTTCGGAACCATAGTTTACTCCTTCCACTTTCCTTTATCATACTCTGCATGTGTTAGCACATGTCGAATGTAAACTCTCTCTTCATCATATCTCATAGAAACGATGAGGCGTACGTTGTTACCAGCGATATTGAAAATTGTCAGTTTTCCTACGCGTGAGACGTGAGGAAATAAAGAACGCAATTCGACAAACGAGCCAAAAGTCCTTTCCCGTATCAAGTTATACCAAGGGTTAAGTGATGAGCGCGTGTTTGGATGTTTTTGGGCAAATTCAATAAGGCGGTCTCGCCTAACAACTTCCATCGTGGATCCTGCAGTACCTTATAGATGTTCTATGGCTTTTGAGGCGCGCTTTAAAACGGCATCTCTACCGAGCAGCGTAACAATATCAAAGAGACTCGGTCCGAACGATGTTCCCGTCAGTGCGATCCGTAATGCCTGCATCGCCGCGACGCGTTTAATATCGTTCTCATCTGTGTATTTCCAAATTGCCGTTTCAACTATTTCTACATCGAACTGCGGTATATCTTCTAAAATTTGCAATAGGTTCGTTAGGATCTCAGCCGTTTTCTCTCTCTTTTCTTCCGAACCACCCCACCACTTCTTGACCGCTTTCGGTTCATATTCAAAGTCGTCCGTGAAGAAGTAGCGCGTCTGTGGAACAATGTCCTGAAGCGTTGTCAGACGTTCACCGACCGCTTCCACAATATTTTCCAACCAGTCGCGCTTCTCAGTCGAATTGATTAAACCTTCTGCCTGCCAGAACGGGATGACTGCATCCGTCCGCGCTGAAATATCGAGTTGGTTTATGTAGTGCGAATTGAGCCATTCAAGTTTCTTAATGTCGAAAACACTTCCGCTTTTACCGACGCGTGCGAGATCGAACTTATCTATGAGTTCATCAACCGAGAAAATTTCCTGTTTGTCGTCGTAAGACCAACCGAGTCTTGCCACAAAATTCAGCACTGCTTCAGGGAGGTACCCCTGGTCACGGTAGCGGTTCACAGCAACAAGGTCGCCGTGATGCCGTTTGCTCATCTTCCTGCCACTGCTATCCAGCACCAACGGGATGTGCGCAAATTGCGGAACCTCTAAACCGAGCGCATTCGCGATCGCAATCTGTTTCGGTGTATTGTTGAGGTGCTCTGTTCCCCGAATCACGTGTGTTATCTGCATCTCCGCATCGTCGATAATCGAAGTAAGATTGTAGTTCGGCATCCCGTTTGAGCGGACGATCACCTCGTCTTCCAACGTAGCAGGATCAATATTTCGCGAACCGAGAACGAGATCGTCAACACAGATAGGTGTGTCCGGCATCTTTATGCGAACAGCCGGTTTTCTGCCCTCGGCGACAAAACGCTCTACGGCTTCAGGGGTCAAATTTCGGTGTCTTCCATCGTAGGAGCGTGTCTGTTTGTTAGCACGTGCCTGCTGACGGATTTCTTCAAGTTCTTCAGGTGTGCAATAGCAGTGGTATGCATTACCACTTTCAAGCAATTGCACAACGTACCTATCATAAATATTTCTCCGCTCTGATTGGACATACTGCTCGTCCCAATTGATACCTAACCACTTCAACGCATCGTAAATCTCGTGCATGGACGCATCCGTGGAACGCGCCGTATCTGTATCATCGATACGGAGGATGAACTTTCCGTCGAAGTGTTTAGCGAACAACCAATTAAACAGAGCCGTCCGCGCGCCTCCGATATGTAAGAAACCGGTCGGCGAAGGTGCCATCCGAACCCGTATTTCACCTGTTTCTGTGTCCGTTAAACTGTGTGGTGTTTCGTTCATTTTTGCCCTTTCTGGATCTTTGCCCAAGAGTCTCTTAACGGTACTGTACGATTGAAAACTAATTTCTCCGGTGTTGTATCGGGATCGATACAGAAATAACCCATCCGCAGGAATTGATAGCGGCTTTCAGGGGGTGCGTCAACGAGACTCGGTTCAACTTTGCAATTATTTAGGACTTCTAAAGAATTCGGATTGAGGAACTGTATCCAATCTTCGCCATCCGCTGCACTCTCCGGTTCACGCTCTGTAAACAGAGAATCGTAGAGACGCACCTCCGTATCAACAGCGTGTTCAGCCGAGACCCAGTGTAGCGTGCCTCGAACTCTGCGTCCGTCGTCAGACCAGCCGCCGCGTGTTTCAGGGTCGTAGCTGCAGTGTATCTCAACAATTTCGCCAGTATCTTCATCTTTAACAACTGATTCACACTGGATATAGTAAGCGTGTTTAAGCCGTACTTCTTGACCGGGTGCTAACCTGAAGAACTTCCGAGGCGGATCCTCCATGAAATCTTCACGTTCGATATAGATTTCGCGCGAAAACGGAATCTTTCGTGTGCCAGCGTTCTCATCTTCTGGGTTATTTTCAGCCTCAAACATCTCGACCTGTCCCTCTGGATAGTTATCAATAACGACCTTCACAGGATTGAGGACTGCCATGACGCGCGGCGCACGGCGATTCAAATCATCTCGAATGGAATACTCAAGTTGCCCCATCTCAATAAGGTTATCTGCCTTTGAGACCCCGATGCGGTTACAGAAATCTCGGATAGATTCAGGCGTATATCCGCGCCGACGCATTCCTGCGAGTGTCGGCATTCTCGGATCGTCCCAACCGCTGACGTGTCCGCCTTGTACCAACAGTCGAAGTTTCCGCTTCCCCAGTACAGTATAAGTCAGGTTCAGACGTGCGAATTCAATTTGCCGGGGTTGATAGATTTCCAGTTCCTCTAAAAACCAATCGTAGAGTGGACGGTGGTCCTCAAAATGGACATCACATAACGAATGTGTTATGCCTTCAATCGAATCGGATTGTCCGTGTGTGAAATCGTAAGTCGGATAGATACACCATTTGTCGCCGTGGCGATGGTGGTGTGCACGCAAGATGCGATACATCACCGGATCCCGCATGTTCAGATTCGGGCTTGACATATCAATTTTTGCCCGAAGTGTACGTGAACCGTCTGGGAATTCGCCGTTCCGCATTCCTTGGAACAAAGTTAGGTTTTCTTCGACCGATCTGTCACGATGCGGACTGTTTGTTCCGGGTTCAACCAGGGTGCCACGATACCTACGCATTTCGTCCGGTGTCAGATCACAGACGTAAGCCTTCCCTTTCTCTATGAGTTTAGTCGCATATCCGTAAAGCGTCTCGAAATAGTCAGAGGCGTGGTATTCACGATCTTTCCAATCGAATCCGAGCCAGTGAACGTCGCGTTTGATGGCTTCTACGTACTCGCTCTCTTCTGTGAGAGGGTTGCTATCGTCAAATCGTAAATTATAGAGACCCTCATAATCTTCAGCGATGCCGAAGCTGATACAGATCGCCTTAGCGTGTCCGATATGCAAGTAGCCACTCGGTTCTGGTGGAAATCGGGTATGTACCCTACTGTCGTATCTGTTCGTCTCAAGGTCCTTCTCAACCTCTTGACGGATAAAATTTGTGTCAGATGCAGTGTTAAGGTTCTCTTTTGAATCGGAATATGAATGTTTCATGTCTTAAACCGTGTCCTGTTTTGGGTATATAACGGAGACCTCCGTTCTTGAAAAACGGTGAGTCTGTTGAGGTAGGTAAAATATAGTTACTGAAATTATACCCGCAAAATACGCTAAAGTCAAAGATTTCATTTGATAGTAGATATGCCTGAAAATGTAGCACAATTAATGCTAAATACTGGACAACTTTTGCGGGGTGGCGACAAAAAAGGAATTGCGAACGGATCCGGCAATCGTTTTAGAGAAATGGTAAATGTGGAAAATCCTTCTGAAATGCGTGTGCGTGCCTGTAATTTAACCGTCCCTGTAAGGGTTTCAGCGCGTGTCCTGAATTTTCTTAGAATATTGGCACAAAACTTGCCACTATTGCTACTAAAGTAGTGATATTTTGATATTTTTTCAGCAAAGTGTAACCCTTATTCAAAAGTATTCGTTTATTACGTTGTGTTGATAGATATATTAATGATTTAAGCCTTTTAATTCATTTTTGCTATGGGGGTAGAACCATGAAAGCCAAAGAGTTGCGCAAAAATCATCCATGTTTATATGAAACTGCTTTGTGTCTCGCGATTGCAAAAGCGCGTCAAGACGAGTTCCGCTGGGAACGTTTTATCGATAATTTGTCCCAGATATGTGATGCGCTTGCCCACCAAATTGCTTCTGAAGACACAACCGCTTCTAAACGGTCGCGTCAGAATTAGTTTCTGCTCGCGAATCAGAGGGATTCTTGGAGTTTCGGATGATTTTTAAAGATTTTGACGAGGGAGCGGGCTAATTTTTCTGGATCGTGGCGGATAACGTTCATTTGAACGCCGCCCAACCAAGTTCCAAATTCAGTGACAACCATGTCCCGAATGAGGTCCGCTTCAACAACACGGATCCCTTCATCCTCAAGACGCTCTTGCTCTCGATTATAGGAAACTTGTACTTTTGAAGCGTCTGCAACCTGCATCGTCTCAACCGATAACAACGAAATATCTTTCGCAAGGTTCAGGACATCCACAAGGTGTTGCGTGTCTTCATAGAGCATCGAAAGCCCTTCCTCAGAAAGCGAACGAATTCGAGTCAACTGCGACACCAATTCTTTCCGAACATATTCTTGCATGATCTCCGTTGGCGCAGGCTGATTGTTAACCACAACATAATCCAACGGAATTTTGGCATGGTCCCAAATAGCCTTAACATGATCCGTAACAGCGTAGCCATCGGTTTCACCCGGTTGGGTCATGACGTTGCAAACATAAATTTTAATAGCGTCCGAACGCTGAATCGTTTCAACGATCCCTTTAATAGCGAGATTTGGCATGATACTGGTGTAAAGACTGCCCGGACCAATGATAATCACATCAGCGTTAATGAGTGCCTCTGTGGCACCTTCATGTGCTTGGCATTCATAAGCTTCATCGGGATCATGGTGTGTTTTCCCATTCTCGCGATGTTCAAAAAAGACGCGCTTGATCGGCTCACGATTTTCTCGGATCGGTATCGTGGATTCACCCCGGACAATTTCGCCATCCGCGAGTTCCGCACACAAAACGGTATAGTCGAGCGTAACAGGAATAATCTGTCCACGGACTGAGAGTAATCTTGATGCGGCTTGAATCGCTTTCGGGAAGTTACCTTCAAACTTTTCTGTTAATGCTGTTAACAAAAGATTCCCGACAGTATGTCCACCGAGTTCACCGTTGCTCGAAAACCTATGTTCAAAAAGCCCCGCCAATTCATCAGCATCGGATAAGGTAAACAGAAGTCTACGAATATCACCAGGCGGTAGCATATCAAACTCCTCAATGAGGCGTCCTGAGCTCCCGCCATCGTCAGAGACAGTAACGATTGCCGCTAAACTGTCCAAGTCAATAATATTGTTTTTACCTTTCTCCAGATCGGCGTAATGCTTAATTCCACTAAGCAAGGCGGATAGACCGCTGCCGCCTCCGATGCAGGCAAGTTTCAAAGCCATAATTTCTCCAAATTTTTTAAACTAAGACTGGACAACGCAACATAGTAGATAACGTAATTAGGACGAGATTTGTTTCATTAACTTCATCAAAGTTTCGAGCGTCTCGTCGCAGAGCTGCTCCGACTCTTCGGCAGTCGGTGCCTCGCTAAAGACGCGAATCACAGGTTCTGTTCCAGATTTTCGGATGTTCACCCACCGATCGCGCCAGACGCGCTTTACACCGTCCGTTAACTCAAGAGACGGCTCCGATTCAGTTCCACACGTCTCTTTATAAAGTTTTAAAGCCGACTCGACAAGCTGCGTTGCGACCTCTTGTGAGGGGATCTCCAGTTTCTTCCGACACATCTCGTAGTGTGGCATGTTTTCTACCAGCTGCGTTACAGTGCCGCCGGATTCAGCCAAGTATTGCGTAATTGCCGCGAGCGATGCGATGCCATCTGTCGTGTAGTGGATGTCAGGATAGATAACGCCACCAGTGCCTTCACCGCCGATAGCAGCACCGATTTCCTGCATCTTCTCAACGACCCACCCGACACCGACTTTCGTGCGATAGAGCGTAACGCCATGATTCGCGGCGATATCGTCTAACATTCTACTCGTCGATACCGTTGCGACGATGTCGCCTTTCAGTTTACTGAGGATGAAATCGACAACGAAGGCAAGCGTCCACTCGCCACTCAACGGGACACCGCGTTCCGTGACGATAACAAGCCGGTCGGCATCGCCATCGTGTGCAAAGCCAATATTTGCCCCAGATGCACAAACCGTTTCGCAAAGCTCACCTAACGCATCAGGTGTCGGTTCCGCAGGACGGCGGAAGTTGCCGTCTGTGACACAATTCAGTTCAACAACCCGACATCCGAGTTCCCGTAGAAGTGCTGGACTTATGACGCTTCCGGCACCGTTGCCAGCGTCAATAACGACTTTCAGACCCGCTTCTCGAACAGTGTCAGGCTCAAACCACGAGGAACGTAGAATTTGATCGAGATGATGCGTCGTTGCATCTTCGTAGATTTCAAGTATCCCCTGTTCGTTCCACGGGGCAAGTACGAAATCTTCCGTTTCGTAGATTCGCATCAATTCATCGCGTTCCGCTTGTGTTAATAGGTTACCAGAGGCAGCGGCAAATTCGATCCCGTTCCATTCAACCGGATTATGACTGGCTGTAATCGTAATACTTCCGTGTGCGTGGAGTGCCTTCGCCATTAACAGGATCGTCGGTGTCGGACAGAGACCTACATCAATGACGTGACAACCGGTGGCGAAAAGACCCGCGAGTACCGCATGCCGAACCGTTGGACTTGAGGTGCGAGAATCCCGACCAATGACGACTGTTCTACCGCCGACAAAACTCCCGAAAGCCAACGCGAATTGCGTGATGACTCGAACATCAAGCGAAACGCCAATCTCGCCACGAACACCTGAAACACTGATAATCGGTTTTCCCGGTTTGCCCATATCATCCTCTCTGTTGTCCTTATGCGTTGGAACTACGGTGTCTACATGTCCACCAAGCTCCTAAAAAACAGCATCCACCAATCATTAAATACCATAAACCGACAAGGTGCCACGGGTTTGGATACTGATAATTGTACGAAGTAACCGGTGTGAGTTCATAAAGCACGGGGTTCCTAAAAATATCCAATCCTTCAAAGATGCCGTTCACAACGATTAGCGGGTTGAGGTGTAAGACCAACGGAATGAAAGGTTGCGGATCGTCTACATAGCGTTGTAATGGGTTGAGTAGAAGCGCACCCCCCATCAAAACGCACCATAAAAGCGTTGCGCATTCTGTTCCGAAGAGGGTATCTCGGAAAACTTGTCCGCACAACATTCCGACGGCTCCCGCTGCCACACTATAAACCGTCAAGATAGCGAATATCTCTAACGCCGCTGTGAATTCGCTATCGGTGATAAACAGCGCAACACCCGTCGATAAAAATATCCAGCACAGGACAGGAATTTGGCTCAGCGCAAGTTGCCGTAACAACCCTCGTCCAGTAGATATCGGGCTGAGTGCAAGCAAGTGTGCAGTAGAAGACGCGACCGACAGGTTAAAACGCGCACGAAAGAACCCAGTATGAACAACATAAGCACCAAGATAGGTTGCTGCCAAAAGCACGACGCACACTTGCGCCATAAAGTAACACTCTGCCGGTGA
Source organism: Candidatus Poribacteria bacterium (assembly GCA_012270865.1). Taxonomy (GTDB): domain Bacteria; phylum Poribacteria; class WGA-4E; order WGA-4E; family WGA-3G; genus WGA-3G. The sequence continues at coordinate 31,685 of JAAXHL010000158.1, read as the reverse complement.
ACCGAGTGCCAAGTGCCTCAATAACCGATAGACTATCCACAACAGAAAACTCGCAATCACGCAAGTCAAAAACACCTTTGGGATATAGTTTCGAGTGTTTATCATAACTTCGCATCAATTTTGTTCGTCTGGCATTCGGCTGCGCAGCCGCAGGATTGTCTCAGCGATGGCGACAAGACTCGGGTTAATGGTTAATGCCTGCTTGTAAGCCTCTATTGCTTCATCGACTTTACCGAGTCTGACGTAGACATGCCCCATTCCAGCGAAGGCTCCGAAGTGATCCGGATTCAGCGAGATCGTCTGCTTACAATCCCGAACCGCTTTACTCCATTCTTCGAGCATAAAGTACGCGATCGCGCGTTGGTTATAGCCTTCAGCGAAACTCGGTGCTGCCTCAATAACTGAGGTGAATCGTTCAACGGCTTCTTGGTACGCCTCGTTCTTGAGTAAATTTTTCCCATCTTCAAGCATCGCGTCAACGGAATCGTCACCGGATTGGGACCAGATTGCCCAGAGTGCGTACTCCGCATTGTAGCGTATACCGCGATCTTTGTTTTTCAGTGCCGCCACCAACGCAGGAATCACTTTTGACGTGCCAATTAGCCGAAGTGCGAAACCCGCCGCACGTCCAAGTAGTGGGTCTTCACTATCAAGATAGGTAACCAAGTTGTCTTCCGAGTAGTTATCTATCAGAAGTCGCTTCAATTTTTCAGCGTCTCCTGAATTTTTGAACATCAATTTCGCTAATTCGGCAGTTCCGTTTCGCCTATACATCGTCAACCCTCGCTATCTTGCTGATTCCTATTGCTTGTAGTAATTATAACAGGTATTTACCGCAATAACAATCTAAAACGTCAGGGGTCCGTAAAAAGTTTGCAATTTCTATAAATAGCTGCTACAATTCTTTGCGTAGATTGGTAGTGTTTCGAGTCAGCATATCAGACAGTGGGGCAACATATAGACGTGAAAAGGCGAAAAGTTCTCATCCTCTGCATTGATGCCGGTAGCCACGACTACTTGGCAGCGAGCGACCTCCCAAACCTTCAAAAATTGGCAGAAGCCGGATTTTATCGACATGCCAATGCCGTTATTCCGTCGGTTACAAACGTCAATAATGTGAGCATCGCCACCGGCACATTTCCTGAGACGCACGGTATTACAACGAATTACCATGTAGACAGAGCGACCGGTAAAGGCGAATTTATTGAGGATGACCGATTCCTTCTCGCACCAACGCTCTTTGAAACGGCAAAAGCGTCTAAATTCGCAGACAGAACAGCACTCTTCGTGACAAAGAAAAAATTGTTGCGGATGTTGGCATCGGGTACCGACATCGCCGTCGCCGCCGAGGCACCACCGAATGAATACGTTCAGATGGCAGGACCGGTTGAACAGATTTATTCGGCAGAGATTAATTGGTGGTTGCTCCGCGCGGTACGCGAGACATTGCGTCGGGATGATCCCGAACTGCTCTACTGTTCCACAACGGATTGGGTTCAGCATAAATACGCGCCGGATGCCGAACACTCCCAACAGCATCTCGTTATGCTTGATGAAATCATCGGTGATATTGTCAATGAGGACCCGGAACGTGAAATCTATATCACAGCAGACCACGGAATGTTAGCGAAGACCATTGCCCTTGATCCGGGACGTGTACTTACAGAACACGGGATCCTCGCCAGTTCGATCCCGATTATTAAGGATCGGTACGTCGCACACCACGGGAACTTAGGGGGTGCTGCCTATGTGTTTCTCAAGAACCCCAACCAGATGCCAGAAGCAATTCAGCAGCTGCTAAACATAACCGGCATCGAAGAGGTCTACACTGCAGAAGAGGCTGCACAGACATTTCGACTCCACCGTGAACGGATCGGGGACATCTTTGTTTTGGCAGATGAAACGACTGTCTTCGGTGAACTCGAAACCACAGTCGAACCGACAGATGTACGTTCGCACGGCTCGCGACACGAAAGTTATGTGCCGATTATCGGGTATAACAGCCCTTGGACAGCAACAGATTTTGAATATAATCTTGATGTTGGAAGACTATTTTTTGAGAGTCTACGTTAGGTAGTGAAATTCATTCTACAGATGAAAAAGTAAATTCGCTTTCCACTACAGAGTCTCCAGGTTCTTATACCGACGTTTGCGTTAAATTATTATTAGATGGAGATAACAATGGGTAGAAGTAATGTGTTATGGGTCAATCAAAAAACGCTTTCAAAAGACGTAAGTGGAAAAGTTTATATCGTAACCGGAGCTAATTCCGGTGTTGGTCTGGAAACTACAAGACAATTAATCAAGCAAGGTGGTCATGTAGTAATGGCATGTAGAAGACCCGATGCAGCAGCGGAAGTGGCTAAAAGCTTTACCGGATTAAAAGGCAGCTATGAAGTCATGAGATTAGACCTTGCTGACCTACAGTCGGTGAGAGATTTTGTTGATGAATTCTTAAAGAGATATGATAAACTGGATGCTTTAGTGTGCAATGCAGGACTCGTGACCTTTGGCAGCGAAATTGAACGTACCAAAGATGGATTTGAGATGGCCATAGGTGTTAGTTATTTCGGGCATTTCCTGCTTACTGAATTATTGCTTGATGTATTGAAGAAAAGTACTCCATCAAGAATGGTTATTGTTTCGTCGGTTGTTCATGCCGGAAGTAAACGAAATCGACCGAATGTGCATTTGGAAGACTTGAATTTTAACACAAGGAAATTCAATAATTTTGCTGCTTATGCTGAGGCTAAGGTTGCTGTTGTATTATATGCAATGGAACTTGCAAAAAGACTGGAAGGCACGGGTGTTACAACGGTTTCCGTTCACCCGGGTTGGGCAAGATCGAACTTCGGAGGCAATAGTTTGATTATGAGAATCATGAGAGTGGTGATGGCACCGCTGAGCCCTTTTATCACCGATAGTAATGAAGAAGCAGCCCAACCATCACTTCATTGTTTGCTTTCTGATGATGTGCCAAACCATTCAGGCGCATATTTTAGCCAAAGCAGTGTGCTCTATAGAGACAAAAAATGTAGAGATGGCGGTTGGCCCATGACATCTCCAAACCCGAATGCCAGAAATATGGATACTGCAAAGAAATTAGTCGATCTAAGCTACAAATTGGTTGGATTAACCTAAGTTCCGTAGGACTTACGCATTCCGTCTTAAAGTCCCCCTGATAAGGGGGATTTAGGGGGTTAATTCCTACTTTTTGCGTCTAAACGTCCAATATTTTCTCAATTTGCGTAAGTCCTGTTCCGTAAATAAGTTGTAGGAAATGCATCCTGTCTGTTTTCATAATTTAGATTGTATCTCACAAAGCGCAACTAATAGGTTGCGCTACCAATACAGAACTCACGTTATACAATAAGGAGAAAATATGTTATCACAAAAAGAAAAAGCTGAGGGATGGGTATCCCTGTTTGATGGTGAGACACTCAACGGTTGGGGAACCACTGGAAAGGATGAAGGATGGGTCATTGACGACGGCAGTATCCTCTGCACCGTTCAAGGTGGCAAATACCTCTATACCGAAGAACAGTACGATAACTTCGTCTTATCACTCGATTACAAGACTGAAGCGAGCGTCAACAGCGGGATTTTCATCCGCTGGGCGGACCTGAATAACCCTGTTCAGACCGGACTTGAAATTCAGATTTTAGACACGCACGGCAAAGCACCGACGACGAACCACGACTGCGGCGCACTTTACGATGCCTTGGGACCGACTCGGAATACTTGCAAACCCGCCGGTGAGTGGAACCGGATGATTATTACATGTGACGGTAGCATCGTCGCCGTGACACTCAACGACGAAGAAATCGTCCGTGCAGATCTGGATGAATGGGACACACCGCACCGAAATCCCGATGGCAGTCGCAATAAGTTCGGCATCGCGCTCAAGGATTTTCCGCGGGATGGACACATCGGCATCCAAGACCATGGTGGAAAGATCTGGTGCAAAAACATTAAAGTCAAACCGCTATAGAAATGTCCATAGTTATTGCGTCCATGCGTGGTTCTCAGGTTCCTCAATTGGACGCAATCAAAAAAGAACCCGTGATGCAATCTGACATCATTCAAACCATAGTTAAAGATAGCAATTACCATCTTGCCCTCTTCACGGATGCCGAGGTTCAGGCGTTGCGAGCAGAAATTCTCATCCAAATAGTCAATTGAGCAGGACGAACAGGCTGCTATCAACTGGCTGGAACCTGTTTCAGAGATAGCAGCCCTTCATTTCGCTTTTTAGTTGCCTTCCTGAATTGCTATGCGTTCTGGCTGTTTGGCTGTGCCGATTGCAGTCTCAATGCTAACCTTCACACCTGCCTTGGACTCAATCGACAACTGACACTCAAAGGTATTTAGTATAGTGTTGAGTATGTCTAACCGCGGGACATCCTCGTTAGAGAGAGCATCCGAGAGTGTTTCAGCATCAATACCCGTTCTTTTGGAAAGTTCAGAAACGCCCTCCTGTGATTCTATAAAAGTTCGGAGTCCTTTCAGAAAGAAAGGTAGATCACTGTCAGCAAGGTATTCCTCGACTGTTAATTGGAGATAGTCAATTGCTGCTTCTTGATCATTAGCGAGTCTCTCCTTTTGGTATTCACGCCAATTTCCCATTTCTCTCATGGGTGTGCCTCCTTATATTCTCGCCAATAGATTTTTGCGCGTTCAATATCCCGCGCTTGTGATGCCTTGTCTCCACCACAAAGCAGAAGAACAAGTGTATTGTCAATTTGGCCGAAATAGATACGATATCCCGGACCGAAGTGGAGACGCAATTCAAAAACACCGTCCCCAACAGATTGGCAATCGCCAGCATTGCCATCTTCCAACCGCTCAAGCCGTTTGTCAATTCTGTTTTGTGTGCTTTTGTCTTGAATAGATCCAAGCCATTCCGCGAAAGGGTTTTTGCCGTTTGGTGTACGGTAATATTGTATTTCTTGCACAGGTGCGTTGTTCCGCATTGATGGAATCTCTATAGTTTCGCTATCACCTTTCCACCTTGTGCCGCTACCACATCATGGAGTGCCATCCAGAGCGACTCTGAATTGCCATTTTCCTTTTCTTTTATCTCGGAGTTGTGTCAGCCATTGGCGGAACGGGTTGCGTCCATCTGGTGTAATATAGTTCCTGACCTCTCGGGTAATGATTTGCCTATTTTTAAGTATAACACATTTGTACGATATTTTCAAATTGTGCGTCTTGAAAGAGCAGGGCTATTTAGTTCTCGGTTTTTTCGTCCAATTTTGAACACCCAGGGCCGGTAGGTGCGGTTTGGAACCGCACCGGGACTGAAAAGAAAATTCAGAAATTTAGAAAATCTGATGATTTGTTTAAAACTAAATCACCCTGCTTGAAAGAGCTATTGCTTAAATCTTGTCATAAGGTAAGCAACTTAGGAACGGAAAACAAGATTTTATAGACAATTCAACAGACATTGTGGTATACTATATACACTATGTCAACGCATCTTGAAAACATACGGAACTTCTGCATTTTAGGACACATCGACCACGGGAAAAGCACACTGAGCGACCGGCTTATTGAGCATACCAACACGCTCACCGAGCGCGATATGCGGGCACAGGTGCTTGACCTGATGGACCTGGAGCGTGAACGCGGTATCACTATTAAGGCGACTGCTGTTAAACTCCACTATCCTGCAAACGACGGAAACCGTTACGAACTTAACTTGATTGATACGCCCGGACACGTCGATTTTACTTACGAGGTCTCACGTAGCCTTGCGGCGTGCGAAGGCGCGATTTTAATTGTTGATGCCGCCCAAGGCGTTGAGGCACAAACTTTGGCAAACGCCTATCTTGCGATAGACAACGACCTCGAAATTGTTCCCGTCATCAATAAGATAGATTTACCAACAGCGCGTCCCGATGAAGCCAAACGACAGATAGAAGAAGTTATCGGCATCCCCGCAGACGATGCCCTCCTCGTGAGCGCGAAAATGGGGATCGGTATCCCCGCCATAGCGGAAGCGATCGTCAAGCATATCCCCGCACCTGCTGGTGAAACAGAGGCACCCTTAAAAGCACTTGTGTTGGATTCTGTCTATGATAACTATCGCGGTGTCATCATGTACACCCGAATTTTCGATGGCAGCGTCAAACCGGGGGACAAGATCCAACTCATGAAAACCAGACGCGCTTATGAGGTTGAAGAGGTCGGCATCTTTACACCTGAGATGCATCCGACAACAGCGTTGGACACCGGAGCAGTCGGTTACCTTATCGCAGGCATCCGAGAGATTGACAACGCGAAAATTGGCGATACAATCACACACCATAAAAAACCGACAGATGAACCGCTGCCCGGCTATCGTGAAATGAAACCGCTTGTGTTCAGCGGCTTGTATCCGGCGGACACGAACCAATTTCATGCATTGCGAGAGGCACTTGAGAAACTGCGTCTCAACGATTCCTCTTTCAACTTTGAACCCGAAACCTCTGTCGCACTCGGCTTCGGGTTTCGGTGCGGTTTTCTCGGATTGCTCCACATGGAGATCATCCATGAGCGTCTTGAACGTGAATTCGGACTTGAACTCGTCCGGACAGCACCGAGCGTGATGTACCGTGTCTGCCTAAAATCCGGTGAGTACCTATCCGTTGATAACCCTGCCCACCTTCCAGAACCAAATAATATTGAACATATTGAGGAACCGTATGTCAATATTGACATCATCGTGCCGCGCGAGTACATCGGCAATGCAATGGAACTTTGTCAGAAGCGTAGGGGTGTATATAAGCGGATGAACCAATTAGACGCAAGCCGTGTACAATTGCTCTATGAACTTCCGCTAAGTGAAATGTTGACAGACTTCTACCCGAAGTTGAAGTCCCTGACTCGCGGATACGGTTCATTAGAATACGACATCGGGGTGTATAAACCTGAAAAGTTAGTGAAACTCGATGTGCTTCTTAACGGTAATCCGGTGGACGCGCTATCGACGATCTTGCCGCGCGACACAGCGGAGACACGTGGAAAAGCGTTGGTAACCAAATTGAAGGAGTTGATACCGCGTCAGATGTTTGAGGTACCGGTTCAAGCAGCAATCGGGAATAAAATCGTCGCACGCGAGACCGTCCGCGCCCTCCGAAAAAACGTTACAGCGAAATGCTACGGTGGTGATGTATCCCGAAAACGGAAGTTGTTAGAGAAGCAGAAAGAGGGTAAAAAGCGTCTCAAGCAGATCGGTAGCGTTGACGTACCACAAGAAGCGTTCACAGCAATGCTCGCAACCGATGAGTAAAATACTATAGGTAAGAGGAGAGCACACTTTATTCGTAAAGGCAATATAACATTATGAGTGATAACGACACCCAATTATCCAAATGGCAAAAATTTAGGAAGACCGTTGTATGGGAATACACGCAAGTCATCGTTGTGGCACTCATCCTCGTTTTCGGATTCATACGTCCTTTCGTTGTTGAGGCGTTCAAGATTCCTTCGGGTTCAATGGAAGATACACTCCTTATCGGGGATAGGATTCTGGTCTGTAAATTTATCTACGGCATTACCATTCCCGGCACCGAAATCAAGGTTCTCGATTTCCATAAACCTACCCGTGGTGATGTCTTCGTCTTTATTCCACCACATGACAGGGAACGTAACTTCATCAAACGCATCGTAGCCATTGAAGGCGATACGATTGAAACACGTGGCAATATACTCTACGTGAACGGCGACGCTGTTGATGACAAGCACTATACAAAACATGTAGCTTCCAGCCATTTTAGGAGAGGCGATTTTCCGCCGTTCCGTCAATCGGAGTATCTGCCGGATACTCCCGAATTTTCGGATTATACCTTAACCTCAAGTCAGTTTAAACGTAAGTTTCCTGATGGCAAACCGTTTACGGTCCCGAAAGGCAAAGTCTTTGCGATGGGGGACAACCGCGACCAGAGTAGCGATAGCCGTTCTTGGGGTTCCGTAGATGTAAGCGACATCAAGGGGCAAGCGTTTATGGTGTATTGGTCATTTGCCGCGCCGCCAGCGAGTGACGCACGTCCAGCGAAGGTATGGGAAGTGTGGAAACTGATAGGGAACGTCAGGTTTAATCGAATTGGCAAATTCATTCATGCCTACCCTTAATGTGCAATCTAAGGACCCTGCGACTGGATTAACCCCATGCATCAAGAGCAACGACACGTTATCATCGGAACAGCAGGACATGTAGACCACGGGAAAACCGCACTCGTCGGGACGCTCACCGGTATACAGACCGACCGACTCAAAGAAGAACGTGAACGCGGTGTGTCTATTGAGTTAGGTTTCGCCTATTTCGATTTACCGGATAACTCGCGCGCCGGTATCGTCGATGTCCCCGGACACGAAAAATTCATCCGCAGCATGCTCTCCGGTGCCTACGGAATGGATATCGTCCTCTTTGTCGTTGATGCAAAGGAAGGCGTTCAGGAACAGACACTCGAACATCTGGCAATTTTGGACCTCCTCGGAATTTCTAACGGTATCCTCGTCATGACGAAATCTGACTTGGCAACCGCCGATGAACTCGCTGAAGCAGCTGAAATGACACAAGAGATGCTCGTCGGTACAAGTCTCGAAGGCATTCCGACTGTCAGTGTTTCCGCAATAACCGGTGCCGGCATTGAAACCTTGAAGCAGACGATTGTTGAACAGGTGACACTCGCTACGAAATCCGAAGAAAATGACGGTATTTCGAGACTCTATGTTGACCGCGTCTTTACTGTACAAGGCTTCGGCGTTGTTGTAACGGGGACGCTTATCGGAGGTGCCATTAATCGAGAGCAACGGATGGTGCTGCTGCCACAAGGTGATGTTGTTCGCGTCCGCGGGATACAGGTACATAACGAACCCGCCTCGGTCGCTTACGCAGGGCAAAGAACCGCCCTAAATCTTTCTGGTACGTCTGCTCAGGATATCCAACGCGGCGATGTTCTCTGTCCTATTGATTATTCACAAGTGACGGACAACATAGACGTATCTTTACAGGTGTTATCTTCGTTTCCGAGGATCATTGAGCACTGGAGCCGTTTCCGCGCGTATCTCGGCACCCGTGAGATATTTTGTCGGTTGATCCTGTTAGTCGATGAAGCGATTCTACCCGGTGATAAAGTCCAGGTCCAACTCCGTTTAGAGCAGCCGATTTTGACGTTTAGAGGCGACCGGATTATCATACGCGACTTCTCGGCACAGCATACAGTCGGCGGCGGTGAAGTCATCAACCCTTTTGCACCGAAGCATAAGCGGTTCACGCCAGAAACCATTACGACTTTAGCACAGTGGGAAGAAGCCGATGACGCGCAGATCGTCAATATCGTATTAAGGGATAGTGAAACCCTCTGCGTACCGGAACCGTTTCTCTACTACTATCTACCGCACTCACAAACCGATGTGAAAGCCATCTTAGACAGCCTTAAGGCTGAAGGGAAAATTGTCCGTTGGGATGAGTCTGGCAGAGAACCTCTCATTTCCGATGCAGAACGCACGGAAACAGTTAAAGCGAAAATGATAGACACGCTTAGCGCGTTTCACGAGGCGCAGCCACTCCTTGCCGGTCAAAATGCCTCGCAGCTTCGCCGAACATTAAGTCTTGATGAAAACAGTTTTGAAAGACTCGCAAACCAACTCATCAAGGAACGCCAACTCGTTAAGGATGGGAACTTACTCCGGTTAGCCTCTCATGAAATCCAGTTTTCTCAAGAAGAAGAGACTGCGAAAGAGGAATTAGAACAACTGTTTTTAGAAGCAGGTATGAATACGCCAACGTTCAGTGAGCTCAGCACACTGCTGCCGGAATATACACCGAAAGTACTTGAATCTACTTTTTACGCGCTTTTGAACTTGGGACGGTTTGTTAAAATCGCAGAGAATTTTTTCATCCATAAAACAAGATTTGAAGAAATCAGCGACACATTAACGACATATCTACGTGAAAATGGAACGATAACCGTTGCGGAGTTCCGGGAAACCGCCGAGACTTCGCGGAAATATGCCGTGCCTTTTTTAGAGTACTGCGATACACAGAATCTTACGGTTCGCGACGGGAACATCCGAAGGTTACATCCGCGGCATTTGGAAACGTAAATATATCATTTTTAACGTGAGTTTGATAAATGCTTGAGGCAGACACATTTGCTCTTAAAGTCCCCCTGATAAGGGGGATTTAGGGGGTTGTATTCCTAAAAATCGCCGCTTTTTCAGGCAATATATTGTTTTTTGCTCAATTTGCGTCCACCTCGGAAACCTCTAATATTTTTCAAACTGGCGTTTTTTAAAAATTATGGGGGAGGATAGGGTCTGGTGGCTCTACCGGTCTTCAAAACCGGATAGTCCATACACGTGGATTGGTGGGTTCGATTCCCACCCTCTCCCGCCATCGGCTGAGAAGTAACCCGAGTTGCTACGGACAAGATTTAACAAATAAAGTCTGGATTTTTTGTTGCAGGCGGGGTTTGGAACCCTGCCTTCTATAGATACCTCCTTAATTGTAGTTCTTACTGTAACTGTAAAGCCTGGATTTTTGAAAGGTTCGTGCCCTGCCGAGATCTTCCTGACAGTTCCCGTTAGGGTAAAATTAAAAAATGCTGAAAACGCTCCCCATAGTTCACACAAAAACAGCGCAAAACCGACATCCGGCGTGGATAAAGGCTCGCATTCCGGGCGGCGGTAACTATGCTGAACTCAAAAAACTGATGCGGGACCTGCAGCTCCACACCGTCTGTGAAGAGGCGCGATGCCCAAATATCGGTGAATGCTGGAACAGTCGCACCGCCACCTTCATGATACTCGGAGATGTCTGTACGCGGCGATGTATGTTTTGTGCCGTCAAAAAAGGCAATCCCGATGGAAATGTCGATACCGATGAACCGAGACGACTCGGGGAAGCCGTCGGCCACCTAAAACTGAAACATATCGTTATTACTTCCGTCAACCGTGATGATCTTAGCGATGGCGGCGCGAGCATCTTCGCTGAATGTATCGCTGAAGCACGGAAACATCGCCCCGGATGTACAGTAGAGGTACTTATCCCTGACCTTGAAGGGAATTGGGATGCCCTCTCGGTTATCGTGCAAGCCCGACCAGAGGTACTGAACCACAACACTGAAACCGTACCGCGCCTCTATCGTCGTGTACGTCCGTACGCAAATTACCAGCAGACACTAACACTCCTGCAAATCAGTAAGCAGCTCGACACACAGATGCTCACAAAGTCCGGACTCATGGTCGGTTTAGGCGAAACCGTAACGGAACTCTTAGAGACGATGCAGGATATTCGGAATACCGATTGCGATATTCTGACGATAGGGCAATATCTTTCACCATCTTCACGGCACTTACCGATTCAACGCTACTATACCCCTGAAGAATTTGATGAACTCAAAGAAGCAGGTATGGAAATGGGATTTCGACATGTAGAATCGGGACCACTCGTTCGGAGTTCTTACCACGCTGGAGAACAAGCGCTAATAGGACAGCACTAACAGGAAAACCTTTTTCAAATCTTGAACACCATTCAGGAACGCGATTTTGACCGAAAATTTTCAGTGTTTACATAAAACCTAATTTTTGCTAAACTACTGTTTTAAATGGCGAATTCATAGCAGATTGGGGATCTCTTATCATAGATGTGCATGTTAGGCGTGCATCTGTCTTTACAGAGGAAAATTAATGATCCGTGTAATAATTAATGGGGCGTGTGGTCGTATGGGACGACTCATCATTCAAGGCGTTACCCAGCAAGCCGATATGGAAATCGTTGGCGCAATTGAATACCCCGAACACCCACAAATCGGCAGTGATGCCGGTGTCGTCGCAGGTATTGGTGAAATTGGTGTCGCTATTACAGGGGCACTTGAAGACGTACTTGAAGAGGCGGATGTCGTCATCGAATTTTCAAAACCCGAAGTAACGGTGCAGCACCTCAAGCAGGTTGTTGATGCAGATAAAGCGATGATAATCGCGACAACTGGGTTTAACACCGATGAACTCGCAACTGTCAAAGAACTCGCCTCTCAAATTCGCTGCGTGATGGCGCCGAACATGAGTCTCGGTGTCAACGTGATGATCCAAGCATTGGAACTCATCGCTAAGGCACTCGGCGACGACTATGATATTGAGGTCATAGAGGCACACCACAACCACAAAGCGGATTCACCGAGCGGAACCGCACTCCGTTTAGCAGAAACCGTCGCTGCGGCACTCGAACGTGACTTAGATGAAGTCGGGGTCTACGGTCGCCACGGTATTGTGGGTGCGAGACCGAAGAAACAGATTGGGATTCATGCGATTCGCGGTGGCGATATTGCTGGCGATCATACGGTAATGTTCGCGACGGAAGGAGAACAACTCAGTGTTGTCCATCGCGCGCACACACCGGAAGCATTCGCGAAAGGTGCAATTCGTGCCGCGAGGTGGGTCATTGATGCCCCCAAAGGATTGCACGATGTCAGCGAAGTCCTTTTTCAAAAGCAACCCTAATTATCTGGTGCGAATCCGTCTCGTATCTGTTGTTATCTTTGTCTTGTTCTTATCTATGATCGGTTGCGAGGGGACGGTATCCAAGAAACCCATCCGTTACGAGTGGAAAACCGTCATGGAAGGCGATTGGAGTTCGCACCTTTATGACGTACATTTCATCTCTGAGACACACGGTTGGGCAGTCGGTAATGCAGTTGAAGTAACACCGGAACACGACGTTGGAGAAGGCGGAGAAAGCCTCATTATCCGCACAAGCGATGGTGGAAACACTTGGCACCGACAGAACAGTGGTATTTTCGGTAAACCGTTGCGAAAAGTCTATTTCCGCTCAGCATCCGAAGGGTGGTCTATCGGTGAGGAAGGCGTACTCATTCACACTTCCGACGGTGGAAAAACGTGGGAGTCGATTGAAACGTCCACAAAGAACAACCTCAACGATCTTTTCATTCGGAACGGTATAGGTTGGGTCGTCGGAGATTGGGGAACACTGCTCAAGACAACCGATGGTGGACAGACATTTACTGAGATTGACGGGAACGTGTTCGGTCGTAAATCACTAAAAAGTATATATTTTGTAAATGAGACCCACGGCTGGATCGTTACCTATAATACACCGACATCAACAAAAAAAGAAAATGCGGGTTATATCTATAGGACAACGGATGGTGGCGTTACATGGACGGAACAATTCGCGACAGAAGCCGCACTCTTCAGGGTTCATTTCATTGACAATCAGGCAGGTTGGGTCGTAGGGGATCGGCGGAGTGTCTTTGCGACAACCGATGGTGGAGAGACGTGGCAATTCGTCACGGACGGAAGCAACCAACGCCATAAGACAAGTTATGGACAGCCGGAATATCTCGGCAATGAGCCGTTGCACACTTTTACACTCTACGATGTTGAGTTCACAGATAATCAGAACGGTTGGATCGTCGGTGATTTGGGCGTAATCCTCCATACGTCATCCGGTGGGAAAGGAAAATGGAAACATCAACGCGGTGGACCACGCTTTCATAACAGTGCGGATGCTGTCCTCCTCGGTGTCGATTTTGTCAATAGAAAACTCGGTTGGGTCGTCGGTGAAAACGGGACGATCCTTCACACCCGCAATGGCGGCGTGACGTGGGAATCACAATCGAGTCCGAGTCATCTTTTGGTTGGGGTCTGTGCTGTTTCGCCTGAAGAGGGGTACGTTTTCGGGGATCGCGGTGCTATTCTACAAACTGAGGACGGGGGTACCCAATGGACGGCACAAGACAGTCGTACGACGGAGTGTTTCGGTGCCGCACACTTTGTGTCCGCACAAAAAGGGTGGGCAGTCGCTGAAGCTGGTGTCGTTCTACACACCATAAACGGTGGAGTTGTGTGGGAACCTCAGAACTCGGCGACCCAGCAAGACCTGCTCGGCATCTTCTTTGTAGATGAGAATACCGGGTGGTGCGTCGGCAGCGGCGGTGAAATCATCCACACAGATGATGGCGGAAAGACATGGCAACGCCAAAAAAGTGGAACAACTTGGAATCTTTTTGATGTCTATTTTACCTCAAAAAAGGAAGGTTGGGCAGTCGGTCTCTTCGGAACCGCCCTACATACAGTTAATGGGGGTCAGACATGGAAATCGTCAAAACTGAGCCGCCAACTTTCAAAATCGGGTAGCAGTGGCAACCTTTGGCTTGATGCTGTCTACTTCGTTACACCAGACATCGGATGGATTGTCGGTATTGATGGACGGATATATCACACAGATAATCGTGGAAACAGTTGGGTCCGTCAAGAAAGTCATACGCAAAGTTTCCTTGATGACGTATTTTTCATCTCCGAAACAGAAGGTTGGATCGTTGGAAAACACGGGTTAGTCCTGCATACAAGAGATGGCGGACAAAATTGGCGACCTCAACGCACAGATACCCGAACAGACCTGAAGGCGATTTACGTCAGCCGGGCAGATAGTGGATGGATCGTTGGTCAAAACGGAACAATTCTCACATATCAGGCAGATTAGCAATCAGCCGTCGGCTGTCAGCCTTTGGGAAACAAAATTCTCACTGTGAGGCAGTTATGTAACGCTTGTCTCTTTGCTGATAGCCGAAAGCCATATAAACTGATAATCCGACACGGTAAGGAGGGTCAACATGACAGACGAACAAAAATATCTATTTGACCTGCAAGGTTTTATCGTATTGAAAGATGTTATTCCGAAAAGGGTCGTTGGTGCGTGTAATGCGGTGTTGGATCAATACGAGAACATGCCACCCGAAGATTATCCATCGCCGTTGTGTCTTGGAACGAACCGAACGGACAAGGAACTCTATATCTCCAATATCCTTGAAGCAGACAGTACCTTTAACGCACTTATTGATATTCCAGAGGTATTGGACGTGGTTGGAGGCGTGACCGGCGGTCCCTACCGTCTCAATCACACCTATACAATCTATCGGTGGGGCGGCGGCTATACCGGACTTCACATGCACGGCACACCGATTATCCCGAAATGCCAGTACCACTGCAAAAACGGCGAGATGGTATCAACCTTAACAAAGGCGGTCTTTCCGATGTTGGATTGCGATGTCGAAGACGGGTGTTTCGCTGTTATACCGGGCGCGCACAAAAGCAATTTCCCCAAACCGTGGGGGAGCCACCCAGATGAGAACCCCGTGTTGACACCGATTCCAGCGAAGGCTGGCGATGCTATTATCTTTACAGAGGCGTTGACACACGGATCGGTTATCAACATCTCTGACAGACCGCGACGGACACTCTATTACTGCTACAGTATCGGTTATATGCCGGATTGGGGCGGTCAAGGTTTACATTTCAGTCCAAACGTTATGGAAGGACTCACTGAAACGCAGCAATCAATCCTTCATCTTAAATAGTTGTCGTGCTTCGCAGTGAGAATAGTACGATTTTTTTCTCCGAAAAAAATCTTTCAGCGGTCAGAAATTGTCCAAAGTTTAGTATATGATTTTAGCATTTAAAGATGCTCTATTATTCAAAAACGTAAGCCCGTAATGAAATGGAGGGCGACACTGCACGAAAGTATGTGAAGTCCCAACCAACTTTACTTAACCGCAAGGTAAATTTAAAATGATTACATTCGCAGAACGGTTACAGAAACTTCCACCCTATCTCTTTGTAGATTTACGGCAAAGGATGCAAGCAGCGAAAGCTCGAGGCGTTGACGTAATTAGCCTCGGCATCGGGGACCCCGATTTCCCGACACCCGACCCGGTCGTTCAAGCACTCGTGCAGTCGATCCAGAACCCTGAGGACCCCAACCGACATCGCTACGGCTGTGACATCCCTGTTGAGGATTTTCCGCAAGCAGTGCTCGACTTCTATCAACGACGTTACGGCGTTACGCTTGCCGAAGATCAAGTCGCCACGACGCTCGGCAGCAAAGATGCGATCGTCAAACTGGCACTCGGAATCCTCAACCCTGGTGATATCGGCATTGCAGCGAGTCCGGGGTACCCAACCTACAACATCGGACACGTTTTTGCCAGTGCGACGACCTACTACGCACCGATTCTGCGAGAAAACGATTTTTACGTTGACTTTGATGCGATCCCTGATGAAATCAAACGCCTTGCCAAAGTCCTCTGGATCAACTATCCAAACAATCCGACGACAGCGACTGCTGATCTCGATTTCTTCGAGCGTGCCGTAGAATTTGGAAGGCAAAATGACATCCTCATCGCACACGACAACGCTTATAGTGAAAACACTTACGACGGCTACCGTTCACCGAGCATCTTGCAGGTTGAGGGTGCTGCTGAAGTCGCCGTCGAATTCTTCTCATTGAGTAAAGCCTTTAATATGACAGGATGGCGATTGGGATTTGTCGTCGGTCATCCGACTGCTGTGAGTGCTGTCAAAACAGTTAAGGACAACATTGATAACGGCTCACTTCGCGCACTTCAGTTCGCCGGTGCTAAAGCACTTTCGATCACTGAAAAGATTACACCAGCAATAAATGCTGTTTACGAAAAACGGCGTGATGTCGTCGTAGATGCCTTGACAGAGAGCGGATGGGAGGTAGAGAAACCGAAGGCGACAATATATGTGTGGGCACCAGTCCCGCCGCGTTTCGACGGTTCAAGTCGTGCTTTCGCAACGGCACTCCTTGAAGAAGTCGGCGTTGTTGTAACACCCGGACTCGGATACGGGCAGTGGAGCGAAGGGTACTATCGAATCTCACTCACGTATCCAGACGAAATCATCAGTGAAGCGATTTCACGTCTCCGTGATTTTGCGCGTTAAATAGTTGTCAGGACGATTTTTCTCTGGAAAATCTTTCAGTTGCCGACAGTTATTTCTAAAGTTTTAAACAGATGCAAATGACTCCTAAAAACCTTATTTTATTAATAATGCATATAATCTTCGCTGCGGTTTTCGTTTGTAGCAGCACAACGGCTGAGCAGGTTCACACCTATACCGTTGCTGATGGATTGGTAGGTCCTATTGTTCCCGTTATTTTTCAAGACAGTCGTGGTGTGCTTTGGTTCGGTTCCGATCGCGGCGGTGTCAGTCGGTTTTACGACAACACATTTAAACCTTATGTCGGATCCCTGAACACTTATGAGGATGTTGAAGCAGGGGCACTGCTCGGACAGACACAGCGAATCGTTGAGGATAAATGGGGACACATCTGGTTTCTCACGCGGGTACCTTCAGAGAAATCGGGTAGAGTGAGCCGGTTTGACGGTCAGTCCGTCAGTTATGTCGGCACCGGGAACTCAATTATCACCGATCGACACGGTGATATATGGGTCGGTGAAGATCATGTATTAACGCAATATGTGACACCCGGTGTCGAAAGGCTACCGCAGCCACTACCGCACGAAATCATTGGCGAGGATTTGATCCGATCAACAACTTTGACGATAAATGTTGTCTTTGAAAGCGAAGATGGAACGCTGTGGCTCGGAGGGAGTGAAGGCGAGGATACCACAAATGGGGTCATCCTAAGTTTTCGTGGAAGCCATTGGAGACGCATCGAACCTGACGCAGCGGACGACACTGACGATGAAACGGAGGTAAGTACGCCGCGAATCCATCCGAACGCCGGGTTTACACGACACGATCTGTCCAGTCTTAATGTGGTTAGCCCAGTTGAGGCGATCGCTGAGGACCTCAATGGCAATCTCTGGTTCGGCGGCGACAATCTCCTCCTCCGCTTTGATGGAAGAGAATTTAAACAGATTCTCCCTACAGGGTCTTACAGCAGATCCAGATCTTCAGGTGAAACGTCATTAAGAAGACCCGCTTCCATTAAGATTGACGTAAAGGGCGACGTGTGGTTTGGCGATGACCGACCCACAAGAAGGTGGGACGGTTCCAATCTACGGACACCCAAAGATGTTTACGGGTTCCTTGAAATTGAGGACAAATGGGATAACCTATGGTTCATTGGTGAACAACGTGGCGTCCGTCAATATAACGCTAACCTCGAACTCCTTGTAGATAACGCGAATAATAGACTCGGAAACGATGAGATCCGAACGATATTTGAAGCCGTTGACGGTAAATTGTGGTTCGGACACAACAACGGTGTCACTATCCTTGACCCGACACCTGCCGTGATTACACACGCAAAACTCGGGACCAGTCGCGTACGCACGATGTATGAGGACAGTCGCGGCTACCTCTGGTTCAGCGTTCCTGGGGCTGTCGCTCGTTATGATGCAAAGATAGATGAGATCACAACAGCATCATTTAGACTCAATAATGAACAAAACCAATCTGGCACCGAATCGAATATTAACCGCCGCTCTCAGGCTGAAATCGTAAAAATATTTGAAGTCGGCAGAGATATTTGGTTTATCAACGAGCCGATATACCGCGGCACTTCAACTCGATACACATTCTTCCGATACGAAAGTGGGAACTACGGTCCCCAAATATCCATTTCTGTCCGCACAGAAATCGGACCCGGCGGTGAAAGATCAGATAGCAATCCGGAGGTACTTCTCAGCGAAGGCGAACATGTGTGGATGGCTTTCGGCGGGCATCTTTTCAAGGCGGATGCCATGGGACTTTTGTGGATTACGGAGCGTACCGCACAAAGAATCCTATTTCAAAATACCGCCGAAATCAATAGCCGAACACCAAGCCTTCTAATTGACCCAGGACCGGTGCCAATTACAGATTTATACAGAGATACTGAAGAGCGGTTATGGGTGCATTTCGCTAACGGCGGCGTAAAACGGTATCCCAAGGATATTAATCTCGCAGCATCTACGACGCGTCCTGTTCAGCCAGAGGAGATGCAA
Source organism: Candidatus Poribacteria bacterium (assembly GCA_012270865.1). Taxonomy (GTDB): domain Bacteria; phylum Poribacteria; class WGA-4E; order WGA-4E; family WGA-3G; genus WGA-3G. The sequence continues at coordinate 12,924 of JAAXHL010000158.1, read as the reverse complement.
CTCAAAGCAACTCACCTTGTCCAATCAACACCTGAAGATAAATGGTACTTCAACGCCGTGACAGGAAAGTTGATTCGCTGGACCGACATCGAATCTGTTAAACCAGTTATTCTCGACGGAGAATCAAGTGCCGCACCGCTCGCAGTCTGGCAAGACCCTGCTAAGCAGATTGACAGAATCACTTTTGTCTTTTCTGATGCTCTTAAGACCTATCACGGTAAAATGTTGAAAACTGTTGAGCCTATTACTCCAATTGATGCGGTAAACGCTTCTGTGATTTCGAGAGATGGCGTTCTCTGGTTAGCAACCTCTCACGGTGCTATTCGATACGATGGAAAAGGATTCAGGGCTTATACGAGGAAGGAAGATGGATTTCTTGTAGATAATGTACGCGATGTGGTAGAGGACAGCCGCGGGAATATATGGTTCGCAACACGCGGCGGTGGGGCTGTCCGTTATGATGGTGAAACTTTCCACAGTCGAACGACAAAAAACGGATGGGCACACAATAACATCTCAAAAATCTTGGAATCTTCTGAGAAAGATATCTGGTTTGCAACTGAAGGCGGTGTTACGCAGTATACACCAGCACGCGGTGGACTGCCAGAGTGCAGGATAATTAGTTTGGAGGCTGATAAACCTTACAGCGATTTTTCGTCGAGCTTAGTTTTACCAGCGCGCGGCGCAAAAACTTTCAATATTCGAGGACTCAGCTCGCTTCGGGAGGGCCCCTCCTATCAATTTAAATTGATAGGGTTGGATACACCTGCGTGGGTGAACGTCTCAGCGGACGACTTCTCGAAGCTACCGGTTGTTTCTACCGCACGCGCAGATGAATGGACACCGTTTGCTGGAGCCATTGCGACAGAGCAACCCAGCCTTAATAATAGCGGGATCACCCAGGACATCCAGAACCAAAACGGTATCCTGCGCATCCGATACACAGGTCTTAAGGCAGGGCATTATACGTTTCTCGTTAAGGCGTTCCGCAAAGGGTGGCACTACACGGCACCACCTGCAATCGTGGATTTTAATATCCCACCACCGATCTGGACGCGCTGGCGAACGTACTTACCGACCTTTATCTTCATTACAGTCGTATTTGCACTCGTCGGTCGTTTAATACTCAACCGACGACACACCATCCAATTGCGTAATGAGATGCGGGAGAAAGAAGAAGCCGAAATGCAGCGTATCCGTGCAGAGTTGAGTGAAGCGCAGAATATTCAGATGGGACTCCTACCGACAGAGGCACCAGAGATGAAGGGGTTTGAAGTCGCAGGCATGTCTGTACCAGCAACACAGGTCGGGGGCGACTTCTACGATTACCTCACCGTAGAGAACGGACAAACCGCAATCGCGGTCGCGGACGCTGCAGGGAAAGGTTTACGAGGCGCGATGAATGCCGTACTCACAAATGGTATGCTGTATGAAGTCTCGCGCTACAAATCCGAAGCCGCTGTCATACTCAGTGATCTCAACGCTGGATTAGCACCGCGGATGTACGGACCCAGTTTCATCGCACTTAACTTGGCGATCCTCGATGAAACCAATAAAAAAATCAACTATGCTAACGGTGGACAACCTTATCCTGTCCTCAAACGAGGCGCAGAGGTAATTGAAATTGAAAACAGTGACCTTCCGCTCGGCAGTATGAAAAGAGTCGTCTATGAGTCCAGCACTATCGAGCTAAACGAAGGCGATACGCTGATCTTTCATACCGATGGACTTATTGAGGCACTCAATACAGAGGACGAGATGTACGGGACGGAGCGTTTTAAGCAGTCGGTCGCTCGGATGCCTGATAACTTCAAGGCAGAAGAAATTATCCAGCACATTGTAGATGATGTCCATGAATTTGTCGGCGACGCAGAACAGTATGACGATCTTACGATTGTTGTCATCAAACTAAGAAGTTAACAGTACGGAACGAGTACGTTCCTTTAACTAATTCAAGCGTTCCTGAAATCAATAACCGTTTGTCTGTATTCTTCTGGGAGGCCAATATCAAAGCGTCGTCCCTTAACAACATATCCTGAGAAGCCTTCGGCCTTCCGTAACTCGTCCAAACAAGAGGTGAGTTGAAATTCACCACGTTCCCGCAGATTATGTGAGATGTTATGCTCAAGGAACCCGAAAATTTGCGGTTGAATGACATAAATACCGAACACCGTCAAGAACTGATCTATATCCATACCATCTACGTGCAGATGTTCCATCGCATATTCCGGATCCGGCTTTTCATAGAACTCTGTTACCGAAAGTAGTGAATTATCTTCTTTCCATACACCGGTAACGCATCCGAAGTTTGATAAATGTTCAATCGGTGTCACTTTAAGCCCGACAACACTGTGTCCTACCTGTTCATAAGCCTCTACGATCTGTCGTGCGCAACACGTTTCTTCGTCTGAACTGTAAAGGTGGTCTCCGAGCATCAGCAGAAAAGGTTCGTTGCCGACCCACTCCTTCGCACAATAAACAGCATGTCCGAATCCTTCTTGAACGTCTTGTGTGACGAATGTCACCTTGCTCCCTAACGCCAGTAGGTAGTCGCAATGTGCCTTATTTTCTTTGCTGAGTTTATTGTAATGCTCAATTCGTGGTGGCGTTTTGAAAAACGATTCAAAGAGTTCGGTATCGCTACTCTGAATGATGAGGCATACTTCTTCAATCCCAGCGTCAATCGCCTCTTCAACGATCGCCATAATCGCGGGTTTCGCGCGGCCAGATTTATCAATCACAGGAAAGAGCTCTTTCTTCATCGCTTTTGATGCAGGGAATAGCCGAGTGCCGAACCCAGCTGCCGGAATAACCGCCTTGCGAACACGTCTACCCGCCTCAATGACGAGTTTCAGGCACGGCATCTGCAAATCCTGCTCAATAACCTCTATGACACGTTGTTGACTCTCTTCGTCTTTCACGATGAATTGTGCCGACCCGTCTCCTTGAGATCCGACACCTTTGCCGCCCCAGATATACGGTTGAATCGGTTTATAGTTGAGGACTTTATGAAGGACCGGTGCTGTCAGTTGCGATGGACAAGCAGGTATGAGGTGTTTGTCGAATTCTGTCTGTGCGCGGGTCATTAACTTACCGACGGCTTCAGCATCTCCATCTCGGAGTGCTTGATATGCTTCTTGTGTGATCTGCGCGCTCAGGGGACCAAGGTAGTGTTGCACGTTCTTTTCTAATTCGCTTTCCGCGAATGGATAACAGTGATTTAATTGGCTCAATATAAGGAGTGTGTCTTTACCGGCATTGAGATCCACAATTACAAAGTACATGTTTTCTCGGACACTAAGTTCTGTAACATCAACACGATCCCCGTCGAATGTCATGAGAATCGGGCGTTGATAGGCACAGCCTTGGTCCATCCGTCCGCAGCGTGAAGGCGTTGTAATCTCACCTCGATAGGCATATTCCATTTCTCCGCGCGTCGTCATTTTAAGATCGTAGGTACGATTGAAAGCGCGTGCGACCAAGACGCTGATAGCAGCACTTGAAGAGAGACCTTTTTTAACAGGCAGATCCGTGAGGTAATTGTCTATTTCGAGTCCTTGTACCTGGTAGTTCGTTAGAATTTGATATGCGACACCGGCAGCATAGCTAAAAAATCCGCCTTTTTCTGCTTCGGCAAGAAGCGCATCCCCTTCCATGGGGAGGCTATAGGGACCGTGACGGGTACCGTCGCTAAGGGTCGTCTTTAAAATCAGATGCCTCGGGTGCGGCTTAACCTCGGCGTAAACGCCCTGGTTTGTACTCGCTATTAAAGTATAACCCTTTTCAAGTTCTGAGTTATTTAGCCGGTATCTTGCTGCCCAATCGCTATGTTCGCCGAACATGCAAATTCTTCCCGGCACAAAAAGTTTCATCTAATCTTCGGGCAGGAAACCCCATGCTTTAGCTTGGGGAGGAATGCCCGCTCCTATATTTTTCTTGACATTGCTATCAAGTTGTGGTATAATTAGAGTATCAGGTTGGCAAGCATTCTTAGCGTTGCCACTCGGCAATGTGCTTGCCTCCCACTAAGAAGGGGATAAACGCCTGATACCTGATACACCATGAAATTAACTTTTAGATACCCTGTGTATCCTACGAAAACACAAGAAACAACATTATTAGGACTTACGCATGCTGCTCTTTTGTAGCACAAACTTCCCAGTTTGTGGCAGGGGACCCCTGTGTTTTCCGAAAATTCTCATCTAACTGAACGGGCCGAAGTCAAAATTGCGTAAGTCCTGATTATTAGACTGGCTTGACCACCTTTGCGAACTTCAGAACTCTGCGCGCCATGACCGCAAGGTTGCTTGGGAAACCGAAGGCGAACGCGTCTCGTATAACGCCCAATCCCGGAAGTTGAAAGTTGCCCGTGAAAAATATGCTGACTTTCGCGAAGTGCCTCAAGATATGCAAGTGTGTGCTTTAGAACGCACGGATAAAGCGTTTGACGGTTTTTATAGCCGATGCGAAGAAGGTGCTGCGAAAAAAGGGTATCCAAGACACAGAAAACGTATTAGGTCTATGTCGTGGAAACTCCGTAAGCATAAACTTAAGACAGGTGAACGTGTCCGTGCAGCTGCTGCCCTTCGTGGAGAGCGGTGGGTTACCACCCTCAATGAAACGAGAAACAAAAACGAAGCACAAGATATGGGAAACCTTGAGACCGCTGAACAGCTGTTGTTGTTCAATGATCTCTTAACAGGTTTCCCAAGTCTTTAGGCTTGGGTAGTTGACAAAGAAGTCTCCAGTTTTCAGTTCCCAGTTTATAGTAACCAGAAAACCCTATAACTATCAAAGACCTCTTTTAACTGGCTATTGGTCACTGGTTACTTTAAAAAGTTGTGCCCAACGACACCGCTGCTGCCATTCTTCTGCTTTTAGTATAGTTCCGAGAGGTAACCCTTCGTTTTTTGCAATCGTAGAAAATGCCTTGATTGCAGTCTCGTAATCTTGTTGATGGTATGCATTGATGCCTATTAATCTTCGTCCCTCTAAGGCAAAATCTTGGTATTGTTGTTCCGTCAGCTGCGTTGATGATGTTTCAGCGGCAACCGCTAACTTTTCCAATCGCGCCACTGCCCTGTGGAGGTGTTGATTGCTGAGCTGCCAGGCTTTTTCTCTGTGAAGCAGCTCACCTGCTAAGAAAGATGCCAACCAGATATCCGGCTCCGCTTGAAGACATATTGACAAGGATGCCATCTTCTCTGCCGCATTTTTGGGTTCAACTAAGACTGAACGGAACAATTCATGAACAGATGTCCGCGTTTGAACCATCGCGTTCGGTTGTGTCTCTGCGGGACCTTGGTAAGAGAGTGCCGCGATCCGTTTCGTCCGTCTACGCGCAATCGTCTCGTGTTCCGTCTTAATGGAATTGTAGATGTCAATCGCTTTTTTGTGTTGATTCCTTCGCCAATGAATATCGCCTTTCAGGAGCGTTGCTTCCGGACTGAATAGAGGGTCCTCTTTCTTCGCAATACGCTCCGCTAAGGATAACGCCTTGTCATACGCCTGCATGCGATACGCGCTGTACATCAAGCCGCGTAGTGTGACTGGGTTGTCGGGTTCATCTGATAACATTGTCTCAAACGTCTCCGTGGCGGTAGCGAAATCTTTTCGGAAAAATGCCTGCCATGCGGTATTCCGTAACGCCGCCATTTCATGCGCACAGACCTGTTCAAAAACGCTGCGTTGTTTTAGACGGTAATTTGCGTAGGCGATATCCTCGGCTTGTAACCGAACACCTTCCAAAAAATTGAGCCATTCCTGTTCAAGTGAAGGCAGGTCCTTCGCGTAGTGACGCAGAAAATTACCGGTAGGGAAGACGTTTCTAAATTTTTCTATACCGTAGGTGTCAACGAGAAATCGGACGAAGGAACCCGCCAGCAGATAACTCCTCGAACCGGCATGTCCCCAGAACCCGATGCCCATGATGGCTGACAATTCGGGGGCAACCTTCATCTGACGCATCGCCTTTGCCCACTGATGTGCGGTAAGCCTGCCTTCGTCCCAATCTGCAGCAACGGCGATCCCTTCATGGAGTCCTATCTTCAGACTTACCTTCAGTGGCGACCACGGAACAGTAAAGACGTGTGCCAATTCGTGCTTCAGAACCGGATGCGGAAAACCTTGCGCGTGAATGTGGAACCCGTGTCCGAATGGATCCTCCACAGATGTGTCGCCTGCCCCAGTTAACTTCTTCTTCTGGTCGGTCGATGCATAGATATAGGCTCGGACTTTCCGAGAGAGTTTTTCACCTTCAGGCATGAGATAGTCGGCTAATTGCGCGTACCGAAATTCGCAATCCTCGGCGATTCGATCAATCTCTGCTTGAAGTTCGCGAGCATAGAAGATTTTGAAATGTTCAGTTTCACGAAAACCGCCGAGTGCTTCGGCAATATCATCACGGGTCGGACGAATTCCCAATGCCCCCGCATAGAACTGGAAACCGATAAGACAGCCAATCAGGAGGTATAAACCGACATGTCTTGTCAGAGGACTAAAGAGTTTGCGCCACTTCAGTTGCGGCATCAAATCGGTGTCCCGACTGACTTCACACATACTGACAGTAAGTACCAAGAATAAGGCTATCCACAGCAGTGTTTCTGCGCGGGCGATGAGCAGCGTACTTGTTATCTGGATGACGAAATCGTAAATCGGTCCCGGAAAATATCCGAATGTCGCGTGATACGCAAACACCGGCGGGTGAAATATCAGATTGATAACCACTGGCACACAAGAGACCGCGAGAAACCCGAGATACGCCAGATATGCCAACCATCGCCTCTTAATCCAGAACCCGAAAAATACGCCTGCTGCCGTCGCGTATAGGCAGCTGACTGCCGGTAGTAGAAAAAAAAATAGAAACCCTTCACCGAAATTGCAATTTTTGACACGCAGCGCGTTCAGCAGGATAATACCGAGCGGTAGCACGAGTAAACTCAAGTTAAAGGTCAACGCACTCCAGAAACACCGATTGACGATCTGCCCCGATGAACCGGAGAGTGCCTCAGGTTGTCGCTTCATCTGACGGATTACAGTGAGCGTTACGTGTGCGCCAGCCAGAGAGATGCCGAGTGCTAACACCGCGCAGAACTCAAAAGCGAGGAGGTTAAACAGCGGCAAATTCGCGAGTCCGAGTCCTAACACACCGAATGCAGTAAGCCACAGCCAATATGAAAATGTCTTGTGTATTGTCGGTTGTATACGCATCTTTTGAAGGTCGAAAGTTATATTTATTCACTATTCTATTCAGATATCCGCTCTGTGTCAAGTAGAATTTAGCGTGCCTTAGGATTGTTCAGTTGTTAGCAGTCAGCAAAGCATATAATTTAGGTATTGACAAACAATACGGATGTGCTGTATAATTAAAATCGTTGATTTCGCGAATCGTTATAATTTTCGCCTCCTTTCTTTATCAGTTACCACACGATTATCCCCTTTAATCTTAATAATTTTCAACACTACATACGCGGATTTTGACGCGAGAAATACCTAAACTTCCAAAGCCTTCGGGCACTCACAGGAGATTTTTTTATGGAAAACAGGCGCACCACGATCCCTGCGCTGCGATCACCTGAAGACACAGATGTAACAACTTGGGAACTTCCCGAAGGCGCAATCGGTAGATTAGGGCAGGGAGCACTACTTGGTGTTGAGTATTCGAGCGATGGGACATATCTTGCCGTTGCAACCAAAATGGGATTCTGGATATATGACACGGAAACAATGACCCCTCGTGCCTTGTGGGGTACCGAACGAGGGATGTTCAATGTCGCTACCTTCTCACATGATATGCGATGGATCGCTACCGGCGATCAAGATGGCATTGTTAAAATATGGGACACACAAAACGGGCAGTGTGTTACCAAAATAGATTGGGGAAGCACTCGAAACTTTAATAGCCTTTTACATCTCCACTTTTCGTCGGATGGACAATATCTCGCTACATCAGGCTTCGCACATAGTGCTGTCTACACATGGCGGACAAACACCGACACCCCTATCATGAGCTGCACCCTTGAAGATGCAGAAAAAAAGGATTACCGAAGGGGATATTACGGCGACAGGTGCTTTCCTATCTCATTTTCACCCGTTAGCAACCAACTTGCGTATGTGACCGCTATAGACACTATCACGCTTTCAGACATAGATACTGGCAAACAGATTGCTCATCTCATTGGACACGCGGCACCGGTGCATTCCACCATCTTTTCACCTTGCGGACAATACCTTGCCACCGCGACCTTGGACAACGAAGTACGAGTCTGGGATATTCACAACGAATCCCTTGTAATGACCCCCACTACTTATGAAGGAGATCGAGTCAGACTGGCTTATACTTCCGATGGAGTGATGAGAATTGCCAACATCTATAAGGACGAGGTGCAGATTTGGGATGGACCGCAGCAAGAAAAATTAGACACCTTTGACTCCCCGGGAACGACTAAGTCTGCAGCACGTTTTTCAACCGATGGAACGCAGTTCGCCATTGCCAATACACGCGGCGATCTGCAGCTATGGAAAGCCGAAAGCCCTTCTACAATAGCATTATTTCCCGAATATAAACCGCACGCTTTTTCGGTAGTATTCTCACCGGATAGCAAGACATTGATCAGCAGTTACTGGGGAACAACAGGCAAAGTTTTCTGGGATGTTGAGAGTAGGAAAACCCAGCGGATATTCCCAACCTTGACCGAAGAACGTTCCCCTTTACGAAGGACAGTAGCTCTATCTACACTCCATGAAATGTTAGCAGCTGAAACAGGGGACGCGAACATCAAAGTCTGGAATATTGACTCCGAAACATTAGTCGCTGAACTCACCGAACATGAGAATCATGTAATTTCGTTTCGTTTTTCACCCATCGGTAAATATCTTGTCAGTGCGGGAACAAAAGGCGAACTCTTTGTATGGAATGTTGAGCACTGGGAAAAACAACATTCGCTTACGCCAGATGAAAATGAACGCGTAGGAGAAGCGAGATGGCGAATGGGAGATAAGAGAATAGCGTTTCACCCTGATGGTAAACAGGTTGCCGCTATTTCTTACAATGATAAAGCACGCATCTGGGATGTTGAAAGTGGTAAACACCTTGCCACACTTCCCTTGCCAGAAAGTTTAGACGTTCCACCTCTGTACAGAGGTGAGTCAAAAGGAACCAAGGAAGCGGAAAACCCTAAGCGTCAGCCACATCTGGAACCAGTCCTTGATGCTATTGCATTTTCTCCCTGCGGGACCGTTATTGCTTGTGGGCGCGAAGGTGAAGTTATATTGTGGGACGCAAATACCTCACAAATACGTATGGTAATACGGCTGCCTGAGAGCAGTAGGAGACCTTTCGCACTTGCTTTTTCGCCTGACAGTGATTATCTCGCTGTCGGTTCATGGTGGTGCAAGACAGATAGCGTACCTATCCAGTTGTGGAGGGTCGCCACTGGTGAAAACGTCCACACCTTCTGGGGACACGCCTCTGACGTTCAAGATGTTGTCTTCTCACCGGACGGTTCGCTCTTGGCAAGTGGAAGTTTTGATGGCACTGTTCTCCTCTGGGATATGAAACCTGTGATAGGCTCTTAAAGTTTTCTACCCCGAAATCATAGCCTTATGCAGAATTTTCTTGCAGTTTAAGGTAAAATGTGTTAAAATACGATGTGATAAGTTTCACACAGTGTTGTAAAGCTGTACGAAACGATATTGACACAACTTGTAAAGCAATACAGTGAGGTTGCGCTTTTCTGGAACAAGCAACAGGAGGATTTGAAATGGCAAACGGATTCACGCGATTTTTTAGGTCGATATGGTACACGCTAACAGGTCGCGCACATGAGGCAGCAGACCGAATGATGGAAAACCCGGAAGCCGTTAGAGGGGCTTACGAAGACATCATCAGCGATAAGAAAGGCAATATTCAACGCTATAAGCAGGCGATCGGGCAACTTATAGCACTCGTGGAACGCAAGAAATCCACGGTAAAGACGCTTACCGACGAAGTTGAAAAATTAGAGGAATTGAAAACTGGCGCAATCGCTAAGGCACAGCAGACCGCTGCGGACTTGCAAAAAGAGGGAATGGCACCCGAAGAAGTCAAACAGCACGCTGAATATGTACGCTGTGTCACGGCTTACCAAGGATTCAATACCAATCTGGAAGAAAAAACCAGACAGATTTCCGAATTGGAAAACGATATTGAAGAGGCACAAGCCGGTATTGATAACCATAAAATTCAGATTACCGGTCTATCTCGCGATTTAGACCAGATTAAGGAAGAACAGTCCGAGGCTGTCGCCGATCTGATTACTGCCAAAGAGCAGGAAGAAATCGCCGATATGCTTTCCGGTATTAGTATGGACGGTACTTCCGCTGAATTGACACGGATGCGCGAAATCCGAGAAAAGGCGAAAGGACGTTCAAAAGTCGCACAGGAATTGGCTGGGACCGATTCAAAATCCGAAGAACAGGAATTCCTCACAGCTGCACGATCCTCTTCAACTTCCGATGAATTTGATGCTCTGATTTTCGGCGCACAGCAGACGGATACACAGACGGATACAGAACCAGAACCTGCTAAGAAAACTGAGGATTCCGATTCTGAACTGCCGCTCTAACGTGCCACTTAAAAGTGTCTCGCAGCGACCTAAGTTCGCTATCTAAAACTGAAGGGGGCGACACCTTATAGCCGTCAAAAGTCCGACCTATACATTCCGATCGGAAGCCGGAATGCTCATTAATTCTGGGACATCTCGGAGTCTCGTCCTGTCCGGAAATATCCACGACCTCTTTTTTCTAAAAAAAGAAGAGTCCACGGATTATATTCCGCTCGTCCCCTTTTTAACCCACAGCTGGGATATACATGGGTTCATCCTGATGGTTTATGAACTCAACGGTCCCATACGCTTCGCACAAGAATCGGAACGCGAAAAGGTTAAGCGCGCCTTCAACAGATGGCGAGGCATAACCGAGCCTGACACTGATATAGACGCACCTACCAGTACAGCGCGCGAACGGACATCTACAACCGGATCACTTGATGCTGCTATAGAACCTTCTAATGTCTCTTTCTCGCAGTACATGACGGATGCGATCGGCAGCTCGACACTCGCACTTGAACTCCTCCGTCAATTTTGCCTGCTCTCCCGCAGCACTGACACCAACGGCAAAAAATTTCTCTCCGAAAAACTGATAATCCTAATAGAAGCAGCCGATATGTTGCTGCCAGAAGGCGAGATACGGAGCTTGTCAGTTCAGGATAGACATCGCGTCAGCATCGTTCAGGACTGGATTTCCGATTCCAATTTCATGAACGGCAACGATACCGTCATCTTCATCGCAGAATCACCAAGCATCCTGAACTCTCGAATTATCAGGTTGCCACAAGTCGTCAACGTTGAAATCCCTGCACCCGGAATGTCGGAACGTCAGCACTTCGTTTCATGGTTTAACAACACACCTAAATTGATTGAGAAACCGTTAAGCCTGTGGGGTACACAAGCACAACTCGCAATGCTGACGGCTGGATTGTCCATACAGGCACTCCGACAAATGCTGCTCTCTGCATGCTATTCCGGTGAGAAACTTCAACCTGAAGATGTCATTGAGAGGGTCTCCGAATTCATTCAGACACAGTTAGGTGAGGATGTCGTGGAGTTCAAAAAACCCGGACACAGTTTAAAAGACATCGTTGGGAACCGAAAATTAGTGGATTTCCTGAAAACGCAGTTGATTCCACGTATCACCTCAACCGGTCCCGATGCGATTCCCGGTATGAGCGTCTGCGGCCCCATCGGCAGCGGAAAAACTTTTATCTTCGAGGGACTCGCCGGTCAACTCGATATCCCAGTCCTCGTCCTCAAGAACATTCGGAGTATGTGGTTCGGGCAGACAGATGTCATCTTTGAACGGCTCCGGCGGTTGCTGATGGCATTAGTGAAGGTACTCATCTTTGTTGACGAAGCGGATACACAATTCGGGGGTGTCGGGAGGGATGCACACAGCACAGAACGTCGTTTAACGGGAAAAATACAGGCGATGATGTCGGATCCGCAGCTCCGTGGCAACATCACATGGCTTCTGATGACCGCTCGTATCTATAATCTCTCACCCGACCTACGACGCGAAGGCAGAGTCGGAGATATGGTGCTTCCGGTACTGGATCCGAGTGGTGAAGACCGTGAGGATTTTCTACACTGGACGATTGCCAAGGTCTCCTCCAGCCCACTTTCTGAGGAAGATGCCCAACGACTTCTGAAGATAACCGAGAGCTATTCCGCAGCGAGTTTCGCCTCGTTGCGTTCCGACCTTGAAGCCACCAGTCTTATCAAAGCAAATTCAGAAACAACTGCTGAACTCACCGTCGATGAAATCATCGCTGTCGCCGAAGATCGGATCCTACCGAACATCGGACCGATACGACACTACCAGACCTTACAGGCACTTCTCAATTGCACCCGAAAGTCGCTACTCCCCGGCGACTATTCCCCAGAAATCCGAGACTCTTGGGTAAAAGAAATAGCACAACTCGAAGCGATAGGTATAAGGGGATAAGGTGACGATTTTTTTTTATAAAAGCACGTTCCCTACCGTGTCTTTAATTTTACATCAGATTCGTGATTCCTCTTTTTTATTTCCATGAGAATTCCATCTGCTGTGCTGTGAAAGGTTTTTCTAAGCTTAATCGTGCTGGAAATACATCACCAACAGAAACATTAGCCAGTTCTTTAGGTTCAAGTTTATAGAGGCCATCGCCATAAACTCGCGCTTCACTTACTAAATCCTGCAATGTAATCGCATTTAAAGCTTCCCAAGTTCTGTGAATTAGTTCTGGATCTGTTCTGAATGCTTTTTCCAAACAAGGAGTCGGATATAACATTAAATATCCGTTCGCAGCGACTGCGTTAGAGTGGTTTATAGTAAACGTTAGAATTAATG
>JAAXHL010000078.1 GCA_012270865.1 Candidatus Poribacteria bacterium | reverse complement strand
CAGAAGTTTGGACGATTCTGCTTGCGTGGGATTCGTAGCATAGGCTGTTAGCCTGTGCCTCGTAGTGGCGTGCTATATTTATCAACGGATTTTTCTACGCGTTTCATCCTTCTCAGAAGTTTGGACGATTCTGCTTGCGACCCGTAGCATAGGAAACCGTTGGTCTCCCGCGGCAATATAGGAATACGAGTGTATAAGTAATTACGGAATCCACTATAATATCCAAACTTGCTTACCTATGTAAACACTCTTCCCTTGTAGAAGCCAGCTGTGCTCGCGATTTTCTGAAACTGCATCGCCTTTCATGACCCAGTTTTCACTCAAAGAGGCATCTGATTGACCACAACACCTCTTAACTAAAAACTGAAAGATTTTTCGGAGAAAAATCGTCCTGAAAACTGACAACTACTAAAAACTGACAACCATCGGCTGACGGCTATCTGCTACTCCTCCTCAACGACAACAATCCGCTGATTCGCCGCTACATCCACCAACGTCTGCACAATACCGCTCGGCCACTCAACGACAACCTCATCTACCCCCGCATAATCCGCAAGCCCGAACGCAACATCAAGACTACTCTGTGAGAGATAACTATCACCCGCCGTTACCTGCTGCACCTGCTGAAAATCGCCTACGCGCACTTTAACGACCGCACCCACACCGTCCCGATTGCTTACCGTCCCGACTGTACGAATCTGAAGCCAATGCTGCCGATTACCACCGTCATTTCGCAGCAAACTCGGTTTCCCACCGCTGTTAACAACGAGTATATCCAGATCGCCATCCGCATCGTAATCCGCAACAGCAACACCCCTACCGACACCATAAGAATCCGATTCACGCAGACCCACAGTCTCCGAAACATCTCTGAAAGTACCGTCTCCGTTGTTCTCAAGAAAAACATCCGCCTGTCCGTGCGCTTCCCACGATGCCGGATCAATGTGGCCTGCCGAAAAAAAGATATCGAGATCGCCGTCGTTATCCGCATCAAAAAACGCCGTCCCCCAACAGGTTTTACCCAACCCCGAGGCAAAGACCCCGCTCTCCGCAGATACATCCCTAAAAGTACCGTCCCCGTTATTGCTATAAAGAACGTTATTTTCATCCAGCCAATTCGTTATGAAAAGATCCAAGTCACCGTCGTTGTCATAGTCACCCCAAGCGACCCCCATACCGCTACGGATATCGCCAGTCCGGCTCCGCGCATCCGGATGTTTCGTATTCATAAAAATTAACTCGCCATCGTTCCGATAGAGAATATTCTGATCGGTATCGTTAGCGAGATAGAGGTCGAGATCCCCATCAGCGTCATAATCCGCCGCACTCACACCCAGCGTCAGATGGAACCCACCGTTCACCTTCGCAGCTTTCGTGATATTGATGAACCCGCCATCCCCTTTATTCAGATACAGAATGTTCGCCTGTCCAAAAAAATCGTAAGGAAAAAAAACCTCATCGCCTTGTGGGACTTTGCTATATTCGATATAGTTACCGATATAGAGATCGAGATATCCGTCCGCATCGTAATCACCCCATGCGATGCCAGCACCGAAACCGTCGTCTCCGATCCCACCTGCACCTGATGAGAACCGTTTGAACGTGCCGTCACCCTCATTCCGATAAAAGACATTCGCCTTATAGTTCGTGACATAGAGGTCAGCATCGTTGTCATTATCGTAATCCGCGAAGGCGCAACCCATTCCCCAACCCGTATCTCCAACACCCGCAACATCCGTTACATCGCTGAAACTACCGTCCCCGTTGTTCCGATAAAGTGTATTCTTCGGAAGCACAGCATCCGGTGCAGGCCGGACGAGAGCACTATTAACGATATAGAAATCCAACTTACCGTCATTATCATAATCTCGCCACGCCGCACCAGAACCGACGAGTGCCGGTACCACACGGTGATCAATGCCACCAACATGTGTAAAGTCGATACCCGCCTGTTCAGTAACATCCACAAACCGGATACCAGCTCCGTAGCTGCTCGGTATAAGTACCAAAATAAAGATCGCAATCGTATTTCCCAATCTATTCTGCATTCAGCTGCCTCTCTATCTATCCCATCTTACCACTTCCCCGGGCTGGTAGGTTCGGTTTCCTAACCGAACCGGACATCTAAAAGGTCCTCCACTGCAGGCGAGGTTTGTAACCTCGCCTAATGACCGATTTATTTTCTTAGACTTCATTAACCCCGCCATCTTACACTTCCCCGGGCTGGTAGGTTCGGTTTCTAACCGAACCGGACTTTCTAAAAATTACCGAATTAAAAAATTAATCTTCATGTAACCCCGTCGTATTCCGTTCAGTGTATTATACGAACCTATTATACACGAAACCCCCCGTTAGGTGTATCTTAATTATTAGCTCGTAGGTTGGGTTGAACAGATGCCACCGAACCCCTAAAATTATAGAAAAACACAACTTTCTCCAGATATGCCACATCCACCGGAAACCGAGTGAAACCCAACGCTTTTGCTTTGACGTTTCTTGGACGCTGAGCGTGTAAAATTCGGTTTCTCTATGTTCTTGAATAGATAGGCGGTACACGGTCTTTCAGGTGTGTTTGGCATATCAATATCCAACTTTTCAACACCGTTCAACCCAACCTACAGGACTGCCACTGCCACTGCCACAATATACCTCTTTAACTGAGTACCGTTAACTGGCAACTGTTACCTGAAAGGTTTTCGCAGAAAACCGTACTGGCAACTGTTAATCACTTTTAGTTGCAATTCGCCTAAAAATGTGTTAAAATACATAGAGGTTAATGTGGTTAAGACCCAATCTTCGAGTTAGAGGGCCTGCAAGTGGAAATGTCTGTCTTAGTGCTCAATGCAAGTTACGAAGCGATAAACGTTTGCAACCTCCGGCGTGCCATGAAAATGGTCTTCAAAGGCACCGCACAGACGGAAGAAGTCTCAGATGTCGAAATTAATTCGCCAAGTGCCGCGGTGAAAGTACCGCACGTCATCCGTTTGGTGAGATATGTTCACGTCCCACGGAGCGTCGTCAAGTTTTCACGTCGAAACGTCCTTGTCCGCGACCAGTACACATGTCAATACTGTCGCAAAGAGTTTCCGACCGTACAACTGACACTCGACCACGTCGTACCCATCTCCCGCGGCGGTGAAACAACGTGGGAGAACGTCGTAACGGCTTGCAAAAAATGTAATAACAAAAAGGGCAACAAAATGCCCTCTGAGACGCGGTTAAAACTCACACGCCAACCCAAAACACCGTCAATCTTGACCTATTTGCAGCTCAACCGTCATTTTCGCGGGTGCCACCCCTCTTGGAGGAAATACCTTTATATCAACTAAGACTTACGCATATCTCTCTTTTGTAGCATAAACTGTTATAGGACTTACGCATGCTGCTCTTTCGTAGCATAAACTGTTAGTTTGTGATACTAAAACGCTGGATTTTCCCAGAAATCTCATCTAATAGAATAGGCTGCAGTCAAAATTGCGTAAGTCCTGTGTTAGTTTGTGTCCCGATAACGCTCGGTTCTCCGAGAAATGTGATCTAACAGAATAGGCTGCAGTCAAAAATGCGTAAGTCCTGTAAACTAAACCATGCAAGACCTCGAAAAACTCAAGAAACGTTCGGAATTCCAACGCGCCTATCACAAGGGCAAGAAGTATTGGAATCAATACTTCGTCATATACGTACTAAACACCGACTTCAATCTCCTCCGGTTCGGGATAACCGTCAGCAAAAAGGTCGGAAAAAGCGTCCAGAGGAATCGAGTTAAAAGGCTAATACGTGAATCCTTTCGACAATTACGTCCAAAAATCAAAAAAGGATACGATCTCGTTGTCGTCGGCAGGACACCCGCGACGCAACTGACAGCTCAGGAAGCACACATCGCATTGGCGAACCTCTTCCAGAGAGCAGCAATCTTCAAACGCAGAAACCAAAATCGGAAATAGGCGTGGCACATTCTAAACAGCATCAGAAAAACCTCAAACAACTTGAAAAGCAACCGGCAGACCGTCCAGCGGGTGGAAAGGTGATACTCACATACCCGATCCGCTTCTATAAACGCTTTATCTCACCCCTGTTTCCTCCATCGTGCCGCTTCTACCCCTCATGCTCACAATACGCAATCGAGGCTGTAGAACGGTACGGGATATGCAAGGGATGCTGGCTAACAATTAAACGACTCGCAAAATGCCACCCTTATCATCCAGGGGGCTTCGACCCGCTCAAATAGCAAAGATAAAAAACACACGAAATGAGGAGCACCTATCTCAATGGGCGCACGCTACATTCTCGCATTGGTTCTAATGATCGTTGTAATGGTCGCATGGAGCCTATTCTACGGCAACCGGTTCGCACCGCAACCCGAGGATCCCGAAACGACAGAACAGACAACCCCAGATACAGGCGAAGCAACCATCGACCCCGAAACACAGGCAACACCCGACGGAGCCACTGCACCCATCGATTCCGACCTCTTTAAACAGGTACAGGAAAGTCCTGACGATTCAATGGTCAACGTCCAGACCGATAACTATACCATCGTCTTTAACGAAAAACTCGGAATCGCTAAGCAGTGGCGACTCAACCGTTTCCCAGACCGAGCAGACCCACAAGGCGTGCCTTTGAACCTCATACCAGACAACGCACTCAACTGCCTCGCACTCAAATTCGGAAGCGCACAACTCGCACTTGACGCACTACGGGCAACTTGGAAAGCCGATAAATCCGAAATCAACATCACAAGCGGAGACGGAGTGGAGACACTCACATTTACAACAACAATCGGCGACAAATTGTGGGTCGCAAAGCAGTTCGTCTTCCAACCGGACACCTATTTCGTCGATATGACCGTCACTTTCCAGAACGTCTCAGACCAACCCTTACTTATGGGCAGCAACGAACCCGCTAACGGATACGAACTCCAGTGGGGACGCGGCATCAACGCCGACCTACTCCCTTATGAAAAAAGGAGCGGGAAACGCGGACGCCACGGCAAAGAAGGCGCAAAGGCTTTTATCGGCAACGGTAAACCCGAACGACAACTCAAGCCTGAAAGAGCCTTAGAAACCGTCCTCTGGGCAGGCATGGATAGCCAGTACTTCACCGCAATGATGATACCTGACCCACAGACCGCAGCAACCTATCGGCTAACAGAGACACCACAGGCAAACACAGCAGCCGATATCACTGTCATCGCACCCATGGAAACCGCATCACTCGTCATCCCCGGTTTCTATCTACAGCCGCAACAGAAACAGCCCAACACTTTCCGACTCTATGTCGGTCCCAAGGACGATACAATCCTAAAAACCATAGAAGCACCCAATGTACCAGAAGCAACAGAAAACACCATAAACCTTTCCAAAATTATCGACTTCGGGTTTTTCTCACCCATCGCATGGGGAATGCTATGGGTCTTCAAAGGCGTTCACAACGTCTTCGGCAACTACGGCATCTCAATTATCTTATTGACAGCACTCGTGAAAATCTTCTCTTATCCCTTCACACACAAGGCACACAAGTCAATGAAGAAGATGCAGAAACTCCAACCCCAGCTCCTCGAATTGAAGGAAAAATACAGAGACGACCCGCAGAAACTCAACCGCGCAACAATGCGCGTCTATAAAGAGAACGGTGTCAATCCGCTCGGCGGCTGTATCCCCTGGATCCCACAAATCCCGATCTTCTGGGCACTCTTCGCACTCTTGGGAAGCGCAGTCGAACTACGCGGCGCACCTTTCATGCTCTGGATCGATGACCTCTCCGCACCAGATACACTCATCGAACTGCCTTTCACAATACCATTAATCATCACACAGATTGACGCAATACGTCTGCTACCGATTATCAACGGCTTGACAACCTGGCTCCAACAGAAATTCGTCGGCAATATGGCACCAGCAACCGACAACATGCAAATGAAATTAATGCAATTCATGCCACTCATCTTCATCTTTATCTTCTACAATTGGGCATCCGGGTTCGTCCTCTATTGGCTATGCAACAACGTATTCACAGTCGCACAACAGTACCTGCAAAACCGATACGCAACCGATGAAGACGAGATTATAGTCGTCGATGGAAAAAAACGGAATAACGCCAGGCAAAAACGGAATTCATAATCTAATAGGACTTACGCACTTCCTCTTAAAGTCCCCCTGATAAGGGGGATTTAGGGGGTTTAAAACTAAAAAATCTACCATCACGTGCTAAATTTGCGTAAGTCCTGTCTAATTAACAGCGCAAAGCCTCCAGACCGCAGCCTTGCGCCGCAACCAGCGACTTCACTGCCCAAACGTTTAAAGGAGGAGGACACCACCTGTGCAACACTATATCGAAACCGAAGGCGAAACAGTGGAGGAAGCAATCGAAAACGCACTCACCGAACTTGAGGCAACACGCGAGCAGGTTACAATCGACATCATCAGTGAGCCGACAAAAGGGATATTGAACTTCGGCGCGAAACCAGCCAAAATCCGAGCAACGCTCAAACAAGATGTCTCCGCCGCACCTGAGACCATACTAAAGGAAATTCTCAGCCGAATGGGAGTTGACGCAAAAGTTGAAGCCAACTACATTGACGGAAGCACGCACCTCAATATCCTCACGGATAGTCCCGCTTTGCTTATCGGGAAGCACGGACAAACCCTTGACGCTATTGAACGCATCCTCAATTGCATCGTCAATAAAGTTTCGCTCGCAAAAAAACGCGTCTTTGTCGATACAGAAGGCTACCGAGAACGCCGAGAAGAACGACTCATCGAAATGGCGAACCAAATCGCAGATAAGGTCAGATATACCGGCAGGGATGTTGTACTCGCACCCATGTCCGCACGCGACAGACGCGTCATCCATGTCGCACTAAAAGAGGATGAGATCGTCTCTACTTACAGCCAAGGTGAAGGCGATATGCGCCGCGTCGTCGTCACAGCACAACGAGTATAGCAAATGTCAATCATCTGCGAACCGTTCGCGCGAACTGCCCGCTAACTGCAGGCGGGGTTTCCAACCCCGCCGCTCATAAACAAAATGAAATTCCACGACACCATCGCAGCCATCGCAACCGCACGCGGTCAAGCCGGTATCGGTATCGTCCGAGTCAGCGGAACCCTCGCACTACCAATCGCTACCGAACTATTCCGATCCCCCCGCAAAATACCGCCGACAGAACTGCCGACGCATACCCTGACGTACGGACAGGTCATTGATGCCGCGGCATCCGACGCAGTAATTGACGAAGTACTGCTCGGTATCATGCGCGCACCGAAAACCTATACCGGCGAAGACATCGTCGAATTCAACTGCCACGGCGGAATCGTAACCCTCACGGCTGTCTTAGAACTCGTGGTGAAAAACGGCGCACGGATAGCGGAACCCGGCGAATTTACAAAACGCGCCTTCCTAAACGGAAAACTTGACCTCGCACAAGCAGAAGCCGTTGCCGAACTCATCGCATCAAAAACCGACCTCAGCCGAAAAATCGCTATTGAGGCACTCGCCGGAAAACTCTCCGATACCGTCAACGATCTCAACGACCGGCTCGCAGCACTCCTCGCAGAAGTTGAAGCATCCATCGACTTCCCAGAAGAAGACCTCGATTTCATGAAGGTCGAAACACAACTCGAAACCGCACGCTCCGTCCAGAACGACCTAACAACACTCCTCGAAACCGCCGCCGACGGCAGGCTTATCACCGAAGGCGTTAACGTCGCTATACTCGGTAAACCCAACGTCGGAAAATCGAGCCTACTGAACGCACTCCTCGGAACAACCCGCGCAATCGTTACAGATATCCCCGGCACAACGCGCGACACAATCGAGGAGATGATTAATATCAGTGGAATCCCACTGAAACTCATCGATACCGCCGGAATCCGATCCACAGAGGATCTCGTAGAACAACAGGGTGTTCAGCGCAGCAAAGCCGTCCTTGATAAAGCAGAACTGCTACTCATTATCTTTGACGCATCACAACCCCTTAACGACACCGATCGCGAACTCTTACAGACCGCACAATCCTCAAAGGCGATTCTTATTCTAAATAAAGTTGACCTACCCGTCGTGACAGCAGCAACGACACTCGTCGCACACTGCCCCAAAAAACAGATCGTCGAAACGGTGATCCCCGACGGCAAAGGACTCGACAAACTGAAAGCAACTATCTGTGAGGAACTACTCGGCGGGGAACTCGTCATCGGTGAATCGCCGATTGTGACAAACGCTCGTCATCAGGAGGCACTCCGACGCGCAAACGAAGCACTCGGTTACGTCATAGAGAGCCTCGAAAACCGTATGCCACCTGAACTCGTCGCCGTCGATCTACGTATCAGCCTCGATGGACTCGGAGACATCGTCGGCAAAACAACAACTGAAGATATTCTTGATAGAATCTTTGCCCAATTCTGTGTCGGAAAATAAGAATAAAAAAGGAACTTTTATCGTGGCGCGGTGTGTCTATTTCCATGCTTGACTGGAAGACGCACCATTACAAAGGAGTTATGATTATGTTGGTACCAAAACAACAGTGGTGTCCCCGCTGCCAGCGGCACGTCCAAACCGAGCAGAAACAGTCCAAGATCGGCAGACAGAAAGAACTCGTCAGAATTATTATTACCTGCTTCAAATGTCGGACAACCCTATCAAGCAAAACGACCAGTGCTGCCGCACTCCAACAGAACGAGGACGCTAAAGCAGAAGAATAACGTCCCAAAACTACAAGACTTACGCATGCTGCTCTTTTGTAGCACAAACTTCTTAGTTTGTGGCTAACAGAACGGGCTGCAGACAAAATTGCGTAAGTCCTGACCTATACACTGATTACTGACAACAATTATTTTCTGAAAACGAATAAGGAGAAAACCATGTTTAACTCTGTTTCTCGACGCATCTCATTCGGTGCTTTACTCTTGATGGTAGGCACAATGTTGGCATCCGCCGCATCCGCCGAAATCCAGTGGAGCGAGTCAATTGAAGAAACTCTATCAAAAGCCGCAGAGACCGGAAAACCCATAATGATGGACTTCTATACCGATTGGTGAGGGTTCTGTGATCGGCTGGATGCCGAAACGTTTACAGATGCCCAGATTATCGATCTCGCTGAGAAATTTGTTTCCGTCAAAGTCAACCCAGAGGACACCGAACGTCCCATCAACGAAGAGACGCGAAGCCGATACGGTGTCACCGCTTACCCAGCAGTCCTATTTATCAGCCATGATGGTGGACTCATTCAAAAGGCTTCCGGATTCCTGCCCCCCGAACAGTTTTCACCCATTATGGAGTCTGCCTTAGAAAAAGAGAAAATCTTCATGAAGCAGCTCGCTGAACTCGATAAAATGCCAGAAGATGCCAAACTTAACGCACAAGTCGCAGTCATTTATTTTGAACGGATGCAACTTGAAAAAGGGTTACCCCTCAGTCAGAAAGCCATTCAACGCGATCCAAAAAATAAAACCGGGTTGATTCCAGACTTACACAACCAGCTCGGACTCGCTTATGCCACAAAGGCTGAAAAGGCTACAGACACCAAAGAAATGGCGACGTACTTTGAAAAGGCTATCGGCAACTTCAAAACTGTCGTAGACAAGTACCCGAAAAGCGATGTCCATGAACTCGCCCAGTATTATCTCGGTGTCACCTACGCACTCACACAGGATTATGACAGTGCCATCTCAGTACTTGAGAAATTGGTCAATCATACCCGAGACGATATCATCAAACGGAACACCGAAGCGATGTTGATGCAAATAAAACAGTTGGCGGAAACCAAATAGCAATTTGCAGGTAGGGTTTCTAACCCCGCCAAATTTACGCACCGTTCACCTGATTGCAGGTAGGGTTTCTAACCCCGCCAAATTTACGCACCGTTCACAATTCCATTAACGCCGTAATTTCCGATGCAGTCAAAAACCGATACTGACCCTGTGGGAGACCACCCAAACACAAATTACCGATCCGCGTCCGTTTCAAACGAATGACCCGATGCCCCACCGCTTTGAACATCAGACGCACCTGTCGTTTCTTACCCTCATGAATCACCACTTCAAACTGTGTTGACGCTTCACCTCTGCTCGTTTTTAAACGTTTAACCTTCGCAGGTGCCGTTTTTCCACTCGGAATCGTCACACCTTGACGCAACCGTTGAACTGCGGTGTCGTTCGGTATCCCCTTCACCCACACCAGATAGGTCTTCTCTACCTCATAACTCGGATGTAGCAGCCGATAGGCGAAATCACCGTCATTCGTGAAGAGGAGCAGCCCCTCCGTCTCCAAATCCAAACGTCCGACCGGATAAATGCTATCAGGCAGATCTGCAACGAGGCTCATCACAGTCGAGCGACCGCGTTCATCGCGACGTGTCGTCACATACCCTGACGGCTTGTTCACCATCAAATAGAGGTGTTCTGTCAGCGGTTCGACCAATTTCCCGTCAAAGACAACAGTATCCGTCCCGACATCAATCGGATGCCCCGGAACCAAGATAGTTTCGCCGTTGACAGTAACCAACCCCGCACGGATACTCTTTTTCACCGCCCGACGAGAGCCGATACCAGAGGTGGCAATATATTTTTCAAGTCGCATGTTGGTTTATGGCTGATGGCTATTCTTCTATCTGCCATCCCTTCTCCGTCGCGATTTTCCATAACTTTCGGTCAGGGTTAACAGCAACCGGGTATCCAAAGAGTGCTAACTTATGCGCGTCTGTATGATGGTTACCGTATGCATAAGAGCGACTCAGATCGAACCCGTGCTCAGCCGCGAGTTGTTCAGCAAGTTTTGCCTTATTCTCGTCGTATGGGCGCAAACCCACCCGCTGCCCCGTAAACCGTCCATCAACCGTTTCCAGCTCGTCTGCAACCATCAAATCGGTTTGGAAATGTTCGTGAAAAAAGCGAACGAGGAATGACAACGAACCCGACATCACGACAACCGTCCTTCCTGCAGCACGATGCGCGTGTATCAATTCGGAGATGTGCGGCGCAATACTTGGACGGAGTATTCCAGCGAAACAACGTTCCGCAATCTCCTCAACGCGTCGCACCGGCAAACCGCGCAAATAGATTTTGTTCGCTTTCGCCACAGACAGCGACCTAACCTTCAGGAGATAGGAAGTCCAAGCAAGGATATTCGATATCGGAATCTCACCTTGACCCAACAAAGTTGACAGAAAAACCTGTTCTGAAGAGGCGCGGATAATCGTACCGTCTAAATCAAAGATAGCACAAGTCTTATGTAATGTCATGTTACCTGCTGCCCCAGCGCACGTCGATACGCTTTCACAGCAGCTTCCATTCCCATATAGAGCGCGTCTGCCATGAGGTGATGTCCGATAGAAACTTCAAGGAGTCCCGACAACTGCTGCATCAACGGCAGGTTATCGAGGTTCAGGTCGTGCCCAGCGTTGACACCAAGTCCTAACGCAACCGCCTTCGCCGACGCGGCCTCCAGCAATCCGAATTCGCGTCGGACATCCGCCTCCGTTTCTGCCATCGCGTAAGGTGCGGTATAGAGTTCGATCCTATCCGCACCGATGTCAAGCGTTCTCGCGATCTGTTCAACATCCGTTCCACTGAACAGACTCACACGGATACCAGCGTTCTTCAAGTCTCTAATGATCGGTTTCAGGAGGGCACCATCTTTACGGATATCCCAAACCGTGTGACTTGTGATCTCACCCGCAACGACAGGAACGAGCGTACATTGCGTCGGTTTCGTGCATAGCACCCTATCAATGAGGTCCGGCCTCGGATCGCCTTCAATATTATATTCGATGGTCGGTGTCTTTTGTGTGTTGATTTCTTTTAACCGTTCGGCGATAACCGTAACATCTTTAGGTGTGATATGGCGTTCATCTTCACGCGGGTGCACCGTGATACCTTGCGCACCAGCAGCGACACACGTATCCACAGCCGTCAGAACATCCGGAATATCACCACCCCGTGAATTTCTTAATGTTGCAATTTTATTGACATTGACACTCAGTGCAATCATCTTCACTCCTTTATTAGTTATCAGTTGTCAGTACGCAGTACGGTTTTCTGCGAAAACCTTCGGTTGTCAGTTCCAAGAAGTCTCTGATTAAACTATATCTCTCTTTAACCGAGTACTGAAAGCGAAGCGTACTGATAACTGATAACTTCCATAACTGACAACGACCTTACGGAAAAATGCCCAGCTGCATATACGATTCTGCGATTTTATGGATGGCGTTGATAAATGCCGCTGTTCGGCAATTCATATCCGTGTTTCTGCTTCTATATTGCATACGCGTCTCACGGAGTTCATGATAGGCGCGGATCATCGTGTCTTGAAGTCCAGAGTTCACCAAATCTTCCTCATCGGCACCGTGCACGAGGGCGCGTTCCTCGTCCGAAAACTTATAACCGCTCGCTTTCTCGATAGCACGAACCATTGTGTTCTGTGTAATATCTTCAAAACGTTTGCCGAGCCGTCCGAATTGGACGTGTGAAAGGTTCCGGAGCCACTCGAAATAGGAGACTGTGACACCACCCGCATTGAGGTAGGTATCCGGGATAATCATAATCCCGCGCTCTTGGAAGATCGCATCTGCTGCTGGCGTGGTCGGTCCGTTCGCCGCTTCCGCAATTATAGCAGCTCGGATCCGCGGCGCGTTCTCCGCCGTCAGCTGGTTCTCAAGGGCAGCGGGTACGAGAATATCACATTCCCACTCCAGACCGTCGTTCGGATTTTCAATGGATTCAGCATTCGGATACCCACAGATGGATCCAGTTTCCTCACGGTGCATCGCAACTTTTTCGATATCGAATCCCTGTGGATGATAAATACCGCCATTTCGTTCAGTAATCCCGATAACGCGGGCATCTGCCTCCATGAGAAACTTCGCCGCATGATACCCGACTTTGCCGAAACCTTGCATAACAACGGTTTTATCCTGAAGACCCACTGTCAGCCCAAGCGGTTTCATATCCTCCGCGATGCTACAGACCTCTTCCAAGCCGTAGAAGACACCGCGTCCAGTCGCCTCTTTTCGTCCGTGAATCCCGTTCTGTTCGATCGGTTTACCTGTGACGCACGCAAGCGCATTCAGCTTATCAGGTGCCATGGTCGCATAAGTATCGAAAATCCACGCCATCTCAGTTTCACCCGTACCGAAATCCGGTGCTGGCACATCCACCCCAGGCCCGATGTAATTTTTCTGGATCAGTTCGTAGGTATAACGTCTCGTAATCCGTTCCAATTCGCTCGGTGAATACTGATTCCTATCAACTTGGACACCACCCTTCGCCCCACCGAACGGGACATCGACAACCGCGCACTTATACGTCATCAGTGCCGCGAGTGCCACGATTTCGTCCTCATCAACAAGCGTACTATAGCGGATACCACCTTTCGTCGGAAGTTTATGATGGCTATGCTCCGCACGCCAACCGTGGATCGTCTCAATAGTCCCGTCATCTCGTTTCAGCGGAAACGTGAAATGGCAGGAACTATTACAGATCTTTATCTGATCCAACAAGCCGCGCGGGTAGTCCGTAAATCGCGCAGCCCTGTCAAAATCCGTATTCACTTTCTCGAAAAATGAGAGTTTTTCTGCCATAATACTCCAACTTTTTGGGGAGTTATCAGGGAATTAGTTGTCAGTACTCAGTACGCTTCGCTTTCAGTACGCAGTTAAAAAGGGCATTTACAAATAATCTCTTAACTGAAAACTGAGTACTACTAACTGATAACTATTGAATCCGAATAAATTTTTGTAGGCGTGCGTCCGCTTGAACCTCACCGACGTATATATCACCCTGTGAATCCAACCAGATACCGTGTGGACATGCGAGGAACTCACCCGGAACGGTGCTACCGCGTTCGCTACCCCACTGCGAAATAACCTCGCCGTCAAGCGTCATGATAGTAATCCGCTGTCCCAACTCCGCTATATAGACCAAATCGTCATCGTCGATATAGATCGTGTCCGGTTGCAATAGGTCACCCCACTCCTCAATATACTCGCCATCAAGCGTGAAAAACTGGATACGGTTATTCTCACGATCAGCAACCATAAGCCTATTGCGTGGATCGACCCGCACACAGTGCGGCAGATCGAATTCGCCGGGACCCGTGCCGGGTTGTCCCCACGATTTGATCAGTTCGCCATCAGCGGAGTATTTATGGACGCGAGCGTTCCCATATCCGTCACTGATATACATCTCGCCGTCAGGTCCAAGCGCAAAGTCTGTCGGTAGGTTGAAAGGTTCGCCCTCCGCACCGGGGACATCCGGAGTACCAAGCGTCATCAACAGTTCGCCATCTGTAGTGAACTTACGCATCACATGCGTTTCCCGTTCCGTGCAATAGATGTTATCCTCGGCATCGATGAAAATTCCGTGTGCGTCCTTGAGGATATCATCACCCCAAGAGTCAATAAAATTGCCATCTCGATCAAAGACAACCATCGGATGTTCACTGCGACTGTAGACGTAAACGCGATCCTGTGAATCAACAGCGACAGCAGGAATCCAACCGAATTCCCAACCCTCTGGAAGCGTCCACCAATTTTCCTGTACAGTATACTGATGTGTTCCTTGTCCAAATACCATAAATTTTCTCCTTACACCAAAAAGAATTGGCATATATGCTAACAGGTTCAATCAACCAGAATCTCATTAAAAAGCGAACGCGTCATCTCTGTCCATTTTCCATAATCTTGTAAAAACGCGTCCACAATAGATGCCTCTGCGGTCTCCTCATATCCGAGTCGTCGTGCGAGTTGCGCCAATTCCGTCCGATTTTTCGGAAGGGCATCAAGGGCGCGATCATGCACAATCCGCAACGCATTCTCTACGCGCCGAAGGTATAGATACGCCTCCGACAGCCCATCACGCTGCACCGCAGTCAACACACCGATGTCGTGTAGTCTCGCAATCGCGAGCGGTATGTTTTGCACACGCACAGACGGTGCCTCACCACCGTGTACGAGTTGAAGCGTTTGCACAGCGAATTCGATATCGACCAGTCCGCCGTATCCCGATTTGACATTCGCAATCGGTGTCTGTGTTTTACTACGTGCTCTGCGTCGGTTGGTCGGTCTACGGGTGGCTTGCGCCTCCTTCCGTTTCCGTGTATGTACAATCTGCGCGATCTCCTCAGATGTGAGTGAGCCGCCATAACAGAAAGCGTGCGCAATTTCCAAAAACCGGTTCCCGACACCTTCTATGTCGCCAGCGACAACACGCGCACGCGTTAACGCCTGACGTTCCCAGACTTCCGCACTGTTGTCATAATAATTCTGGTATCCCGACAGCGACAGCGCAATCGCACCACCCGTTCCATAAGGACGGAGCCGCAGATCGACTTCGTAGATACCCATTCCCTGACTACCAGCAAGACGGTTCACCAACTCCAAACCGACAGCCGCAAAGAACTCGACATTCGGCATACCTTCTGTCGTTTCACCGTCTTCCGAATAGACGTACATCACATCTAAATCTGAGCTGAAGTTCAGTTCATGTCCACCGAACTTACCCATCGCAACGATAGCGAAAGTCGCAGGTGTACCGTCCGAATTCAGCGGTATACCGTGTACCTCGCGAAGTTCAACTTCAATTTCAAAATAGATCGCTTGCAACACCGCCTCTGCCAGATCAGAGAGTTCCGCTGTCGTCGTCGGAAGTGTCGCATTGCCGAGGATATTCCTTAAAGCGATCCGCCAAATCTCATCGTTCTTATACCGCCGCAGCATCGGAAAAGTTCTCCCCGCTGCTGCTTCCGAAGCGATTTGTAACGTCTCCGCCTGTTTCTCAGCGAGCGTCTTAGAACGTTCTACCAACGTCGGCACAGTTAGTAAATCAAAAAGTTCGGGACTCACGATAAGCATATCCGCCAGGTAAAGACTCGTACCGCAGACACGCGTGAGGGCTTCAAGCGTTGACGGTTTCTCAGCGAACATCGTATAGTAACTGCTCCGCGCGCCGACCTTATCCGTAAATGCTGAAAGATACCGGAGTGCCATATCCGGGTTCGGGGAATCGCGTAAAACACTTAAAAGCGTCGGGGCAAGTTTGAAGAAGGTACGCCTAACGCTCGGTGAGAATTGGATGCCATCCCCGCCATTCGCAAGCCGTCTGAGGAGACGCTGCGCCTCCCGCACGTTCTCAAAACGGAAATCACTTAAGAAGGTCTCTAACTGTTTCGGATCCTCTTCGGAAAGCAGCAGGCTAATATCGAGTCCTTTTTCAGACGCGATCGTTGTCGCGGTAATCTTATGGAAAATAGCGCGCACGCGTTCGGTATGGGTACGGTAATCCTCACGGAAGGCAACTAACGCATCTGTCTCCGGTGTGTGCTGGTAACCGACACGGCGCGCAAGTTCACGCTCTTCTGCCGCTCTCTCAGGGACCGCATATCGCTGTTGATCCGCCTCAACTTGGATACCGTTCTCAACGGAACGTAGGAACCGATACGCAGCCGCAAGCGCGTCCGCATCCTCTGACGCAAGCAGTTCGTTCTCCTTAAGTGCCGAAATCGTTTCCAGGGTATTGTGTGAACACAACGATTTCCGCTTCGCACCGTGAATCATCTGCAGACACTGCACCGTGAACTCAATATCGCGGATACCACCCGGCCCGAGTTTAACATGTTTTTCGAGATTCGCACCTTCACCGACAAGCCGCTCCTCTATCCGTACTTTAGTCCGTCCGATGTCCGCCTTAATCTCACCGAGTGTAACACCGTCCAGATAGCGTTGATACACAAACGGTTGGATCATACGGATGAACTCATCACCAAACGCCATATCGCCAGCGACCGGACGCGCTTTGATTAACGCCTGACGCTCCCACAGATCCCCCCAACCTTCATAGTAACTTTCGTAACTCTCCATCGAACGGATAATCACACCCGCACTGCTTTCCGGACGCAGACGGATGTCAACCCGAAAAACGTAACCCTCTGATGTAATCTCACTCATCGCTTTGATGATGAATTCGCAGAGTCGAGCGAAGTATTCGCTATTTTCGTTGCCGATATCCGTTTTCGCGTCGTCTGAGTATACAAAAATAAGGTCGATATCCGAGCTGAAGTTCAGTTCATAGCCACCTAGTTTCCCCATACCGATAATAGCAAAACGGCACGGTGCGTCCCCGTCTTCATTCAGCGGTGTGCCGAACTTCGGTTGCATAATCTGATCGCGTCCGATCTCGTAGCAGTGTTGCAACGCTGCCTCTGCAAGATTGCTTAACGCCAAAGTCGTCGTCTTGACATCTACCGTCTTAAGCAGATCGCACAATCCGATACGGAGTGTCTCGCGCCGTTTGTAGCGTCGAAGAACACAGAGTTTCTGCTCCACCGAATCGAAATGCGAAAGCGATTGCGCAAGCTCTTCGTACATTATCTCGGAAGTCTTCACCGTCCCCATCACATTCGCGTCGATGATGTCATAGAAATACTCCGGGTTACGGATGAGTGTTTCCGACAGATACGTGGACGCACCGAAACCGAAGATAACTGTGTGCATAAGAAACGGCGCATCTCGCAGAAGTTGATAAAGCCATCGACGATTGAACGCAACTTGCGCGAACCGGGAAAAATGGTTTAGTGCGGCTTCAGGGTTCGGTGAATTGAGGGAGGCTTCTAACACAGGAATGACGATTTCGGAAAAGCAGGATTGGATATCTGCATCGTCCGTAGCGAGTTCTTGTAAACTTCGCAATATAGCGTCGTTATTCACGTCACCGGCACGATCAGCAGTGTTAGACAATAGCCTATGAATTTCTTCTTGCTGACGTTGTGAGAGCGGCAATGCTGTATAATCCATAGTTCCTCCTCTATCTGCAACGCTACACTTGAAACTATTTTACCACACCTTTCACTTTCATGGCAAATCAATTGAAACTCAAATCCAGTCACAAAGCGATCCGCGACTACTACGCCACGCTACAACAATACGAACAGCACGACATCACACACGAAGGTGCAGTCAGCAACCCGTTCGCGTTCTTGCTCGATGCCTGCGCCAAACAGGTGGATGCTACGCTCGTTCCGCAGTACCCGATGCGTACACCTCAGCCTTGGAATGGATCGTTGACCAGTATCGCATCAAGATAGACAAGCGCAGTGGAATCGTGAACGACCCGAACCGTGCCGATCAACCCCAATATATCGTAGACCTCATCGCCCGCGTCATTACCGTCAGCTTAAAAACGGTGGAGGTTGTGGGCAAGTTGCCAGTGTTGTAAACTATTTTGAAAATAAATCTTGATTTGTGATAATTCAGATGGTATAATCATTAATACGCAAAAGTAAAGTCTGGGGATTACTCCCTATTTGGTAGGTGCTATGTATGGAAACGCAGAAGTACATTTATTGGCAAGATGAGGACATGTTTCTTGGCTACCTTGAGGCATACCCCGATTATTGGACGCAAGCGGAAACATTAGCAGCACTTGAGGAAAATCTTCTTGACCTTTATACTGAACTCACAAGCGGCACGATTCCATCTGTCAGGAAGGTTGCAGAGTTACAGATTGCATGAAAAGACGAGACCTAATTCGTGAGTTGAAGAAGATGGGGTGTGTGCTCATTCGTCATGGCGCGAAACATGATTGGTATCAGAATCCAAATACGCGCGTTTCTCAGCCAGTTCCGCGCCATAGAGAACTTAAAGATCCCTTGGCGAAGCATATCCTCAAGATGCTTAAGGATTAAATAGGACTTACGCAAAATGGCAAATTATGTCCATTTACGATGTGGTGTAGCACATACCAAGGCGTTGCGTAAGTCCTACACTATCTAACGAATCCGATACCGTTCAACCGCAGCCATATCAAGACTGATGCCCAATCCCGGTGCGTCTGTCAGGTTAATTGCACCGTTAGACAGATCCATACTACCACCAGAGAGGTCGTCAACACGGATGTGTGGAAGTTCGTCGATCGGCATCGTACAGTTCGGTATTGTGCACACTATATGTGCAGCGAAGGTCGAAGCGACACATGAACCGAAAGCGAAGATTTGCACCCAAATCGGCAGATCCGCGGCTTCAGCGACAGCAGCACTCTTCCGCAGCCCAGAGACATTCCCTGCCGTATTGATAGCATCCACCGCGTCCGCACGGATATTCTTTAAAATCTCCTGCGGTCCACCGATATGTCGGGCAACAGGAACCTCCACCTTCTCCCGCATCTCACGATACCAAGATAAATCCTCAAATCGGATCGGATCTTCATACACCTCAATATTATACGGGAGCAATTCCTCTGCGATCCGGAGTCCGGTCTCCAAGTCTCCGAATTCTGTGTTCGGATCAACGCGAATCTGGAAATCCGGTCCGCACGCCGCTTTCGTTAAGCGCGCCGTTTCGACGATAGTCGCCTTACGTGCCTTGAGTTTATGCACCCGAAAACCGAGGTTCACAGCACGTTCCGCCTCCGCAGCCGTCACTTCAGGCGGCATCGGTGGCGACCAATAGGCGAGTTCTACGCGATCCCGATGTTTTTCACCTATTAACTTATGTGCCGGAACCCCCAACGCCTGTCCCGCCAAATCATAAAACGCGGATTGGAAGGTAAACGACTCCGACGAAAGATCAATATCCCAGAGGTTTTTGCCGACGTACCTTTCAGCGATCGCATCGGCTTGATCCGTAATATCGCTATGTAAAGAATTACTTTCACCCAAACCCGTCAACCCTTCATCTGTATGTACCCAGACCAAAGTCGTCGGATACTCCATAGGCCAATGTTCTTCTATCGCAGGAATAAACGGGAGGGAAACGGTGCGGTATTCAAAGCCTGTGATTTTCATAGTTGCAACTCCTTGTAAAGTCCACAATTGCTTGGACACAAAAGATTGGCGGGGTTTTAAACCCCGCCAGCGAAGCGGAGTGTTTGAAAACTACCGTTTGCAAAATGTCCGCATATTTTCGCGCTTTACATAAGAATACCATAAAAACGAAATTACATCACAAACTTTTTTATTTTGATGAAATCTGAATGCTCTTCGGCGATCCCTCAATTCGACTAATCATAACCACAACATGTCCGCTCAATCGATTTCGCCTTACTATATAAGGGAACTCTTCACGGAATGTTTGCCACAACTGACCACCGCGACTTTTAGCCAGTAGACACGTCAGGAGCACAAGATCGTCTCCATAAATATCGTGTGTTGAAATGACTTGTTGTAGTGCTTTGTCGTTCCGTGTAGAGGGATTCAGCAGACCTTCAGCGATCAGACGTGCTGTCTTCACACTTATATCCGTATTGTTATCCATTCTCATCAACAGCGACTTTACCAAACCTTTGTCTGCCGCTTCTTGATGCGTGAGGACCGCATACAGTGTGCTGAGGTAAGCGGACGCGGAATTATCTTGCAGTTTCGGCAGTTTGATCTTACGTATCTTTGAGGTCACCCGTTTGGATAGCGCAGTCAATTCCGCATCGGTTGGGACCGCTTGCGCTGCCGTGCGGATACACCACGCTGACCGCATCGCGATATACTGATTTCCGCTGGTCATAACTGTTTCGAGCATCGGATCTTCCCAAGCCTTTTCGAGCGTTGTCAGTGCCGCTTTGTCAATTTCGCCATTGATTGCACCTGCCAAAAGCCGCCAAGACGGGACAATCAAAGACGCTCTTAAAAATTTCGATTGCGCAGGGTTTTCCGCTAATTCGGAGCGTATCCGAGTCGCTTCAGGGCTTGCCTCTGCCTGCAACGCCTTAAGAGTTTGACTTCTATCGACACTTTTATATTGTGCGTTCGGACCAGAAGCGGACGTAGCGGCAGGAGCTCTTACCATTCGCATCATGCCGGAATTGGCAACTTTTGGGCCCGGAACATTGTAAAACCCTCTGAAATCGGTGCCTTCCGGCAACGGCACAGGGACCACAACCTGTCGAGGTGCTTTCGCGACCTGATTTATCGGCTGCATATCATTTTCGTCCACAGCGACGAAACTCGTGTATTGCGTCATCAACCGATAATTGAGTGCTATCTGAGTGATTTCCTCAACGATTTCCCGCATCTCACGATACCAAGACAAATCCTCAAATCGGATCGGGTCTTCATACACCTCGATGTTATAACGGAGCAATTCCTCTTCCGGTGCATCTACGGCATGTAGCTGCCCAGAGAGGTCTTCGATTTTCTTACGCGCCCACACCTTTGACAAAACATCGTGTACCGGCTGCGCATCGGGCAGCGTCACACGTAGTTTATATTTCAGCGGTTTCCCTTCTGCATTGCCAGAGAGTCGGATCTCTTTACTACCGCCTGCCGTATAGCGTCCAAACATAATGACCGGACGACCCGCCCAGAGTTCAGGAATGCGCCGTGGATAAGTCTCGTAGACAGAGAGTCCGTTCCAATCAATCCGGATTTTGGCGAGTTGCGCACGATGGATACGTTCCGCAATCTCCTCAACAAGCGGACCTGGGTCGGTATTCAGTTCTAACACCTTCGCCATCCCACCACCATGTTTTGCCACACCATCAATCAGATAACGGTTCGGCGATGTGCCGATACCGAGTGCCCAAAAACGAATCTGATCCCCCGACCGTTTGTCAACCTCTGCAATGATTTCCGACTCGTTACCGATGTAGCCATCCGTAAGCATAACGACGATGCGGACCCGTTCCGGATCAACAGGTTCGTTGAGCACCAACTTAATGGCTTTGAGCATCTCCGTTCCACCGCCACCTCGGATATTTTGTGTGAAATCAAGCGCATGTTCAATATTCGCCTGCGTTGCCGGGACCGGTTTTTTGAAGAGCTTCGCTGCAGAACCTGCAAAAGTGATAACCTGCAAGGTGTCGTTCGGTTTGGTACGTCGGAAGAAATGGTGCATCGTCTCTTTCACTTTTTGTGTCGGTTCTCCGCGCATTGAACCTGAAACGTCAACCAGAAAAACAATTTCGCGCGGAGGTGCTTCCGCGAGTTCGGCATCAAGTTTCGGTTGGATCATAAGCATGAAGTAGCCCTGTTCCGGTTCATCGGAATGCGCTAAAACCGCCATCTCCGGCTTTTCACCGACAACGGCGTATTTCATCACAAAATCTTTGTTCGGGATCGAATCAGCAGGTGAAATCGCCGCCGTAGCACCGGAGAGGTCAACACGATCCACTTCCGCCTCGTGATTGATAACCTTGATATCCTGAACTGGCACACCCGCATTAAGCGATACCGCGAGACTAATGTCGTGTGCTGTGCGGTAGCCAGGCTTGAGCACCGGCGGGGTAATACGCGAAGCATCCGGCACACGGTCTGTGTCTGGAGCAACACCGGTCCCTGATGGATCCGCACCCGCCAACGGAGCATCTAAAGGCACCTCTAATTCGCCAACTTTCCCTTCTAATTCAGCCGGTAACTTAGGCATTTTAGAGGTCGGCGTACCGGGAATATATCGCGGACCTACTACCATCGGAAAGTGGAACTCATAAGTACCCATATCGTAGTCAAGCACATCAACGTACGAAATTTCGATACGAACCTCATCCTTTGGCTGGATATTACCGACCGATTGTGTAAAGATATTCGGACGTTCCTGCTCCAACAGACTCGCAGTCTTTCCCTGTTGGATCGCTGCTTCGTAGATGGCTTGCGCCTCAGCACTGCGTTTGATTAATCCGACAATCCGACGGTCTCCGACGGTCATCGTCATATTATCTATCGCTGCGGTATGGGGAAGTGGAAAGACGTAAACGGCTTCAATTTTTTCGTCGTATGGATTGTGGAAGGTTTGGGTTACGGTGACGCGGGCAATGAAGCCTGAAATGCTTGCCTTGACATCGGTGTGTTTTAGTGGGCATTCGACAATCTGTTCATCAACCTCAACGCGTAATGCCCCTTGTGTGACCTCTTGTTCCATCGGAATAATAGACGTTTCACTAAAAGCCGTGCCATTGGAAATACTGATCATTATTAGAGCAATCAGTAGTGCTGTTATCCAATTCCGTCGTTTCATGATGTCCTCCAAGATTCAGATGTGCGACCGTTCGCACACCGAGTATGTTTAGGTGTTTATTGTGTTTGAATCGGCGGAGTACCGAAACCGTGTTGGCTTTCGGGGTTTACTATATAGTTCAGGACTTACGCAGGTTGCTCTTTTGTAGCATAAACTGTTAGTTTGTGATACAAAAAACGCTGTGTTTTCCAAAAATTTCATCGTAACAGAACGGGCTGCAGTCAAAAATGCGCAAGTCGTGTTGTTTATAATAATACACTATAAGGCTGAAAAGGTTGCAAATCACCTCAGTTTTAAAATTTATCATACTTCTCTTTATGGTAAAATCCGAAAATAATTTTACACTTGTCGCTCGTATGGGTTGTGTTCCCTCAAAGAAACACCCAAGCAAAAACACCCCTACGGTTCCCGTGTGTGGAAATAATTACGGGATCTGATATTTCTCAAATCTATCAAG
>JAAXHL010000191.1 GCA_012270865.1 Candidatus Poribacteria bacterium | reverse complement strand
TTGCTTGGATAATCCCAGTATTCTTTTACGACAAGGCCGCTTAGGTGAGGTTTTTCGGATTCGAAATCCTCGGGGTTGATTCCGTAGTTGCCTATTTCGGGGTAGGTCATTACGATAATCTGACCGTTGTAAGAGGGATCCGTGAGTATTTCCTGGTAACCCGTTAAGGAGGTATTGAAGACAACTTCACCGGTTGCCTCTCCTTGGGCTCCGAAGCTTGCGCCTTCGAATACTTTGCCGCCTTCAAGTACGAGATAAGCTTTTTTCATTATTCAGGGGGTTAAAATATATACGCCTGTGGCAATGTCAAACGCTCTGTTCTTGCGGGGCTTAGCATAACGGCTTCCGAAAGTCCAAATTTGAATATATCTCAAGCGTTGTCAAGACTTCTCTTTTTCCTGTATACTGAGTTACATACATTTTGGATGAGGAGACGAAATGCCAAATTCATCTTATACGGTTAAAGTTGCTTGGGATCTTGAAGCTAAAGTTTGGTATGTAGCTGATTCTGATATTAAGGGGCTCTGCACGGAAGCCGAAACGATCGAAGAGTTGCAAGAGAAGCTTCTGATTCTTATTCCCGAGATGCTGAGAGATAACCATTCAATAACTGACAGAAACGTATTACCGACTATCAACCTGCAAACACACCGGGAACTTCATCTTGCTTAATCCGTGGCGAACTATACCAGAAGACTGAAAAAGATTCTTCGAGAAAACGGCTGTTCGTTTGACAGACAGGCAAAAGGAGACCATGAAATTTGGTATAGCCCTATTTCAGAGAGGACTATTACTATAGACGGAGCCATTAAATCTCGTCATTTGGCGAACAGAATTCTTAAACAAGCGGGGTTGGAAAAAGCTTTTTGAGATGGTTCCCCAGATCAGAAGTTGTTGAAAGATTTTGTTCCGTTTGAGTTGGTTGAGAAACCGAAAACTAAATATTTACAACCATAAAGCTTGACGCATGGTTTCGTAGAGACAGTTGGGGTGTGGTTGGCTTGGTGTCCGGGCGTCAATGTAGAAACTCATCGCTTCGAGAATTTCCCTATGGATAACCGCGCGAAAAATACCGATATGAACTGGGACCTGACTTCTTATTTCCCCGAATTTCAGGG
>JAAXHL010000116.1 GCA_012270865.1 Candidatus Poribacteria bacterium | reverse complement strand
CATCAACTTAGATGTGACAGAACACTCGTCCGCCGCCGCTTGTATGATGGTTGATGCTGTTGCAATTATCAAACAACGAGTGGCGCGACTGGGCACCGTGTGTATCAGGTCCACCTACGAGTGGCCCCGTAACATGCCATATAACACTTCCAGCCGAATAATGCGATACAACTGGACCGTGCCACATACCTCTATCCGTCCGATCTTGTAAGAGAGCCACCATGCTATATGTTGATTCAAAAATACCACCTAAATTGTGTCCAAATCTACCATCAACGATATTGTTAACTGCTAAACCGCAATAAGATTGGCTAATCGAAAATGCATCGATAACATTAGAAATCCGACATCGTCGAATCCATGAGTGTGCAGTTTTCGATAAAGTGATGCCGCCGCGTCCACGTTGAACTAAATGCTCATAAATCTCATCAAAACTGCCATCAATATGCAAATCTTCAAAACCGATACCGACTGTTAAATCTTGCCAAAGAATATTCATCCCCTGTTTTAGGTGCGTTACGAGTGGGGCTTTGATATAGACACGGTTGCCTTCAATTCTATCAATCTCATGGTGTTCTCTAACTTTAAGACCTTCTCTAACGCGTGTATAAGAATCAGGCAAATCCGTTAGTGGGCGTGAAGAAAGTTTATCATAATCTTCTCCAAGTAGATTATCTCCTCTTATTGTAATAAATTGGTGTCCTATAAGTGGCGTTGCATTGTGTACATCAAAGTATTTCATTCCACTTGGAAATGAACCCGTAACGCGTGGTCTATTACTCCAACCGTTATTAACAGCCGATGTAATAAACAATCGCACATGACCTTCAGCAACTCTGTTGTGCATCTTAATAGTTGTTCCACCGTTGCCAGCACCTTGCGCGCCGCTTCCACGAACAATCACGTGATGTCCTCTGACAATAAAAGATTCTTTTTCATCACCGTCAAGTAAAACGTCATATTGTCCAGGTGGGAAAAAGACGATACTGTTCCCGCCAGCAGCTACATCAAGTACGTTTCTGATAGCAACAGTATCTGATTCACCATCATCAGGCATTGCTCCGTAATCCGTAACATCATACACTGTATACGCAAAATCTTCGGGTATCCCTTCCTCCCCGTTTTTATAACCCGCGTAGGAATAATCGATCAGATCAGGCGTGCCCCCCGGGACGGGTTCACCGATGAATTTCTTCCAGATGTTCGGCGTGAGCTGCGCTGATGCAAGCGGCGACAGGAGTAGGAACAAAAATGCAGTGGCTATCCAAGTTCTCGTTTTGTTAATCATAGTTACTTGTCCCTTTGTGTCAATTTCGGTATCTCAAAGTGCTGGTGCTCGAAGTGGTATCTAATGTTCCGCGATTTCATAACTTATAGTAAACCTAAGAGTTAATAAGGCCCTCTTCGGGGGACGAGGGGACCTCGCCGCTACGGCAGAAAGATTTGGATGTTGTTAGAATGTGTTTTTAATTTTAAGTCCTACTATAAATGTACTATGTTTTGATACACAAGTCAAATCAAATTTCAGTGCCATTCAGTTTATTTTTTAGCCTATTCCACCAAAGTACTGACAACTGAAAGGTTTTCGCAGAAAACCGTACTGACAACTATCTGGAAAAGACACCTTGAAAATATTAGTTAAACGTGGCATATTAAAAGGGATAGAGAAATGGAGGGTCTTTGACCGAAAAATGCGAATTGATTGCCAGAGCCACATATTTCCAGATGCTTATATTGATATACTTGCGCAGAACCCGCGTCCACCGCAGGTAATTCGTCACGGCAGTGAGGCTGTCGTTACTTATGGCGATGTTCAGACGTTTCACCTACAAGACGAGGCGTACGATCCGAAACGCAAACTTAAGGATATGGACGAGGCGGGGGTCGATATGGCACTGCTTAGTACGAATATACCGCCGCCGTGTATGCTTGCCCCTGAATTAGGGAACAAGGGTGCGCAAGCGATTAACGATGCCATCGCTGGACTCGTGGATACATACCCACAACGGTTCGCAGGGTTGGCGTGCCTGCCGTGGCAGAATCCAGATGAAGCGATGATGGAGATGGATCGCGTGAAACGGCTCGGTTTTCGCGGGATTATGCTCTATTCACATATCGGTGGGAAACCGGTTGACGCGCCAGAATTTGAACCCGTCTATGCATACGCCGAAACATTACAGATGCCGATTGTTATGCATCCTACTGTGCCAACATGGGGAGAGGCGATCAAGGACCACTGGATGATCGGTATGATGGGATTACAGGTGGATAACAGTTTCGCACTGTTACGATTGATTCTGAGCGGGATTCTTGAACGCTATCCACGTCTTCAACTCGTGATGCCGCATGTCGGGGGTATTCTACCCTATATGAGCGGTAGGGTTGACCATCAGACTGAGGTGTTGGGTAGAGCGAGAGAGAACATAACGCAACCACCGAGTGCGTATCTACAACGGATCTATTTGGATACCGTGTCGCCATCGGCACAGGCACTGCTGTATGCTTATGAGTTTTCCGGTGCGGATCGGCTGCTGTTCGGGACAGACCATCCGTGGGTGGATATGCCACGATTTGTGCGCTTAATCGAAGACATGCCTATCCCTGAAACGGATAAAGCACGGATTTTTGGTGGGAATGCTGTAGCGTTATTTGATTTATAGTAAAGTCCGAAAATATGTGGGGACCTGACATTACACGCTCGTAGGGGAAACCGGGTTATCCAGGCCCTACGCCCCATCATGAAAATAAAAGAGGGTTGACGACATGCCACACGAATTGACTGATGCTGAGAAGTTCTTTTTTGAGAATAACGGCTATCTCGTTTTGGAGAATTTTCTTGAACCTTCACATCTTGAAACACTCAGGAGTGCTCTCGCTGAATCTATCGAGATACGGCGTGAACGTGAGGAGAAAGGGTTACCCCAGACCGGGATGACACATATTCACGGTGAGAAAAGCACCCGTATCTTCTATATTCTCGGCGACCATCCAGCATTTTTGGAGCTCTTGGATTGGCAGCCGATTTTGTCTTATGTTACAGGGTTGCTCAATAAGATGCCGCACCACCACGCCTCGGATGCCATCGTTGAAGACGGTTCGGAACTTATAGAACGTCCGATGGGTTGGCATATTGATGGACACGATGAAGGTTATCGCAACCTCCGTCCGATTCCGTTTCTGCAGCTGAAAATCGGTTACTATTTGACAGATATGACGGAAGGCGGACAAGGGAACCTGTGGCTCATTCCGGGTAGCCACACGGCGATGTATGACCCGAACCATGAAGACTTGCGGTATCCTTATGAATATCCGGGTGCGCTTGAGGTCTGTGCGCCACCGGGGAGTGCGATTCTGTTTCATAACGCTGTTTGGCATTCTTCGGGTATCTTTACGAAGCCGGAGGGGCGGCGCGAGATGCTCTATTACGCTTATGAGCATCCGTGGATGATCGCCTCGCAAGAACATTGGGGATACCCTAAAGATTTCTACAACAAAGAACTCTCACCCGAGCAACGGAAGTTCTTCCACGGGTTCGTCTTCGATCCGCCCGAACAACGATGGGGTTAGTCCCAACACAAGGAGGATGTCAGATGCGTTTAACCGAATCTCATGTTTCGTTTTTTCACGATAACGGGTATCTACTGCTCGAAGATGCGCTTGATGAAAACGATCTGGGTCCCGTGATTGCTGAATATGAGGGGATTATCGCAGAACGCGCCGAGAAATTACACGCGGAGAAGAAGGTTAGCGATACACATGCCGATAAACCTTTTACGGAACGGCTGCTCCATCTCGCGAACGAGGCACCAGAAGTAACAGCGAGTCTTGATATTATGCAGGCGCGCGGCGAAGCGACGTTCAACTTCCTCAAGAACCCGAAAATCCTGGACATCGCAGAGTCCTTTGTCGGTTCCGAGATTATCTGTAACCCGATCCAACATATCCGTGCCATCTTACCGAGAGAACGTTCACAACGCGCACCGACCCCTTGGCACCAAGACGCGGGTGTCTGCTGGCCCGATACCGACCCTTACTTTATGCTCACTGTCTGGATTCCGATTGTAGATGCGACATTGGAAAACGGATGCCTACAGGTGATGCCGGGGAGTCATAAGATGGGACTTTTCAGACACGATTGGAACGAGGCAGGGTTGGCAGTGCTACCGGAACATCAACCGCCTAACCTCACACCGAAGGCGTTGCCAATCCGAGCGGGGGGCGTTATTCTGTTCCACAACTACACGCTCCACAGCGCGAAACCGAACGAATCGGAAAGCGTCCGCTGGAGTTTCGATCTGCGTTATCACGATGTCTATCAACCGACGGGTCGTCCGTTTTATCCCGCGTTTCTGATGAGGAGTCGTCTGCGTCCCGAAGCCGGTAATACGCAATATGAGACGTGGTGTCAACGGTGGGAATTTGCGTTAGAGAATTCCAAAGGTGCGCAAGCCTATCGGTGGCCCCGATAGAAAGTAGCAGGCATACGCATGAAAATTAAAAAATTAATTCGGTAATTTCTTGGGAAGTCCGGTGCGGTTGCAAACCGCACCTACCTGGCCTGGGGAGGAGAAAAAATTGCTTGAAATTTCACATCTGCCGACGGTCAACGCAACACTAAATACAATCAGCTGCCTTCTACTGATAACTGGATATGTCTTGATTCGACAGCGGAAAATTACAGCGCATAAAAACTGTATGCTCGCCGCATTTGGTGTGTCTGTGCTTTTCCTTATAAGTTATGTCATCTACCACGCCAACGCCGGATCGAAACCGTTTACACAGCAGGGGTGGATCCGTCCTGTCTACTTTACCATCCTGATTTCGCATATTCTTTTGGCGTTTATCATCGTGCCGTTGGCGTTGCGTACGCTTTACTTAGCGTGGCGCGAGCGATTCGATGCACACCGTCGCATCGCAAAGATTACCTTTCCGATTTGGCTGTATGTCTCGGTAACAGGCGTGATTATCTATCTGATGCTGTATCAGTTTTAATCCTGCGAATCAAAGGGACGGAACCCGCGTAACATCAAACCCCGATCGCTATTGGACTTCTTCGCCTCCTCAGCTGCGGCGGCGCGTTTTTCTGCTTCGGCACGGTTTGCTGTCGTTGTCCCTCCGATGATGACAAAGTCATCTGTTCGACGGTAGCGGTTGATGAAGATCGGGCGCGGTTTGTCCGACATGTTCTGCTTGGAACCGTGTACGGTCTTGACGTTAAAGAAAATCGAATCACCGGCTTTGCCTTCGACGGGGAGCGCGCTCTTCCAGGGCCACTCATCCTCTGCCAGACCGAGGTGCGAGAACGTGTCAATATGCTTGAGTTGTCCGAGGCGATGTGACCCCGGTACGACGTGTAGCGCGCCATTTACCAAATCGGTATCCACAACATAACTCAAAATGCCGACAGGACCTTGATAGCGATGCTCAAAATAGGCAGAATCTTGATGTAGATGTTTCGGGTGTCCGCCGACTGGCTCCTTATAGAGGCACTGCCCGTTGCCGAATATCTCGACATTCGGACCCAGGATCGCCTCGACGATATCGGCTGTATTTTCATCGAAAGCGGATTGGAAAAACGCCGCGCTCGTCTGATAGCCTACCGACAGTACCATGATCTGCTTATCGCGCTCGTAACCTTCCGGTGCTGGTAGGAAGAGGGTGCCGTTCGGCGTCCGCCATCCTTCAACAATGCGTTCCGCTTTGTCGAGTAGTGCTATGGATTCCGCCGCTGCAGCCTCGATATCTTTGTGCATCGCTTCAATATAGGGTGCCATCAGACCACGCACAACAAGACAGCCGTGTTCCTCAAAGATGTCAGCGGCTTTCTGGACATCTAATGCATCCACGGACATCTCAATATCTTCAACTGTTACTTTAGGTTCTTGATTCACGAAATATACTCCTTAAATTTATGCACTGCCTCTTGTACAATTTGATAGCGTGGATCATCATGGCGTGAGAAACGCAACAAAACATTGGTATCGGCCAGATAAATCATGTCTATAAATGGCCTTCGTATATACCTTCACGGCTCACAGCATAGTCGGATAATGGCTTGGCATCAGGCTTGGCAAATTTCTTCACTAAGGCATCCCATTCTTCTAATGCTGCTTTAAATTCCTTATGTGATAACTGTTGATTGTTCTCTACTAATGGTTTCTCCACATCGTCAGGAATCTCCAATAGCCGACATTTATTATTAGGATATGTATAAACTGTAATCGTCATCTGTTTCATCTCCTTTTTATGACGAATCTTGGTCAG
This sequence comes from Candidatus Poribacteria bacterium, assembly GCA_012270865.1. GTDB lineage: Bacteria > Poribacteria > WGA-4E > WGA-4E > WGA-3G > WGA-3G. The sequence continues at coordinate 17,487 of JAAXHL010000116.1, read as the reverse complement.
TTGGTTGCTTCTCATTTCGCTCTTTTTCATGAACTTCCTGTTCTCGCTTGCTAATAACAATTTCCATTTCTTGCAAAATTTCTTGTTGAATATTGTAACAACCACCTTTAAAATAGTATCACGCTTTAGTAATAAGCGTCAACGGCACACGGAGTGTACTTGTTACTGTTCCTCTTCTTCACCCCATGATGGCTTCCTGCCGGTTAGTTCTTCGAGATATTTTGCCGTTCGGTTGACCTCTGCTTTGAGTTTACGTCTCGACTGCCGTTTTGCGGAGTCCTCGGAAGAGTATCTCACTTGGTAGGTATCTTTTTTTAGGGGATGCAGCACGTACTCACCCGGAACATTCTGATTGATATACCGCAGCATGTCGTGGAGGAGCCAATAGAGGTCGGTGGAGGAATATCGGAGTTTGTTCTCTGCCGAGTGTTCACTTACACCATCAAGCGTCTGTTTTACAGCCTCAATAACTTCGCTGAGTGTGTAAGTTTTATCGTCTGGAATATGAATGTTATCCATCTTTTTATCCCTCTGCTATTTTAATGGTAGGCATGCGTGCGGGTTGCGCGTCGAAGGTCTGGATATTTTCAGCGGCATTGCGGACCTGGATCAGTTGCGATGCGATACTGACAGCGATCTCCGGCACAGTCTTCGAGTTAATGTCTAACCCGATCGGTGCATAAACCCGCTGAAGTCTCTCTTTGGAAATCCCGACCTCCATTAAATCGTCAAATATCAACTTAATCTTACGACGGCTGCCTATTAAGCCGATGTAACGCGCATCTGATTCGACGACACTGTGTAACGCGGATTCATCGTGCTGATGTCCACGGGTGACAATCACGACGTAGGTGAGTGAGGTAATCGGATAATTTCGGAGTTCCGTAGCGATGTCACCGATGATAATGTTGTCTGCTTCGGGTAAGCGTTCGGTGGAAGCGAAATCGGCGCGATCGTCAACAATGACGACATCGAAATCTAACCAACTCGCGAGATGACAGAGTGCTTGACCGACATGACCGGCACCAGCGATGAGCAGCGTCGGACGCGGTTGCATCGGTTCTAAAAAGACCGCAGCTGTTTCGTTCTCACGAAACAGACGCGCTCGATTGTTTTCGAGAACTCCGGCGGTTTCCGCTTCGACTGCCGTCTCCAACTCCGAGTCACCCAATGTACCGATCTGTTCACCGGTGGTCGCGAAGATCATTTTCATCCCGACATCAACGCCGAGTTTAGTGCTCGTCACGACAGTCGCGCAGACGATAGGCGTTTTTTCTTGGTTCAGTGCTTGCAGGCGTGCGAACATCTCTGCTTCCGCTTCGGATTTCGGCAGGTCAATGAAGATTTTCATGTTCCCGCCACAGATGAGTCCATCGTCCCATCCGTAATCGCTATCCAATTGGAATTCGAGGAGTCGCGGCACGCCACCTTGCATCAACCCTATCGCTTGTCGGCGTGCTTCTGCTTCCACGCAGCCGCCACCGAGCGTCCCGATGTTCCGCAAATCTGGAAGAATGAGCAACTTCGAGCCGGGTTTTTGCGGGGTTGAGCCTTTCGTTTCGACAACCGTACAGTAGGCACCGACTTGATCGGATTCAATGAGCTCAGGGATTTTTTGGTATATTTCTCGCATTTTTTACCAATCAGTTGTCAGCCGTCGTCAGTCAGTTCAAATATCGCGAGCACAGCTCGCTCCTACAGGGAAATGTGTTCTTTCAAATGTCGCGAGCACAGCTCGCTCCTACAGGGAAATGTGTTCTTTCAAATGTCGCGAGCACAGCTTGCCTTTCAAATATCGCGAGTACAGCTCGCTCCTACAAGGCGATGCTTGTAATGTTACGGAGATTGATCTTCTGCACTTTGGATGACTAACTTTTTGAACTGCTCGCGCTGATCGTCATCCAATTCAAGTGGGACAATAGCCTCCACACCGTTACGCCCGATTTGGGCAGGTACATTCAGATAGACCGATGTCTCGCCAGCGGCTATATGTGTACCGACACTCATCACCCGTTTTTTATCCAGAGCGATCGCTGAAACAACTTGTAAAATATGGCTTATCAGTGTGTATTCCGATTGTGTATTGTTGGTGTAGCGCTGCGATACTGTTTCACAGAGGCTTTCGATGTCAGCGTCTGGGATGAGTTGTGCTATTGGAATACCGTTCACTCGGCAGTACTGTGGAAGTGGGTACGTTTCTGCGTCACTTCCGATTGTCAGTGCTGATACATCTTTTACGGAGACCTCGGCACGCTTCGCGATTTCAGCGGTTAGGTGTGCCGTTGCGGCTCCGTTTCCGAGACCGATAATTTTTCCACCACCGAGTGCCTGATGCATCCATGCAGCGATGAAATTTGCGGGTGATATTGCCACCAAAACCGTGGCATCGGGTGCGTACTGCTGGATTTCGGTTACCAATCGCTTCACAATTGCGATGCCTGTCGTCTTTGACGCTTGCGGCGAACGGAAACCGGATCGTCCAGTCGAGGGAAGTAGAATAATCACATCTGCGCCAGACAAACTTTCCGACGCATCGGAAAATGTGAGAGTCGTGTCACTTGCACTCAGTGCATTTGATTCTATGAGATCGCGGAGGCTTTCGGGCGCGCCCTCTTTTGAAGGGACAAACCTATTTTTGCTGGATACTCCATCCGCCACAAAGACGATTTCGGTTGCCGTCTCTGATTGACACAAGCCCCAGGCAGTCGAAACGGCAAATTGACTGTTGCCCAAAAAAGCTACTTTCATTTTTTTTAGTTTTCCTTGCGGTTGTTCAAGGACGGTTACAAAAAACCTCCTTTTTCAGAATCCAAACCTCACGTTGCTCAGCTTTCGGTTCTTTTTTCGTTTCCGTGCCGTTGTTCAGAACGGAAGGAATGTTAAAATTACACTAACAGGGACTCAACGATCGCTTGAAATTGTTCCTCAATATATTGCCGATGATTGTCCATTTTGGAATCCGCTGTCAGTTTTGTGGATACGAGTTCATCATAACGTTCGACGTATTCCAACAAGGTATCGACCTCTTTTTCATAGCAAATTGTCGAAGCGAGTACCTTTTCCTTCAGTAGGAGTGGCAGTTCAGTTTCGGTAATCTGGGTTAATTCCCACCGCCATACTTTTTCGGAGATATAGGTCACAAATTGGTCCAGCAGATCACCCTTATAGTCGGTACTTTGAAGTGCCTTCACCTCTTGAATGAGACCTAAGACGTGGTTGAAAAGTTCATCAGGAAATTGTTGCCGCAGCTCCATAAGGAGCCGACCGGTTGTGGAGATTGGAATCTGATTTTGTAGGAGAAACATGCGCAGATTCGGATAATCTTCAACGCCTTTGCTTTCATCAAGCCAAGTTTCACCTATTGTAGGCAGATCGCTTACATCGAAACTGAGTACCTGCTGTTTCCGTATCTCCTCAAGTTTTGAAGTGCGTGGATTAAGTCCAGCAGTTGCTAAGGTGACGATAACCTTTTCCTGTCGGTAGGGTTCCAGGAAAGTCATCAGTTCTTCGACTTTCTGCTGTTCAGACGCGATCGTCTCAACATCTGGCGTGCTACCGTTATTCGATCGTCCGCGTTTTCGTTTTTTCCCCTTCTGCGGTGCGTTTGTGATCCTATTGGCTCGCTTCGTTAGAGTATCATAATACCCCGACAATTCCTCGTAGAGTACTTCGAGGAGTGTGTCGCCGTGGATAGCAAGCATAGCGGCTGAAGTGATATTTGCCAGTTCGTGTCCAGTCTTTGAATTAATTGCCCGATTCAGATTGCGTTCTATCGATTTACGGTCCTTTTCTGCGTGGATAATCAATGCGCTTCCGAGCATAAGGTTGATAAGTCGCTTTGTCTGGTCGGGGACGCTGAGGTTAATATCACACGTGGGTTGGACGTTCGCGAGGAGTTGCTCGCGTAGCCTACCATCTAACAGCAGCGTCCACAACGTCGCGTAATGCTGTTGTGCGTCCGTGTTCGGAGGCAGATGCGTTAACCACTGCTTTATGGTTGACAGATGCAATTTCACGTGATCAAGCAGCCGATGAAATGTCTCATCCGGAATTTCAAACCCCGGAAAATGCGTCGTATTTCCGCGTTGTCCTGCCTTCTGTGCTCGACGCTGTCCCTGCCCGACTCTCGTGGCTAATAACAGTTCGACTAAGGGTTGAATGACCGTTTCAAAGTCTTGTTTCTGCTGGCTAACAAAGTTAGCGAGTTCAATTAATTCCAACCAAATGGTCGTCAAACGTTCGATTTGGTCAGCGTGGAAGGTTGATCGGAGTCCGATACCTGCCATTTTTTCACGTATGGTTCCGCGTGTCCATGCTGGCAGATAAATTTCATCCAGCAGTTCGTTATTTTCAAAAGTGGAGAGTTCAACTTGCTCGACAAGCCCCGTTTCGATGAAGTCTTGTTCAAACACCAAGTCATAAAACAGTCCTGCCGCTCTATCAAGCACCTGATTCGCCAATCTGTAAGAAGATTGGATGAGGTGATTCAGCGTTAACTGCTGATTATCTTGTAACTGCCAGAATTCTATCATCGGTTCGATATTCTGGCTGAGTGTGTCCGTTTTTGTGACGGCGACATCCTCATGAAAATGTTCGCTGAGATATTCCGTATAGAATTCAACGAAGGCGAACATCGTGTTCCGCAGTTCTCGAACCACAAGGTCGTCCCAAACTTTATTGTGAACGCGTTGCCCAGGGCTAAGAACGAGTGCGCGCAACCGAGTCTCCACGCCTTGCTGGAACTGTGCCATAATCTGGTGAGCGTGTTGATTCGCTTTTATCGTGTACGCTTCAATTTTCTTTGAACTCTCAGTGATAGCTGTCTCAATTTCTTCTGCGGATGCCTTGAACGTAACAGGTTTTAGTTTGAATGTGTCAGGTTCAAGCGGATCGTAGACGACTGCTGTAGCCAGCACTTGAATAGGATCAAGTGCTTCAACTGTCTCTGGCATCTCCGCATCTTCATCTGCAAAGATATTGGACAATCGGGTATTAAGTGTTAGACTGTACTCCAAATCGGCGAGGTCCGGATATTGCTTGATATGCGTTCGGAGCGCGACGAGAAGTACGTCATAATCATCAGTGAGTATTCGGTCAAACAGAATATCCTCATTGAGATGGACGCGATGTATATGGGTCTGCTCAGGGATGATGACAGTCGTCGAGTGCATAGCCTCGGCGTGTGTATCATCTTTTTGCGCGAGTATATAGCCACCCGTTTTAACGGTACTCGGTATTGCTAAACGTGCTTTCAAAACATCCAGTGTGAGTTCGGAAAGCGTTAGGGATTTTCCTAAGTTTTGGATGGTTATGTCCGAGATAACGCCATCGGCGAAATCTGTAATTTGGCGTGCATTCCGCTCCAGTTCCTGTATGCTTTTGTGTACCCGATCGTAGTCGTCGTTCGTCTCAGCAGCGACCTTCGCTTCGTCAATCCAAGAGACCCAGGCTCCGGGTCGAGGTCGCATTTTGACGGTAAGATTGCCATCTTCTGAGTCGAAACCGGGCAGAATGTCGCCTTCGGAAGTTTCCTTGGGTGTCCAGATGATCAGATGTTTATCCGATTTGACACCGAGTCCCAAGCCAAAGGTATCCCCCCAACTCATCCGTCCCTCAATACTGGATTTAATTTTATCAGTCAACGTGAAAAGCGTTTCTGAACGAAAATTAAGTGATAATCCTTGCATTGGGTCGATCTGATGTGTGCCTTTCAAATATTTTGTGCAAATAAATTTGCATAAGACCGGTATATCCACATCGATCTTAGATGAGACCGTTGTAGCCAGTCCGTTAGAAAAATTTTAAGTTGACAGTCAGCACGGTACAAGACAAACATTTTCTGTGTAGATGTATATAAGTGATAGATAGCATAAGTTCTGATAGTTATGAAAATCGGCAAAAAATTGATATAACATTTACCAGAATGCGCTACCGTGCTTGCATCAACGGAAATAATAAGAAAACAGATAAAAGTGTTGCTCCCGCCTTATTGGCTAACCTCAAGTTTAATAACTATGTGTCAAATTTTGGCAGGCTATTGAACTTCAAGTCCCCATGTATCCCAGCCGTTTGTCTGTTTACGTGCGAACAGTTCAATTTTAGACTGATGCGGAAACATTTGCTCAATACGTTTGCGCACCACATCTGGTTTTTCAGAATGGCGTGTTCGTTTCGTTTGAACGAGTTGCCTAACGTTTCTTGCACCTCTGGGTTGTGGAATTCGTCCGCGTTTGAAAACGAGGCACAATTCACACTGGCTCATCGTATAGGATCCGGGATTCACGCGTTGTTTATCCCAAACGAAAGCGACGGTTGCCCATTTAAAGCCCCAAGCCTTGCCGAGCCGGATCGCCTGATCCAGGTGCGGGGACGATGTCCACATAAAAAGCAGGCAGTTCTCTTCACTGATTGCGGCGATATCCCACGTCTCCATCTCTGAAACGGGAACCGTCGAATAGTGTCGCATTGCGCCGCCACTGTCTTTACCACCAACACCTGTATGTTGGAGTTGCCCCCTGTAATCCCACGGCGGATCTGCATAGATAATACCGTACTTTTTATTCGGAAAAGGCGCGTATAATGCCATCAATTCTTATTCTGCTTCAACACTGAGTCCCTCTTGCGGGATATCATTGTTAGCAACGAGCATATCTCGGTCAAAGATGAAATCGCTGCGTGAACTTCCGAGGCTTTCACCCTCTTCTTGGCGTTCACGGAAGTATTGCGGAAGTGTTAGACCTGTCATCCGTATAGCGTCTTCGGGACAAGCCTCAATGCAGTATCCACAAAAGATGCATCGGAGCATATTGATTTCAAAGACATCGGGATACTTTTCGCGTTGATAACCTTCTTTGGTGAGCCAGCCTTCCGGTGCCGGTGCCGCCTGAATCGTGATACAATCCGCGGGACAGGCGGTCGCGCATAGGAAACATGCGACGCACTTAATTTCATCTTTTTCTGTGGTCGTCAGTTTGTGGATGCCGCGGTACCGTTCATTCCGTTCATCCACACTTCTTGGATCCTCTGGGTACTGGTACGTTAGCTTCTTTTTTGGGATATGCTTCAGGGTGGTCAACATCCCTTTAATCAATGCTGGGAGATAGAGTCTATCCCAAAAAGACATTTCTTCGTTAAGTTTCATGAAAATGACACATCCTTTCTGCGTTTGTATGAATCGCCAGTTGCGTTGAACGTGCGACAATAGGCACGTTGAAATAATCGCTATGTAGCGAGTTTGGCGACGGTATAATTCGGTGCTTCTTCGGTAATATCAATATCGTGCGGGTGGCTTTCTCGGTAGCCGCTGCTCGACATCCGGACAAATTGGCTATTCGTGCGTAAGGCGTTAATATCCGGTGTACCGCAGTACCCCATCGCTGAACGGATACCGCCTACTAATTGATAGACGAAATTGCTCAATTTACCTTTATGTGGGACACGACCTTCAATGCCACGCGGTACGAGTTTCGATAAATCTTCTGTGCTATCAGACAGGTTCTGAGCACTCCGTTTCCGCAATGCCCCGATGGATCCCATCCCTCGATGGATTTTATAGGTTCTGCCCTGATAGATGACAGTGTCGCCGGGACTTTCGTCTGTACCTGCAAGCAGACTTCCAATCATAACGGAACTCGCACCTGCCCCAATCGCTTTTGCGATGTCGCCAGAATAGCGGATACCACCATCAGCGATGATAGGTACACCGGCTTTGTCTGCTTCTTGTGCGCAGTCGTAAATCGCTGTGATTTGCGGGATACTGACACCCGCGACGACGCGCGTTGTACATATAGAACCGGGGCCAACGCCGACCTTAACCGCATCGGCACCTGCTGCAATGAGGCTGCGTGTTGCTTCAGGTGTGACCACGTTACCCGCGACAAGTTCAACATCTGGAAAGTGGGATTTAAGGTATTCCGCTGATCGGATAACGTTTTTAGAATGCCCGTGTGCCGTATCTAATACAATCACGTCGACACCTGCGTCCACCAAACGGTCGATATCTTCTAAAGGCGTTGATGGCAGGACAGCGGCACCGACCCGTAAGCGTCCAACACTGTCTTTACATGCTTGTGGAAACATTTGGACTTTATCAATATCTTTAATTGTAATCAACCCACAGAGTCGAAAATCTTTGTCCACGATTGGCAGTTTTTCTTTGCGAGATTTGTGTAGTATTTCTTTGGCTTTATCGAGTGTAATTCCTGGGGATGCTGTAATGAGTTTCTCTTTCGGGGTCATCCGTTCAGTTACCGGGAGCTCCAGATTGTCTTCATATTTCAGGTCGCGATTGGTAATTAAACCGACGAGATACCCATCGTCAGTAACAATAGGCACGCCCCCGATGTGGTAACGCTCTGTTACGCCTAAGGCATCACGTATGGTTTTATCTGCTGTCAGCGTAATCGGTGCCGTAATCATACCACTCTCGGATCGTTTCACGCGGTCAACTTCAGATACCTGCTCGTCTATGGAGCAGTTATAATGGATGATTCCGATGCCGCCTTCCCGGGCAATTGCAATGGCAAGGGCGGATTCGGTGACAGTATCCATAGGTGCGCTACAGATAGGGATGTTTAACCGGAGGTTCCGCGTCAGTTGCGTGCCCGTATCCACTTGATCCGGCAGCACATCCGATTCAGCCGGAATCAGCAAAACATCGTCGAAGGTTAACCCTTCTTTTGCAAATTTCGGGGGGAAGACATCAGACATTTTCGTTTCCATCGGAATCGCCTCCGTAATAGCAAGTTGAGATAGACAGGATAGGATCAGAAACGGTGGTTAGATACCGCTGCGGCACATATCGCACATTACACGGAAAAACGTCGTTCTCCAATTCTTCGCGAATATTATAGTATATTTTCGCGGGCTTGTCAAAACATTAATGGGGCTGCTGCATTCTCAGTTTTTTGTTCTTTAGCATATCCGTCTCAATCAAACGCAGTTAATTGTACCATATAGCGAAAATTATAGCAACCAGTTTTTTCTCTCAAAAATCCGTATGTATGATATAATAGTTGTCAGTTATCAGTTATTAGTTATTGAAGGAGTGGGAAATGGATAATTTAAACGTTGGAATTGTTGGACTCGGTTGGGTTGCAGGGGCGCACATTGAAGCCTTCAAAGCCGTTACAGGTTCGGATGTCACGGCTATCTGCTCACGCCGCGAACACGACGAATCTGTACTGGCTGAGACTTATGGCACACCGCTGAAAGCCTATACAGATTTTGATAAAATGCTTGCTGACCCGGACGTACATATTATCGATATTTGTACGCCACACCCTTTTCACGCGGAACAAGCCATCGCCGCTGCGGAAGCTGGGAAACATCTCATCATTGAGAAACCGATCTGCCTCACTTACGAAGATGCAAAAGCGATTCGGGACGCGGTGAAAAGTAACGGTGTCAAAGTTTGCGTCTGCTTCGAGTGCCGATATAGCGCGCATTTTTCGATGATCCGTTCGGTCATTGACAACGGACTGCTCGGTGAACTCCACTATGCTGAGGTCGACTATTACCACGGTATCGGACCTTGGTACGGACAATACGAGTGGAACATCAAAAAAGACTTCGGCGGTAGCACTTTACTCACGGCAGGATGCCATGCGCTTGATGCATTGCTCTTCTTTATGGATGGAAACGTCGAAGAGGTAACCAGTTATCATACACAGTCCACCGGTGCTGTTTTTCAACCCTACGAATATAAGACGACAAGTGTGAGTCTCCTTAAGTTTGAAGGCGGTGGAAAGATCGGGAAAGTCACTTCTTGTGTCGATTGTTTGCAACCCTATTATTTCCACATCCACCTCGTCGGAAGCGAAGGGAGCCTCCTTGATAACCGCATCTATTCCGCGAAAATTAAAGGGATGGACAAAAGTAAGTGGAGCACCCTTGAGACTTCGCTTATCGATTCCGGTGATGTTAGCGATCATCCGTATGAACCGCAGTTCCAAGCGTTTATAGACAGTATCGGACGAAATGAACCCATGCCGTTGACGGATTTCGATACGGCGTTTGAGACGCATCGTGTCGTATTCGCTGCCGATATGTCTGCGGAAGCGGATGGCAGAACGGTTAGAATGTCCGAACTCGCTTAAATTACCAGCGCGTTGCTGCCTCGCGATAGATTTGGATCTGCTCCATATTGCGAGGCACGGCGACTTGGATAGATTTGCGTTTCCGGTTCATGTCTCTAATTACAATGGGTGCACGGAGCATGTTTGTCATCGTAACAATGCCGGAATGGTAGAAAACCCACATCCGGTGCTCTGTGTAAGGGTTAAGAACGTACTCTGAGGTGTGTTCGGAGGGATGCCCACCTGCACCAGCGAAGAGATCATGCTTCGGATAGGTAAGTTCAACACTCGTATCATGTCCCTCTAAGACCAGTTTTTCAGGCGGTGGCTTCGGTGAATAACCGCTCAACTTGCAATTCCGAATCCGGATCGGCGTGCTTGATTTGTTTATCAGGTGTAACGATACAACGATAGCGAGACGGTGGTTATCGTCGCGATTGATGAACCATGTATCTTCTGGAATCACCTCTGCTGTTAGTCCGGGAATCCGGCTTTTTTTGTGATAGATAACCGCTAATACGATGAAACTGATGATGCCGAGTGCGACCCAATTGCCGGTCGGAGAGGCTAAAAATTCCAGCAGTTGCTTTAAAGCTTGTTGTAGCACTTAAACTCCTTCGTGAGGGACTCTTCTGAGATCACGCCGTGTCGTCTGATAACCGGCGGTGAGACGGAGATGTCGTACACCGTAGATGGGATAGGTCCTGGGGTCTTGCCCCCATCAACGATCAGATCAATTCGGGAAGCGAGTTCTTCACCGATTTCTTCTGGCGAGGTGGCTGGCGGTTCGCCTGATAGGTTCGCACTCGTTATCGCTGCGGGTCCACCAAAGGTTTGAAGAATTTGTAGGAGGAGTGGGTTGTCTGGGATGCGTACGCCGACGGTATCTCCACCGGCTGTTAGGATAGGCAGTAGGTTCTTCGCTTCGACGATGATCGTCAAACCACCGGGCCAAAACCGATCTGTAAGGTGAAAGAAGTAGTCGGGTAGGTTTTGGGCGACGCGATGGACATCGGAAACCGAACTCAGAACAAGCGGAATCGGTTTACCGTCTGGTCGTCCTTTTATCGTGTAGAGTTTTTGGACAGCGTCTGGATTAAAAGGATCCGCTCCAATTCCGTAGACTGTGTCGGTGGGGATGGCGATAATACCGCCTGATTTCAAGGTTTCTACGGCTTTTTTAATTTTTCCTTGCGGTTAAATAACGCATCTCTCGATTATCAGTTGCGTTCTTAAATCCGCCCTCCATTTACTTTTTTTCTTCAATAGCACCGTTGGGAGTCGCATTCAGGGAGAGTTCATCTCGGAGTCCTTGCTGATATTTCTGGTAGGCGATTCCAGCGATCATCGCGCCGTTATCTGTACATAGGTTCATTGGCGGATAGTAGACTTCAGCACCGATCTCCGCGGCGGCAGTTTTCAGTGTAGCACGGAGTGCGCTATTTGCGGCGACCCCACCCGTCAATGTTATTGTCTTGGCACCCGTGGATTTCGCCGCAGCGACTGACTTGTAAGTGAGAACATCCACAACAGCGGCTTGGAAACTGGCGGCAATATCTTCGACAGTTACCGTGTCCGAGTCTGTGTTTTTACCGTTTACTTGTCCGTTTTCAATGCGTATGCCTGCGCGTCGTGCCTTCTCCACAAAATAGCGGACGGAGGTTTTAATACCGCTAAAACTGAACTGATAGTCCCCACTGTTCCGCATCGGTCTCGGAAAATCTATCGCTGAAGGGTTTCCTTTCTGTGCAAGATCGTCAATGATTTTACCTCCCGGAAAGCCGAGTCCGAGATACTTCGCGACTTTATCGTAGACCTCACCTGCGGCATCGTCTTGTGTGCTGCCTAAGACCTTATATCGCCACCCTTCGTGGACTTCTACGAGTAAGGTATGACCCCCGGAAACTGTAAGACAGACGTGTGGAAATGTTAGGTCGTCATGCACCATGTAATTGGCGTAGATATGTCCCTCAATGTGATTAATGCCGAGCAAGGGAAGGTTATGGCAATAGGCGAGGCTTTTTGCGGCTGCGACACCGACGAGCAGTGCACCGATTAATCCGGGACGATTGGTTACCGCTATCGCCTCCAAGTCTTTGAATGTGACATCGGCTGCTGCCAATGCCTTATGGACGATGTAGTTGATGGCTTCGATGTGTTTGCGCGATGCGAGTTCCGGGACAACGCCGCCGTATTCTTGGTGCACCTCAATCTGTGAAGCGACGATATTGGAAAGGACTTCTTTGCCATTCGCAACAACCGCTGCGGCTGTTTCATCACATGAGGTATCAATGCCGAGTATTTTCATTTTTTAAATTATGGGCCTTCGCGCTGCCCTCCACTACGTTTCGGGCAGATATTTGATTCGGTTTTAGCCAAGTTCTTCCGTGCGGTACTTTCTCTTTAAGATTCTTCGTTTAGTTGTAAACGGGCGGAAATGGGTAAATGAAAGAGTTCTTCACGCAATAAGCGCGTAGAGAAGAACAAGACTTCAAGATTCTCAATGTCGCCTGTGTCTGGGTTGAAACGCGCGATGATCTCGTCAGGCAGTTCTTCGCTTTCTTGCTCTGCGTACGGTTCACAAGTGTTTACATACAAAATATCCGCATCTCTGTCATATTGAAAGGTTAGGTTCGTTCCCATTCAACATCTCCTTTCTTTTAACCACTCTTAGCAAACTGTTTCCCCGGCAGTTGTTGGACGACTCCTTTGAGTTCCAACATCAACAGCACACTTGAGACCTGACCAATCGGGAGTTGCGTTGTCCGCACGATGGTGTCAATATGTGATGAAGGGTCTTCAATAGCATCAAAGACGGTCCTCTCATCCGGCGTTAAATCTGGTGGAGGCGCGATCTCGGAAGGTTGTGCGGAAGCGCGTTGAGAGGCACGCTTCTCAACGGTTGGTACTTGTGGCGCGGGTTCGGTCTCTACGTCCGGTATTTGTGATGCGGATGCGGTGGACTCGATTTGGCTTAAGGCGTGACGCGGTAACTCGTTGAGGAGATCATCGACGGTATTGACAAGTTTCGCACCGTTATTGATTAATTTGTGGGTGCCGGTTGAAAGTTCGGAAAATATCTCGCCGGGTACAGCGAACACTTCCCTCCCTTGTTCACCGGCGAGGCGTGCGGTAATGAGCGCACCACTGCGATTCGATGCTTCTACGACGACCGTTCCAAGAGTCAATCCGCTAATGATACGGTTCCGCCGTGGAAAATTGTTCGGTTTCGGCGTGGTCTCCATCGGAAATTCGGAAATGAGTGCACCGGATGCAGTGATTTTTTCCGCGAGATCGGTATTCGTTGCCGGATAGATAAAACTCAATCCGCTTCCCATGACGGCGATTGTTCTACCACCGGACTCCAACGCACCCCTGTGTGCTGCGGTATCAATCCCTCGTGCTAACCCACTAACAACCGTCAATCCACGCTGCGCGAGTTGATAACTCAACCGATAACTCGCCTTCCGACCGTAATCCTTCGCGTCCCGCGAACCGACGAGCGCGAGGCTCAGTGAATCTCCCGATGTCAGTTCTCCTCTGATGTATAACACAATCGGCGGTGTATCAATCTCTTTCAAGCGTGACGGATATTCGGCATCATAGAGCGTGAGCACCTGACAACCGTATTTTTCTATTAATTCCAATTCACGTTCTATCGGATAGTGGACCGGTTTACGCTGCAAGAGATCACGCATAGCAGGCGTAAGTCCATCTATTTTATTCAGTTCATCAGGTGTTGCCTGAAGTGCACGCTCGGCACTCCCGAAAACATCACGCAAGATTTGAACGGTTTTTAGTCCAACACCTTGAATCATATTTAGATGAATTAGGCTGATCGTCTCGTTAGAGAGCATAGTTCCACCTTGCGCGATGTACCGATGGGATGATGTCTATAAACATATTGTCTTCAGTGGGGGTACAAACGGGTCCTACAAAATCCTACTGTTCCGCTGTTTCCGCTTCTGCTGTTTCTTCAGGTGGAAGTGCGTAATAGAGTTCAATTTCTTGAATCTTTTTGTATTCGCCTGCGCCCGGTGCCCCGGTTTCGCCGCGTGTAGAGCGTTTCTGTCCACCTATGCGTCGAGAATCTGAACGCCGCGGTACTTTCAGACGGAACTTGGTCGTCATGATTGGTTCTCTCAATGTGAACCGATAAGTGGGACGCATGTTGTCGCGGACCTCTTTTATTGTGACCCATCCGCCCTCTTCATCCATATACTGTGCTGCAAAGAATTCCATCTGTCCCGGTTGGGCTTTCACGACGACTTGTTGAATCTTTTGTGGATTCCGCCATTTGAGGACTGCTTCAGTGTAGTCGTCAGACTCCTGTTGTGATGCCTCATCCTTCTCATCTTCGAGAATGGGTCCTGTCTCTCCGACCGAGTACATATTATTGTCGTGGAATTTGTTATCCTCACTCGTTGCGTCAATCGCGATATTCTTACTCCAGTTATGTGATGGATTTGATGCGAGGATACACCCTGACAGCCCGATGACTACACAGAGAGCCATCACTAATAGGATAAAACGCATGATTGCCTCCTTGTGGTTTGGAACGGAATATATCCGATCTGTGATAGTATTATGAGGTAGAGACGGTGTTGACAACAACCGTCTCCGCTCTGTGTTTGCATTCTACTCTAAATTGAGTAAATCATCAAGTTCTTTCTCGCGCTTATCGGAAGCGTCTTCGGCTGCTACCTGTTCGGCGGTTTTGTAGCCGTAGAGTTCAATTTCTCGGATTTTGCCGGGTGCCCGTTGATTTTCACCAAGTACGCGTACTCTGCCTGCGTATCGTGCGCTGTTCCGTCGTCTTAGCATGGCATCGTCCTCGGTGCTCAGCACTCGTAACCGGATGCGGTCTGTCGGAAACGGTACCAGAACTGAAATTTTAATTGGGTTGGTTTTAACGCTTTTCACGTCAGCGATCATCTGCCAATCTGAATCAGCAAGGATACCTCCTTTATCCGCATAGACATCAAAGGTTTTTAAATTATTCGCGTGAATGATGATTCGTCGAATAATTTTCTTTTCTGGCAGCGTGATAACGACTTCGGAGGCTGGACTTGATCCTATGAACATTTCCGAGCCTGTCGGAAAGGAGGTCTCACCGACTGTGGTCTGGCTGCCATCAATCATTTGTGGGCTGGTGGCTTGTGTGCCTTCCAAGAGAGCGTAATTTTCACTCCATTCCTGTTCCGAAAAGAGGGCACTGCATCCTGTGATAAGGATAGAACAACAGAGAAGTGAAAGGATCAGGGTGACTCGATACATCATTTTTAAACTCCTTTTTTGGTGTGCTATCGGTTCATCTGGTTGATATTCTCAAGAATCTGTGCTTTTGTTAGTTTCTGGACTTTAAAAGCGTATTCCGTAAAGAACGGTACTAAGTCGGTTCCTGCGGCTTGGCTGAGATAATAGACGAGGAAACTGGTTGACATTTTGCTCGGTAATTTGTTGTGGAGCTGGTCAGCATCCATCAATCGGAAGACCTTGATATAAAAATCGGGTCCGTACCTTTTCCGAAGTTCTGAAACGATGGTATAAGCGTATCTATATCGCCACTGTGTGAGTCTTGAGCTCCCACCGTGGGATGCCCAATCTTCGAGGTCATTGATACCATCCATATTCCGCTTTAGATGCGCCTCAAGACTGTCAAATTTCGGGTGCAAGCCGCCTTTCGCCCATTCGGTTTCCATGAGTACGGCAATGCCTTCGTTGAACCAGGTCGGTAGGAAATAGATGTTTGTGAAAGCGTGCGTAAGTTCATGGACCCGGGTCGTCGGTTTTTCATACATTGGTATGGGAAAATCCATCTTGATGCCGGTTACCTGTTTCAGCGTGGTGTTTCCCTGGCTCCGATAACTGTATTGCGTGGTAGTGGTAGCGACGCTTGTTGTTCCCCTATAAATTTTATGGAGCGTTACATGAATTTTATGCTCAGGTTGAAACCCGAAAACAGCATTCATTTCGTTGTAAAGACTTTCCATATAGGCGAGAGCACTTTCGGCATAGACACGCCGCTCTGAGATTTCATCAAAATTCTCATCTTCTTTTAAATCTTCAGCGAAAGTGATTGTGTAGTGGGAGCTTTCTGCAGTTCGTGCTCCGTCTCCGATTTGAATTTCGTCACTTTTAGCAGGCGTTAACATTAGATACTGCTCGTCCCGCTGTTTTTTTAGGCGTGCTTCCCTGCGTTGCTGTGCTTCTTTCATGACGGTGCATCCGTTGAAACAGAGACATCCGATAATGAAGGCTGGCAGCAGTTTTGTTAGCAAGCGTGGAAGTGCGGATGTTTTTACTCGGTTGTTTTGGATGTATGTGTGTATGGGCATGATTTTCTCCCGCAGCCGATTCTATTCGGTGCTATGTTGGGTCGCTGTCAGTTTTCTTTAGGACTTACGCATTTTGTCATGAAATTCTACATAATACGTGCGTCAGGCGGGGTTGCAAACCCCGCCTGCAACGGAGTGTGCGTAAGTCCTATTCTTGTGAGTCTGTAATCGTTTTATAACGCCGTTTATGTTCTAAATCCATTGCCTTGATTTTTTGTATTTGCTCTGGATTTAGCTGTGGTGCTGCGTGTAGACGTTTTATAGGTTCAAAGATGTAGATTGATTCGACTTTGAAGTCGGCATCATAACGAAAATGAATACCTCTTGCCCAGTACCAATGGCTTGTGTTACGGTCTTCAATTTCTTCAGCGGGTCCGAATTCATCCTCTACCTGTTCCAGGGTGTTTCCGACACCGATTCCGGTAGGTGTTTTGGCTTTATTGGGTTTCCGTATAAATAGGCTTCTAACGGTGTGGTCATCATTAACGAAACCGGAGATACCGATGTTGTTGTCCCAATATGCGAAGAACCCGGACCGATCAATTGGGTCGTCTTGCTTCCCGTAAAGTTCTGTGACTGTCTTAAAAGGGTCGCCTAAGTTAATCCCTGCGGCTCGTTCTCCAGGGATGATACTGTCCTGTATCACCTCCGGAGGGCGTTCCTCCAGATAGGTCACCGTTCTGGAACGCGTGATACCGCTATCGGGGCCATCATTGACTCGGACGGTGATCGTAACCGATAGGGTATCGGCAGGTGCGGTCCATTTGACTGTGGATCCTGTCGTAGAATCGAGTGTTCCTGCGCTGACATGCCATTCGTAACTCAGCGTGTCCCCATCTGGATCGTGTGCCATAATTTGAAGTTCGATTGTTTCGCCCGGCACGAATTCATCTGGAACGGTTAATCTACGAACCATTGGCAGGTTGTTAACGGGTTCGTTGGATAGGTCCTCGGTATCAGAACCGCAGCCACAGAGCGCGAACATAAATAAGCATCCGATAACGCATGTTAGAATAACAGCCTTGTTGTACATTATGGATCCTCCTGTAGTAGTCGTTCAATGTTGAGTTTAC
>JAAXHL010000118.1 GCA_012270865.1 Candidatus Poribacteria bacterium | reverse complement strand
CCGCCGCTCGTTTGGAGAAAAACGAGGTCGGTGATGCAATTACGCTTAAGTCGCTCCGCAAAGCGGCTGAGGCGTTAGATTGCAGACTTGTTTATGCTCTTGTTCCAAATGAGGGCTCCTTGCGAGACATCGTGCGCAGACAGGCGCTTAGAAAGGCCGGAGATATTGTCGGCCCTGTGGACCATAGCATGATGCTGGAAGCACAATATGTAGGCGATAAGCAGGAGAAAACCGGCCAAATTGCCGACGAGCTGGCGCGCAACCCTGATACCAGACTGTGGGACTGAAATGATTCAGTACCATTACATAGAAGGCCAGACCCCGCTTGACGAGGAAGAGAGGAGACATCTCATTCCCACCATATTAACGCGTGAAGATATAGACCATTTCGAGCGGGAGGATATTATTGAAGCCCGAAGATGGGTGATGCAGAAATCCGTTTTGGCGTCAAAACGGGATATTTTCACAGAGAAATTTATCCTGAACCTTCATGAGCGCATGTATGGTCGCGTCTGGAAATGGGCAGGGCAATACCGAAAATCCAACAAGAATATCGGTGTCGATTATCCCCACATCCGGACCGAACTTCGCAAGTTGCTGAACGATGCCGCTTAGTTGGCTGGAACACAGCACCTACAGCGTTACTGAACTGGCTGTTATCTTTCATCACCGGTTAGTGAAACTTCATCTTTTTCCAGACGGCAACGGCCGACACGCGCGCTTGTTTGCCGATGTGATAGTTGCCAAGTATGGCGGCGAAAAACTCACATGGGGCGGGAAAGCCGAACTTGCTACTCCTGACAACGTCCGCAAACGCTATATTGGCGCACTGCGTGAAGCCGACGCCGGCAGTTACGATTCGCTGATTTCATTTGCTAATTCGTAATTCGTTCGGGGTGCTCGTTGGTGCAACACCAAATGCGGACAGTGAGTTGCGAGCCAAGAGCAGCTTTGCGATGGCGAGTTACCGGTTATAGCGATTCGGGGTTCGGGTTGGATAGCAGTACCGGCCGAGCAACGTCACTCCATTATCTCGAAGCGAAATACGTCGGGTCTTGAAAAGTGTCCCGCGGAGTCTATTACGGTCCTGGCCCTTATTATCTGGTCAAACTCGATTTCGGCGTAGAGAATCTCCTCACTTTTTGAGAATTTTGATCCTTATCTAATCCCTTGACAAAAAGTGTGTGTTTGTTTAACATACTTTTAACAATACTAGTTATACAAGGAGGGCCAAGTGTCTAAATATGAACCCTTGAC
>JAAXHL010000141.1:6959-53481 GCA_012270865.1 Candidatus Poribacteria bacterium | reverse complement strand
CACAGGCTAAAAGCCTATCCTACAAAAGAGCAGCGTGCGTAAGTCCTAATCTATTCAAAAAGTTGCGCGACTGGACATGTAAATCCTTCGACGACATCCTCGCCTGTTAATGTGTCCTCATAGTTCAGCACAGTAGAATCGGTCTCGGATCGGTAGACCATTACTGTTTTCGCGACGGGTTCAACCACCCAAACGAGGCGTGTGCCTGATCTCAAATAGGCGAGTGCTTTTTCGGTGACATCGTAGTGTTTATCTGATGGGGAGACAACCTCAACCGCCAAGTCTGGAGGGATAGGCGACCCTTTACTTCTATCTTCTGGTAATCGTTCCGTTGACACAAATGCCACATCTGGCTTCACGACTCGGTCCCCTAAGTGGAATGTTGTACCTGCGGTATACAAACGTCCCAACCGATGCTCAAAGACATGCAAACTTAAATGGAGGCTAACGTTGCTGCTTATCTCACCGTGTTCCATTGACGTGGGAGGCATCGGGACTAATTCTCCTTTTACATATTCATACCCTTCTAAGTCGTTTTCAAGAAATTCTTCCAGACTCATCGTGTCGGGTACCGATATGTCTTGAATAGATTCAGGGTTTGTTTGCGAATGAGGCATCAGTTTCCTTCCTCCTTTAACGAAACATCTATAGAAGGCGGGGTTCCAAACCCCGCCTGCAATGGGGTGCTTCTGCCACAAACTGACAGTTTGTGCTACAAAAGAGCAGCAGACGTAAGTCCTATGTATGGCGGATGGCCTCAATGGGGCTCATTTTTGCGGCTTGACTGGCGGGGTAATAACCGAAGAAGATACCGACGGCTGCACCTGCGGCGACGGAGATCAGCACGGCTTCTGGCGTAATCACAGCGGGCCACGACATTTCATCAAGGAATCTGCCCACTATCCACGCGAAACCTTTCCCAACTACAGCACCTAACGTGATGCCGAGTAGACTCCCGATGAGACATAATAGGACGGATTCTGTCAGGAACTGTATTCGGATGTCAAGGCTTTTGGCGCCGACGGCTTTACGGAGTCCGATTTCCGGTATCCGTTCGGTTACCGAAACGAGCATGATATTGAGAATCCCGATACCCGCAACGATCAAAGCGACGGACGCAATGACGACTAAAACGGACTCTATGATAAAGATCATTCGCTTTCCGCTTTCAATCCCTTTCTTGGCGTTCCATGTTCGGAAAAAGGTGTCATCTCCCCCGTGGTTGCGTGAAATAACGGTTTTGACTTCTTTGAGAGCTTGATCAACCAAATCAATGCTTTTAGCACGCGCCATAATAGCACCGACGCGATTTCGCCCGCCGAAACGGGTTTGGGCAGTCGTGATAGGGATAAAGATCATATTATCATCGCTTCTGCCGCGTTCTAATCCATCGCCGCGGCTCTCCATGATACCGATAACGGTAAAACGCCTGTTGTTGATCCCGACCTCCTTACCAATTGGGTCCTGCCCTTTAAATTGCTCTTTCCAGACTTTTGAACCGATAACGCAAACCTTATTCCAGAAATCCATATCGGTATCTGCCAAAAACCTTCCGTATTCGGTTTTCCATCTGCGGACGGCTTGATATTCGTTTGTTGTTGCGCGGAGATAGGTCTCTCGGTGCCGTCCCTCAACTTTAAAGTTAATCGGATGACTTCTTTCAACGGTGGCGACTTCAACAGATGGACAGTCCGCGAGAATGTTGTGAAGGTCTCGCATCTCCAAATAATGTGGACTGGTGTTACGTTGCCAACGGTTGTTTTTCCGAATATACCCGGGTCGGTAAACGCCGAACATACTGGGACCGCCGATATTCTCGAATTCCGCCATCATAAGTTTCTCGGCACCTGCGCCGAAAGACATCATCGCGATGACACCAGCAATCCCGATGGTAATGCCTAAAAGCGTGAGGGTTGTGCGGAGTTTACTTCCGCGAAGCACAGAGAACGCTGATATTAGATTTTCGAGTATATGCATAGTTGGTTACCTTATTATGTATGGCGGATGGCATCAATGGGACTCATTTTTGCGGCTTGGCTGGCGGGATAGTAACCGAAGAAGATACCGACGGCTGCACCTGCAGCAACAGAGATCAGCACAGCTTCCGGCGTAATCACTGAGGGCCATGACATTTCTTCAAGGAATTTGCCGACGACCCAAGCAAAGCCTTTTCCAACGACTGACCCGAAAGCGATACCGAGCAGACTGCCCATTAGACATAAAATAACAGATTCTATGAGGAACTGCATTCGGATGTTAAAACTCTTTGCGCCGACTGCTTTCCGGAGTCCGATCTCCGGTATCCGTTCTGTTACGGAGACGAGCATGATATTGAGAATCCCGATACCCGCAACAATCAAGGACACAGATGCAATGACGACCAAAACGGACTCTATGATAAAGATCATTCTTTTCGCGTTTGCGATGCCTTGTTTTGCTGACCAAGTTCGGAAGAAGGTATCGTCGCCCCCGTGATTGCGCATAATGATGGTCTTTACCTCTTTGAGAGCCTGATCGACGTGAAACGGACTTTTGGCGCGCACCATGATATGCCCGACGTGATCGTGTCCCCAAAACCGTTTTTGGGCGGTTGTGATAGGAATGAAAAGCATATTGTCATCGCTTCTGCCGCGTTCTAATCCGTCGCCGCGGCTCTCCATGATACCGATAACGGTGAACCGTTTGTTATTCCCAAAGTTATTGATGATGACCTCTTTACCGATAGGGTCTTCACCTTTAAACTGCTCTTTCCAAATTTTTGAACCGATGACACAGACTTTTGTCCAAAAGTCCATATCGGTATCTGCGAGGAATCTGCCGTACTCTGTGCGCCATTCGCGGACGGCTTGGTATTCATTTGTGGTTGCGCGGAGATAGGTCGGTTGGAACTTTCCATTAATGCCGAGGTTGATGTAGTAGCTGCCTTCGACAGTGGCAACTTCAACGGAGGGGCATTCTGCGAGAACATCGCGGAGGTCTTTCATCTCAAGGTGATGTGGGCTGGTATTACGCTGCCACCGCCCATTTTTTCGGATATGTCCGGGTCGGTAAACGCCGAACATACTGGGACCTCCGATCTTCTCAAATTCAGCCATGATAAGTTTTTCAGCACCTGCGCCGAAAGACATCATCGCGATGACACCAGCAATTCCGATGGTGATGCCTAAGAGGGTGAGAACTGTCCGAAGTTTGCTGGCACGGAGGACAGAAAATGCTGATATAATATTCTCAAGGAGTTTCATACCGGATCCTTTGGGTATAATTCGGAGGCATACAAAACCTATTCAGGACTTATGTATGGACAAATGCAACAAAACTTTTATTGCATGAATTCTCAGGGTGTGCTAAACTGTAACGCGAAAGATAGAACACCTGACGAACCTATATACTTCCTCAATAACGTTAAAAGTATAACACAAAATATTTAACAGTTGCAAATTTTTTAGATGGGAGCTGATAGTTGTGCAGACGGATCCTTTTTACACAGGGAGCGTCCTGTCGTGGCATAGAACGCAAACGTCAACAGCACATCAAGCGGAATTACGACGGTTAAAGCGTGTATGGATCACGCTGCCGTCCGATTTATTGCAAACGCGCTATCAGTTGAATGCGTTAGATTTGTCCTTCAGTGATACGGAAAAGGTAGCAACGATCCAAAGGTCGCTTCAAAACTCCCTCCAGTCGGTCGCAACAGAATACAATCAACACTATTTAATTTCGGAACCGCATGCCGATGCGCCGTGCTATAACATCAGCGACTATATCCAAAAATGCTTGGCAGGGGACCTCGGGATTGCAGAACGGCTTCGTGGGCGGACGGTGATTAATCTCTATCAAACGGAAACGAGGGCGGACGATCTCCTTAACCGTTCCGGCGTTTCTAAGTTTGTAGAGCGTGTGCTGATAGATTATTTAAGAACCTACGGTAAACAGTGCCTTGTCGGTTTCACTTGTGAACTCCCGAAGTTCCTGTCTTTAGTGAGTGTTTTAGGTGCTGAAAGGTCATCAGTTCCGTGGATTTCTATGCCCCTCAAAGCAGCGGAAGAATCATACACAATGTATCTGCCGTTGGTGTTCTATGAAACGTACAATTCGGCTGCAGTCAGGAACACATTTTGGAAGGTGTTAACAACACGCTTTGCGACCTGTTTCCTTCGCGGTGTGCAAGATTTTTGTCGTCAGGAGGGACTTCAATTCGCTTTGAGTCTACCGGGGAGTGCTAAGGCATTGGAATTTGAGTTAGGAACCTTGCTCTCAGAAGTAGACATTCCTATCTTGAACGTCACTGAAATTGACACACCGAAACGGTTCGTTGTCGCGAAATGGGTCTGTAGCAATACACAGGTCGCTGGTATCAATCGAAAAAAGAACAACGATGTTCTGATGTCGCGGTACTTTGAAGATGCGAGTCTCGGTTTCAACTTATGGATGAACCGAAACGATGTATTTAGTGGTGTCACACGGCAGTTGTCAACTGGCTACCCGAAAAGACCGATGCTGATAGTAGCACCGACGCAAAGCCTTTGGACGAAGCCTGATGAGAAATCTTGGAACGCTGTAACAAAAGCGTGGGGTTGGTTGTGTCAGAATTTGTGGGAATTAGGGTACGACTTCAGGATTGTTTCGGAACAGGAACTCGCTTCTGCGGAGGTTATAAGCACTACAGAAGCGAAAAAAGTCGGTAACCCGCGCGGCGGTGTCTCTTTCCCGAACAGCCGGTCAGATACGACAACGATCTATAGTGTTATCTTGGTTCCGAGTTGTATATCACTTCAAAAAGAGACTGTCCAATGTCTGAAGGCATTTACGAAAGCGAAAGGGAGATTGATCGTAGATGACCCTGTCCCTTATCTACTGAATGGGCGGATTGGACTTGAACCGTATCCGCTTGAGCAACTCATCTACGGACGGCGTGTCACTATTCTGCGGGGTACGCCCGACGAGAAGTCCGTAAAACTCGCAAAATGTCTCCGAAAGTGGGTGACCCGTAGCGTATCGGTGTATGTGAGACCTGATAATACAGAGACAGACACCGTTCAAGTGCTTCATAGGGAATCGGAAGCATCCGAAATTTTCTATTTTTTCAACACAAGCAGTGAACCGATTGATACTTTGATTGAACTGTCCGAGAAGAAGATAAGACGTATCGTAGAATGGCATCTGTTTAAGGAGACGACAGAGAACATAGATTTTTGGTTCGCTGATGGCAAGTCATATCTGAACTGTACATTTGCGCCGAGGCAGGCAAGACTTTTTGTCGTGTTAGATCAGGAAATACTCGGCTGAAACCGTAGACTTTACAAAGGACAAGTGCTTAATGACATCGGAAAAAGAGAACTCACGTCAGAAGCATGCCCAAACAATTCCAAAAAATATCCAAGGTACCATGGCGATTTTGGAGGTAGAGAAATTTGGGAAGTATATCGGCAGCAACAAATACGAAGTTAACGTTAGTACTTGTAGCGGTTTCTTTATAGAACGCAATCAAATTGCGACAAGTTTTCACGTCTTAGAAGGAGCTATGAGTATTACTGCGAAGCATGTTGACACAGAAGCCGCGTACACAATTGAAGGCATCATAGCGTTTGATGAAAAGAACGATCTCGCTATTCTGAAAGTTTCGGAAGAAAAGATTCCTTTCCAGCTGGGCAACAGCGGGACTGTGGAAAAAAGAGCGCGCATTTTTGCCATCGGCTATGATGGGGACAAAGAAAACACCGCAGCGGCTACTGTACGAAGTATCGAGAAAAAGGGTAAATGGTTTCGGTTACACATACCTGCTGGGGGTCCGGGGTGGAGTGGGTGCCCAGTGCTGAACAACGAAGGAGAAGTCATAGCCGTACTTTCGCGGGGTACTGCCAAACCCAGTGGGAATAAGGGGTACGCTGCGCCTGCGAGCGCGCTTGAAGCGTTGCTCACAGCGGCGGAACGGACAGAAGCTCAGCCTTTAGCGGAATGGCAAAATCGCCCGCGAATCCGTGCCTATCTCGAATATAAAAGGGGCAGGGCGTATCAAGCAGGCGAAGACTTTGAAGGTGCTCTTGCCGCCTATAATGAGGCTATCAATCTTAACCCGGATATACCTGATGCCTACAAAGCCCGTGGCGAAACGCAATTTAAATTGATAATGCTGAATGCTAAGGGAAGCTATAAGCAGATTAGCTCGCTTGACTTTATAACATTCCTTATGGACCGGGTTAAGGCTTACCGACTCATGTCAACGAATTATTTTGAGCCAGATCTTCGTTTTTTCAGGAGTCAAATGTTAGCACGGCTATGTCTGATCCCTTTGCGATGGTTAGACAACCCGAAGGAAGTTTACGCCCGCGCAGATGCAAAGATGCAAAATGGCAACTTGAAAGTAGAAGCCGGGGATATAGTAGAAGCCTGGAAGCACTATCACGCCGCGATCGCCGACCTTACGCACCTCATTGCTTGGGAACCAAAGTTTGCCTTAGCTTATAATGCCCGCGGATGGACGAAATATCTCCTCGGGCAAATTGCAACTGAACGAAAGAACACCGGAGAAGCCGAATGGTACTATCGAAGCGCGGTCGCTGACAGTGATATTGCTATTGCGTTAGCCACAGCAGATGAGGATAGCAGTGCTGCCTACCATACGCGTGGGGCTGCGAGAGCTGCCCTTGGTGACTATGACAATGCAATCGCAGATTTCGATGCTGCGATCCGACTCAATCCGGAGACAGCAATGGACTACCTCGATCGCGGGCTTGCTAAGGAAGCACTCGGCGAAAAGGATGCCGCAAAAGCCGACTTTGAAGAGGCAACGCTGAAAAACGGAGATTTGGCAAAGAATTACTATGAAGAAGGACGCGGAAAAAATCACAGACGCGCTTACGAAGCCGCAATGGTCAGTTTTGATAAGGCTATCCGGTTAAACTCGGAATACGCTCCCGTCTACAGCAATCGGGCAATTTCGCAGAATGGCCTAGGGCGATGTGAGTTACGACGGGAGAATCCAGAAGAAGCGAAATATCACTTGCACGGGGCAATTGCCGATTGTACGGAAGCTATCCGCCTAAACCCGAAGTATACTGCCGCTTACAACAATCGTGGGCTTGCGAAGTACCGCTTAGGTCAGGCGGTGTCTGCTTGCGGAGATTCACAGGAAGCGGAGCGTCACTATCAAGCAGCAATTGCAGACTTGGATAAAGCTATCGAGTTAAATCCGAAGCATGTCAAGGCGCATCGGAACCGCGGGTATGTGAAAGAGAAACTATGCCAACAGGAAGCAGCGGAGGCTGACTTTCAGAAGGCGAAGGCACTTGACTCAGCCGCACAGACTGAGTAGGTACGAGACTATAAGAAAGGAGCAACTATGACTGGTGGCGATATTTTTGTTGAATGCTTAAAAGTGCAAGGTATTAAAGACATTTTCGGTTTGCCGGGCAATCATTTAGATACAGTTTACGAAGCGTTATACAACAACCAAGACAGTATCCAGCACTATGTGACACGTCATGAAGGCGGTGCTGCGTTTATGGCGGATGGTTATGCGCGCGCGACAGGTGATGTCGGTGTCTGTATGACTGTGCCGGGTCCGGGTTCAAACAACGCCTCTATCGGTATCGGTGAAGCGAATACAGCATCGTCCGCGGTGCTTTGGATTACGGGTCAGAATCCGTCTTATTTGGCAACACGGGATCCAAAGAAAAGTTTCCACGGATTGGACCAGCGAGCTGCCTTCACGCCGATGACGAAACATCTTGAGATCGTGCATCGCGTTGATCAGATTCCGGGTGCGATCAATAGAAGTTTTAGCGCGCTGCGTTCAGGTAGACCTGGACCTGTGCTGATTGAACTTGCGAAAGATGCGCTCGATGCAGAAGCCGACCTGCCTATCCCCTCGCTGAATAACGGTATCCAGACAACCGCGGCTCCCCAGGATGTTGATGCTGCGCTGGAGCTGCTCGGTAAAGCGGAGCGTCCGCTGGTTATTGCGGGCGGTGGTATTAACCATACGCGTGCGACTGCGGAAATACTTGAATTCGCGCAGCTGCTTGACGCGCCCATCGTGATGACAGGTTTCGGGAAAGGTTCGGTTCCAGAAGACTCACCATATTCCATCGGTATCTTTCGGGACGGTGTCGCGCAAGCGGCGATGAATGCAGCTGACCTCATCGTTGCTGTTGGTACCCGATTCAATTACCGCGATACCGGCAACTGGAGCCTCAAGATTCCGCAACCGCTGTTACATATTGAAGCCGATCCAGACGAAATCCATAAGGAGTATCCGGCGACTGTTGGTATCGGTGCGAATCCGAAATTGGTTTTACGTCAGTTGAATGCTGCGCTCCGTGACGAGAAACAGATCGGTGGTTGGGGTGAAGGTTTAAAAGAATTGCGTCGCCAATGGACGGCGATTGAACGTCCTCGGATCCTCAAAGAGATGCGCGATGTAATGCCTCGCGATGCTATCTTGTCTGTTGACGTTAACATCACCGGCTATGGTGCACTACCACATTTCCCTTGTTATCATCCGGGTACTTATATCTTCTCTGGTGTCTCTGTGGCAATGGGAATCGGATTGACGGGTGCTATCGGTGCACAGGTGGCTTATCCAGAGCGGAAAGTCGTCGCGCTGAGCGGTGATGGTGGTTTCTTAATGACGTGTCCGGATCTCGCGACTGCGGTGATGTATGACCTACCTATCGTGACGCTTGTGATGAATGACAATCAGTACACTTCAATTGAGCGTGGGCAGCTGCGACGGTTCGGTAAACGTATCGGGGTCGAGTTGGTGAACCCAGATTTTGTGCAATTCGCTGAGTCGTTTGGTGCAGTCGGATTACGTGTTGAGGATCCAAATGATTTCAAACCGATGTTTGAAAAGGCACTTGCTTTGGATAAGCCGGTCCTGCTTGAAGTCGTTAAGTAGGTATTATCTTATATCATAAAGGAGTTTTATATGAAAAAAAAGATTGGTGTTTTAACAGGGGGCGGCGATACGAGCGCGCTCAACGCTACCCTGAAAGGCATCGCATTGAAAGCTGAAGAACTCGGTTTTGAACTGGTCGGATTTATGGAAGGCTGGCGCGGGGTACTGAAAGGTGGACGCTACTTTACGCTGACACCCGACCTGATTGATGAAAATAGAGGAGGAACGCTTCTAAAGAGTTCACGCACGAACCTGATTAAAGATAATAAGTTAGATGAAGCAGTAGATAATCTTAAAAAACTTGACATTAGTGGTCTCATTCCGATTGGGGGAGATGATACCTTAACGGTTGGCACCGCATTGTCTGATCAATTTACAACCACATTCGTGACGAAAACCATTGATAACGATGTCGGTGTCAATCCACCGGAAGGCGATGCCGTTGACTACTCTAAAATGGTGAACTATTTCTGTCCCGGTTTCCCGTCATCTGCGAATAGCGTTATCAATGCTGTCCGAGATCTACGGACGACAACATATTCACATGATCGTGTCATTATCGTTGAGGCGATGGGAAGGGATGCCGGTTGGCTGACGCTGTCTGCTGCTTATGGACAAGCTGACCTTATCGTTGTGCCAGAGATACCATATCAACCGGATAAACTTGCAGAAGCGATCCGCGCGAAACATTCTGAACAGGGCAATGTAATCGTTGTTGTGTCTGAAGGGATTCGGAATGCAGACGGTGAATTGATGATTACATCAGAAGCGGAACTCGATGCTTTCGGACATACGAAGCCGGGCGGCTGCTCAGAGATTATCGTTGAAGCGATGAAGAAGCGGCTTCCTGAGATTTCGAGTTCGGCGTTCCGTGCGTTGATTCTTGGGTATCTTCAACGTTGTGGGAGTCCGATACCTATGGATAGAGATACGGCGATCAAAGCGGGTGCGCTCGCCGTTCAGGCACTCTCAGACGGTATGTTCAACGGTGTCGCGACGATTACGCGGACACCTACAGGTATTGAACCGACGCTGTTGCCGTTAGAGCAGGTACTGAAGCGGGACATGACCGGTCACGTGATCCGAAGGAGTCTCGACCTGCGGTTCTACGATGCTGAGCGGTATCAGATCTCTCCGGCGGGTGTCGGATATTTCCGTCCGTTGTTCGGTGATTTACCACGTCCGAATTGGTCTCTCGATGATCGTCGGATCGAAATAAACGAGATCGGGTAATAGCGAAAGAATTTCCATAAATGTAGGCGCGGTTTGAAACCGCGCCTTACTTAATTTTGGATATAAATGCTTTGCCCTTCACCGTAGTAAGAATCGTAGATGTGCTGATATACCGCCTCGGTTTTCTGATTAAACAGTTCCGGCGTGTAAGGTTCGGGCAGTTCATCATCAAGTATATTTGCAACTGTAAGTCTGACTTGTGCGCGTGTTTGTGCATGTTTCCGCCAATCCAGTCCCAATTTTTCACGTTTGAGTGTCTCAAGCATTTCCTTCACAGCAGCTTTTACTTCATCCCGTTCTGGGGCCGTTAAATGAGGCTCGCGTTGCGTTAGAAGATCAAAAACCGCCAATTCTTCTTCAGAAAGCTCCTCAGCAATGGCGCGTTGGTCTTCTACATTGAGATCATTAACGAAATCAAAAAGTCCCTGAAAATAATCTTCAACACCAATCGTACCCGCGTTATATTCTGCGATCATCTGCTCAAATTTCTCCTGATAATCCATACGACTTCTGTTGAGACGAATCATTGCGGTGAGTTTGCTGTTGATTGCGCCTCTGAGTTTCTCCGCCTCGACACGTTTGTGCTCCGTATTGAATCGCTCGCTTAACTGCTCAAAATCAATTTGACTTAGGTCTATCTGCTCCGTATTGTAGCCATCAGCCGGTATCTCGATGAGATAGCCTTCAGGTGCGATGGACCGATCCAGTACTTCTTCAACTTCTGTCATGACATCGGAGATGTCAGCCGGTGGTGTCAAATTTCTGATTTTCTTCGCGATGATATAGATGAGTTGACAGATTCTGGTAAATTCATGGGCATCGGGATCGGGTAGAATCGCTTTGTATAGTTTGGTGACGTTCGTTGCGAGTTGTAGATAGCGTTTTTTTGTTTCATCGTTAATCAGGATGCGTTCCATTGCGTCATTGATTTGGGCGATATTTTGGAATGCGTCGTCCGTTTGGGCTTCATCTAAGTCAATGCCGAGACCGCAGCAGAATTCGGTGATTTCGGCGATCGCCGCTCGGAGTTTTTCAATCAGTTCTGATTTATCAGCAATCGGTTTCTGGTTTCCTTCCAGGTCCGCGCCTGTAGCATAAATCGCCAGTGCTTTTTCAAGGTCACGGAAAACCCCAATATAGTCAACAATTAAGCCGTTATTTTTATCACCGTAGACACGGTTGGCTCTGGCAATGGTTTGCATCAAAGTGTGGTTTCGCTGCGGTTTGTCGAGGTAGATCGTGGAACAGGAAGGGACATCGAAACCGGTTATCCACATCGCACACACAAAGACAATTCGGAAGGGGTCATCGGGGTCTTTGAATTTGGTGTCTAAATCCTCCGTGTTCATACGGGTGCGGTGCGGTGTGATGTCTACACCTTTTTGCCTGAGTTCGTCGATTTCATTTTGTCCTGGAGAAACCACGACTGCCATATCGGTTTCTTCCATGTAACAGATCCTTTCCTCTAAGAATATCCGATCGTTACCGGTCTGTGTGGTTCGTTCCGATTTTAGCTGCTCAATGTACTGCTTCCAATATTTCTGTACTTTATCGAACATCTTGACAGTAGTCGCTTTGTCAATTGAGATGACCATGGCTTTCCCCTGATAGCCTCTACCTATAAAGTGGGAGACAATATCTTCGGCGATAGTTTCCAATCGCTCATCTCTTGTGATAATATGATATTCTGTGGCAAACTCGCGTTCAAGCCTTACCTCTTGTGCCTCATCCAGTTCGGCATCCTCAAGGACCTGTTCGATGTCTTCGTTGAAGTCCTCATTTATCAATTGTAGCGTAGGCACGCGGTTCTCGTAGTAGAGTGGTACGGTCGCGCGATCTACAATAGATTGGTTGAAGTTATAGATACTCACGTAATCCCCAAAGACCGATTTTGTCTTTTCTTCGCCAACCATGAGAGGTGTACCCGTAAATGCGATGAATGCGGCGTTGGGGAGCGCGGTACGCATGTTCAAGGCGAGTGTGTCGTATTGACTCCGATGCGCTTCATCTGTGATAACGACAATATCTGACCGCTCTGAGAGTATAGGATGCCGCTCGCCACCTTGCGTCTGAAACTTATGGATAAGCGTGAAGATATAGCGATGATCCTCGCTGAGGAGTTGGCGGAGATGTTTTATATCTTCTGCATGCACCTCTTGCTGTGTCAGGACACCGCTTGTACTGACGAAGGTCTTGTAGGTTTGGTTATCCAATTCCTTGCGATCGGTTACGACAACAAATGTCCAGTTTCCTTGCACTTTTCTAAGCACTTTCTGGGCAAAAAAGAGCATTGAGATGCTTTTCCCGCTGCCCTGTGTATGCCAAAAAACACCAAGTTTGCCGTGGTTATCTTCAATCCGTTTCAGGGATTGGATCGTGTTGTTGACACCGAGGTATTGATGGTTTTTTGCGAGAATCTTGATTAATCCACCTTGTACTTCCATGAATAAGATAAAGTTTTCGACGACATCGAGCAATCGTTCCGGTGTGCAAAGTGCGTGCAGGATTGTCTTTAAGGAGGCTTGAGGCGGCTCGTCTTCACTGTGAACGCGTTTCCATTCGGCGAAGTGTTCCCAATCAGCAGTGAAGCTCCCGACCTTACTTTCCGTGCCGTTAGAGAGAAAAATGAAGGCGTTATACCAAAAAAGGTGTGGAATGGTGTCTTTATAGTCTCGGAGATTGTCGTTATAGGCAGCGTAAAGGTGAACATCAATTCGTTTGAACTCCATCAGGATTAACGGAATTCCGTTGACGAAACATACTATATCGGGACGTTTTGTGTACATCTCACCGGTGATCCAGAATTGGGATGCGGCAAAAAAATCGTTGTTCTCTGGGTGTTCCCAGTCGATGACTTGCAGCACTTCAACTGTCTCGTCTTCGCTGTCTGATTCGCTAAGAGTAACCTTCACGCCGTCTTTCAGGAGGGTATAAATCTCTCGGTTGGCTTCGATAGGATTCATGACTGCGCGGGATTGGGTGAGTTCCTCGACTGCTTTGGCAATAGCATCATCGGTTGCGGTAGGATTGAAGCGTTTTAGCGCGAATTTCAGTCGGGCAGTTAGGACGACTTCGGATCTGGTCTGTCTACCGAGCGGACTCTTTTCCGTCTGTTCAAATTCGCTGAAACAGTTCAGCGTCTCCCATCCGATTTCTTTAAGTAGGCCAATTGCGGGTTGTTCGATAAGTTGGTCTTCGCTGTATGGGTTCATTTGTTCGGATTAGATTTGTGAAGGCGTTTGATGGCGGAAATCCGCGCTTTCGATGCTTCTGCTGAATCAACTTCAACGATTTTCCATATACCCCTTGCTGCCAAAGCCTCTTCAAATTCAAAACGGTGGATGCCAGCTAACTCAGCAGCTCTGCCGAGTGTTACCTCACCCTCTTGATATAGCGAAATCGCGGCATCCAACTGTGATTCCTTTTCAAGGATTTTACGCAGTTGTTCACGTTCGACTTCGGACAGCTTTTGTATCAACGGTAGTAGTTTTTCAAGCGTTATCGGTTCAGAAATTTGAATCATTTCGATTTACTCTTGTTGGATTTCCTGCAAGAAATTTGGTGGGTCAGTAACCGCAACACCAAATTCAAATAGGCTTTGTTTAAGTTCGGCATTATCTATGAGGTCATTGTCAGTTGATACTAAAAATTGGACGCGTCCTAATATCGCGCAATCAACAAAAATATTGTCTGTAGAATCCCGAGGGCATAACTCAAAAGAAGTGTTAACTTCAACGATGCTTGTTTGTTGCAGAAGTTCCACCAGATCTCTGACTTCGTTGAGTGTATACTGATACTTTAGGCGCAGCTTACGGCGTGATAAGACTTTCTCAACTTCATCAATAATAGGTTGCGCTAAAATCAGGATGAATCGTCCTTCACGCCAAAGCGAGAGCAAATGATTAGGGAGATTATCTTTCCGAATAACTGTGCGTACAAAAATATTGGTGTCAAATGTTGCCCGGTAAATGCGCCATCGCTGTTCATGCTCGTTCACGCCTTACCTCCGCTAATGCTTCTTCAAAATCACGTATCACCTCTTCCTCTGGTATGTCAGCGAAGGCCTCGTGAAAATGTGATATGGTACTATCCCATTTATCTCGAAATTGTTTGCGTTCACTTTCAACTTCAACACGGAAATCCGAAACGATGTCCTGCCATTGTGCTGGTATAGACAATTTCTCCTCTTGGATCTCCGATGCGAAAAATACCCTGTCAGAAAAATCACAATCTTTGACGATGCCCTTAAGTTGATCCATAAGAGGACTCGATTCTTGCTGATCAGAATCAATAATGAAAATGATATAATCATCTTGTGCAAGAAAATACTGTATCGCTCTTCTTAGGCTTTCCTTTAAAGGCGTGCCTTTTTTGTGGCATTTACGGAGGGCACTTCTTCCTGTTGTCCTGATAGCGAGATCACCCAACTCCCTAAAACCCAAAAGTTCATTTTCCAAAAATTCAGCTGCTTTAGTATCATGGTCGGATTCTAAGTTCCAAACTCTTACATTCATCATACTGGTTCCTCCATAAGATCTTGTAGAAGTTCAGTATCAAAAATGGCATTACCAATTCCGAAATCTGCGATCCAACCATCCAGCGCTGCCCGTTTACCGCGAACATCCTCAAGGTTAATGACTTCTGTACCGAGTCCTGAGCAGTTGCGTAAAAGTAAAACACCCAGAGTATCCGATAAGCTTTGAGGATTAAAAGCATCAAGAAGTTGCGAACTATGGGTTGTGATAATAACCTGCGTTCGTTCAGCAAGTTGTTCAAGAACACTTGCAATATTCCTGAGTGCTCCGGGGTGAAGATTTCGCTCTGGTTCTTCAATCGCAACAAACGGAGGCAATTCAGGGTCGTTGAGCAAAATGTAATACGCTATGAGACGCAAGGTGCCGCTAGATGCCCTCTCTAAAGGTATTGGTTTTTGGTATCCTTCTAAAAGACATAGTTGCTCATTCCCGTTAATTGAGAGCCATGCTATACCAATGTTTGTGCACGCTCTGAGAGACGCATTAACATTGTGGAAAAGTTCTTGATCATTTTCATGCCAAGATGAAAGGACTTCGTGTAAAGTCAATCGAAATACAGCATTGAGGGCAGTTGCCATGGTTTCTGATAAGGAGAGTATCTGTAGCAATTCCGAACTTTCATCATCAAACCGTTCAAATTGCTTCGACTCCACAAGATCGTCTAGTGTAAACCCTGGTTGGAAATCGTAAAAATTCCAATCATTAATAAAAGTCGTTAAGACATTTGTAATAGGTATATCCTTTTCACTATAGGCATCGGACACTAAAGCGAGTTCCTTGGATTTATATTCTCTCCCGTTCTTACCATTTTCATTCCAAATCTTGCCCTGTCCATCTTTAATTGAGATGACATTTACACCGTTAATTGATAATTCCTCAAAATCAATGGGGCTATCAGTCTCTGCTTTAAGAACTAGTCGATATTCAGTTTGGGTGCCTTCTACTTTGGTGCCTAATTGGAAGGTGATACAACCTGCTTTACCCGCCCAAAGGGAATCTTGAATTTGTTTGTCTTGCGGAAGTGTTTTATCAATTACCATCCTTTTGAAAAATCTTAAAGCGTTCAAGACATTCGATTTTCCACTGGCATTAGGACCGACAAGAACCGTCAGAGGCTTGAACGGAAGTATAACGTTCCGCAAGCTCAGGAAGTTTTTGATATGAACTTTCTCTAAAAACGATTTCTGTTCGGACATGGGTTTCGCCTTTATATTCGGATTAAATCTTCGGTGTAACTCAGTTTTCAAGGTTCAAGAGTGCCTGCGTAAACTCATCAATGTTTGATGCGCGTGCGGCGACCCTGTGTAACTGATCCAGACGTTGTAGATCGTCAACGGCTCTAAGAAACGGCTTTAGCTTCTCTGCGACATCGGTCTGAAATCGGACATCCAACACTGCAAGTATCGCCTCAACAGCATGCTGTTTTTTGCCTTGTTCGATGCCTTGTTCGATGCCTTGTTCGATGCCTTGTTCGATGCCTTGTTCGATGCCTTTCTCAGTAAAGTATTGGATTATAGAAGATTCTTGCACGATGCCCTCCGATATTGCCTCGCGGATGGTTTGAGAATCGTAAAGCAATCCTCCAAGAATCGCTAAGTCCGCGAGTGCCTCTTTCTTTCGCGATTCGTCTTCTGTATTTGTGTCAATTGTACGCGCGCAATGCGCTATCCATTCCGGTGCTTCTAGAGAATCCGGTGGTTTCATCAAAGCGGCAAACGGGAGCAGTCCAGTGCGGTTCGCTTGCAGAAAGGTTTGCCCATCCATTTCAGTGAGTCTTAGAACACGGTATTGGATGCCGATGTTATACCCTGGTATCTCTTGGACGTACAGTCCGGGGTCGGTACGTCCAGCGTTTGGATGCAAGTAAACGACATGAGAATAGATTGGGAGTCTGTAAAACTCTATAGCACTACCAATATAACCTGCCATTCGGAAAGGCATCGGTGCGTTCCGACTGTCGTGGGTCTGAAACTCACAATGCACAATGGCTTGTTCACTGCCTGTGGTGATGCGTATAAAACTATCAGCCAAGTGCGTCTTCATTGAGAGTTGCTCGGTTTCGATGACTTCAAACTCGTCTGCTTCTATACCGAGAAGCGTCGTAACGAAACCCTTAGGGTCTCTACGGATTCCGCGTTTTGTGACGTTATCAAATTGTTTAGGTAGAACGAGTTTTTGGTCCGAAACGTTCACTTTGGGCTCCTGTGTTCGTGATAAGTTTAGATTCGTTGTTAAAGTTTTCTCTCAATTGCCTTGGTGTAATTATACACTGTTGCGTTGTATCTGTCAATTGCTTTTGATATCCTCATCAATATCAAGTTCGGATACATCAATCTCGCCGGAGATGAGTTTTGGGAGGAGGAGGTCACGGGTTTGGCGGAGATTGACGTTTCTATTTTGAAGTAGATCGCTTTGTTGGCGAACTGATTTTGTGATCTCTGCATACCTGTGTCTGATGACATCAGATGGTAATGTTAATTCGGAAGCTTGTACATGACTGGGACTTAGGTGTAAAACAGTCGTACCGTTAGCAAACTCTTTGAGTTTTTGGGCAAAACTTGAATATTTGAGCAACGCATACAAAAAATCTGATTGAATTGATTTTTTTGGTTGAACCTTAAGTAAATCCATGGAAAATACATACTTTTCATATCCAAGATCGGGGACACGCGCAGAACGAGCGACAACTTTTCGGTCTTGTGTTACATCTGTAAGTGCCATGATAATGTCATTTGAAGCTGCAACTTGGGTTTCTTTGAATTTACCATCATACCATTTTAAACCATCAGGTCTAAACCCACCTTCCCGGTTAATATTTTTCAGGTTGAGAAATGGCAAACCTTCTCCATCTTCAACAAGGTTGATGCTTCTATAAGATTTCCCTCTATGTAATTGGGCAACTTCATCAAGTCTTTTAATTTTCCACCCCTGCGGTATCGGTCCTAACGGTGATTCTACCATCTGGACGTTCTCATGTCCCGGAAATCGGAAGTGGACGAACCATTCTCGGTAGAGTGTTTGTGCCATGTCTTCAAGGATTTTGATGCGGCGGGTGTTGTTTTCGATGAGGTCGTCGTAGGTGCTGAGGATAGCGGCGATTTTGCGTTGGGTTGAGAGTGGTGGAACACACACACCAAGATTTGCAAATGTAGATTTATTGACTATAGGCGTAGCAACACCTCCCGCAACATTATGAAGCATATCTGTCTTGGTGCTGAGAAGGTAATAAACAAAGTAGGGATCATGCTTTTGTTGATCCACGACAACGCTGTTGATTTGCTGATTTGTTACGCTGGGAACGGTTGTCATGCAAATTTTACCGATGCTTGCAATGCAGACGACACAAACAGCATTGCGAGGGAGCAAGCGATTTTTATTGTATTCATATCCTTTTTGTGATAGGAATCGTTCAGTATGAACAATACGAGAATTTATTTCTATATCAGTTGGAGTGATAAAGGGATATTCATTGCCGTAATACTCTGTTTTTTTTGTAGGTGGGGTAGAACCTGTTATTATCTGTCCCAAGTCATTGATAGTTACGTTCCGCCACGAACTCATATTAAATCCTCTAAGTTTCCCTTTAAATTATGGAATATTAACTTCGATCATATTTAGGTTTTGCTCTGCAAAGAATTTCCTGAGATCTTCAGTGTATTCCGGCATAGGATCTTGATCGACTATGCGGAATAATTCTCGACCAACACGGGAAAGTACGACCCCCGATAACTTAAGCTCCAGATCATTCTCTTGTTCTGATAAGGGCAATAAATTCCAGTATTTTCCTTGGTGTTCAAATGGTAAAAATGCTCGTTTGCCTCCACCGAGCAGATACAAGTTACACTTAAACCACGAGTTGTAGTTTGAAATAATGAGATCGTACTCGTTTAGTAAATTAAGTTGACCAAACCCCAAACCATATTTGCTAAGTGCATTGGATCCAGCACTTCCTCCTAGAGAAAGGACTCCTGCATCAATAATATGCTCGCTGTTTGGAATTCTAAAAAAGCCAAAGACGACACATGCCGAACAGAGTCTTTTGAACAAAGCAGCGGTCTTTTGATCGAGCTCACCAAGAAGTTTTACAGCCTTTATTGAATACGATTCCGGTTTCTCAATTTCACCTGCTAAAACGCGACCAAAACGATGCTGCATTTCTTCGGTGCTTACTGGGCGAGCTTCTGTCGCAAAAATGTTAAGCCAATAGTCATCAATCGTCTTTTCCTCACCACTATTTATATCCTGATTTGTTGAATCAGTAGATTGTTCTTTATTAGGTTCACTTGTGTCTGGATCTGTTGGGTTGTTGGATTCGCTATTCTTAAGTTCATTTGCGGCAATAGCAGATATCTTATCAAGATTGAGCTGCTCTCGAATTATTTTTTCTGCGAACTTGTGGCCCGCTTTCAAGGCATATTCTGGATCAACCTTTACTTGTTGAACAATTTGGGCAGTAATCTCCTCCCTAATTCTAATACGGGCTTCCGACTCTGATCGCTTCTCAGCGGATCTCCGTTCAAGAGCCCCAACTGGCACATCAATTAAAGCAGAGCAAAGTCGGTCAAAAGCCTTAAGTGCGTTTCGTCTAATTGGGGCAGGGATAGTTGAATCTAACGTAAGATCAGTGACAACGTCAAGGATCGTATTTTCTTCATCTTCGGTTGTTGCAGGTAACTCCGATTTCGTTTCATCAGACATTATGAAATCCTTTTTATTCACTGTTTTTCGGGCTGGGTGGTAAGTGATCGCCCTATTTTTCCGGTTGTTTTCTCTATGATATTATAGCAGATGCATCAGAGAATTGCCAGATTTTTAATATAACAGGACTTACGCAACGCAAATAAACCTTACGGGACTGAAGAGGGTTTTGATGTTTTCGAGGTTTCCGTGTAAAATCCGGTTCGGTTAGGAAACCGAACCTACCGGGCCTGGGGGCCGAGGCGGTTTTTCTTCTTAAATTGACACCTATGGTTGTGACGTGATTTAAGGTTAACCTGAATTTCCACTTCGTGGGTTTCGTCCCAATAATTGGTAAGGTCATGCGTGTCCCAAAATTCGCCGATCTCCTCTGGTGTTGCATCAGGAAGGGGCATTGGATCTCGTTTTTTATCTTCGGGCATATATCCTTCGTTTCTTTCTGTCCATATCTTTTGCACTGATGACCAGCGCGCGATGATAGAGCTTTATAGTAGATTCCGTTCGTCGTGTGAAGTTGCGTCCCACACTGGCACAGGCTAACAGCCTATGCTACAAAAAACTGTTCAAAGTTTAGCAATATTATACTGTATCATCCAGAATCCTTGCAACATTTTCAGCGATGCGTTCTTCGAGTTGATGTGCTTCGGCATTTAGGATGGCTAATTCCTCGTTGAGTTGCGTAAATCGTTCGGTGAAGTCAAAGTCATCGGTTGTCTGTTCATCAACCCCGACATAGCGTCCTGGGTTCAGACTCCAGCCTTGTGCCTCAATCTCGGCAATCGTAGCGATCTTGCAAAGCCCGGGAACATCAATGTATTCTGTATCGGGGAATTTTGAGGCGAGGAAATCTGCGCTGTCGTGTTGATTCTCTGGTGCTTCTCCGCGATAAAGTCTGACGACGTTTGCGAGGAATTCAAGTTGTAAGGGTGTGAACTCCCGATGTGCGCGGCTCACTTGCTGATAGAGATGGCGTGCGTCAATGAACAAGACTTTATCATGTCTATCGCTGTTCCGTTTGGACTTATCGAAAAACCAAAGGGTACAGGGTAAAGTAACAGTATAAAAGAAATTTGAGGCGATGCTGACGATGACATCGACTGCCCCGAATTCAATAATTTGGCTGCGGATGTCGAGTTCAGAGGCGCGGGCATCGGCGGCGGAGTTCGCCATGACAAAACCTGCGCGCCCAGATTCGGAAAGCGCGCTGTAAAACAGTTGAATCCAAATATAGTTGGCGTTGTCAACGCGAGGCATACCGAAAGGAAATCGGGGATCGTCTTTGATGCGTTCCATGTCTACGCGATCGACATTGAAAGGCGGATTTGCCATCACAAAATCAAACCTACCGAAGCAGTTGTGCGGATCCTCATAGTAACTGTTGGCTTGCTTGATATCACCTTCAAGTTCATGGATTGCGAGATTCATCTTGCACAATCTAATATTCTCGCGACCGCGTTCAACCCCGTAAATACTGATACTTCCCTGATTGTTATTCCTCTGATGGTTGCGAATGAATTCTGCACTCTGGACGAACATTCCGCCAGAACCACATGCCGGATCAAAGATGCGTCCGTGAAAGGGTTGGATAATTTCAACGATGAGTTTAACAAGGGAAGTAGGGGTAAAGAACTCACCACCACGTTGTCCCTCTTTCATAGCGAAATTGCCGAGGAAGTACTCATAAACCTTCCCGAAAGCATCACCCTCAATGTCCATGGGAATCTGTTCCATGATACGGAGGAGTTCAAAGAGTGTGCTCTTTTCAAGGCGACTGTAAGTCTTTGGAAGAACACCATCAACTTGAGAGTTCTCTGCTTCTATTGCCTTCATAGCGTTGTTAATTGCTTGTCCAATGTTTTCGCTCTCAGGCAGATTCAAGAGGTACTCGAAACGTGCTTCTTCAGGTAGGTAAAATGCACCACGCGCTTGGTATTGCGTTCTTGGATCAGTAAGCCTACGCCTACTTGTAGAGGCTTCACCACCGATTTCTTGTTTAACTTGTGTAAACTTATGATCCGCGTATCGTAAGAAGATAAGCCCAAGCACAGGTGTTGAGTACTCTGACCCTCGAAGAGAGGAGTTGGCTCTGAGTTCATCGGCAGCACTCCAGAGCCTATTTTCGATGTCGGTGAGATTGGTGTTCATAATGTCTGTTTTCCTCCGCTATAGTTCTGAAATGGGAATTGTTCCGCGACGACGAATCGGTCATCCGTTTCAGCTGAGCGGTAGATAAGACTGATCGTTTTCAGTTCACATTGTATCGGCTGCCATCCGGTTTGGAGTCGTTGTTGTTCGGTCTGCAAGGAACGGTGCTGGAATTGTCCGACGGAGAGGTGCGGATGAAACCCACCGGCAAAGCGTGCTGTGTCGTCGTAGTCGGGCAGATGGGTCAGGAGTGCGTCGTGGAGACGTAAGATTTCGGTTTCGGGTTCCGGAACGAGGAACATCGTACACGATTTACGGTGTTTGAATGCGTCGAATCGTGCAAGTTGGACGGAAAATGGGGACAGCTGTTGTGCGGCTTTCGCGAGTGCTGGCGTAATCGCCGCGAAATCTTGACGTTCCGCGAATGGATAGAGGAGCGTTACGTGGGGCATCCATCGTCTGAAGTTCCGGTCATGAACACGACGGATGGCTTGGATAGGTGGCTGCACGGTTTCTCGTGGGATCAGAACAACGGCTGTAGTGTGTGTTTTGTTGGTCATAAGTGGGATAACTGATTTGTTCTATATACCTGCGGCGAATCCACCGTCAACGAGGATGGAGGCACCGGTGATCCATTCGGCATCGTCGGAGGCGAGAAAGACGCAAGCGCGTCCGATGTCTCTCGGCAATCCGAAGCGCGGTAAGGCGGTCTTTTCGAGTGCCTCGTCTATCTGTTCTGGTGTGAGGTAGTCCTGAATGGCGGTCTCAATATAGCCGGGACAGATGGCGTTGACGGTTATGCCGTATTGTCCGATTTCTAACGCGGTGTCTCGTACCATATTGACGACGGCGGCTTTCGCTGGTGCGTAGGCGGGTCCTGCACCACCACCATACGCATGGACGGAGGCTATTTGGATAATCCGACCAAATTTTGACTGTTTCAGATGCGGGATTGCGAGTTTCGTGGACATGAAAACACCGCGGAGATTGACACCGACAACGCTATCCCAGTCGGCGATTGAGATTTCTTGTGAACCGCCGGGGATGTGGATACCGGCGTTATTGACGAGAATATCGAGTCCGCCGAAGTGTTCAACCGTCTGTTGGATTGCGTTTGCGATTTGTGTTTTGTCGGCGACATCGGTTTGGAGGAAGATACCTTGTGTGCCGAGTTTTTCGATTTCGGAGACGGTTGGCGTTGTGACATCGGTTTCGTGATATTTGCCGCGGAGGGGTGATTCCCGTTTATCTACGATGGCGACATGCGCGCCTTCATGGGCGAATTCGAGCGCGATGCCGCGTCCGATGCCTGAACTCCCGCCGGTTACAATGCAAACACGATTCTTGAGTAGCATTAAAAAACGCTTCCTTAAGTTGTACTATAGTTTGGACAATTTTAAGACGATACAGAGGTTTCCGACCCTACGGGGCTTAGGAATTGGTAGATATGCCGTTTCTATTCTCGCTGCGAATCTCTCTCACATTATACCCTATCCTCTAAAATTTTCGCAACATTTTCAGGGATGCGTTCCTTGAGTTGATATGCCTCAGCATTCAGGACTGATAATTCCTCGTTGAGTTCCGTAAAACGTTCAGAAATAGAACAGGACTTACGCAATTTTGACCACAGTCTGTTCTGTTAGATGAGATTTTTCAGAAAACACAGCGTTCTGGGAACACAAACTAACAGTTTGTGCTACAAAAGAGCGGCATGCGTAAGTCCTGAGAATTAGAAGTAAGACCTGCCGAGTGAGTTGCCGGCACCGAATGCGTTATACGGTACACCTGCTGGCACGGTCCGGATACCCCAGGTTTCGGTGGTTGCGTCATAGCCGATACCCATTGAGACTGCGGGTTCTTGGATGAGGTTCACTTGGAAGGTGAAGTCTTGACGGACGTTGTCGTAAGGTGGCTCGCGTTTGATACCGATACGGCTCCAAGAGAGTCGGAGGTTCCAATCGTGTAGGTTCCGCGTCATACTTAAACGTTGCTGATAGAACTGCCCGTCAATCGGATAATAGATGACACTGGCATCGAACGACAGATTCTGGTTGACACGGTAGCGTCCGGTGGCGGTAATAGAACGCGAAGCGCGTCTTGCAGTGTGCCGTTTACTAAAAGAGTTTCCGATGCTGACGTTCCACGTCTTGCGTGTGTAGCGGATGTTAGAACGGAATCCAACCATCTTGAATTGTTTTCCGTCATCGGGATGCGGGTTCGGGTCGTGCGTGGTTCGGATTGTCATGTTCAGGTTTCGACTTGGGAACGGGACGAGTGTGAAATCGCTTTCAATGGGTTCAAACTGGCGCTCATATAACGGGTCGAATTCCGTGAAGTCGGCAGAGAGGCGTGTGTTGAGATAGAAGACACGGT
Source organism: Candidatus Poribacteria bacterium (assembly GCA_012270865.1). Classification (GTDB taxonomy): domain Bacteria; phylum Poribacteria; class WGA-4E; order WGA-4E; family WGA-3G; genus WGA-3G. Next base: position 29,598 of record JAAXHL010000141.1, on the reverse strand, counting down.
GCGGTGATTGGCTCCGCCGCGTTTTGATCTCAATTGCTGTGTTGAAGTTGTAACTCAGCCGCTTCCGTTCATAGAAGTACGTGCTGGGACCGAGAGGATAGAGGCTATCGTCCCTATCAACAGCGGGTTGATAGTCGTATCGGAGTGTGGATTGCATTTCGTGGCGCAATCTCCGTAATCCGGGTATAAAACTAACGTCGTAGATTCTAAAAAGCGTATTTGAAGCAGACCCGTTGAAACTGAAAACGCCTCTAAAGATGTTTTTGTTCTGATTTTGGTCTCGGTCATGCCAAATCATATTTGTGTTGAGGTTAAGGTTAAGTTGCAGTTCTCGCAACGGCGTGATAAGGAGCGTTGACTGTTTACGGATATCAAAACCGAGGTCCATGGTTTTTAGAGAGACGTTTCTCTCCTCATCGCCTTTGTTGTTACGAAGGATGTCTTTATAGAAGTTCCCGATTTCTATATCAAGATCAAAACTGGCACTTTCGAGGGTTGGAAATGCGAGCATTGAGAGGAACGGTTTGTCCGTTTGGAATTTCTCAGAAACCGTTAGCATCCCGTCATTTAGCGTCTCAAAAAGCGGGAGCGAACTGAGGCGCATCCGCGAAAAGTTCACGGTTAATCGTGGCAATTTCTGTAGCGATCTCGTGCCTTCGTCGGTGAAATCATGGACGTGTCGGACTTCAAGTCGGCTTGCGATGTCCCCGATGGTTTCCCTCGAAAACTTCAGGTTTCCGTTCTCGTCTCGGTCTTCAAGGTCATAAGTCGATAAACCTGTTCCGTAGGTAAGTAAGAGAAAAGAGTTGAGTGTGGCTTCGTTGGGAATCTGATACTCTTCTTTGTAAGTCTCAGCTCGAAGTTCGGTTCTCCCAGTGAAACTGATAGGTCTCCTTCCGGCTTGGCGGTTATCCCACGGTGTATAGATAGAGTGTGTATGCGCCCACCGCATTATATAGTTGTTCCCGGTTCGGATAGCAGTCTGCCGCTGTGCGGTATAGAGGTCTTTGCCGTAGAAGTAGAGATCACCTCTGAAGGTGCGCTTTCTGTCAACTTTGATGAGGCGAATTGATTTTTGGGTGCGTATGGGTCGTCTGCTTACCTCGCCTGCGTATAGACTATTTGCCTCTGATGCGACTGGAGCCGGGTCTTCCCACCGTGCACGAAATCCGTGTTTTCTATAGATTTCCAATTTTTCTTCGGCTTCAGGGTCTTCGTCGTCAAATACGCCATCCTCAGATACTTCGCTCTGAGCTGAATCGCTGTTGTTCTGTGCGCTATCCGCTGTTTGACGTTGTTCAGCGTCCTGTGTCTCCTCAACATCAGCAGGAGCCGGTTCTTGTTCAATAGGTGTATCGGGTTCTTCGGTAGGTGCTTCTACTTCAGGTACGGTCTCGGTTTCTTCTATTTGCGTATCTTGTGTTGTCCCTTCAGCATCCGCGTCGGTATCTGCTTCTGTTTCGGCATCTTCCGGTGCTGGGTTCATTACACTCTCGTAAAATGTCTCCCATTCTGCTTCAAATTGCTCCGCAATTTCTTCAAAAGAGGGTGTCTCATCTTTTCTGATGAGTTGGAAGATGTAAAGTCCTTCAGGCATCGTGATGGGTCTGCGTTCGGTGATGTCTCCGGGTTTCTCTAAGCGTCTAACAGAGGACTGCCAAGAGGATTCCATCTCATTTAGTGGTAAGCCTTTGCCTTCATTGATTTCGGACAACGTCGGTTGTGCGACATTCGCGAAGTCCTCAGGAAGGTCTTTTATTGCCTCTGAAGAGATATTTACAAGTTGTTCAAAGGTTTCACCTTCTTGTGCGCGTTTGATCATATCGTCAGCTATAACACGGAGTGCGTCTTTTGTATCACCACTTGCTGTAATAGCGACATCGATTCGCCGTAGACGGATTTCGCGTTCGCCGTAGATGTCAATAACCTGCTCGGCTTTGAGTATATGAAATGCGGATTCGGTTCGGACGATGGGGCTGATCTCACCTTCTTGTAGGGCGAAAGCTGCCTCCTCCAAAATGGGATCAAGTTTAGGGTTGCCGTCTGCGTCGGTTTCACCGCGTGCGAGGAATCCGAGGTCTCCGCCATCATATCGGGTATCCGAGTGGTCGGAATCTCGCTGCGCGAGTTGTGCAAAATCAGCGTTTTCTTCTTGGAGTTCCTTGAGGATCGAATCGGCACTCTCTTTGGCGCGGTTGACATCTTCATCAGTGATTTTATATTCGATAAAAATTTGCTTTAACCAATAATGGTCATATTCACCATCAAGCCGATCCTGTAGTTCTTGTGCCTTTTCCTGCAGTTTCGTACGCTGATTCGGTGTTGCGTCTTCTGGAACAGGAATATAAATTTCTTGGAATTTGGTATCCAAGAATCGATACTTTCCTTCAAAACCGTAGCCTTGTCCACGTCTGGCACTTCTATCGTAAAGCAATGCGGCATCATAGCGGCGTTTACGAACGATGGGTTGGATAATAGTAATGTAGGGACCTTGGTAAGAATCCGTTCCGATTTTAACGATAATTTTCGCGACTTTTCCTTTCCGGAGGTCCCGTCGAATCGCTGGAAAATAGAAGAGTGGAAACCCACCGATACGCAAGACGATATTTTTGGCGATCATCTCCTGATTTATCCGGACAATGACTTCGGAGACACTGAAATAGTAGTGTGGATGTTTCAGTGAGCAGGTTGTTAGGGTTCCGCCTCGGACGTAGGAGCGGTCGTCTTCAATTTTAAAGATTTCACTACCGCCGAAGAACCACGGATCGCTGAATGTAAAGCCGTTTCGTGCGATCCCTTTTTTGTTTTCGAGGTTAAAGATGAGTTCATCGGAGTAGGTTTCTTCGTCGCCGACAATGAGATGGACGTTGCCGGATGCCCGCATCAGATTATCATCGAAGTCAGCCCAGACGTGGTCTGCTCGCAAGATGACATCTTCAAATTTGATGAGTGCATTGCCGTGTATCTGAACGAAATTGTCAACAATAGACATATCGTCGCCATCACCGAGGACCATCCCCTCTTCCGGCGTATCTGTCTCGGGGTTCAACCGTTCGGAATCGGATTCTGTCTCTTGTGTCTGATCAGTAGATTCGTCGGGTGTCGCCTCAGTCGCAGGCGGTTCAGACGGTTCCGCCTCTTGTGTCTGATCTGTCGGTTCGGTGGGTGCCGTTTCAGTTGCGGGTGGTTCAGACGGTTCCGCCTCTTGTGCGATAACCGTTTGCAGTGGACAGAGGAAACAGATAAGCACGAATAGTGCAACCACTATGCGTGCAGGCTCAGAAATCGCAAGCAGTGACTTACGCGTTCGTGTAAGAGGGTTATTTTGGTGGGGATACACTGTGTTCTCGTATGGGTGCCGATGATAGATAGGCAAATAGGATTCGCTCTTTTTCACAGGTTTTTTATTCTTTCAATGTGATTTTAATATAGGCGTTTTCAAGTAATTTATTGGTGTATGCGTCCCACTCTTCCTGAAATCGCTGTTGGCGGAGAAGTGATGTAATTTGAGCCTTCTCTATTTCGGTGAGCTCTGGACTATTCCGCTGATCAACTTTGAAGATATGGAGCCCTATCTCTGTTTCATAAGGTTGGCTGTGTGCCCCGTCTTCCATCGGTTCTATGATTGCGCGCGTTTTGGGGTTGAGTTCGGGTAAGGATCGTACCCCGAGGTAGCCTCCGTTTTCACGCGTTTCCTGATCGTCAGAGTGTGTCAGTGCCAGTTTATTAAAATCTTCACCAGCTTCTAACTGTGTGTAGATTTCGTTGGCGTGTTCACGTGCCTCTTGTATCGCCTCCGGACTGGCTATTAGCGGAACAATGAAGTACCGAAATTCGGTTATTTCATCGGCTCGCTCTTCAACAGTAAAGACGTAGAGTCCTTTATCTCCGAGAATCGGTTCACTGATGGTGTCTATTTCCAAATTCGTTAATGAATTCTGGAATATCTCTGGAAACTGGCTGAGTTCTTCAGTTGTTAGCGTTATCAGATCTCCAGCCTGTTGGGAGGTATCATAACGCTGCGCCACAGTTTCAAATTTCGCGCTGCCCGTTTCGATTTCGTTCCGCGCTTTTGCGACGTTTTCATAAGCGGCATCACGATCGGCTTCGTTGGGTTTAAATGCCACGAAAATATGTCGTAGATTCACTTTATCAACTTTCGTTGATAATTGATCTCGATTTTCTTCGTAAAATTTTTGGATTTCTGCGTCTCGTATCTGCAATCTCGGAACGATTCTTCCCATAACAAGTTTCTCGGTTTTTAGATTGCGCTCGGACTGTTCACGAAATGCGACGAGTGTCATGCCTTCTTGGTTCAACTGTTTCTCAAATTCTTCATCGGTTTCAATTTGGTATCTGTCTTTAAAGTCTTTGATGTACTGTTCAATCTCAGTATCACTGACGGTAACTTTTAGCGTTAATGCTGCTTCCAAGAGTAGCATTTGGCGGATAAGTTTATCTAAGAGTTCGCTGCGTTGTCGTTCTGCTTCGTTGACTGCCTCGCGTTGACTGAAACGATAGACCTGTTGGAGTTCCATGGCGCGTTGGTTTACCAATACATCAAGTTCGCGTTTGGTTATAACGTCGTCGTTGACATAGGCGATGATCCTATCAAAAGTGCGAGCATGGATGTTTGAGATTCCGGTGCCGACGAACAAGACGATCAGGATGAGGTAGATACCTTTTTTGTGAACCATTTGTGTGATGCTCCTGTATAGGCGGGGTTACAAACCCCGCCTGCAGTGGGGACTTACAGAATAAGCGCAATAGCGGGGTTACAAACCCCGCCTGCAGTGGACATTGACCGAGTAGGGTTGCAAACCCTACCTATAGTGTGGATGGCATAAGTTCCTTTATTCTTCAGGTTCGGTTTCGGTTTCTTCTTCGGATTCTTCGGGCTCTGCTTCCGGAATCCTGTCAATAAATGTTTTGACCTCGGCGCGTTCACGGAGCTGAAGTTTCCACTCCTGCATCAGTGCTTCCCGTTTTTCACGTTCCGCTTTCCGTTCGACGTTCCTGCGGACATCCTCGTCTTCTAACGGTTTTTGGTAAGCCTCACGTGCGTCGTCCTTACGGAACATCATGTAATACTTCTGTCCTTGGACTTCGACTTCAATAACACTGTCGTGTGTTGTTCCGATCTCTGCGGCGAAGGCTGCATCTAAGAAAGGTTCTGTTCCTGGCGGATAGGTGTCGCGACTGAAGTAGTCGGTATCGCCGGGGGCGGCAGGGTTCGCACCGGGTCCGACGAGTTCACCACGATCAGAGAGCTCTTGTGCGAGTTCTTCTATGTCTTTACCCTCTTTGATCTGTGCGAAAACTTCGTCTGCGCGCTCTTTATTTAGGAGTGTAAGACACAAAAGCCGAACTTGCTCGGGACGGACGTACTCCTCTTTGTGTGCTTCGTAGTATGCTTGATAGTCGGGTTCTGATAAGCTAAGCTTATCATCGACTTCTTGGGTGGTAATTCTTTTAACCATTAACTCATGAAGATAGTCTTGAACCTTCTTGAGAATTTCGGGGTCTTCGTTGAGTTTCTCATCGCGAGCGAGTGCGAGGATTAGACGGCTCTCTGCCATAAGGATCATGTAGGTTTCCAAACCCTCTTTGTCCTGATATTGGCGCTGCTTGTATTCTGGGAGTTCGCTAATCTCTTGTATCATCTCTTCAAGCGTGATGCGATGTTTGCCGTTCCATTCATATTCAGCGATAACTGTGCCATCTGCACCGATTGCTTTATCGCTGCAACTGTAAAGGACGGGGAGCATCGCAAGAACCCCGATTAAAAGTAAAGGGACAACCGAATTTACTTTGTCTATGAATCGGATAATACCTGTGAACATTTTCAATTCTGACTCCTTTTTTCGACCTAACACTGTGGTTAGGGGTACTGCTTTCAGATACGGAAATGGGTTACTGTTCAGCTCCTTCGCTGTCTTCAGATTCTTCGCTCTCTTCTTCTGGTTTTGGCGGTTCAGGGATGTTCTCAGGATAGGTTTTCAACTTACCTCTCTCAGAGATTTCGGTAACCCATGCGTTGATACGCTCGCGTTTCTTTGTCCGTTCAACGGTTCGTTCGACATCGCGTCTGACTTCTTCAAACTCTTTCTGGCGTTCGGGTTGATGCTCCTCTTTACGGAAGATGAGATAGAAGGTTTCATCGGCGACATCAATTTCAAAGACGGTATCGGTCATATCACCGACTTCTTGTTGAAAGACAGCCTCTATGAATTCTGTCCAGCGTGCTGAGGCGGATTTTGTGAAGAAGTAGGTATTGCCTGGCTCGTCTTGGTTGTTCCCTGGACCGTTAGCGAATTTACCTGCTTCCGCGATTTCTTTCGCCATCTCAGCGATGTCTTTTCCTGCAATAATCGCATCAAGTGTTTCGTTGGCGAGGTCTTCGTCATCAAGCGTGATACACGTTGCGCGGACCTTTTCGTCCTCAATGTACTCGGTAAGATTCGCCTGATAGTGTGCCATGAGATCTTCATCTTTGTAGCTCACCTTTGCATCAACTTCCATTTCAGTGAGTTTCTCGACCATGAGTTGATTGGTGTAATCTTCGAGTTTCTTGAGGTGTTCGGGCAGTTTATCAAAAGTTTCGTCAATGGCGCGGTGGATTTTCAGCCGTTCATCTATCAATTCCTCAAGGTATTCGGCTTTATCCGCTCGGGTCTTATAGTTCTGCTGACGGTAAACAGGTAGTTCCGCGATTTTGGCGTTCAAGTCTGCCAACGAGATTTGATAAGGTTCGCCGTTCCATTTATACTCGACCAAAATCACCTGGCTCTCATCCATAGCAGGTTCGGGCTGCTCATGGCTATCGGATTGCACGAATGTCCAGGTTAGTAGGCAAGTTGCGGCGATACTGATAAAAATAATAATCGTTTTTTTCATGTTTTTAATGTTCCTTGCGGTTCGGTCAGGTCGGTTCATGCAGCACACAGGGTTATTTAGTTTTAAACAAATTGTCGGGTTGTCTCAATTTTTGGATTTTCCTTTTCAGTCCCGGTGCGGTTACAAACCGCACCTACCGGGCCTGGGGTGTCAAAATTGGACTAAAAAGCCGAAAACTAAATCGTCCTGACGCAGCGCATCTTTTTTCGTTGTTCTTCGTTTTCACGATTATTCAACAAACAAGGCGAGTGTTTGCTGAAGTTCGGTTAACATACTGACTCCAGTCATCCCGGGCATCCGGATTATGAGTTGTGCCGGTGGTTGCAACTGAAGGTCATCATCTTTGTGGATTATATCAACGAGTTTCTTCACATTAATTTTTGATTTCTGTTCATCGAAAGTAACTTTGACCTGCTCTTTCCCGGCGACGATAGCGGCGATTCCGAGGTTTTGGCTGAGCTGCTTGATGCTCGCGATCTCAAGTAGCATTTCAGTGGGTTCTGGTATCTCACCGTATCGGTCTCGAAGTTCTTCTCGGAGTTCATTGAGTGCGTCTTCGCCTTTTAAACCGGCGATTTTTTTGTAGATAGCGACCTTCTGACGGCTATCTGGTACATAATCATCAGGTAGATACGCTTCAACGGGAACACTAATCCGAGTTTCGAGTGTCTCTTCAACTTTTTCACCTTTTAGTGCCATGACTGCTTCTTCAAGGAGTTGGCAGTAAAATTCGTAACCGACAGTAACGATATGACCGTGCTGTTCGGGTCCGAGTATATTCCCTGTGCCTCGAATTTCCAAATCTCTGAGTGCTATTTTGAAACCTGAACCGAGGTCCGTGAATTCCTCAATAACGCGGAGCCGTTTTTGTGCGCCTTCTGTAATTGCTCGGTCTGGCGGGTAGAAGAGGTAGCCGTAAGCCTGCGTGTTTGCGCGTCCGACACGTCCACGGAGTTGATAGAGTTGTGCTAAACCGAGTGCATCTGCTCGATTAATCAGAATGGTGTTAACGTTGGGTATATCCAAACCTGACTCAATAATCATTGTGCAGACGAGGATGTCGTGCTTGTGTCGGACGAATTCAAGCATAACGGTTTCTAATTCGCGTTCTGGCATCTGTCCGTGTGCGATAGCGATACGTGCTTCGGGTAAGAGTTGCTGAAGCGTTAATGCAATATTATGTATGTTTTCGACGCGGTTGTGGACGAAAAAGACCTGTCCATCACGTGCTAATTCGGCTGTAATTGCCTCTTTAATTACATCGTTGTTGTAAGGCATGACATAGGTCTGAATGGGTAACCGATCAGCCGGTGGCGTGTTGATAACACTAAAGTCTCGGATACCGACAATCGACATGTGAAGGGTGCGCGGGATGGGTGTGGCGGTCAGTGTGAGGACATCAATCGTCTCTTTGAATTGTTTGATTTTTTCTTTGTGCTTAACGCCGAACCGATGTTCCTCATCAACAATCAAGAGTCCCAGATCGTTAAATTCGACAGTTTTAGAGAGGAGGCTATGCGTTCCGATAACAATATCAACGGTGCCGTTGGAGAGTCCTTTCTTAACCTCTCTTATCTCCTTCGGTGTTCGGAAGCGGTTCAGCATCTCAATCCGGACTGGAAGTGCCTGAAAACGTTTCTCAAAGGTATCGTGGTGTTGTAGTGCGAGGATGGTTGTAGGGACAAGGACGGCGACCTGTTTTTCGGACATGACGGCTTTGAAAGCGGCACGTAACGCCACTTCTGTTTTTCCGTATCCGACATCGCCACAGATGAGTCTGTCCATAGGACGCTCGGATTCCATGTCGGTTTTAACGTCTTCAATCGCTTGAAGTTGGTCATCGGTTTCTTGATACGGGAAGAGTGCTTCAAATTCGGTTTGCCACGGTACTTCAGGAGGGAAGCTGTACCCTTTTCGTGCTTGTCGGGTGGCGTACAATTTGAGGAGTTCATCTGCCATCTGCTGAATAGATTCTTTAACTCGATTTTTGCGCTGGTTCCATGAAATCCCGCCGAGCCTGTCAACCCTGGGTCTGTAGGTTCTGTCTTTGCCGCCGACATATTTCTGGACGAGGTCTACCTGATAGGTCGGTACATAGAGTGTATCGTGGTTGCTATATTTTAGGATTAGGAAGTCTTGTGATTTGCCATCGATTGCCAATCGCCGTATGCCATCATACACAGCAATACCGTGTGAAACGTGGACAACGTAATCTCCGGCTTTCAGGTCAACGAGACTTAGGATAGGGGATCCGTCTGTGGTGGAACGGCGGCGGACGGGACGGTGTTGACGATTCCCAAAGAGTTCATCTTCCGAAATAACGACGAGATTTAACGCTTCATTGAGAAAACCGGCACTGATTGCGCCGACGCTGATGTCAATATCCGATGAAGATAATTCTCGCTCAGCTAAAATCTCGGTCACCCGTTTCGACTGCTGTGGTGTTTCGCAGAAAAGGTAAATCCGTCTTCCTGCCTTTGCCCATCTTTTTATTTCGTTGATGATTGTTTGGTAGTTCCGAGAAGGCAGAGCAAGCGGTGTCATTTCAAAATGCAGCGGTGTCAATTTGCTTTCTGTAACTTCATGTGGCGGTGCTAAAGATGCTGAGACAACCGGATACTGCTCTAATTCAGTACTAAGGGTTTCAAAAGAGGTTAAGAGATGGTCGGGTGGCACCATAAGGCTCGATTCTTCAAGTTTCTGCTCGGACAATTTGTGCATCTGTTCGTGCATCTGTGCTACTTCTCGTTTTTGCCATTGCGGTTCTATCAAACAGACGATTGTGTCATCGGGTAGATAGTCCGTAAGTAAATCTGTTTCGGGGACAAGCATCGGCAAAAATGCTTCTATTGTGTCATTGAGTGGACAGTCTTGTAACGGATATGGTGCGGTCGCGGCATCGTTGAGGTGTTCTGTAATTTCACGGACTGTTTTCACGAGTTCCGGTGTTGCGTGTTCCTGTATGAGTGCCTCTACCTGTGCCTGCCAATGCTCAACGGATATATCGTCAGAGAGGACTTCTCTAAGCGGTGTTAGGGTGACGGATGTTAGCGATTCTGTTGACCGCTGAGATACTGCGTCAAAGGCACGGATGGCATCAACTTCATCGCCGAAGAATTCGACTCGCACGGGTGTGTCAGTTGTGAGTGGATAGACATCAAGGATGTCGCCTCTCCGTGCGAACTCGCCTTTAACTTCTACCAAGTCAACGTTTTGGTATCCGCTGCGGATAAGGGTCATAGCCACCTCGTCTGGGTCCACTTCGTCCCCGATTTCAAGTGGACGGCAAGCTTCGGCAAAGCGTTGTTGCGGCGGCAGTTTGTAAAGCATCGCTTGCGCTGTGGTTAAAATGATACTTCGCTTTCTCTGTAAGAGTCGTTCCAGACATTTCATTCGGTCAATAATTGTATTTTTAGCCGGGGGGATACCGTCAAAAATTTTGCGTTGCCAACTGGGAAACAAATTAATTTCAGATTGTGAGGCGACTGTAGGTATTGTATCCAAAGTGGGGTATGCTTGGTACGTACAAATTTCTTCCATCACCTGTTCGGCTTCAGGTTGGGATGGGAGCAATATTAAAAAAGATTTGTTGGGGAAATCGTCAATCAGTGTAGCTAAAAGGTATGCTGTTGAAGCATTGGGCAACCCCCTGAGCCAAGGGAGTTTCTTACCGTCTTTGAGACGTGCTACGAGGGTCTGATAATTGTCTGTTTCGCGTAAAAGTTCTATCACTATTTATTCCTTGATGAACGTCTGGAAATCTTTATCAACGGGGTTACATGAAGTTTAAAAAAATAAATCGGTAATTGGGCGAGGTTACAAACCTCGCCTGCAGTGGAGGACACCAGCCTCGTGCACGATATGGAATTACCGAATTAATAAATTAAACCTCATCAAACCCCGCCTGCAAAGGCACCCCTACGGAGTCGAAGGGTATTACAACGGGGTTACAAACCCTGAAGAAACACTCCAGCAAAACCCTGCAAAGGGGTTGTGTAGGTCTGAGTCTTATGACTTCAAATGACTATCGTTCTAATTTGCGGATTCAATCTCCGTTAGGGTTGCTATTATGCCGCCTAATTTACTTGCCTGAATTTTGACGGGTAACCGTCTTTCGTCGTCCGTAATCCAGAAGCGGTCTCCTTCAGAAGTCCGCAAGACGAGGGTTTTAACGTGTCCTAAAACCTTATTTTTTATGAATTCCCTGCGCTCAACAGTGAGTGTAACCTTGTGTACCTTTCCAGTTGCAAGCAGCGGAAAGAAATAAGTTCTACCGAGCGCGAGTTGTTTAGAACGCAAAAAGTAGATGATTGATAACTCATCTTGTGTGCCGGGAGGTACCTCTAAAGTTTTCGTCTCACGTTTTTGCGGTGATTTCGGCTTCGGACGAGAGACCTTTTCATATTCTGCCTGACCGTCTTGGAAGTTAGCTGTCACTGTGGCTCGATATCCGCGATCTTTTAATCGATTCTGAAAACGGACAGGTGAGAGTGTCGCCGGATTAAAATGGGTTTCCGACTGATTTCGGAAACTGTAAAGTCTGAATAGGGCACGCGTCTGCATTTGAGACTGGATGTGGTAAATGTCTTCTCCATTAACGGATTCCTGCTTGACGATCCAATCTGTTCGTTTTCCAGCAGGTACTTTTTTCCAAGTAATACTATAGGTTAATTTTTCACCGATTTTTAATGGGTTAGGCGAAACGTTCTTGGTTTCAACAAGGGATGTGGCGTTGGCATTCAGGACAATACCACCGATCCAAAACAGCGTTAAGATTAGACCCTTTGCATAATGCATTTTTTGTCCTCACGATTGATCCTGAAGCCGAGAATTCTATCTGCGCCAGGTATTTAGAACCTATGTGTGAAAACGAGAGACTGATAACCGCTATCAGTTAGTTGCATTTGCAGGGAAAATCTTTGACTATTATAGGCTTCGGCGGTTTTTGGTGCGTCGAGTATATTCCAGATATGGATTCCGATCCCCGTAGCGAGGAAGATTCCGCTGAAAAATGTGTGGTTTCGCATGCGCGTTTGCCCTTGATCGTAGGTCAAGAATTCACCAGTCCGGTCATCTTGGAATCCGGTTTCAAAGACGCTCTGTTCGTTGTAATGTAAGGCGCGAGCGATGTTATATCCAGCGAGGGCAAAAGCGGTCAATTCAGCGGTGAGGAATAGGGTTGCTTTTGTGTAATTGCTGGCATAAGCCTGTCCTAATCCGGGCATAAAAGTCGAGAGTTGCTGCGCTTTTTGGGTATCGAGTTCGGGATAATATCGCTCTGAATGTAATCGAAATAGTGGATAATCTGGTTCCGTTTCAGGTTCTTCGATATATCCGGGAACAAACGGTAACGGTTTTTGGGTAGCAGTTTCGGATTCTGTGGTTGTGGCGGTCTCCGTTTGAGGTGTTTCGGTCTGAGCGATTACGCCGATAATACCGGTCCCAAAAAGAAGCGCGAAGGTAAGTAGTATGCCGAACAGAGGCGGCATCAACGCCGCCTCTCTGTTTTTTTTCATAAAGTTTCACTCCTTATCAAGGACGGTTGAGAGATGGTGCCAATTGGACGTTTTCGGGGTCCGTCTGGTATGCCCAATCAAAAACGATATCAATCGCATCTTCACCAAGTTCGCGGATATGAATTTTTGCGAAGTTTCCATCGGGTGTGTAGAGGGCATAGATATGTCCTTCAATGATTTCAACAAATAGGGTGGTATATCCGGTTTCCGGCACGAGATCAACCGAGTCAAAACTTTCATGATACCCTAAGTCTTGCATGAGCGTTTCATTGTCCGAGTAAAGATAAGGAACACCGACTTCGGTATCAAGCCCGAAGTAGACATCGGTTGCGGGTGTGTCCCAGTGGATACTTCCCCTTTCGGGGCGTGAGAAATCAAAGCCGCTTCTTCCTGGAAAAATATCGTAGTCATCAAGGGTTATGTTTCGACCTTCTGGGCGCGGTGTATCCCAAGCGTCTTCGGGACTGAGTTCGCTTTCGTTTCCATCGGTATCATAAGCGGAGACAGCGTAGTAGTAGGTATCGCCGTTTCGTACAGATGTATCTATGTAACGGGTTGCGTTTTCTGAAACATCTGCGAGATTGTCAAAATTGATGCCGTCTCGTCCGCGCCAGATCTGATAGCCTGCCAGGTCATATTCACCGTTAGGGTACCATTCGATGATAACTTCCTGGTCGCCAGTGATGGTTTTGACCCCGCGTGGCACGGCGGGCGGTTCACGATCCCTATCGTCATCAGCGTCGATGTAACAACCACTGATACCACCAAATAACGTGGCAATCAGCAGGGTTGCGAGTATTTTATTGATTTTGGACAACATGTGTTTATAGCCTCCAGTGTTTAATTGTAGTATGACTTACGCATTTTTTTATCAAATTCTACATAGTACGTGCGTCAGGCGGGGTTGCAAACCCTGAAGAAACACCCCAGCAAAAACCCTGCGTGGGATTTGCGTAAGTCATGTGTAGTTTAAACACTTTAACGGATGCGCCGATAAAAATGTTGACATAAAAATATTATCACAATAACCGCGTAAATGCAAGACAAAATACTTAAATTCTCAGAGCCATTCAATTTTAAGAAATTATTGGATTGGATGTCTTTTTTTGCCGGATCCGGTGTGAAATCTAGCGAAATCTAGCGACAGGCTGCGAAAATTTCAGCGATTTTTCATAACACATAACATATATAAAGTATTATTACCTGCGAAAAGGACAACACCCAAAACGGACAATTGAATGACCCTGCCTACGTCCTAATAGTTTGGCACGCTTGAAATGAGAGGTAACATGGTTCGTAGTCGTGCGATTCATCGCATGGAATCCCAAGGGGCAATGAATTGCGCCACTACGAACCATCTATGAGTTTAGAAGTGACAAAGTACTAATACTGTTATTTACCTTTTAGTTTTCCCCAGGTAACAGCGATCTTACCAGATGCTTCTACGGCTAATGATTCACTTTCCATAACTGCGTTGATCTCATCTTCGTCGAGGACGCGATTATAGAGTCGTACTTCATCAATTATACCTTTAAATAGGTATTGATGTACGGGACGCTCATTAGCACCTGCTCCGATGAGAAAATCCCGTTGCTCATTAAAATTCGGGTCAGGGGTTCTTTCGCCTATGTGTTCACCGTTTACGTAGAACACTTGTGTGCCATCGGCATAAACACCAGCGACATGATCCCAGTCGCCAAGATTAACTGCGGGCCCTTGTACAGATACCCAGGGTGTCGCGCCATCGCCTGTCCAAAATTGCCATGTATTTCCGGGTTCGGCGTAGATGATATAACCGCTCGTAGGGGGTTCATCACGCGAGGATATAACAGCACGATGATTTGCGCTCCCTGGTTCCACGTTTGCCCAAGCACATATCGTGAAAGCCTCAGGGTTGAGGTCCTCATGGAATGGGACTCTCACCTCATCTTCAACTTGGTCAAATTCAATTCCGCCACCAAAATATCCATCAACTCTTTGTGGGTCTCCGATTAATGTACCATCGTGTCCGTTGCCGGTTAAGTCGATTGTAGTGTCGCCATCGTTTTCGTTGAAATCCCAATATGCGACAAGACCTTTGTTAGTGTCTACAGATAGTACGGGTTGTGCCGTTAGAACTACGAAAAGTAGAAATAAAGCACTCGTGAATGCTACAAATTTCATTTTTTTTACTCCTTGAATGTTTTCAGTACATTGGTGATGAGATAGAGGTCCTTCATACCACGTTTTCTTACTGTAAATTATAACAATAGGACTTATGCAGCCCTCCACTGCTGGCGACTGCTGTCTAAACAGAAGTCCATATCCACGACTAAATTTATATCAGTCAATAATTTAATATTTTAAATATTTCAAATTATGTCCTGATATAATATATCATACTCCAGTTTAACGCATAAGTCAAGTTAAGTTTGTCTACGATTCGACACTGCGGAAAAATCTACCTGATATTCAGGTGAAAATGGGTCTAAAAATTGTTCAAACTTTAGTATATTCTACTTGTCAATTATTGTCAACTAAGACTGCAGGGTGATTTAGTTTTAAACAAATCATCAGATTTTCTAAATTTCTGAATTTTCTTTTCAGTCCCGGTGCCCCTTCCCAGTAACGGGTGGGGACCCCGGTTCCAAACCGCACCTACCGGCCCTGGGTGTTCAAAATTGGACGAAAAAACCGAGAACTAAATAGCCCTGCGTAAAAATCGAATGTCTCTTGACTTTCCACCCGCTATATGATACACTTTAAGAACGCTATGCCAATGATGGAGAGCGGCGTGATTATACGAAATAATTGGGCTTGTGGGTAATATCGTGTTATGACCACTGAAAGAATAATCACAGTCAATACCCCCCAGCTAAAGTATGGGGAAACTTGTGCGAAGCGTATACTAAACGTCCACTCCACAAGTTAAATGACTTTCTTGATATTTAGGTTCTGATATAGTATCCTAACATCAAATATGCATCGTGAGAATTCACGCAAAATTTAGCGTTCGCATAAGGGAGGCACTTGCTGAGCGAGTGATGATGCACCAATGCCAAAAAAACTAAAGCATCTGGAACTGATTCAGAATGTCATCAATCGGCTGGCGAATAGTTCTTTTTTCTTGAAAGGATGGACAGTTATTTTCGTCGCCGCCGTGTTGGGATTTGCTACAAAAGACTCCAAACCCATGTATGCGTGGTTGGCTGCGATTCCTACCATCTCTTTTTGGGTATTGGACGGTTTCTATCTTAATCAAGAGCGACTTTTCCGGCGGTTATACGATACCGTTAGAGAAACCGATGAAGATGAAATAGATTTCTCTATGGATACTGTCCCTTTTAAGAAGGGTGGAGACTCGCTTAAAGCTGTTTTTTCAAAGACGCTTCTACCTTTTTACCTCACAATCTTACTTGTCATCGGGATAGTCCTTCTTTGGCAGTTGATAGGACAAGATGCGGGATAACGGTACGTCCGCGCGATCCCACATTTCCATTATTTTTTCAAGCACTCAGAGATTTTCTCGTCAATTTGTTTCCATTTCCACGGAATTACCTTACCTGCTTCGTCAACCTTACCATCTGCCCTGTTTTGTGGAAGGATCTGAAAAATCGGCTTATTTTGCTGGTTTGCAAGTGTCACCTCTTTTTCAACGCCGGGAGCATTGTGTGTATCTTCCCCTATAACGACGATCACGATGTCCGAACGGGAAATCTGCAAATTCGCTTTCTTCAACCAACTGTCATCGTGCGGTCGGTATGCCTCTTGCAACGAATAATCTATAACAGGACTTACGCAAATAGAGAAAATATTGGACATTTAGACGGAAAAAGTAGGAATTAACCCCCTAAATCCCCCTTATCAGGGGGACTTTAAGACGGAGCGCGTAAGTCCTAATCGACTCACTTCGTTTAGGTTCTTCCAACTTTCCATTGCCTACATCTCTTGTGGAAAATTTTACACACCGAATTTATAGTAAGATTTAGAATTAATAGGACACTCTGTGCCGGTTCGGTTAGGAAACCGAACCTACCGGGACTGGGTGTCTAAAATTGAACGAAAAAACCGAGAACTAAATTGCTCTGGGCAAACTAAATGTCTTAATTGACAGGCACGCCTAATTGTGATATGATATGAGAAAGTCATAAAGACCACATAAGGAGATATAATGAAAACACTTCTCATTATGCGACATGCGAAATCGAGTTGGAATTATCCCGAACTCTCCGATTATGCGCGTCCACTCAATAAGCGCGGTAAACGTGATGCACCACGTATGGGTGAACACTTACATCAGATAGGTTTGGTTCCGGATCGGATTCTGACTTCCTCGGCAAAACGTGCGCGAAAGACTGCAAGTCGAGTGGCGAAATCGTGCGGTTATATGGGAAAAGTGAAAAAATTAGAAACACTTTACGATACCGTTCCAGGGGTCTATTATGAAACGTTACAAACACTGCCAGATAAATATCAAATTGTCATGGCTATCGGACACAACCCGACAATGGAACAACTCGTGTACATCTTGACTGGGGAAAGGGAACTGATGCCTACTGCAGCAATCGCTCACATTCAACTTCCTATCCGACGTTGGGAGGCATTTGCCTTAGAGATAAAAGGGACTTTAGTGAATTTATGGACTCCCAAAACGCTTTTTTCCGATTAATCAGACTGTTGGCAATATCAATATCTATCGTGTTTCTATGTGCTTTCGCTCTGCTCAACACAGCATTGGCGGAGATTTCGGTTTCGACAGCGGTGGACGGTCAATTTCTTCCATGGGTGGTAGATGATGGCGAGGGGGGTGTCGTCGTGATGTGGGAGGATTATCGGACTGGAAAGGATTGGGATGTCTATGCCCAGCGCGTTGATGGCACCGGAAAAACGGTTTGGGAACATAACGGTATAGCAATCTGTACAGCCGACAGGAATCAACGCCGTTTGCGGATGATCCGACACGATAGACACGCAATCGTTGTGTGGAACGATAGACGCGACCGAAGCAGTTGGGACATCTATGCGCAAGCGGTAACGCTTGATGGCGAGGTCCTCTGGCAAACAGACGGGGTTCCGGTTTGCATAGATACGGCGGACCAGTCTACACAAGCGATTTTGAGCGATGGCGAAGGCGGTGCTATCTGCGTCTGGGAAGATGAACGCCGAAATTCTGAATTTCAAGACCTTTATATTCAGAGGATTCGTGCGACAGGTGAACCGATGTGGAAACCTAACGGCATTCCGGTTTACGCCTCGGAATCCCTACAGAGTGATCCTATTTTGGTTGCAGATGGGATAGGTGGATTCTATGTGGTGTGGTGGGATGTTATCGGCTACGATGCGTGGCATATCATGGCGTATCGGTTGCGTTTGGATGCGGAACCGTTGTGGGACGCGCCGCTTCTTATCTCACCAGCAGACGGTATGCAGGGTGAACCGCGCGTGATTCCTGATGGTGAAGGCGGTCTTATTGTTTTATGGCAGGTCTATGAAAACTTCATCAACGATCAACTTTATGCGCAGCGGATTTCTCCAGATGGCAATAAATTGTGGGAGGAGACGGGTGTTCCTATCTGTACTGCCGAGGGTATTCAGAAACACGCCTCAGTTGTCGGTGACGGGAGCGGTGGTTTCATCGCAGTTTGGCGAGATGAACGCGATATCTATTCCGATCTGTATATGCAGCATGTCCGATCAGACGGGACACCGGTCTGGGAGCAAGACGGTATTCCTGTTTGCACGGCTGGTGGTCATCAGGATAAACCGTCCATTGTAATGACCGAGGCGGGACAGTTTTTCGTGGCGTGGTTAGACTATCGAGATGACTTCGGTGAAGAGAGCAGCGACGCTATCTATGGGCAGCTGATTGATTTAGAAGGTGAACTGTTGTGGGATAAGGATGGGGTTGCTATCTCTACGAGCCGTGGGGAACATTACCCACCGTTTGTGGTTTCTGTTGGACAGGGACAGTGGGTCGTTGTTTGGAGTAACACGCAAGAAGACAACGGCGATGTTTATCTTGAACGGTTTTAGAGCGTTGAAAAAATAAAGTCAAGTTGCCATCTTCCTATGTTTCTCTACTCATTTCAATTAAATGTGCGCCTTCAAGTCCTGAACGGACATCTTCATCATAACTCGTTACAACGACTTGATATTCTTCAGCGAGTTGACGAATGAAATCTACCATCAAAGTTTTCCGTTCACCATCTAAATGGAGCGTTGGGTCGTCGAGGACGAAGAATCCTGGGTTTCCTAAGACTCTGGCGAGTGCCACTTTGAAGCAGAGGTATAAGAACATTTTTTCACTGCCGCTGAGCAGCATCAGACTCCGATCTGCCCCGTCTATGCTCAAGGAAGGGAGGAGATGTTCTCGTTGTAAGTCAACACGGGTTTCCCCAAAAAGCTGCATTTTGTCGATCCAGTGATGCAATTCGTCTTCTGCAGGTTTAAGGATCTGCTGTTGGAGTGCTTCAATGGTTTTATCGATTCCTGAGCAGGCGAGTTCTAAACTCAGGAGCGTTTTTTCAATTTTAGCAGCGTCACTATTTGCGCGTTTGAGTGCGCCGAGTCTATCTAAACGGACGGCTTCTTCCTGTTTGAGTTTACCGAGCCGTTCACGCTGGCTATCAATTTGGGTTTTTAATTGCTGCTTGTCAACGGTTGTGAGGGTATCAGGGAGGCTTTGTTCGTTCTGTTGAACACCTGTCTCACTTAATCGGGATGAAAGTGCGTTAAGCTCTGCCTGAAGTTTCTCAATGTTCGGGGCACGTTGTTTGTATTGCGTTGAACGAACTTGTAGCGTTTGGAGTCGTTTTTCAAGTTCACGGCGACTTTCTAAGTTCTCGGTCTCTGTTTCCAATGACTGTTTATGTGCTTTCAATTCCTCGCTGCGCTGTGATTTCTCTTCTTCTTTCTCATCAACAATTCGTTGTATAACCTCTTGTTCTACTTGTTGATAACAGGTTGGACAGTGCTGTTCGCCGCTCTCAAGCAGCGTGCGGAGGGTATTACAGACAGTCGTCAACGCTTCAATTTCAGATTGAAGTCGTCCGATGTGCTGTATCAGTTGCTCCCGTTTCGTTTCCAATCCGGCTGTCTCTTGAATCGCTTTCTCAATTTTCACAATCATCTCTCGGAGGTGTGCGATGTCGTTGAACCCGCTCAGGGTTTCATTCTGCTGATGCGTGAGTGTGTCCACCTGTTTTTGCAAACGGTTTTGGTGCTGTATCCACTCTGCGATAAGTGCTGAATCGCTGGTTTCGGCACCGTAGGCGGTTTCCAAGTCGTTTAATTTTGCTTCAATCCGTGCGATCTCGGCTTTGTTGACGTTCTGTGCGTTATAGCGTAAACTGTTCTGGTGTGATTGGATTCTGCCTTGTTCACGTTTAGCAATCCGTCTTGTGTCGATGAACCGCTGTCGTGCCTCTATTAATCTGTCGATACCGAGAAGCGTATGGAGGATATCGCGTCGCGTGGCGGATTGGCGTGCGAGAAATTCAAATATCTCACCTTCCCGGAGGAATGTTGTGAGAGCGATTTGCTCGTGCATGATTCCAAACCGTTCTTGTAACATCAATTCCGTTGTCCGGATACGCTTATCATCGAACAGGACGTTCCACGCGCCCTCTTTTTCATAACGGAGTAAGGTGCGTTTTTCGGTTCCTCGGAAGAGTTGATAGCGTTCGCTATCCACAATAAATTGGATACCTGCGGTGCCACTATAGGCTTTCGGGTTTTTCATGGCTGAGGAATCCACGCGTGGTACGATCGGTTTCCCGGTAAGCGTGAAGAAGATGGCGTTCACGAGTGTACTTTTTCCGCTGAAATTGGGACCGAAAATGAGGTTGATGCCGTCATGAAGGTCGAAATCCTGTTCTTGGAAACAGCCGAAACTCCTAAGACGGATTCGTTCTAACAACATATCAGTCGTCCTTTTTCTCGTGAATAAGGTCGTAAAGCATCTGTGCTCTGACCTTATCGCGTCCATTTTTCAGTGTGAATTCAAACGCGCGCACGATCGCATCCAGTTCAGGGGGACCCAAGATTTCATACTTCTCATCACGCTGAGTGAGTGCCTCAATTTCTCTCTTATAGATGTTCAGTGTTTCATTTTCGAGGGAGATGTCCATATCAGTGTCTCCGTTCAAATTTTGGCTTTGATCTGCATCAAGCGTTCGCAGGCTTCTGCGAGGATGTCGTCTGCCATACTAAACATAAATCTGAATTTTGTTCTACCGAGGTGCAAACGGCTGTAGAAGCTGGAACCGGGTACGCCGCCGACACCGATTTCCTTAACGAGCCAATGTGCGAAGGCTGTATCGTCAGGAAATCCGAAGTCGGTGATGTCCGTCATAATGTAATACGCACCCTCTGGTTGCTGACAACGGAACCCGGCTTTTGTAAGGTTGTTGACGAGAAGTTTGCGGTTCTTATCATACTTTGCGACTAACGCTTTATGGTAGCTCGGTGGCAAGTTGAGTGCGACGACCCCGGCACGTTGGAGCGGATGCGGTGCGCCAACAGTAAGGAAGTCGTGCATCTTACGGATGGCATTGGTTAAGGCTTCCGGTGCGATGACGTAGCCTAACCGCCATCCTGTCATTGAATACGCTTTGCTTAAGCCAGAGACGGTGATGGTCCGATCCCGCATCTGTGGTAACGAGCCGATGCTGATGTGCGGTTTTTCGTCGTAGATCATGTGCTCATAGATTTCATCGGTAATGGCGAGGCAATCGTACTCACAGCAGAGATCGGCAATCTCTTGAAGTTCGTCGTGTGTAAAGACTTTACCGAGCGGATTATTTGGCGTGTTTATGATAATCGCCTTTGTGTTAGCGGAAAATGCGTTTCGGAGTTCGGTAGGGTCGTAAGTAAAACGGATAGTGCTGTCGGAGGCGGATGTCTCTTGCAGTGCTACATAGACGGGTTCTGCGCCAGAGATGATCGTATCGGGTCCGTAGTTTTCATAGAACGGTTCAAAGATGATGATTTCGTCGCCGGGGTTGATAATAGCGAGGAGTGCGGAGAGCATCCCTTCCGTCGAACCACAGGTGACAGTGACGTTTCTGTCGGGGTCTGTAGGGATGTCGTTAAAAGTGGTCATCTTTTGTGCGATTGCGTCGCGAAATGCTGGTGCTCCCCACGTGATGCTGTACTGATTATATCCTTCTTGGATTGCTTCAATCGCGGCGGCTTTGACTTCGGGAGGCGGCTGGTATGCTGGTGTGCCTTGCGATAGGTTAATCGCATTGTGGCGCAAGCAGAGCTGCGTCATACCGCGGATGACGGATTCGCTAAAACGGGTGGATTTGTCTGAGAGTTTAGATTGAACGGTAATTTTAGGTGTCCTTTTTAAATGGACGGAGGCGGCAAAAGTTGCCGCCTCATTGTTGTTAGCGAAGTTGCTTAATTTTGCCCCACGATGTGGCAAGTTTGTCTTTCGGGTTGACAGCCAAGAATTCGTCTGCGCCCATGTCCATACTTGTGTCCATACTTGCTTCCATCTCGTCATCAGAGAGGGCGCGATTCCAGAGCCGTACCTCGTCGACCATACCGGGCCATGCTTCAGCAGACCAGGTGCCGATCTGAATTCGACTTGTAGCTCCCGCGGGTGCTACTGGATTATTAGAATCCTGTTCGTGCGTTACTTCGCCATCCACGTAAATTTTAACTTTGCCGTTGTCATCCGACGTATGGGTATAAGAGAGATAGTACCACTTGCCGGTATCAAGTTTAGTGGCGTTATCGTTGACATCCAAGAACCCACCACCGGCACCATTTGTCCAGACCTTGATACCGTTTCCGGGGTTCATCCCGTATCCGAATCCGATATGCCTTCCACCGCCACCCATGCGGGTGCCAAAAACGATAGCGTGTGCGCTCGGCAGTCGGTTAAGATTAACCCACGCGGCTTGTGTGATTTCGTCTTCGATGTGAAAAACTGCGTCGTCTTCGATTGCGACAAAATCGGTGGATGCGCCGAATTCAAGTGCTTTCCCAAATTTACCATCGACCCACTTCGGGCCGCCGCTGAACTCACCTTTAAAACCGTTTTCCGAGAAATCCTCGGTTGTTTCGCCGGCACCTTCATCAAGTGGCATGTACAGGACAAGTCCTTCCAGCAAATCGGCAGTCGCATAAGTGGTACACGCTGCGACACAAATTAAAATAAGAAATAGTTGTTTCACAAGTTACCCCCAAATAGGAACAATTAATTTATGGATCAGGACTTACGCAATTTTGACTGC
>JAAXHL010000141.1:0-6887 GCA_012270865.1 Candidatus Poribacteria bacterium | reverse complement strand
GTTTATGCTACAAAAGAGACGCATGCTTAAGTTCCATCTAATAGAAGAGTTGCCAACTTCTGCCGGGGAGATCGGCGCGGAATACCTCTACGTTTCCACGGTCTGCCATTGTGACGTAGCAGGTACACCCATCTGTCCCACCGAAAGCGATGTTCGAGCAGAGTTTGCCTGTTAGCTGTACTTCCAATAGGACTTCACCTGCGGGGGAGAGTTTCGCGACTGTCCCTTTGCCGTGCCGAGTGATATAGAGGTTCCCTTCAACATCGCAGCGCATTCCATCCATATTGAAATCAGGGAACTGGATGAGTAAGCGTTTATTGCTAACCTCACCGTTCGGTGACAGATCGTAAGCCCAGACGTTGCGTTGTACGGATTCGTTGACGTACAGTACCTTTTCATCAGGACTCACCTCAATCCCATTTGTTGTGCCCATATCCGCCTCGAGCAGGGTCACCGTACCGTCTGTATCTATTCTCCAAATTTGTCCGGTTGAAGCAGCCCAATTTGGGTCGCTGGCGTAGAGGATGTCGTTTGCCCCGATAGCGAGATCGTTGGGTTGGTTCATTGTCGGTTCGTGTGCGTGGACGCTGATTTCCCGTGTCCCCATATCTACTTTGAGGACATTGTGATTGGTGTAATCTGCGATGAACATGAATCCTTCGCTATTAAAACGGATACCGTTGCCGATGCTATCGGTCGGTAGTTCGACGAATACGCTTTCGGTGCCATCAGGCGTTACCTTACCGATGGTGTGTTGTCTTTCGTAGTTGACGGCATATAGGTTGCCTTCGGCATCACAAGCGGGTCCTTCGATTCCCGATGTCCATCCGTTGACGGGTGTAAATTCTCGACTGATAAAAAGTTCTTCGTTCATTTTTTTCTCCTTGAATTTAGTTTGCCCTGCAAAGTACAAATACACCGGTATAGGCGTGTGCGAAGTTCTGTCCGCCGATAGGTGCGAATTCGGAGTTCCCGAAGAACCCGATGACAGGTAGTCCCGGGAACTGTTTTTGGATAACGCTGATGTCATGATTTTCGGCACCGTAAAGCCCCTTGCCACGTCCTAAACAATTAAAATAGAGTCCGAAGTCGGGCGGATTCTGTTCGGTTTTCTCAGCTAATTGCGCGATAATCGTTCGGATTTCTTCTGCGGCGGCGCGCGGATTCCGAAGGTGGAACTGTACGAGTTGTCCCTCTTTCACCTCTTCGGATATAGCGATGGCTGCCTGCTCCTCATTAATACCGATAAGATTACGGATAAGAAAATCGCCACGCGTCGGGTTGCTGTTTTCATGGTCCATGGCGATTCCGACAAAGACTGTGCCACCGGATCGGCGAATGTCATCTTGTGTCAGTAGTTTTAGGACGTTTTTAAAATTCTCCAGTGCCGGTTCGCCGTCCAGTTCAAAGATCACACGACCGTCGACTTTCGTGACTTCACGAGGTTCCCCAAACGGCTGACACCCCTGTGCTACACCGATGTGAGTGCTGAAGTTTCCGGTTAGGAGGAGTCCTGTAACGCCGCCTTCGGTTGCTTGTGTCCCCTTCCAGTGGTACATCTGCGCGCCGGTCGCGTCGCCGGAAACGGCAGCACCGACGACCGGAAGCGTCGTGCCGTCGCTACCGATCTGGTTCACGAGTTCTGCAGGTTCCACGGTCCGGATGTCTGGAAAGATCATGAGTAGCGAGTTATCTTGAAGTTGAGGTTGAATGCTCGCCTGTACCTGTTCGCCGATTTCTGCTTCTGTGCCTTGTGCGCTAAAAGACACTGCGGAAATTTGCTCACTTCGGAGGACCATTACGGCGAGTGTGGGTTCATCTTCAAACTCGCCGACTGAAGTCAAGACAGTCATGCCGCTACATCCGATGAGTTCGTCACAACTTGAGTAGGCGTGAACGGCTTGATATAACTGCTCATATTCTGTCTGATAGTTAATAGTTGCAAATACGATAGCGATGTCTGCTTTAGCGATACCGGCGTTTCCCATCGCTATACGTGTCGCTTCTTCTGCTGCTCCGGTAGTGGAGAGGTCATGCGAATGTCCGACACCTACATGAATCATCTTTGCTCTCCCGTTTTTAGGTTCATCTATTTTCGTATATGTTATACCATTTCTAAATAATGCTATTACATTACCGGTTTTCGAGGCATGTGTGGTAATGCGAAACAAACTAACAGTTTGTTCTACGTAAAGAGAGATTTATTAACAGAACTGGTATTATGAATATCCCAAGTGACTTAGAGAATATCACAAACTTCAGAATAGGTCAACTGATTTGCTGGTAGAGGTATTCAGTTGTCAGTCCGCTCTGGGGTCTATAGTTTAGATTTTCTGTATAAAACTTCTCAATTCATGATATACTATTTAGGATTGGAAGCATTTTACTATTTCAAGTAACTTGGAGGAAGGCTGCATGACTACACCTTCAGAAAGAAAATGGGATGGATCAATTGTCCGCTATCCGGATCCGGCGATTGAGGTGCTTGATCCGCGTTTTGGGAAATATAAGATTGGTAACTCGGTTGTTGAACGGTTATGGACAGGTGCGCGTTGGTCGGAGGGACCTGTCTGGTTCGGCGATGGCGGGTATCTACTCTGGAGCGATATTCCGAACAATCGGATTCTGAAATGGGAGGAATCCAACGGGCAGGTGAGTGTCTATCGGAAACCGTCAAACTATAGCAATGGACATACCCGTGACCGGCAAGGACGGCTCATCAGTTGTGAACACGGCGCACGCCGCGTCACCCGAACGGAACATGACGGAACGATTACCGTGCTGCTCGTAACTTTTGATGGCAAACCCCTCAATGCCCCGAACGATGTTGCTGTCCACCCCGATGGATATATCTGGTTCACGGATCCCGGCTACGGGATTATGCTCAACTACGAAGGGCATATCGCTGATTTTGAGTTGCCGACCTGCGTTTATCGCCTCAATCCAGATACCGGCGAGGCGACGGTTGCAACGGACGAACTCGAAAAACCGAACGGTATCTGTTTCTCACCCGATTACGATAAACTTTATATTGTGGATACAGGGGTTACACACACCGAAGGGACACCGCGGTACATCTATGTCTATGATGTGATTGATGGTGAACGTCTCGGCAAGCAAGAGGTTTTCTGCGATATGGCACCGGGTATCGCTGACGGGATCCGATGCGATACTGACGGGAATTTATGGGCAAGTGCCGGATGGGTCGGAGACGGATACGACGGTGTACACGTTTTCGCACCAGACGGGACACGCATCGGACAGATCCATCTGCCTGAAATCTGTGCGAATCTCTGCTTCGGTGGTGTAAAACGGAATAGACTGTTTATGGCAGGCAGTCAGTCGCTTTACTCGGTATATGTTGAAGCACAAGGGGTGCCGCTGTTTTAAGCGGTGAAACTGATGGGTTCATTAGAACAAATTAACTGCCCAATTTGTGAACAGGACGACGCGACACTGCTTTTTGATAAAGATTCGCTGTCCGTGGTTATCTGTCAGAAGTGCCGGTTACGGTATGTGAATCCGAGGATTAGCCGTCAGACGCTGGAGACAGAATACACCGAGACCTACTATCCGCCGGATAAAGTAGAACGTATTCACACGGGTAGTATGGAATGGTTGCAGATGACGGAACGACTCACAGAGTTGGAGGCGCAGCACCCGAGCAGAGGACGGTTGTTGGATGTCGGATGTGGTATCGGGACGTTTCTCCACCTGGCGCGTGAGCGAGGGTGGGAACCACACGGCATTGATCCTTCTAAAAGTGGAAGTGCCTTTGCTAAAGAGAAGTATAAACTCAATGTACGGTGTGGATATATCTTCGATGCGAATTTTCCATCTGAATATTTCGATGCGATTACACTCTACCACGTGTTAGAACATATTTCAGAATTAAATCCGTTTCTCAGTGAGTTGCGTCGTATTCTGAAACCGAATACCGGTACTTTGGTAATTGAAGTGCCGAATGGCGAGAGTCTACAGAGTCGTTTGCAGAAGGCGGATTGGCCTTATGTTCATCCGCGTGACCATCTTTACTATTTCTCTGCGCACTCTTTGCCGAAGCTGCTGCAGAAACATGGGTTTAGCACCATCAGGTTAGGTAGACCGAAGCGCGTGAGTCCGACGACAGGTTTCCGTTTTAGGGTTCGCCAAGCAGCGACGACAGTGTTGGTTAAGGCTCATTTAGGGACTGTGATCCGGGTGTATGCGAGTTAGTTTTTCCATTAGGGGACCGGTTCTTGATAAGAGAACGTCTGGATGACATCGTTCATAAGGAGCCGCTGTGCTATGGTTTCTACCACCTCAGCGTTTAGATCACCCGCCAACCAGTATTTATGTCCGGTACGGACAGTAGTGACACCTGTAATCCCTAAATCTTGGATACCTTTGACAGTGCTATCGCCAACTGCGTCGGTAACACCGGGCTTAAATTGAACTTCCAACGTCCAGTTTTTTGAACCGTTGTCTTGGTTAACGGAGGTGTAAGTTTGTGTGATGGGGTCTGCGAGGAGTTCCGCACCGATTCGGTTGACGGTTTGCGTGTTAAGTGTGCCTTCGATCCAGTAGACGGTGGCAGTACGGACAGCCTTGACACCACTAATTCCGAGATCGGCGATATCCTCAAGAATCCCGTCTCCAACGGTGTCCGGGACTTCAGGCTTATAGTAGACTTCAACTTTCCAGTTTTTCATAAAATAGAGATTCTTCTTTCTTTTTTACTAAATCCCATAATTAACTTTACAGTGGCGGGGTTACAAACCCCGCCTGCATGTGGGATAGGGAGATATTTCATGCCAGCGTGTAAACATATCTTCAGATTTTACTATAAATGATGTCAACGGTTTAGGTGCGTTCTTGTAAACGTGCGAGTTGTTCTCTGAGTTGTGCCACTTCTTCTTCGGCTTTCTGTCGTGCGATGGCTTCTTGTTCAGCGCGTGCTTCAGCGGTTTCAGCGCGTGCGGCGTGCTCCTCTGCTGGGGTTTGGAGCCATTTCTCACCAACTGGGTCGTAAACGGCTAAACGCATATCCTGTATATGAAAATCTAAACCGAGAACATCTGAATGGAGACCCCCATTAGCAGGCGGTGGAACCGGTACATAGACTCCATCAACCAACTGAAATCCCATCAGAGGTGAAGGTAGATAGAGTGCTTCAGCGTCATAAAGGAAGTAGTTCGGTATTCCTAACGCAGCATAGATCGTCATCTTATCAGTTAAATCGTTTTGATAGGTGGTTTTGCTTGAGAACTCCATGACAAAGTCTGGGACTTTCCCTTCTTCCCAGACCTTGTAAGTGTGGCGTAGTTTTTGTCCGATACCGAAAGTGATGAGGACATCGGGTGCGATGACAGACCGCGGGTCACCCTCGATATAATATGTGAGAATATCGCCGGAGACATAAACATCGGTCATTTCGGCGAAATGCATCCTGAGTGTCAGCAAAAGTTGGATAAGGATTTCGAGATGAAGGTCGCTCGCTGCCATAGGTTCTCCGTCCGTTTCGGGGTATAGGTCTGTTGCGTCTGTAGGCGCGTAAGGGATGTTAATCCTGTTTTTGTGGGTGTTCATGGATGCTCTCCTTTAGTATATGATGCGCGAAAACAGGTTCAGGATTTTAACAAGCATTATACTACGGTTGGTCGCGGGCTGTCAATCTATAATTCAGAAAGGCGTTGCTTTTTTGCGACAGATTCTGGTATAATAACGCAAGTTTTACAACGGACGGGACACTATGTCATTAAATATATTGGTTTTCGGTGCACATCCGGATGACTGCGATATTAAAGCAGGTGGTGTCGCTGCACTCTATGTGCAACAGGGACACCGTGTTAAGTTTGTTTCGGTTACGAACGGTGACGCGGGACACCATGAAATGGGTGGTGGTCCCTTGGCACAGCGACGTTATGCTGAAGCGCAAGCCGCTGCCGAGGTTATCGGTATTGAATATGATTTGTTGGATAACCACGACGGTGAACTCATACCGACGTTAGAGAATCGCTACAAGATTATCCGCACGATTCGCGAGTTCCGTCCAGATTTAATCATGACGCACCGTCCGAACGATTATCATCCGGATCATCGGTATACGTCAACGTTGGTGCAAGATGCTGCGTATATGGTGACTGTTCCGAACATCTGTGCACTCACGCCACACTTGACGAAGAACCCTGTTATTGCCTATTTGAGCGACGGTTTTATGAAACCGTCCCCTTTCACGCCGGATGTCGTCGTCGGTATCGATGCCGTGATTGAGCGGAAGATTGATATGCTCCACTGCCATGTGTCGCAGTTCTATGAATGGCTTCCTTATAACGGCGGCACGTTGGATATGGTGCCCACAGGGACTTCGGAACGGCGTGCGTGGCTTGCTGATCGGTTGCGCAACCGGTTTCGTGCGACGGCTGAAAAGTACCGGGATCAATTGACAGCACTCTATGGTGAAGGACCGGGGTCGCAAATCCGATACGCAGAGGCGTTTGAAGGGTGCGAATACGGTTCATCGCTGACAGCAGAAAATATTCCTATCTTATTTCCCTTCTTCACATAAGGAGTCGAGTTTTAAGTCAATGCCAACAGAACAAGCCAGTGCCAGGACGCTTATGTATATCGTATGCGTTATCGGTCTTATCTTTGCGATTGTTATGGTTATTCTCTTTTTTAATGCTGCCCCCGCGCGTTCTAATATTGAGGTGCATCGGACGGATGAAGTGGCGGAATGTTTGAAATGCCACTTAATAGGTGATAAAGAGTCGCCAACGATGCCACACCTGAATCTCGGTAATTGTAACTTCTGTCACGGTCTATCAAAAGAGCAGACAGAGCGTTAGCGGTTTTATAGTACTATTGAAACGATACAATAAAGAACACAAACTAACAGTTTGTGCTAC
>JAAXHL010000142.1 GCA_012270865.1 Candidatus Poribacteria bacterium | reverse complement strand
AACGATTTATGAAACACCCTCAAATAATTATGGGCTTTGCTATAACAGTTTGCTTCGTAGTGAGAATACGATTTTTTTTACGAAAAAAATCTTTCAGTTTTCAGAAAGAGACTTTAGGATCATCCCTCTCACTGCGAGGCACTCTTGTAACTGTTAACTGTTAACTGACAACCAATGTCAACACTAACGCAACAAATTCAAGCGCGTGCGCAGGACCTCGGATTTGAACTCGTCGGAATTATCCCTGCAGTGCAGAGCGAAACGATTGCGCGTTACCAGCAGTGGATAGAAAACGGGTACGCCGGAAAGATGCAGTATCTCGAAAGGCATCTCCCGCTGAAGACGGATGTCCGTCAACTTCTATCAGAGGCGAAATCTGTTATCAGTCTCGCGATGAATTACTACACGCTTGACCCGCCGAAAGCACTCGCCGAAGACGCAGCACGTGGGCAGATTTCGAGGTACGCATGGGGCGACGATTACCACGACATCATCCGGCAACGACTCTCAGAACTCGTCGATTTCATTAAGCAGACCGCTGAAACCGAATTACAGACACGCGTCTGCGTTGATACCGCACCGATTATCGAAAGAGAGTATGCCCAAAAAGCAGGACTCGGTTGGATCGGGAAGAACACCAACCTAATTCATTGGCGTTCTGGGTCTTGGTACTTCCTCGCGGAGGTACTCGTCAGTATCGCCTTAGAATCAGAAACACCGGTACTCCGCGGGAGTTGTGGGACTTGCACACGCTGCATTGAAGCGTGTCCTACGGATGCGTTTGTTGAACCGAATCTCTTAGATTCCCGACGCTGTATTTCTTACTTAACAATCGAACTCAAGGAACGGATTCCGAAGGCACTCCGTTCTAAGATGGGAAACCTAATCTATGGGTGCGATATTTGTCAAGAGGTCTGCCCATGGAACAGTAAAGCGGTTCCAACGGACGACCCAGCGTTCCGACCGCGTGACGGAAACCTTACACCGACCTTGCTATCACTTGTCGGTATGACGCAGCAGGAATTCAGTCGCAGATTCAAAGGGAGTCCGATCAAACGTGCCAAACGACGCGGGTTCTTACGGAATGTCCTCGTCGCTATCGGCAATTGGGGCAATCAGCGTGCCGTTCCGGCACTTAAAAAAGCGTTGACCGATGACGAACCGTTGGTACGGAGCCATGCAGCGTGGGCACTCGGACAGATAGGCGGCACCGCTGCAGAACAGATATTACAAACACAACTTACTGTTGAAACCGAACATGAGGTTATTACCGAAATTCAAGACGCGCTTGAGATGGTTAATGGTTAATGGTTAATGGTTATAAGTTATTGGTTAAGAGGTTTGTTGTGGCAGTAACATATTCTGTAACGGCCACAAGGTGTTAACCAACCATCTACCACCAATAACCAACCAATAGCGCATACATCAGGGAGAAACAGAAACGATGCGTGAAGCAGCAAACGAACGCCAACTTTTAGCACCGGGTGCTGGTACGAATGGGCTTGCATGGCAAGGAGCGTCGCTTTGGAGCGTCGAAGGTGTTGGTCCGATCCATAAGATCAATCCTGAGACTGGCGAGGTTGAACTAACGCTCACCCCCGAATTTCCCGGTGGAGCCGGTATAGAATGGGACGGCGAGCATCTCTGGTATAACAGCATCTGGCAACAGACGTTTTATAAACTCACAATCCCAGAATTAGAAATTGTCACGACTTTCGCGTCGCCAGCGGAGGGACCGCACGGGTTGGCGTGGGACGGGGAACACCTCTGGAGTGTTGATATGAACACGGGACGGTTCATCAAACAGTGTCCAGAAACCGGTGAAATTCTTGCCGAATTGAAAACACCGGGCGGTCGAGCACACGGGTTGGCGTGGGATGGCGAAGCACTCTGGAACGCCGACACAAACGACCACGTTATTTACCGAATTCATCCAGAGACCGGCGAAGTACTTGATTCCGTTTCATGTCCAAACGAACCGCATGGACTCACATGGGACGGCACGACATTGTGGTATGGCGAAGATAAAGCACAAAAAATCTATCGCCTCAGCATATCCGAATAGCTCTTTATGCATCTTCAAAACCCCGGTGTCCAATAAGTGAACAAAAAAATTATAGCCATTGTTCAAAATAGCACGAATTTTGCTGAATTCACGCGAATTTTTAAGTGGCATATAATTTGCTAAGACACTTAATAGAGACATTTGCAAAGTACAAAAGTCTAACAGAACAACGCTACTAATGTTTTTAGACTATATATCAAGTATCACCAAGTAGAAAGGGATGGAGATTTGAAGATATTAAAAGTTGCTATGCTAATTCTGTTTTTGGGAATCGGCTTAGCCTTACAAACCAGTGCCGATAGGGTGCAACTGAATACGAGTGCTGCTGTTGTTAACGATAATCTCGGTGCGAGTGTCGGTATAAGTGGTGATTATGCCCTGGTGGGTGTTCCGAATGATGATACCGATAATGGCAGAAATGCGGGATCAATCCATGTCTTTTTCCGCAGTGAAACCGGATGGGTACAACATCAAAAGCTACACCTCAGCGATTCGGCAGCTGATGACGAATTCGGAACAACGCTTGCAATGAGTGGGGACTACGCTATCGTTGGCGTCCCGAGGAAGGACGATATTGGCAAGAATTCAGGTGCTGCTTATATTTTTGAACGGCAAGGTACACAATGGGTCGAACAGATGAAACTCGTCGCACTTGACGCAAAGGCGGGCGACTATTTCGGAATTTCGGTCGCGATTGCTGGAAACACAGCAATCGTGGGAGCATATCGCGCCAACAATCCCGTTGCAGACGCTGGAGCGGCATACATTTTCGAGCGGAGAGGCAACTTATGGGTTCAAACAGCCGTGCTCACTGCCCCTGATGCCAGCAGGTTCGGAAACTTCGGTTTCTCTGTCGGCACTGACGGTCGGACAGCCATCGTCGGCGCAATCCGTGATGACGAAGCCGGTGAAAATGCCGGTGCCGCTTATATATTTATACGGGACCCGTCCGGTTGGATATTCCAAAAGAAACTCATCGGCAACAACACCGAAGCGAATGACAGATTCGGATACGCCGTCGATGTGGATGGCGATTTCGCTATCGTGGCTTCACCTAACAATGAAAATACCGGTGCCGCTTATATCTATAAACGCGAGGAGGGCAGGTTCTGGCTGCAAAAAAGGAATCGCACGCGTATCCGTATGATGCCAATTGATCCGGACGGCGCAACGTCTTTCGGTGTCTCGGTCGATATCAGTGGCACAACCGCTGTTATCGGTGCAAGAGGTGGCATTGTCGGTGAAGATACCGTCGGTGCTGCTTATATCTTTACAGAAAACGAACCGCCTTTCTGGAACCAACACACAAAACTCGTCGCAAGTGACAGAGTTAACGGCGACCAACTCGGTTTCGCCGTCGCAATCAGTGGCAACGAAATTATCACAGGTGCTCCGTACCACAGTGCCGGTGGACCCAACTCCGGTGCCGCTTATATCTTTGAGAAAAAGGAAGGTAGCGGGTGGGTTGAGAACATCAAGCTCAGCGATGGCGAAACAGCGTCGGAAGATCAGTTCGGAATTTCGGTAGCGATTCACGGGAACCTCGCGATCTCTGGTGCACAAC
The DNA here is from genome assembly GCA_012270865.1 of Candidatus Poribacteria bacterium. Lineage (GTDB taxonomy): Bacteria > Poribacteria > WGA-4E > WGA-4E > WGA-3G > WGA-3G. The sequence goes on along the minus strand of JAAXHL010000142.1, from coordinate 25,922 downwards.
AAAACGATGACATCGCGCCGAATGCTGGTGCCGCGTACATCTTTGAACGGAGCAGTACGCTCTGGTTAGAACGCGCGAAGATTATCGCCAACGACGCAAAAGCAGGCGACCTATTTGGTAATACTGTTGCAATCAGCGGAGAAACCGCGGTTATCGGAGCACCCGGTGTTGATGACGCAGGACCGGAAACGGGTGCCGCTTATGTCTTTATACGTTCCGGAGACGACTGGACCCAACAAGCAAAATTGATCGGTAATGACATTGAGACCTTCGACCGGTTCGGGTCAGCCATCGCTATTTATGAAAATACGGTTGTCGTCGGTGCTTACGGAAAAGATGAAGGCGGTGTAGATACCGGTGCCGCTTATGTGTTTGTCCGAAACGGGACTTCTTGGACACAACAGGCGAAATTAGCGCACCGAAACGCTGTACCGGGCGATCTATTCGGTTTCGCTGTGGCTGTCTACGGCGACAGCGCGCTTATCGGTGCCCACGGAAGTGACGCAACGGGACCAGATTCAGGTACGGCGTACGTTTTTACACGGAGCGGCGGCACCTGGACGCAAAACGCTCAACTCATTCCAAACGATAGTGGACTCGGCGATGAATTCGGATACGCCGTCGATCTAACCAACGGAATCGCAATCATCGGCGCGCCTAAGGAAGACCGGAATGAAACAGATATGGGAACCGCCTATGTTTTTGTAGAGACGAGCGAGGCTTGGGTACAACAGGCAAAACTAATCTCTTCCGAGACCGTGGCGGGTGACGAGTTCGGGTCAGCAGTCGCGATTCATGAAGGTACAGCCATTGTCGGCGCACAGAAAGATGATCACCCTGTCCTTCCCGGCGACGATCCTGCCAATCAGATAGACAAAGGCTCAGCCTACGCCTTTCTGCAGGACGGGTTGAGCTGGGTCGAGAAACGTAGAATTGTCGCGAGCGGTGCAAACCGATATGACCTCTTCGGTGCCTCGGTGAGTATCAGAGGATCGTTCGCCATCGTCGGTGCTGCTGGCAATGATAACGCCGGTGATAACGCCGGTTCCGCGTTTATCTATAATCCGATTGATCTCGGATTCCGTCCTGCGGATGTTCCGTTTCCTGTTGATCCGGCATCGCAGACACTCACAACGCTTGGACACATCAAACACACGATGATCTTCCAGAATTATCCGAACCCTTTTAACCCTGAAACGTGGTTTCCTTACAATCTTGCCGAGCGAGCCGGGGTTGCCGTTAAAATCTATGATGTTAGTGGTAGACTTGTCCGCCAACTGGATATCGGACTACAGGAACCGGGGAACTATCAAAGTCGAGAGAAGGCTGCGTATTGGGACGGTAGAGACGAATCTGGTGCGATGGTTGCAAGCGGTATCTATTTCTATACATTTATCGCTGGCGATTTTGAAAGCACCCGCCGGATGGTGATTCTGAAGTAGCACTTTTCAGGAGTTAACAGTTAACAGTACGATTTTGACCAGTGATTCTTGTGATTATTCATGATAAGAGTCCTCTTTTATCCTGGTAATCATTGTCATCCCATCAATCACCGATCAAAAATCTTTCAGTTTTCGTAGGGGCGAGGTCACCTCGCCCCTACTATCCAAAACCTCTTGTAACTGGTAACTGGTAACTGGTAACTATTAAAATGGAGACATTCAATGCGTCAAAACACCGGTTATGACGACCTACAAACCCATATCCCGGAATTAGAGACACCAGTTATCGAGACATGGGAAAATCAGTATAACCACCGAGATTACACGATTGAGATTACGAACTTGGAATTTACCGCCGTATGCCCTAAAACGGGGTTGCCAGATTTTGCGACGCTCTGTATCACTTACGTTCCAGACCGACACTGCGTTGAACTGAAATCGTTGAAGGAGTACTTTCTTTTTTATCGGGATGTCGGCATCTTTCATGAGCATGTCGTAAACAAGGTGTTGGAGGATTTCGTTAAAGCGTGTCAGCCACGAAAAGCAGAAGTTGTCGGCGATTTCAACATCCGCGGCGGCATCAAAACTGTCGTACGAGCAGATTACGAGAAGTAAAATAAATACAACATAGTTAACAGTTACAAGAGTGCCTCGCAGTGAGAGGGATAATCCTAAAGTCTCTTTCTGAAAACTGAAAGATTTTTTCGTAGAAAAAATCGTACTGAAAACTGTTAACTACTGAAGGTAATACCATGTACCACAGACCGCCAACAATCGGCGAATACCTACTCAGAAAATTACAGAGTTACGACATCGAACACATCTTCGGTATCCCTGGCGATTATGTGCTCCGTTTCTATAACCTTATCGAACAAAGTCCTATTCAACACATCGGTATGACCCGCGAGGACGCAGCAGGCTACGCTGCAGATGCTTATGCACGGACGAGAGGGATGGGTGCAGTCTGCATTACCTATTGCGTCGGTGGATTATCGACAGTGAATGCCGTCGCGGGTGCCTACGCTGAAAAATCACCCGTTGTTGTGATTAGCGGCGCGCCGGGTATCAAAGAACGCGGGAAAGATGCACTCTTACATCATAAAGTCAGGGATTTCCATACACAGCAACATATCTATGATGAGATCACCGTCGCGACTGCGCTCCTGGATGAACCCTTTACTGCGTTCAACGAAATCGATCGGGTGCTTGATGCGGTGTATCGTTATAAACGCCCCGGCTATTTAGAACTCCCACGCGATATGGTCGATGTCCGTGGCACGCTCTATCAACGCCCCTCAACCGGCGGTCACCTCAGCGATCCAGACACATTAGATGCCGCGGTTGCGGATGCTATTGATTTCATTAATCAGAGTAAAAAACCGATCGTTCTCGCAGGTGTAGAGGTACACAGATTTGGTTATCAAAACAAATTGATCCGGCTTGTAGAAGAGAAACGTATCCCTGTTGTAGCGACGCTCCTCGGAAAATCGGTAATCCCGGAGTCGCATCCGCTTTACTTAGGCATTTATGAGGGGGCTATGGGACAGGAAGATGTCAGGCAATTTGTGGAAGATTCGGATTGTGTTATCATCCTCGGAGCATTCATGACGGATGTCAATCTTGGCATTTACACCGCTAATCTCGACCGTTCGCGCTCTATTTATGCCACATCGGAGAAGATTGCAGTCCGCTACCATACTTACGAAGATGTGATGTTTGATGACTTTATTGATGGCATCAATTCACCGAAACTCCGAAAGCAGCGGAAACCGAATTTGGAGTGGGCACTTCGAGATTCAAAACCGTTCGTCGTTGAACCTAACACACCCTTAACAGTTCGTCGGGTGTTCCGACACCTCAACGAATTTATTTGCGATGGGCTGGTAGTTATCGCGGATGTTGGAGATAGTCTCTTCGGTGCTGTGGAATTGCGGCTGTCCCAAAACACCGATTTTATTAGTCCCGCGTACTATACCTCAATGGGGTTTGCGGTACCGGCATCAATTGGCGCGCAACTCAGTATGTCGAACACGCGTCCGCTCGTTATCGTCGGAGATGGTGCCTTCCAGATGACTGGCACCGAACTCTCAACAACCGTTCGCTACGGACTCAACCCGATTATCGTCGTTTTAAACAATCACGGTTACGGTACCGAACGGCATCTCCTTGAAGGGGCATTTAATGATATAGGGTGTTGGAACTATAGTCGTATCCCAGCACTCTTTGGTGCAGGACGCGGGTTCCACGTCCGAACGGAAGGCGAATTTGATGAAGCCATCAAAACAGCACTCGCCGAGACGCAACACTTTACACTGATTGAAGCGGAACTCGACAAATTGGACACTTCACCAGCACTTGCGCGGTTGGCAGAACGGATGTCTGGAACCGTTTGAAGATGCGGAAATGCTACGTTTTCTACAAGGCAGCTATCTTCTCGCGCAAGAAGTCTGTGCAGAAAGGTACTTGCGCTTCCGAAAGTCCGTGTAATATTACCGCCCCATCGTAACCGTTTTCTTTCAGTAGACCGAGATATTGGTCGTAGTCCAGTAGTCCTGTCCCGGCGGCGAGGTGTCCTGCTTGTCCGTCTCTGTCTAAGTCTTTCGCGTGTGCGAGTGCGATGTCGTCACCGAGGAGTGTGAACGCCTCATCAAGGATTTCACGCATCTTCGGCAGTTCACCCTTATGAAAAACATTCGCGCCGTCTATACAGACCTTCAAGTTCGGGGATTGCATCTCATCGAGCAGACGACGCGCTTTCTGCGCAGAATCAATCACGTTTGCGACTTCCGGTTCAAGTGCGAGTGTTACGTTGTATGCCTCAGCCACTGCTAACGCCTGTTCCATAGATTCGACGAGGTCGCGCCAAGCCTCTGCTGTGTTGTTATCGGGATGTGCACGCCACATGCTCTGTGGGTCGCGAGAACCGGTGCATAACGTAATTACCGATGTACCGAGCGGCGCGCATTTCTCTGCAACGGAACGCAGCATCCGTAACCCCGCGTGCCGTTTCTCAGGATCAGGGTCAATCATATTATAGGTCCCTGAAAGTGCGGAGATCGTAATCTGTCGGGCAGCCATCTCTTGGCGGATTTCGGCGACCGACGGTCCCGATGCTGGTGTATGATACTGTAGATGGTGGACACCGTGTTCTACAACAGCATCGAGGTTCTCGGTGAGTGTTTCTCGTCTAATCGTTCCTTCCATGAGTCCAACGTGCATTATGCTCTCCTATCAATCGATACGGACAGGGTTATATTCACATTCCTGCTAACCAAAAACTATATCGCGATTATACAACACGAGAGGCGAGATCGCAAGCAAATTGCTTAAAACCTCTGCACTTGACCTTTTAATCTGTTTGTGATAGCATACTTCCATTCGACAAGGCGGAGGTATCGTTTACGATGAGCCCAGAATTGACTATCACTAAAATATGCAACGCTGTTGATCTGATGATCGAAAGTAGCATGCCATATAAAGGGTTATTTCCATCAATTCTACATCCGCAAACGGGTGATATGCTAACGGAGAAACCGCCGAAGATTCCGGGGCAACGGGATGGTGACCGGGCGCATCTCGGTTCTAATTTGGTTCACGACGAACCGCTGCTCGCTACCATGAACGCACTTGCTGAAACCGAATCGAAACCGGAATACGCCGAAGCAGTAGATCGCTATTTGAAACACTTTGCTCAGAATTGTACGGATACAACGACTGGCTTGTTTCCTTGGGGCGAACACGCCTTTTGGCATCTGATTGAGGAACGGGTCGGATGTTCGCGGAATCCAGCAGGTGGTGCCGCGATTCACGATCACCTGCGTCAGGTACCACTATGGCTCTGGCAAAAATTGAACACGTTTAACCCTACCTGTGTACAAAGTTTCGCCGACGGGTTGGATTACCATTGGACAGAAGGGGACGGACTCGAATACATCCGTCACGCAAATATTGATACGAAAGCACACCTCGTTCGCGGGGGGCGCGCATGCGATTTTCCGCGCCATTCAGGCTTTTATATCTTGGATTTAGCGTTCGCGTGGACGCAAGACCAACGTCCTGAAACCCTTCAACAGATTCAGAACTATACCGATTACTGGTGGGAAAAACGGGACGAGCGTGGACTTTTGCGTATTGAGAGTCGTTCCCCGAAGGACGATGCGCGATTTTTTGAGGTGAATGCTCCCACACAGACGTTCTCGTTGGGCGTTAGTCTACTTGAATCCGCAGCATTGATAGAATCGCTTGCTCCCGAATTAGCAGACCAGATGCGGCGATATGGATCGGTTTACATTGACGGGTTCCTTGCTGCCCCGCATAACCTCGAAACGCGCGAGTTTGTAAGTTTATGTGAGTGTGAGACGGATCGGATTGTTGAACGCATGTCGGTGTGGGGAAGCGTTTACGGTGCCGGGACGGCGTGCGGGGCAGCGGTGCTATGTTTCGGTGGATGGCGGTTAACACAGGATCAACGATTGATGGAATGGGCACGTGCCGTCGCCAATACCTATCTCGATGAGAAATTTCCAGTTGACCGTGTTCACACAGAAGGATTTAAAATCCCCGCATCAGATCCGGGGTTAGTCCTCGAACTCTTCGCCGATCTCTATGGCATCACCGGTGAATCGGTGTGGTTAGAAGGCGGTTTACAACTTGCGAAGACGGCGTTGGAAGTCTACTTCCGAGAAACACTTCCGTACGGTGCATCTGCGATCGATTGGTATGAATCGCAGATGGGCCCCGCCTTCTTGATTCACGGTTTGGCACGAGTTGCACTGTTAGCAATTCACCGAACCTGTCCCGTCACACCTAATTATACTGCACGATAGACGTTCTGAAGACGAAAACACGAACAGAATATCTACGCACCCGTATTAGGAAATTTGACAAACGCACAATAAGTGTCAATGTAAAAAAATAACCTTCTCAGCCCCAGGTCCGGTAGGTTCGGTTTGCAACCGAACCGGATTTTACACGGAAACCTCAAAGACTTCAAAAACCTCTTTAGTCCCGTAGGGACGTAATGTTTATAGCAGTGTCGGGGTATAACCCTTCAGCCCTGTAAGGGCGGCATGTTTTATATAGATGATCTATAAAACGCCATCAAAAATCGCTAAATTGATACCTGTGGAAAATTTGACAAACGCACCAATAATGCACATAAAATTATTGACATCATTGACTCACGTCAACAGATTTAGGAAGTTATCAAAACCGTCTTGCCACAGGCAAGTTAGCATCAAAGGACGGTTACCATGCAAGATATCCGAAAATCACCAGAATATCAGCGATGGCGAAGAGAAATCAAACATCGCGATGAAAATACATGTCGTATATGTGCCGTACAGCGAAACCTCCACGTACACCACATAAAACCTTCTCGGACACAGGCTAACAGCCTACGCTACAAAAATCCTACGAATCATGAACCATTTCAATCAAAAAAGGTATCTGCACGCCTAAAAATCCCGTAAGTAGCAACTTGGGTTATCTCATAGATTACATTAAAAATGGAATTTCGCTATGAAAATTGCTGATAAACTCATCCGTGATTTGCGAAAAGCAGAGCAAGAAATAGACAATTATTACAAGTCTAATTCGCTTCTCAAACTTCCCTTTGCAACTGCTGCATGGGCTTTGTTGGCATTCGCGGAAGAATCTATGTTAAAGGCACACAATGCTGGAGAGGGAAGTCAATACTACGGAGTTATAACTGATAATTTCATTAATGATATTAATGCGCCAATGTACTGGCTTTACAAGTCTTGTCAAAAAGGAGGTCACGTTCCATTTGTTTGGGATGATGGTGTCTTCCAATCATCTTGGGATTTATTCAATCTGGGACAAGAATATAGACCTTTTGTAACAGCATATACGTACGCCAGCCACGGATCGCTCGAATTGGAAATTTTGGAGTCAACTATTCGACCAGCGGATGATTTTTTCGGCGACATTGAGTATGAAGCATACAATCGTTTGATTAAACCACATAAATCGGCTAAGGCGTTATCTTCGATAGATTTTGGTAATGTTCTACCGTTCAACGCAATCCAGCACTCTCTAAAAATACAAAACAATAGATTCCGTTGCAAATTGAACCCACGGATGGTTTCTGAGACAAGAGCGTCTCTAAAACCTATATTTGATACTCTATTTTCGTTGCCTGCTGAATGGCAATTTAGTCGATATTCATTGGGAGATTTTCGCAAGGTTTTCGAGGCAATTTCAACCATAGCATCTATCCATTTAACCGCGCGGAAACTGGCCATTGAACGCGGTTGTGCTGCCCGGGGCTATGCCGACAGCATTTATGTGCCAACATGCAATGAACTACTAAGGCGAATTGTCAGATATTCTGGAGTGTCAGACGCAAAGGTCCTTAGCATCTTTGACGATTTAACCTATGGAAATAGAGGTATTGAACATCCTGACCCCGCCTTGCAACCTCTTATTAAACTGAATTCAGAAAACTATGCAATCGCGCCTCATTTATGGATATTCTCCGCACCAGAGCGCAATTTGACCGTTCTCTTAAATAGACTTCCATCCGAAAAAGTGATATATGCCAAATTAGTTAAAGAAAAAGAATCTCTGATGAAAAAACGTTTCGCCAATGCCTTAGCTAACGAAGGTTTCAGGTTCATTTGGGGGAATGTGCCAAACTTCGCAGGAGATATTGATCTCGCGATTATAAAAGATTCAGAAAAAGCATGTTTATTGTTAGAACTCAAATGGTTTATTGAGCCTGCTGAAGTGCGTGAAATCGTTAATAAATCTAAAGAAATTGAGAAAGGGATTTCCCAATTATTTCAACTTAAACATGCTTTTACAGAAAATCATAAGCCTCTGTTGGAAAAACTTGGGATTGATTCCCATTATAAATTGGAAGGGGTAGTTGCTTCGGATAATTGGATTGGACATGCCAGGGTCCAATCTCCAGAAATACCTGTAATCCAAATTGACCATTTAACAGCGAAATTAAAAGCAGCCGAGAGTCTTCGTTCCGCGATGGATTGGCTGAAGGATCGCAAGTATCTGCCTAAGCCAGATCAACATTTTAAGGTACATAATTCCACTGCTACAATCGGCAACTGGAAATTGAAATGGTATGAGATTGAACCCCTCGTTAAGAAAGCGTTTTTCCCTTTATAAATACATTGGTTTTCTTTTAATATCTTCCATTTTGCAAATCACGCACCGAACTTATAATCTGTTTATGTCTAAATTTAGGTTGAATTGCACATACGTCTATCCTATAATGTTGTCATGAATTTAGAACAACATCGTTCCACACCGCAAAAAACATGAAAGGAAAATCATGGCAAGAGTACCAATTGGTTTAGAACTGTTTTCTGTCCGAAATGAGTTGGCGGAGGATGCCCGCGGCACAATAAAAGCGGTCGCTGAGATGGGATACGAAGGCGTTGAATTCGCCGGTCCCCCGCAACATCCTGCTGAAAAATTAAAAGGCTATCTTGACGAGTTCGGTCTGGTCTGCTGTGGTTGGCATACACCGTTCAACCTCGTCCAAGAGGATACGCTCGCTGAAACGATCGAATTCAACAAGGTTCTGGAGAACCGTTATATCATCGTCCCCGGTATACCGGGTGAACTGCGTCAATCGCGGGCGGATTGGCTAAAGTTAGCCGATACGTTCAATGAAATCGCCGATAAACTTGAACCGCACGGCATGGTAACCGGTTATCATAATCACCACGCCGAATTCTCGCCTATGGATGGCGAAATTCAGTGGGATACCTTCTTCGGCAACACGAACGAAGGCGTTGTGATGCAGCTGGATATGGGCAATGCGTTGTCCGGTGGTGCCGATCTCGTCGATATTCTGGAGAGATACCCGGGACGCGCCGGCACCGTGCATCTCAAACCTTACACCGAATCAATAGGCGAGACAGACAGGCACGCCGGTTTCCGTCCTATTATCGGTGAAGACAGTGTCCCGTGGGAAGATATCTTCCGTATTTGCGAGACGACCGGTGGCACGGAGTGGTACATCGTCGAATACGAAAGCGATGCCTATCCACCACTTGAGGCTGTCGAACGCTGTCTGACTGCCCTGAAGGAAATGGGTAAGTAATTCAATTTTACCTTTGGAGCAAACTCATGAGAACCTATTGTGCAAGTACCCTTCCATTTTCCGCTTTTGATTTGACGGAATTTGTAAGCCAGTTATCCGACGGCGGTGTGTCTGCGATTGAACTCGCGCAACCCCATTTTTCGGATGTGGAAGCCCAGACTATCGCCGCGCTTCGAGAAGAAACCGGAGTCCGTTTCAAATCTCTGCTAAGTACGGTGGGGGTTGACGCGCCAGATGGCATCGAAGCACTCATCTCGATTCTTGACACTGCACAAAGGCTTTCCATCCCAATCGTCAGCATCGCGAGTGGTGGCAACGAAACCGCCACCGCTCGTGAGATTGACACGATTATCGGGCATCTGAAAACGATCACGGCAGAAGCGGAAACCCGCAACCTGACGCTTACGCTCTATGCGCATGAAGGGAGTCTCGCCTACAACCTTGAACGCACGCAGCAGATTCTCAATGCGATTCCCTCCGAAAATTTCGGCTTCTACTACAGTCCCTACCATTTTCATCGCGCCGGAGACGATCCGGTTGTCGCCTTGCGAACGTTGTCGGATCGGTTGCTCAATGTCTATTTCAACTGCGGTGTCGATTCAGCGACAGGCAGCGAACCGTTCTGGGCACCGGAGATGGATTTTCGCGCCATCTGTCAGGAGATAGACAGCGTCGGCTATACCGAAGAAATCATGCTCATCTATTTAGGATTGAATGCGGAAACCCCACAACCGATTGTTCAGGGTGTCTTGAACGCGCGTGCGAAATTAGAGACCCACTTTTAATGGGACTTACGCATTCGGTCTCCTTAAAGTCCCCCTGATAAGGGGGATTTAGGGGGTTGAAATTTCCTATATTTCCCTAATTTGCGTAAGTCCTGTTTAAGCGAAAATAATTCATCTCCAAATTTTTCCTGTCGTCAAATTTAATCCAAGATTTTCATTTTTTTCCTATTATGCACGTTTTCTGCACCGAAATTACGTCTTTAAGATAGTGAATCAAAGGATAAAACAATCGTTTCGTTTTATGGATTTTTGTTCAATGTCTGAAGATCTAATATTTGGAGGCAAAAAGATGATCAACAGAATTAGACCTACCATTGTACTCCTGTTCTTTCTTGGCAATTTTTCTCTCGCTTCCGCTGCACCACCTGAGATGACACGCTTTACTTTAAGCAACGGCATTAAGGTTGTCAACCTCTATGTTGAGGATTCCACAGATGTTATCATTTTGAGTTATTTACCGCTCGGACTCGTCAATGATGGAAAAGCAAAAACACAGTGGAGCCATCTGATTGAACACTTGACACTCCGAACGACAGGACCGATTAATTACCCCTCAAGTAGTGCGGAAACGATGGCTGATAACATGCGCTTGGAATCTATCGGTAATACCGATAACTGGACGCAAGGCTTGGAACGACACGCAAAATGGCTTTCTGGACTGCCCTTTTCGGCGGAAAGTTTAGCCGAAGAGTTGCCAAAAGCCTTGTCCGAGATTGACATTACTGAAGTGAGATTAGCGACCCACAAATGGGCAGCCGCTGCATGGAACCAGGTCTTTCGACATGGTGAGACTGCTATATCAATGCGCGATGATGTTCAGTCCGCACAACTGAGCGAATTACAAGAATACCGAGACCTACACTTAGTCCAAGCGGATCGCGTCCTTTTGTGTGTCATCGGTGGCGTTAAGGCAGAAACACTGCAGCCAGTAATGGAAGCACAACTCGGAACTATCAACCTAACGGTGAAAACCCTTCCACCAGCAACAGTAACATCGGAGGCGGTGAAAGACCGGACTGCCACTTGGGATATCAATGTAACCCACTACATAGAAACCTACGCGATACCGCGTCCTGAAAACGAAGATTACCCGGCATTGTACATAGCGAACGCACTCCTGAACTTAGGGCTTATGCAGGACACTGAACTGAAAGAATTGATAGGTTTTGTTTACTGCGGCGTTGATCTCGTCACACCTGAACAGACCTATCTACAGATCAGTGCTTCACTCAAGCCGGATACAGATATAGAAGCGGTTAAACAGCGAATTAGACTCCTGATAAACCGGCTCAAACAGCCCGAGAACAACGCGCAGGTTGTCATGGCTGCTCCGTCGCTCTCCATGCAATTCAGCTCACCTCTGGATGTAGAGATGATAAAGCAACAGAAACTGCCAGGGGTGTCGGAAGCCATGATGCTTGGTAACATCGGTGTATGGTGGGGGATGCTTGAATATCAATACGGCGAGACTTTACCGCAGCTGGCGAGTGCGTTTGCCGATGTCTCAGCAGACGATGTTGCCGATGTGGTCAGTCGGTATCTAACCGAAACTGAGCGGATGACGTTACTTCTCACGCCGCGTGTGTCGGAATGATACAACGCATTCGTAAAAATTCAGTCGTTGTGTTGGTTCATTACGGAGGATTCTGATGGAGAGAGACGATGTTCAGTTAATTCACAGTATCTTATCTGGTGACGATGAGGCGTTCAGCATCTTGGTTCAAAGATACCAAAAGAGTGTTCATGCGCTCGCGTGGCGGAAGATCGGCGATTTCCATTATGCTGAGGAAATTACGCAAGACACCTTCCTCCAAGCATACAAAAAACTCCCGACACTCAAGGATCTGAACCAATTTGCAGGGTGGTTGTATGTCATTACCAATAACCTATGTACCGATTGGCTCCGAAGGAAGAAACCTGCGACGCAACCGCTGGGGGACGCGTCTATGAAAGCAATGGATAAGTTAACTTATGAGCGTTATATTTTGGAACAGCGTGAGGCAGAAGCAACCGAGCAGCGTCGTGAAATTGTCAAGCAACTGCTGGAAAAATTGCCAGAGAGCGAGCGTACTGTAGTGACACTCTACTATCTCGGCGAGATGACCACCAAGGAAATTGGCAAGTTCTTAGGGGTCTCGGTGAACACAATTACGAGCCGTCTCCAACGGGCACGGGAACGTTTACAAGCGTCCGAAGAACGCTTGATTAATGAAACACTTGGCGGTTGGCAATTGCCTAACAACCTACTCGAGCGTATCATGCGGGACGTTGCCGACATAAAACCGCTATCGCCATCAACCGGAAAACCGCTGCTGCCGTGGGTGTCTTTCGGTGCAGCGACGGTTTTGGTTATATTGCTGCTCGGTGCAAGTCATCAATATCTTGCCAGATTCCAGCGACCCTATAGTTTTGAGGCTCAGTCCGAACCCACTATTGAAATCATTGAGGCACCAGTCGTTCTCAATACTGTTGCCAAACCAGCTCTGCGAAATCAAGCCGGACTGGCGACTACACCAAGCGAAAACAATAGCGTCGGTTCACAGGTTTCTGAGGAGGTATCAGCCCGTACGACACCAGAGGACTTCCCGAATCTTCTGACTTCTAATACCACACCTGAAGTAACACGCTTTACGTTAAGCAACGGCATCCGGGTTGTCAATCTCCGTGTTGCGGATGCCAAAGATGTCATTATCTTAAGTTATTTACCCCTCGGTCTCGCCACTGATGGGAAAGCGAAGGCATATTGGAGTCACCTGATTAATTATCTAACATTCCGAACCATAGGACCCATTGACTACAACACGGGTAATGGAGAGACATTGGCTGACAATATACGCTTGGAATTTATCGGCAACACCGATAACTGGATACAAGGTCTCGAACACCATGCGAAATGGCTCTCTGAATTGCCCTTTTCAGCAGAAAGCCTCGCTGAGGCACTCCCGAATATCTCGTCCGAGTTTGACTATATTGAAAAGAACTTGGCAACACATAAGTTGGCTTACGCTGCGTGGAATCAAGTCTTTCGGCATGGTGAAACCGATATAGCGATGCGCAGGGGCATTCAATCGGTACAACTCAATGAACTCCAAGCGTACCGCGATCTGCATTTGGTCCAATCAGATCGCGTCCTTTTGTGCGTCATCGGTAATATTGACGCTGACACACTGAAAGATACGATGGAGAAACAACTCGGTGTTATCAACTTAACTGAGAAAGTGCTTCCGCATTCAACAGTCCATCCAGAGATAGCGAAAGATCAAAGTGCGACTTGGGATATCAACGCAACCCACTATATGGAAACCTACGCGATACCGCACTCTGAGGGTAGAGACTACCCGGCATTGTATATAGCAAGTACATTTCTGAGTTTAGCATTCGGGCAAGATACACAATTGAAAGAATTGACAGGTGGTGCTTTCTGTAACCTTGATCTAATCACGCCCGAAGGGACCTATTTACAGATCAATACTTCACTGAAGCCGGGTGCAGATATAGAAGCAGTTAAACAGCGAATTCAGCAGCTGATAAACCGATTAAAGCAACCCCAAAATAACGCGCAAGTCGCTATGGCTGCTCCGTTCTTCGCCAGGCAATTCAGTGCTCCCTTGGATGTAAAGATGGTAATGCAACAGCAGCCTGTGGGTGTATCAGAAACTATGGTACTCGGTAACATCGGTTTACAGTGGGGTATGCGGGAATACCAGCACGGCGATACCTTATCCCAACTTGCGAGCGCATTTGCCGATATCTCTGCCGCTGATGTCGCCGATGTTGTCAACCGATACCTCACTAAAGATCGCCGGATGACGTTACTTCTTACGCCGCGACCATAGATTGAATGCGAAAACCGACAACCGATTCTTGAGGATGTCTTGAACGCACCCGCAAAATTAGAAACCTGCTTTTAATCAAATTCACCTTAAAATTACATGAACACTCACTGACTTGTTTTCACAATAGCGTGCTGCTCCGGTTGACCATCAACAATCTTCAACACGCGGATACCCACAGTAGGTTTGATAGGATGACGGTTCTCATCAAAGCCGGTAATAACTGTCGCACCTTCGTAGTCAGTGATAGCAGCAATCGCATCCCGGACCATAACAGGGTCTGTTGATTGCACTTTTTCAATGGCTATTGCCAATAACTTCATAGCATCGTAACCTAACGGAGCAATACCAATAGGCTGATTTTTAAACATTGTTTCATAAGCATCATTAAAATCTGCAGCAAGTTCATCCGAGATACTACAATAGTAGGAATTTTCGAGCGGCGTGTTATCCTCTAAAATCTCTAACATCAACGAATCATCCCAACCATCGCTGCCGATAAACGTGGACTTAATGCCCATCTCCCGTGCCTGCTGCACTATCAGCGGACTCTCTGGCGGAAAACTTGCCAAAAGCAGAATATCAGGGTTTGCCTCTTTGATGATCCCAAGTTGTCCATCAAACATTGTATCCTCTTGTTCATAGATTTGATTGGCAACAATACGACCACCAAGTTCCTTGAAATTCGCATTAAATGCGTTAACGAAACCTTTAGAGTACACATCCCCGTTCTGCCAAATCATCGCTGCAGTTTTCTTACCGAGGTCGTTCACCACAAAACCTGCCATCACTTTTGCTTGCAACGCATTTGAATTCGTCACCAGAAACAGAAAATCTCGCGGATCATTCCCAGTATTCGTCACGTCGGCACCTGTTGCCCCCACAATGACAGGGATATTGATGATCGGTCCAACTTTAACAGCACTACTCGAAAACATCGGACCTAATATAGCCACAACATTTTCCTTTTCAGCTAATTCTCTTGCAGAATCAGCTATGTTTCCTATTTCTACTTTATAGATAAGTTCTACCTGTCTCCCAAGCACACCGCCTGCCTTGTTGATTTCCGCTGAAGCGAGTCTTACACCATCGCCAAAAGTCGCGTAATTTAGCAACGGATGAATTAAACCCACTTTAAGTGTAGCCATCGGTTCTTCAGTTGTTCCAACATCTTCTGTTCTCTGCCCCGCAGAAAAGTAAGCGACTGAGAGGACGAGTAATATGCATAGTGCTAACCTAAAAATTTTCGGATTCATAAGTTACTCCTTTGTTTTTAGACCAACGCACCCAGGATGAATTGTCCAAATTTTAGTAATATGTGAAAAATTATACTAAATTTTGTTGTTTTAAGCAATATTATAGTAAACCCCAAAAATAAAAGGGTACTTTGGCAAACACAAAACACCTCACCACTGTAGGGTTTTGCTTGGGTGTTTCTTCAGGGTTTGTAACCCCGCCAATCTTTGGATGCCCCACTGCAGGCGGGGTTTGTAACCCCGCCACTTTAAAAATAATTACGGGCTTTACTATAAGAAACAAATTTTACAAGATTATTTCGTTTACTGTTTTTCACCCGCGCCAACAAATCCGCTATCTCCGCATGAATCTGCTCTTCAACTGACGGCGATAACGCCAACCGATACGGCCCACTAAGCGCATGGTTCCGCGGTCCTGCCTCATAACCCGCCCGAAGTCCCAAATCGTAAGCCGCTTTTGTCGCAATGTAGACTTCGCTGCCGTTCGTATATCCGAAAACGAAGGTGTGTGAGAACGGCGATGTTGCGTCTGCAAAAAGTTGGTATTCCGAGAAAAGTTCATGCGATACAGACAGGAAGCAGAGCGCGTCGCCGATAGCAAACGCACTCATCGGGAAAGGTAAGGTGCGTTTCTCTCCGCTCTTGGAGACTTCTAATAAAGCAACATAGCGTTCATCATCGGGAAATTCTTTTATCAACTGCTCACACTCCGCAACCGGTGGTGGATCTCGGAACGGCAAATTGACGAGTTTAGAACACGCTTTAAGCGGTGCTGCTGGAATTTCTTCCGCAGCCTTTAACGCTTGGTGTGTCGCAAACGCGAGGGCAAATCCAGCGACATCGCACGCACTGAAACCACCCCGCAACGGATACCCGTTAATATCTGCTGCGCAGCCTTGCGCGAATAACAAAACGCTCTCCGGCTTCAGATCCAAGAAATTGCGTAGATGTTCGACAGCATACCCCGGATAATCCGCACCCATCTCCTCGCTCGACCAGTGGACAATCACCGGATGCGCGGCATGTGAGAACAGCACCGCGATGATCTCTCCGTTTGCATCGTAAGCACCTAACACGTCAACCCACGGCACGACAGATCCTTCCGGATTCGGTGCCATTGTAATATAACCTTCATCGTTCATCAGACGACGGTTATAACCGATTTGGACAGGTGCCCGTCCTGACCGCAATGTTGCCGGTTCAAGTGCGTCTACCGCATCTTTCACCAACTCAGCAAGACATGTCGCTAACCACGTCTCGGCTTCCTCGGTGATCCACCGTCCGTCAACGCCGGGTGCATTATGTGTATGGCTGCAGTTGATAACAACCTGCTCTGGTGGTATGTCTGTGGCTTGCTGGATTGCATCGAGCAACACTTTATTGTATTGCAGCGGAAACTGTCCATAATCAGCTGTCACAATGGCGAGTTGTTTTTCGGCATCTGCAAGCACTAACGCACGCGCATATAGCTCGGCGTAAACTTCAGGTTTGTCCTTGATGGAGGTAATCACAGTCTCGGCTGCACCAGCCATAAGGGTATCCACAAAAGTCCTCCTTATCAACCTTACTCTTAAGTCGGCTCCGTAGGTTGGGTAGAACGGATACTCTCAAAACCGTAAAAAATCATAGAACGAGCAACGTACCACCGTAGGCATCACCACAACCAGAAACCGAGTGAAACCCAACACCCTTAAGTCAAATCCGCGAGTTGCGGCATGACCTCGTTCTTGAGGAGTGTCATTGAGTTTAGCCACTGCTCTTTCGGATCCCACTCGTGTCCCATAGCGAGTAGGACTCCGAACCCACCGACTTCATCGTAGAGTTCACGCAACCGGTTCGCAACATGATCCGGACTCCCAACGATCCATAAGGTATCTAACAGATGTTCGAGGCTCATATCTGCGTCGTCGATATCCTGACTCGGTTTGAAGTGTGCTGGGCTAAACAGCTTAAACCAATAGTCCCTAAAATCGCGTCCGAGCGTGCCTTCAAGTGCCTCTTTACGCGCCTGTTCGGTCGTATCCGCAACATAGACTTCACGGGCAATACGCCACGTCGAGCGAGATGGCGATAAACCAGTCTTTTCTGCCCCTTCTTCTACCGCGTCCCAATGTGTTTTGATGGTAGGCACATGCGCTAAATTAATACTCATCGGAATCCAGCCGCGCTCACCCGCAAAGATTAGCGTATCCGACCTCGCGGAAGACCCCGCCAACGCAATTGGCGGATGCGGTTTCTGATAAGGCTTCATGTGGACACTTACAATGTTTGGACGGTATTCGGGGATCTTAAACTCCCAGAAATCGGTCTTGTAATGTCCCGGTTCCGGGTCTGTCCAAATCTTGAGGACAGCATCAATCCCTTCTCGCGTTGATCTACGCCTATCCTCACCCGCTAAGAACATCTCCGCGTCGCTCGGTGTGGAACTTGAACCGACACCCCAATGAAAGCGTCCGTGCGTTTGATGGTCAAGTTGTGCGATACGATGCGCGACAACGGCGGGATTGTGTATCGGCATACACGTAATCCCTGTACCGAAAATAATGTTCTCTGTCATCGCAGCCGCTTTCGCGATAAACAGGTCTGGAGATGGAATGTTTTCCCATGTAAATGTGAAATGCTCACCGATGTAAGCTTCCTTGTAACCCAACTCGTCCAGGACCACCATCTGTTCGATATCGTCATCAAGCGTTTTGGTGGTGTCACTACCGGGTGGATGCAAAGGCATTGTGAAAAATCCGAGTTCCATAAGCAAACTCCTTTGTGGGTTCCAAATTTTAAAGTCTGTTGCAAACGATATTTCGTCAGGGAAGCGGTAAATTAACGGTATATTTTAGCCCAAGTTGCTACCAACGGATATTGAGCATTGTAAGACCGTTTTTCGGACTTTCTTCACCCCGTAGGGGTGGTATGTCTATAGAAACTTGACAAAATCAGTTGAGTGTGTTATTTTTTATACAAGTAAGAACTTACCATAAATCCAAATATTTTTCAAGCATTTCCATCAAAGGAGAAAACCTACGTTATGCCTACAAGATTTTTTATTTTAATTTCGCTTGTTCTGCTCACTGCTCTGGCAGGATGTGAACGGATAAGCGAAATGGTTCAACCCGATCCCTCTACACCACCAACAGAAACGACATTAAAAATTGGTGTGATTCAACCATCAAACACTTTTACGACCTTCAGCCAAGGTGCTGAAACCGCCCGTGTCCAAATCAATGAAAAGGGTGGTGTGCTCGGTATGGAAATAGCGTTTATCAGTCGAAACAATCAACCCGTGGCGAGTGAACCCCCAACACCAGAAGCCAGTATCAACGCCGCAACAGAGCTCATCGAAATGGAAAATGTCTTTGCCCTCTTAGGTCCTGTTTATTCCACGAATGCCGTTGAAGTGGGTCCAATTGCCCAACAAGCACAACGACTTATGCTGCCCGGTTCAAGCGGTTCAAACGTCCCTGAAGCTGGAGATTACGTCTTTCTGATTACGGTCCCGAACCCGTTTCAAGGGAAGGTAATGGCAAGTTTCGCGATGAATCCCGACGAACTCGGCGCGACAACTGCAGCAACAATTACTGAGAACGGTGATGTCTATTCTACCGACCTCGTACAGGCGTTTGAGGCAGCATTTGAGGAAAACGGCGGAGAAATCGTTCACAGCGGAACTTACGCTGCAGGCGATACCACTTTCACCGAACTGCTCACGACAATCCACGAGACCGCTCCAGATGTTATCTTCTGTCCCGGTTTCCAGCCAGAAGTCCCGACGTTGATAGCTGAGGCGCGGCAGCTCGGCATCAACGGAACTTTCCTCGGCGGCAGTGCTTGGGACGACCGCGAGCGGTTTCTCAGTATCTTGGACGATAACAGTGTATTGGATGGTAGTTATTATCCGACGAACTTCTCTGTTGCCACACAGGATGCAGATGTGCAGGAATTTGTGAGAAGTTATACGGCACAGTTCGGAAGTCCACCAGACGGTATCGCCGCGTCGGGATATGATGCGATGCGACTCTTGGCGCGTGCAATAGAGACAGCGGGTTCACTGGATCCGATGGCAGTCCGCGATGCATTCGCAAAGGTCAGTGATTACAAAGGTGCTACAACCATTTCGCACTACGATGAGAACCGTCACCCCGTCAAAAGCCTCACAATTCAGACAATTAATGGCGGGCAGGTTGAACACTACAAAGTTGTGGAGCCGTAGCACACGAGAGGGCAATGTAGGAGATGCCGCCAATGCGCCCGAAGGCTTTTTTGATCGATTTGGATGGGACGCTCTATTTTAAGGGGGTGCCTTGTCCCAGTGCAATCGAGACTGTCAACTACTTGCGTCAAGAGAAATATCAACTCCGATTTTTGACAAACACCACTGCCAAAACGCCAAAGATGCTTCACGCACAGATACAAGCACTCGGTTTTGATATCCACGAAGACGAAATTTTCAATGCAACTTACGCCTGTCTCCAATACTTACGCTCGCAGCCTGGGGCGAGTTGCCACTTCATGGTCGATGATGCCGTCAAAGCATTCTTCAGAGAGATACCGACAAATAACGATGCGCCGGATTTTGTTGTCGTTGGAGACTACGGCGAAGGATTTGATTTTCACGCTTTAAATCATGCGTTTCGTCTGTTGATGAACGGTGCTGAACTGATAGCATTGCAGAAAAATCTCTACTGGTTTTCCTCTGAAGGGATGTTCTTGGATTGTGGTGCATTCGTGACGCTTCTTGAAGCAGCCGCTGGCAAAACCGCTACAGTCATGGGCAAACCGAGTGAGACGTTCTTCAAAATCGCACTTGAGAGCCTTCAACTCTCTCCAGATGAAGCGGTTGTGATAGGAGACGACATCACTTCCGATATAGTCGGCGCGGAAAACATGGAGATGCGGAGTATCCTCGTCAAGACTGGGAAGTTTAAATCCAATCAACTCGAAAACCCCGTCGCGAAACCGACATGGGTACTTGAAAGTGTTTCGGGGTTAACACAACTTTTTTAACCAAAGTGTTTGGAATTACAAGATATTGGTGATATTGGTGAGGATTTTTATGTGGAATGTTACCGATAAATGGGGTAACCGAATTGAGTTAACTGATGAATAACCACCAAAGCAGAATTAAAATTTTCTATGATCGAGAGGTTGATGTCCTCTATGTAACACGGGGCAGCCCTGAATATACAGACTACGTTGAGTACGCCGAGGATATTATACTACGCTTCCATCCAGAGACAAAGGAGTTAGTGGGGTTCACGCTCATTGATTTTTCGAGGCACTTTGCCAACAAAGAATCGGACATCTCACTCCCGTTTAATATTGATTTCCACATGTTTGATACAGTAGATATACCCTATTATAGCAAAGCCCATAATTATTTAAACACATCAAATCGAAGCAATGCCCATCTTATTCCCCCCTGATAAGGGGGGTTAGGGGGGTTATCTTCGGACAAGTGTTCATTTATTTTTGGATTTTACTATAAAAATCGATTTCATAGAAGAAGTAGAGGTACCTTCTTATGGCAAACCAATTCATTCAACTCGGTGTTGTTGGGTGTGGATGGGCAGGCTGCCGTGCTATTGAAGCTGCGAATGCGACCGCTCGACTGAACGTCATCGCGATTGCAGAACGCGATCCAACCCGCCGTGCGCAAGCAGGCGACGACAATGCAGTGCCACACCGCTACGCTGACTATCACGAACTCCTTGACGATCCTGCTGTTGAAGCCGTCTATCTCGCGACTTCTCCTGATGGTAGGCTACAGCAAGTCTTGGATACGCTCAATGCAGGTAAGCATGTCTTAGTACAAAAGCCGCACGCCATTCGCGCCCCCGAAATTTTAGAGATGGAGGCAGCGGCGCAGCAAGCCAATAAGACCCTTCAATTCTGCTATTTTATGCGCCATTTCCCAAACAACCGAAAAATTCGGCGCGCTGTCCTGAACGGCGCAATCGGGGACCTATATCACGCCCGCGTCTTCGGGAAATATAACTTTATCCCTGACTTTGATGAGAACAGTCGTTGGCTGCATGTCTACGGACAGAAAGGCGGTTCGTTAGGGCAGCACTACTCACACGAACTCAACCTGACGTGGTGGTGGATGGGATGCCCGAAACCGGAGTGGGCGTTTGCCGCGAAACACGTACTTTATCCGCAATATGACGGACCCGAAGGCGCAGCGGAGGACTACTTCACCGGTCTCCTCGGATGCGAAGGCGGGAAAACCATACAGATTGACTGTTCTCGGATGAGCCATTCCGACTCCGCGAGTGTCGTAGAACTTTACGGCACCACCGGCGCAATCACAAACGGCGGTATCTCTCGCTTTAAAGATGGCGAGTTTATCCGAGAAGCCATTGATGAACCGCTTGAGATTGATCACGGCGAACTCCCTGAAGAGGTACATGTCTTCTACTACGAACTGAACCACTTCGGTATGGCGATCGCGGGTGAAGTCGCACCCGATGTCGCTGCCCCAGATGCCTATACTTTCATGCAAATCTTAGATGCACTTTACGATAGCGCGAAAAGCGGCGAGAAAGTTTATATCTCTCCGTAGCAAAAGTGGGAAAAATACTTTGGATGGAGGATTTTAGAGATATTTTTAGTTTTGTCCACTTACTTTGTTTAGTAATTCGCTGAGATAGTTTGAAGGGATGGCGAAATTCAGATTCTGTCCTGCTGTTATGATTGACACTGCGACCCCTATCACTTCACCTTTGCTGTTTAATACAGGACCGCCACTGCTGCCTTTGGAAATAGGTGCCGTAATCTGGATGCGCTTACTACCAACTCGGAATTCGCGAACACCACTTATAATACCATTTGAAAATGTTCCCTCCAAAAACCCTATTGGATTACCAGCGACGTAGACAGATTCACCTATCTGCACTTTATCGCTTTTGCCGAGAGGCAGAACTGGCGCGTCAACACCTGAAACCCTGATAATTGCCAAATCTTGTCGTGAGTCCATTGCGACAATGCCTTTTATGCGATATGTTTTATCAATACCAATCCGCTTGATGTAGCCTTTGAAAACCCCTTCAACGACGTGCAGATTGGTGACAACTGTATCGCGCGCAACGAAAAACCCACTCCCAATATTCAAGGGTTGTCCGTTTCGATCTTCCATAACGATGAGGACGGTAGATGCTAATGCACTTTTGGCGATTTGTTGAGGAGTCTGTGGAGTTGCAACTTTCCGGAACGGATTTCGCCTATTGGAAATAGATGTAGGAGGCTGTTGGGAAAGTTGTGAAGCGAGAATACGCGTGTCTAATAAGAGGATCGTACCGCTATAATGAGTTGCGAGTGTCTTGCCGTCGGGAGAATATACGGGTCTGCCCCCAGAAATAGTTTTGTGTGTTCTCATGCCTGCGTCCCATAAATGTACCCCGCGTGTGGGACTTACAGTTATGATTGTTTTTCCATCGGGTGAATACACAAGGGAACTGTATCCTCTTAGAGTCCTTTTGTGTTTACCCGTTTCTGCGTCCCATAAACGTACCTCGCCTTCTCCTATATCACTTGCGGTTATGATTGTTTCTCCATCGGGTGAATATCTAACAGCAGAGATTCTGTTTGTATGTCCTTTTAGAGTGTTCTTATGTTTGCCTGTTTCTGCATCCCATAGATACACTTCGTTTCCATTTGCAGATACAAGCGTTTTTCTATCGACGGAATACACAATAGAATGGACCTTGTCCCCATGCCCTTTTAGAGTGTTCTTGTGTTTACCTGTTTCTGCATCCCATACATGCACCTCGTCTTCACTTGCTGTAGCGATAGTTTTCCCATCAGACGCATATGCCACAGAAGTTTCCCAACCAGCTTTTAAGATAGTTTCGTGTTGTTTTCCGGTTTCTGCATCCGAAAAATATACTTTCTCCCCAATTACAACAGCGATGGTTTTCCCATTAGGTGAATATGTAAGGGATTTGACAAAATGAAGAGAATCAACAGGATCTACAAATTCATAATCTTTAAAGGCTTTTTTGCGTACGCCTATAATTGCATCCCACAAAAGTACAATGCCCTCATGCGAATGTCTAGCAAAGGGATTTGCAATTGCGGTAGCGATAGTTTTTCCATCTGGAGAATAGGTAAAGAAATCGAGAAAAAGCGTATGTTCTTTTAAGGTAGCTGTGTGTTTTCCGGTTTCAGCATCCCATAAACGCACCTCACCCCTGCTTGCTGTAACAATTGTTTTCCCATCAGGTGAATACGCAACAGAATCGATATAACCCCAAAGTCCATACAAATGCCCTTCTAATGTATTTTTATTTTTTCTTGTGCTGGCGTTATACAAATGTACTCTGTTTCCACTTGCCACTGCAAGTGTAGTACCGTCAGGAGAATACACAATAGAATGAATCCAGTGCGTATGCCCTTTTAGAGTAGTTTTGTGTTTTCCGGTGACAGCATCCCATAAACGGACTTCGCGATCGTCTCCTCCAGTAGCGATTGTTTTTCCATCAGGGGAATACCCAACAGAATAGATATTGTCTGTATGCCCTTTTAAAGTGGCTTTGTGTTTTACCTCGACTATATTCCATAGATGCGCCTTTGTTCCACCTGCGGTGGCAATAGTTTTTCCATCAGGGGAATAAGCAATGTAAGCAATTCCGCCGAGATCATCTTTTAGAGTAGTTTTGTGTTTTCCGGTGACAGCATCCCATAAACGTGCCTCCGTTCCACTTACAGTAGTAATAGTTTTTCCATCTGGAGAATACGCAATGGAATTAATCAGAAAGAAATCATCATTTCTGGCCGCTATGAGTCTCGTTTTGTATTCTCCTGTGTTCGCATCCCATAGATGTACATCTTTCCAATTTGCAGCTGCGAGAGTCTTTCCATCAGGTGAGTACGCAATAGAAGTTACAAGCCCCGCATCCTCTATAAGCAGATCAAGTTCTTTGCCTGTATGAGCGTCATAGATCCAGATACCGATGGAACTACCTACAGCAAGTTGACTGCCATCTGGAGAATACGTAATATTACTGGTTATGGTCCCTTTACCGATGCGGGCTGTAGCACCTTCGGGTAAACCCCACTTAGTATAATCTTGAGCAGTCGCGTTTGGCGGAAATAGGACATAAATAAAAAATCGCAATAAGTAGTTTTGGGATGGGTTAAATTTGGTTTCACATTTTTTCTTTGGTTGATGCGGGGATTGCTCCCCGCATTTTTCTTTCGGATTAGGCGTTGAGTTTCGACAATAGATACTCCTGTCCGCGATTACCTTTTACGCGATTGCAATGACCACAAAGCAGTTGCAAATTGCTGATATGGTCAGTTCCACCAACGGACGTTGCAATAATATGGTCAATCTCAAGCAATCTTGATTGGAAATGCTCTTTACAGCCATTGCAATATCCCTCTTGCT
The DNA here is from genome assembly GCA_012270865.1 of Candidatus Poribacteria bacterium. GTDB lineage: Bacteria > Poribacteria > WGA-4E > WGA-4E > WGA-3G > WGA-3G. Next base: position 1,129 of record JAAXHL010000142.1, on the reverse strand, counting down.
TGCCATATAACTGCTCCTTGTTTTCAGGGACATTATAGCGTGGAATATCCCCTAAATCTGTGCGTTCTGGAACATCTTCGCGATGAATAATATCCTGAAAAAAGCCTTGATGGGCTTTGATACGCTCAACGACTAACTCCGCAGCCTTCGGGCTTATATCAATGCCTATCCAATCCCGCTGCAATCGGTCTGCTGCAACAAGCGTTGTGGCACACCCACAGAACGGGTCTAATACAACACCTTTTTTGCTTAGGGATGCATTGATAACGCGGTCTAAGAGGGCAAGAGGCTTTTGAGTGGGGTAGCCAGTGCGTTCTTTTGCTTGCCCATTTAAGATAGCTATTTTCCAAACATCAGCGAGTGCTTTCCCCTGTGGTTTGGGGACATCGTAGATATTTCTGCCTTCGCTTATCCAATGTGGCATCCGGCGTATAACATTCTGATTTTCTCTGTCATAGATACGAACAATCTGTCGGCCTCCACTTGACCCAGTATTATATCCTGTCCGAACCAACTGCCTTTGCCGGTCAGTCATCTCACCGTATTGCTTGTTGAAAACGTAATTATCAGAAGCGGAATACATTAAGACTATGTCGTGATTACGCTGAAAATATTTCGCAGCATTCGTCCATTTCTCATAATGCCAAATGATCTCGTTGCGAAAGTTATTTTTTCCAAAGATTGCATCCATCACGAGTTTAAGATAGTGGCTCATAGTAGGGTCGCAATGCAAATAAATCGAACCCGTAGGCTTTAGAACCCGATGCATTTCCAGCAACCGAACCGCCATGTAAATCAGATACGACTTATCGGAATCCGTCATTGCAGCATGGATAACCTTATTGAGAGCAGGCTGGTCAATCTCAATGAGATCAAGCCACGTAATATCAATATCGTCAAGCGTCCATGTATCCTTGAATTCTGCCCCTGCTGCCTCGGATCCGATAGGTGCAGCGTAGTTTGCATTGCTATTGAACGGCGGGTCCAGATATATCAAGTCAATCGTTTCAGAATTCATGCCTCGCAGGATAGGCAGGTTATCCCCAGTAAAGATTGTCTTCGGTTTTACATTCGATAAATTCACTCCTCGTACGCGTTTCTATACCAAAACGGACTCGTTGATAAATTT
>JAAXHL010000068.1 GCA_012270865.1 Candidatus Poribacteria bacterium | reverse complement strand
GTGAATCAAGTCGTCAATCGAGCAGTTAAAGTAGCGACAAAGTTCACTGATGGCTTGGAGCTCGATCTCTGAAAAGGTACTCAACTCTTTAATACCGATCGTCATCACTTCCCTCCCCGTGCAATTTTTGCATGGTCAAAAATTGCAATCGCAAAGTCCCACACTACCTTAAATCTGTAGTCACCATTGGTGAAATCTTCCTCAACCTTGACCGGGGGGGGTTGGACGCTCGTCCAGTGTCAACAACACGATGCCGTCTTGTGCTATGCCATACCAAGCTGAGTTGGTGAGCCGATATTCAAAATTAACGATGGGTTTTAAAGGATTGCTCTCCGGCCATATTTCATTGACCTCGTGGCTAGTCGAGGCAAATAAACTGGCAGGCGTGAGTATCCAGCGCAACCGCTGGGGATTCGGTTGCGTACCGTTTTTTTGCAACATCATCTTGGTGAACATCTCGCTTACAGCGCTCTCATGGGGAGCCCCTGATAGTGTGTTTTTATGCGTTGCTGAAAAGAAATTTGCACCGTCATAGGATTGCAGACTGGAATCCTCCAACATTGAGGCCACGATGGCGCCGGGCATGCGCGCCGCGCTCGTCATTAACGCTGAGATGACGGAGAGTTCTTCGAGCGCATTGTTATGGATTGAGTGCCTGCTTAATCTGAACTCCCCACTGTACGTCTTGGGTTGCACTTTTACGCTCAGCTCCGTGCCGTGCACGCGCACGATCTCAGTCCCTTCGGATTGTTCGGTGAGTTGACCTAAACCGCTCAATCCCGCTACTTCCACTTCCCGTAAATCTTCAACGGTACGCCGTGTCAGATACATGGCGTCCACTCCTAACTCGGCATCAAAGACGTCAATGGCGACCGTCTGGACTGCCGTCTCCAGCAGACTAGGAAAATCTTCACTCGTTTCGTTGCGAATGGTCTCTAGGAGCGGTTGGTGCGTTGTTGCGCTCCCCTTAATGCGACTTGTTAGATAATCTAAATATTCCATTGATCATCATCCCTGTTGGTAGACTTTGGTGTGATCGGGAATAATTACCGCGAAATCGTAAATACAGCGAAATTGAATATCCCCCGTACTGAACTCTTCCCGGGAGTCAAAGCTGGGTGCGCTCATACCCTCGATGGTAAATTGCAACACGGCGTCCGTGTCAAAGTAGAAAGAGCGTGTTGATGTTTTTATTCGATACTCACCGATAATTGAGTTGGTATTCAGTCCGATGGGTAGATAACGGTCGACATTCGCCCCGCCATTCGTGGTATTGAGCTCAGACGCAACGGCGGCGCGCACGGCAGAAATCGTTCCGGGCGCGCAAAGCGCATACATCGGGCTAGCGGGAGCTGGTATCGAATCTCTCGACTGGGACAACATCCCGGCATACACAGTCGATAAATTCACGGTCGTGCCGGAATCGACATTGGAATGACCGCTAGAGAACAACGCCGTGCCATCATAGCTCTTACCGTTTTGCAAGCGGTCGTACACTTCATCCCCTACAGTTCTGGCGGCGGACTTGGCGAGCTCTTGATATATTTGTAGAGGCCCCGTATTGTTGTTGACCACGGCCTGCCTCGACAAGGCGAACCTCGCCGCAAACGTCTTCACGGTGAGGGTAAAGCTCGCCTCAGCTGAGTGCGTGTATTCAATCTCGGCACTTTCTGCCGTCTCAAGTAAAGACGGGAACCCCACAAAATTGGCTATTGTGGCCTCTTTAAAGTCCGGCACGGTCCGTTGTGATACGAACGGCACGCGCTCCATCGAGCTTTGAAATTGCTCCGTAGCCACTCTCTGTACGCTCTCTTTGAGCAATTTGGGGAAATCGCCTGCGACTTCGTTTTTTATCTCATCCAACGTACTGGAGGCATACGGATTGTGCTCACTAGGCTGACCACGTAGGCGGTTGGTTAACGCCTCAATCATCGCGTCCCGATTACTCAAGCGCGGTACTGTGTGGGTGGTTTGGAAGATGGGTTGTGGTCGCGCGGGTAAGGGTTCCGGGTTGCGCAACTCCAACTCAAGAAAGTTCGTTGGCTCTACGATGTCATCCACGAGACCCACTTCCTTCGCGCGTTTTGCGTCAAAAAATTCATTGCTAGAGCCGTATAAGACGTCCAAATTTTCAGGGCTCACACGGTGCGATAAAGCGTTTCTTAAACCAGCGTCAGCTATGTCGAGTATGCTGGTCGCTTCTCGTAGATCGGCCTCGTTTCCGTTGGCCGCTAGCTCAGATTTGTGTGTGTGATAGAGAGTGGTGGGATAAGAAATACTTGTCCGTGCCGAGGCTAAGATGGGGATGGCGGCGCTCCCTACAGTCCCACTGCCGGCGATGGTGATCGCTTGCGACGCGTCTTTTATTGCATCAACTAAACGCATCGCCTCCGGTAACGAGCCTCCTGAGCTAGACAACACAAATTTTGTCGTGCCCTTATCGATGGCTTGGATGGCTTGATTGACTTGGTCGGCGTTTATTTCGCCGGTTATTCGATGAATATTCATAGTGCTCCTCCTTAGAGCCTTTGTTCTGCTTGTTCTAGGGTTAATCCGGAATCGACACCCGTCTTTAGAGCCTGCGCTTTTTTAAGGCCGTCTATGTAACGCATCTCAGGTAGCTTAAAATCCGGTGCGCGAATGCCCAGCGCGTCGGCCAGACGTGTTAAAAACGGGTAATACTGAGTAGAAAATTTGGTCATCGTGTCTGCGAGCACGTTCAACGACTGTCGAGCGCTACTAAAGGTCGAACCCAAATAGTTCGAGGTGCACTGGTAAACGTCCAACCCCAGCGCGCTTGCTAGGGGAGCGATGAACATAGTTTCCCGGTAAGCTACCACCTCGCTTCGAGGGCGGTTGGTGTCGATACTCCTTACTTCTGCAGTGTGGGGGGCCTCCAAAAATGCGCTCGATTTTGGTAGCTCGGCATACTGCACTTGGAACCCTGTGTATACATCCTGCTTTAGCGTTAGTAGCAATTTGGACGCGGTCAATGTGGCGTCTATTTCAGCCGTATCGAATTTGCTCAAATCGTTGATTCGATTGAGTACATCGTTCGGAACCGGGCTCCCCACTTCCTCTCCTACTCTATGGGTGAGATATACGAGTTTTGATTCGTCCAACGCTTGCGAGTTGAAGAAGAATTGCTCTCCTATTACCACGCTATGTACCGGCTCAAAATAGGCGCGGTTATGCAGGTACACGCAAACCAGCCCATGTGCCAAATAGTCAAATATAAAACGGCCGTGTGGGTCATCGCCGGGTAGCAGTGAGCGTTGCGCTAATTGTTCAAAAAACTGCTCGCTCTCTGACGGGTACGAGTACGTTATAAACTGTCGCAAAATTGCCCTACCATACGCACTATGACGCAAAAAATCTGCCACGGTAGCATAGGTCTTGGTATCGCTGGGCCGATCGTTGTAATACCAGTCGGGTGCAACCCACCTTTTGCGTCCACCAAAGAGTTTTGTCCACCACTTCACGCGACTTGCTCCGTTACCGTCAGTCCCGCACTCCATCGGAACGGCGCCGTCAGTGAATATACGAAGGCATCGAGTAGATGATTTGGCGGGGCGCCATACGTACGTTTGAGCTTCCAATTCCGGGCGTCTCGATACTCCGACAAAAATACACTGTCAAAAAATTCCTGCGTCAGTCGCGTGGAAAATTGCAAACGTGTCGCATTTTGGAATATGTAGTCCTTAACGAGCGTCGCCTGTACCAAGGTTGTGTGGGTCGCCTGCGACACTCGCACGATGGGTTGGACGGTCGAACTTGTGGTCACGCCCATGACGGGTTCCAACCAACCTAACTGCGCACACAGACCGCGGATTTCTTGCGTCATATACCCACAGTCGATGAACGCAAACTTCGCTGAAAATTGCGCGCGCAAGTCGCTCAACGTCTCCAGCATCGCACTCGCATCCAACGGATTCACGCGTATCGTATCCCCCGCTAGAACTTGAGGCATCGTGGTTTTTGTGATTTGCGAAACACAATAATGAATCCGGTCTAGACTCACATCGATACCTAGAGTTCTGTAAGACGCATAAGGGTCGCCGTCAATAGGAATATCAGTCGCCCGCTTGCGCAATTGCGCAATATCCACCTGAGGTTGCAACGTCTCTCGCGGTCTGCCACGCACCGTAGAATTGAATGCAACTTGGTCTTCATACCGGGCCAACGCATGTTCTTCGCGTTTCAAATCCCTCCAAGAAATATTTGGATTGAGTAGGATTGATAATTGCACGCCAATGCGCTCCGGTAGGGATTTCTGTAGATCGACCTCCCCCACGCCGATCTGATAAAAACATACCCGGTGCGCGATCTGTCGCTTAGCGATCGACTCGGTCGTAAGCGACAGACACGGCTCGCACTGGAATTTGGCATCGTTCGTCAACCGGGAATAATCAATCGAGGTAAGCTGTTGACAGACCTCGCACGGCATACGGAAGTCATAGAGATCAGGGCATTCACTCATGTCGATCGCCAGCGCATCGCCCTCAGAACTGGGACTGCTAAACGCAACTAATCTTCCGCTTTCTTGATTCCGCAACCGCGCCCGCGCTAAACCACTGGGACTGCCGTCCCCTGTGTCCCCGCGATACGCCGCGTATTCATCCAAAATCTCAACGTCAGACGTGTAGCCCCGGAACGACTTAGACGTGTTGGACAACACGCGCAATTCCCCGCCATTTTGATAGCGCATGAGGTCGTACGAGAATTTCAAGCGCGTCGCATCTAACTCCGGGTCTAAAATCAGCGCGGGTTGCGCCTGTGACTTGGAGTAATGCCGGCTCATTTGGTCATTAGGAAAATGCACGGAGATTTTCTTCCCACCCCTTAGCTCCGGAACAATCAAGGAATGCAACATCGCGGTCGTCAAACCAACCTGAGCAGGCTTGGTGATATACGCCTGTTTCAAGCCTTGGTTCTGTAACACACTCTTGCTCAAAATTTTCTGCCACCGCCATGGCGAGTATCCTTGCTGGGAACGGGATGGAGTGGTCATGGGCGAAAGTAAAAAAAACTGATTTTGGCGCCCCAGCAGCATATAAGCCCGTCCACCCCGACAGTACCTATCATGCCGTGTCTGCGTTTATGATCGCTTAAATAAGTCGTCATATTCTGTTCATCTTTGAGAACATGTTTGAGTTTTACAAACATAAATGAATGAAAACGTCTATTTTAATCCAGCGATAAAGGATAACCGATAACATTATGCCGTATTTTAACAGAGAATGTTGTAAAAAAGTTGTTTTATCGCTTGTGTTGTATATAATATATGGGAGAGGCAACGAAGAGAGACGAGGAACATGACAACCATTGCTCGCCATCTAGAACGATCGTTGAACCGTGCGATCGACGACATGCTCGCTAGCTCTGAGTTCGCAGAAAACCCTTACGCCCTCAAAAAATTATTCACTGGACAACACCTTCATCTCTCCGAATTAGCGCGGTCGTATGCGAGTGTGGACGGCGTCAATGGGTGGGAATTTAAAGATCGGTCGTGCCTGCGGTTCCGGCGAGGTCGATACGAACATATCCGCCCCATACATTACCGCGCGCTAAAAAAGCAAAGCGATGCCCTACGCCTGCCCGGAGAGATTTATATTCCGCTCCCCCCACATACCCGCCCTAATTGTTTCAGCGATCTAGGGGCGAAAAACAGGTTTGAGGTGCAACGTTACGAGAGCACTGGCGATAACGGCACCCTATCCCCCTGCTACCGAGTTTTTGACCATTTTCATTGCGTCTTTAAGGGACGTGTCTATATCCGTAGGGGCGCGGCTCAAAATTTCTGCGATCGCTTGAACGAATCG
>JAAXHL010000157.1 GCA_012270865.1 Candidatus Poribacteria bacterium | reverse complement strand
CAGCACTAGTCCTACCGTTACTCCCGACCCAGCTAGCTATGTGGCCAAACTAAAAGGGTCAATCCAGCAGCTACAGGCCTCACCAGTCCGAGTACAACCCCATCGGAAAGTATATATCAACAAAGATCTACCGACCAGCACGCACGTATTTGTGCGTCACGATGCCGTACGTAAGCCGCTTCAACCACCCTACGACGGACCGTACCGTGTCCTGAAGCGAGCTGACAAACATTACACCCTAGAGATCGGTAATCGCCAGGATGTTGTGTCACTGGATCGCCTCAAACCGGCCTATATGGAGTGCGATCATGCCACTCACATCGACATAGACGCACCCACACAGGCAACAGACCAGTCGACCAAGTTCCCGGTAACGGTAACACGTTCTGGTCGACAGGTGCGCAGGCCTGTGCGTTTTAGTTAGTCGTTCACTGCGATCACTGAGGGGGGAGTACTGTAGTGGTTATAGCTGAGTAGACCTGCGTAATCATTCACGGGACGGTGCTTAATTAACGTATTACGAATCCTTTATAAAGAAATAGAGATCGCCATACCAGATGGATATTCGGATAGCAAGTTCAGCGACGTTCCCGATTCATTGCAAACTGTAATTGTCACTGTAACTGTCATTGTCTCGTATTTGTCGTCTTGTATTCGTCTTGTCGAAGTTAATAGTTCTTTAACAAAAACTATAATTGGTGACCCGGACGAGATCGCCTGCGACAAGACCTTTGCGACGAGACACCACCCGAACATCGGCCGATATGATGGAGGAGGAACCGCATACTGCCCGAACATCGCACAATATGCCCCTGGAGGATCCACGTACTTTCGTTGCCGCGGTTGCGGTGCGCTTGCCCCCGTTCTGGCCGGCCAATCCTCGGATTTGGTTTGTGCAAGTGGAGGCACAATTCTCCAGACGGGGCATTACAACCTCGAGGACGAAGTACGAAGAGATTGTCTGTGCTCTGCCCACGGAGTATGCCACGGAGATCCAGGATCTTCTTCTTGACCCGCCTGACGACGAGCCGTACGAGAAGTTGAAACAACAACTTATCGCACGCATAGCCGATTCGGAACGTCAAAAGCTTCGACAACTTCTCACGGCAGAGGAACTTGGCGACCGTAAACCATCTCAGTTGCTGCGAAAAATGCAACTTCTGCTGGGAGAAAAAGCAAAAATGATCGACAGTTCGCTTTTACGCGAATTGTTTTTACAACGACTTCCAGCTAACGTACAGATGATCCTGGCCTCGGCTGATTCAATGACGCTTGACAAGCTCGCCGAGATGGCTGATAGGATAATGGAAGCGGCCATACCAACGATTAGTTCTGTCGGCGCAACTGCAGGAGGCGGAGACCTGCGGAAAATAATTCGAGAAGAAGTCGCGGCAGCACTAAAAACACAGGAACGGTCACGCACTAGATATTCTCCTGGCGGGAATCGAGGAAGAAGGAATCGTTCACGTAGGCGTTCCAGTTCGCGTGAACGATCG
>JAAXHL010000149.1:2522-2814 GCA_012270865.1 Candidatus Poribacteria bacterium | reverse complement strand
GTTTACATCGGAAAATAAAAAATCGGACGAGTTTTCCCAACTCAGGGGATTGCTGTTTCGCCTGTCGAATTTTGTTCTCTGTCAGCAATCCAAGTATCAGTAAAGTTATAGCTAAACCGAAGCAGCTAAATGCGGCAACGTTCGCAGTCCCAAATAGAATGCGACCTAAAATGAAAAATGGGAGACTTAAAATCGCTGCAGCACGGAATGCTCGCTGCTTCCGATTGAAAAGGACATCTGATAATCGTTGCCAGAGGGTTTTAGGTGCTTGTGTTTCCGGGCGCGACGTGAA
>JAAXHL010000149.1:2096-2476 GCA_012270865.1 Candidatus Poribacteria bacterium | reverse complement strand
GTAGACATCGCAGGAATAAATCGGTGCATCTCCCCATAAAGTCGTACCTGTTTAATAATCGATGCCCGGTACGCTTTCAGTGAACATCCATTGTCGTGGATCGGGACTCCTGTCACTTTACCGATTATCCAATTCGCAATAACAGACGGCACGCGCCGCGTCAAGAATTTATCCTGTCTCTCTTTGCGCCAGCCGCACACCAAGTCATAACCTTCGTCGAGTTTCTCAAGCAGTTTCGGAATATCACTCGGATCGTTTTGCAAATCCCCGTCCATACTGATAATCCGTTCACCTTGCGCGAATTCAAAACCCGCTGCCATCGCTGCTGTTTGTCCGGCATTCCGTTGGAATCGGATGACTGACAGTCGCGCTTCCTGTTC
>JAAXHL010000149.1:0-1959 GCA_012270865.1 Candidatus Poribacteria bacterium | reverse complement strand
GTTGCTACGCAACCCTTTCAGTTGTCGGTTGTCACTGAAGTCATATTGAGTAAAACATAAGGATGTGTTAGAATAGTGGAATCAGATCAGATAGTTTATGTCTGTTTTTTCCACTTACATCCCTATTACTTATCAAAGGTGCTCTTATGTCAAACTAAAGTTTGGACAATTTTAAGACGGTACATATCGCCCCTACGGGGCTTGGACCTTGGGAGGCCTGGCGTTTCTATAGACATTCCGCCCCGCTGGGGCTGCTTTTTGGTATATCCGAGTTTATTTTTCCGTGAGTTGCGTTCGTGTGAGGAACTCTGAGAAAAATCAGATCTGCTTTGAAAATTGAGCATAAACCCAACCGAAATTGTCCAAACTATAGTAATAATAACCCAAGTTGCCACTTTGTAGCATAGGCTGTCAACCTGTGCCGTTTCGTGCCGAAAATGGCAGGAACACGCCAAATTTTTCGCAAAAACGACCGCTTTTCACTGAAAAATGGTGTTCGAGCGTCTAAAATCACATAGGTAGCAAGTTGGGTTAATAATAGCATAGTCCAAAAAATAAACCAAGATGCAAGCAATTTACTTGCGTATCAGCATTTTCCGGGTGGCAGCGAAATCGCCTGCCGTAAATGTATAGAAATACACACCGCTCGCAACAGGTTCCCCTAACGCATTCTGACCATCCCAATACGCCGCACGGCTCCGGGATTGATAGGTGCCGACAGCCTTATGTCCTAATGACAAGGTGCGGACTAAACTGCCGTCTACCGCATAAATGCGCAGCGTTACATCTGCGGGGGATGCCAACTGATACGGGATCCAGGTCTCTGGGTTGAACGGGTTCGGGTAGTTCGCTAAGAGTGCTGTCTCTTTTGGGGTCAGTGATGCCAGCAGCTGCGCTAAGTTCGCCATCGCGCGTTGGAAGGCAACGGATCCATCATCTTGCACCCGTAAGAGATCCAATACTTGCTGAAGCGTTTCGGGGGTGAAGTGCTTCGGTAGCGCAACCATAACGGGTGCAGCGGGCCCCGCGACCTCACCGAGGTGTGTCGCAACGAGGATGATGTCTTGGATATCGACAGCACCATCGCCATTGACATCAAGGCGCGGGTTTTCGGGGTCACTGGTGCCGACTGCTGCCGCTACCGATACCAGATCGGTGAGGTCCGTTTTCCCATCTTCATTGACATCCCACGCTGGATACGCCTTGACTGATGGCACCGGTGCCACGACCTCCACGACGGAAGCATACAAGGCGATGTCGGCAATCCATGCCTCAAGAATTGTCCGCTGCTGCGAGCCGTCAAGATTGCCGCGCCGAATCTCAGCACCTTCGCCATCTATCCAGTACAGTGTGCCGTTAAATAGATTCAACGTGAGACCGCCCATGATATAATCCAGGGTTTCAAAACTTGTGGCGTTAGAGCCGTCAAGATTCGCTATACCTATACCCTCAAATCCATCCGTCCAATACATTTTACCGCCCGAAACATCTAAAGCGACATCTTGTATTTCATCCGCTTTTATGAGCGGTTCAACGTTGGACCCATCTAAGTTGGCGCGAGAGATGTTCGCATCACCAAACCATTGCGTCCAGTACATCTTGCCACGTTCAAGGTCTAAGGCAATATCCACTGGGGTGCCATCATTTCTTAATCGGAAAAGTTCTTCCGAGTTCGTTCCGTTTAAGTTTGCCCGAAAGATGCTGTCGGTTTCACCGTTGGTCCAGTACATCTTACCGCCAGCAATGTCTAAGGCGATGCCGCCTCCTGAAGTCTTCCATATATCGTCATCTATGAGCTGCTCTATGTGCGTGCCATCGGCTAAGTTGGCGCGATAGATGCCGTTGTCAGTTTCTGTCCAGTAGAGTTTACCGTTCGTCGCGTCTAAGGCGATACTCACCGCTTTGCGATTGAGGACATCTTCGATATTGGCACCGTCTAAGTCGCCGCGTTGGATTTTG
>JAAXHL010000049.1 GCA_012270865.1 Candidatus Poribacteria bacterium | reverse complement strand
ATATCAGTTTATTAATTCGGTAATTCCGATTTGCCCCAGGCCCGGTAGGTGCGGTTTCTAACCGCACCGGATTTCTAAAAGAAATTACCGATTTATTTTTTGAAACTTCATTAAACCTCGCCTGCGGTAAGGGATGGCGGGTGTGCGAAATTTTACCAGCTTTTCCCTGAGACATAGAGCGAACGGTTTTCCATCGGGAGTGAGACGCGTCTGCCGTCGAGTCGGTGTGATTCGATGATCCCCATGAGTGTCTCTTGGCTTCGGCGTGCGAGGTGGACGGGGCCTTTTGTCTCTCGGTCTTCGTCGAGTGCCTCGGCGACATCTGTGATTCCCATCACGGTGCCTGTGGCGCGAGATGTTTCTGGAAACGGGACTTCTTCATAGAAGGTGCCGTCCTTCTTTCGGAATTGGATTTCTCTGCTGTTGTTTTGGATACGGATCTTGCCACGGGTGCCGCAGACCTCGTATTCGGGTCCGGTACCGGCGGTGTTATAGCCGTGGACACCGTTGGCATAGCGGATATAACCGCTGGTGATGGCAGGGTCAACGTTAAGGCGGTTGCCCTCCCAATCTGAATCCGAACAGTTAACAGTGCCTTGTACGAAATCGACCTCTGGGTCGCCTGCGAGGAAGAGGAGCATATCGGCGGCATGCGTTAAGCCCCAGAGTGCGGAACTTGCCCCGTATTGCGCGATGGTGCATTGGATGTCCCCGATTTCGCCTGCATCGATGAGTTCGCGGACTTTTCGGTAGATCGGCATGAAACGGCGCTGCGTGCCGTAGTTGAATTTGACACCGTGTTTTTCGACGATGTCCACCATGATGTCGGCTTCTTCCATAGAGCAGCAGAGCGGTTTTTCGCAGTAGATACCTTTGACATTGTTCTCGGCAGCGAAGACCGTAATATCGGCATGTGGACCCGGGCGCGTGGCGAGACAAACGATGTCCGGTTTCTCTTTTTCGATCATCTCTTGGTAGTCTGTATAGGCGCGTTCGGCACCGTAGCGTTGCCTGATGGTTTCGGCTTTCTCTTCAAGGACATCAGAGACAGCGACGAGATCGGTGCGTTCACATGCAACGGCTGCGGCGGCGTGTGAGAACGGTTGCCATATAAAACTATCTGGACGACCTGCGACTTCGTCGTCGATGGTTGCACCCATCCGTCCGCATCCGATAAGACAGGCTTTGTATGTGTGTGGCATAAGTAATTTCTCCTGTGTCAGAGATACGTTTGAAAGTTCAGGGAGGTTTTGAAAGCAGCGGATGTTAATAACTGTGTGTTCTTGACATGATGCCTCTAAGCGGTTTAAGTCTCTATGCTCGGATCCTATGGTGTTGGATTAAGGATGATATGATCTTCCACGCGTTGAGATACTTATGACAAAGCATTTTTGATGTTGTGTATCCACTTCATAGATGAGCCGGTAACTTCCAACGCGATAGCGATAGCGTCTCGTGTTGGAACCCTTGAGTTTGGCGATATTAGGTCCAAAGAAGGGGTTTTGGGCTAACTGATTGATTGCTCTGTTGATTCGGCGTGTCATATTCGCATCAAGGCTGTTATAATGTGTTTGTGCCTTATTGGTGAATTGTATTTCAAACATCGCGCCTAACATCAGCCCAACTTTTAAGTCGACCAGCTTTCATATCGGCTTCAGCTTCTTCTAGGTCCTTGGCAATTTCAGGATCGCATGCCAATTCATAAGTTGCATCCCATGCTTCCTTGTCATAAAGATAGGTCATATAATCTATAGCAGCTTTGAGTTTTTTCTTTGGGAGTCGCTCGATTAACATCATAGCTTGCTTTTGCAGTTTTGCAGTCTTCATCACAGAACTCCTTAAAAGGGTTATTTTTTCGCAATAAGTAGTTTTG
>JAAXHL010000207.1 GCA_012270865.1 Candidatus Poribacteria bacterium | reverse complement strand
GCGCTTCGGGCAAACCTCAAAAAACGGAGCAATCAAACGGAAATTGCGTTTGAGGAAAAGAAGGAACAGGCAGAATTAGAAGCAAATCTCCGCCTTCAAAAAATAACGAGCTTACCCAATTTAGGTGTTTTCTCAGATGAGGCACATCATACTTACGGAAACAAAATAGACGCAGAACTTAAGCGGGTGCGCGAGACGGTTAACTACATACATGAGAAAACGCCTCTTGTAGCCGTTATCAATACCACTGGCACGCCTTACGCCAAACGACAGATGCTCAGAGAAGTCGTGGCATGGTATAGTCTCGGTGAAGGAATTAAGGACAACATTCTCAAAAGTCTTCACAACGGTATTGTCCAGTACCCCATCGGAACGATTCCTGACCAAGACGTGATCCGTAGCGTTATCAACGACTTTTTTGATAACTACGGCGATGTATTGTTACCCGATGGCGCGAAAGCGAAAATCGCCTTTTACTTTAGAACCCAAGAACATTTGGATACCTCCCATCAGCATATTCAAAACGCACTCACAGAAATCCGAGAGAGTACCACGCAAATACTCGTTAATACCCAAAAATCCAGTCAAACCGAGATTGATGAGTTCAACCGACTGAACGACTCTGACAGTCAGAAACGTATCATTCTCCTTATTGGTAAAGGGACAGAGGGTTGGAACTGCCCCAGTCTATTCGCTTGCGCGCTCATCAAGGAACAGACGACGAGTAGTAACTTTATCTTGCAAGCCTCAACCCGATGTCTCCGTCAGGTGAAAGGCAACACGCACACTGCAAAAATCTTTTTGGATACTAAAAACAGTACGATTTTAGATAAAGAATTACAGGCGAACTTCGGTACCACACTCGGGGAACTCCGCACACAAGACGCAGAAACACAGGAGGTCGCGCTCCGTATTCACAAAACCGATTTGCCGAAATTACAAATCATGCAATTGGTGCGCCGCGTTGTTCCGCTGGCAAATACGCCTAAAGCGATTCAGTTGCATAAGCCTACACACGTTGAGGAGACTCCGCCTGCCTTTCGCAGCATTCTGACTCCCGACTTTACACAGCGAAGTACTTCGCCGCTAACAGCGTTAGG
>JAAXHL010000060.1 GCA_012270865.1 Candidatus Poribacteria bacterium | reverse complement strand
GCTCGTCTTTTGTCTACTCAAACCGTTCCTCACAATTTTCCTAACGAATCCAGACGACTCCTAACTATTGGTAATGGTTGACCAGTCCAAGAGCATGCAAATTACAGATTCTCCCGATTCAGAGACACGATTGCAACGCGTCAATACGCTGCTCTTCGCCGAAGAGGAAGGTCTCCTCGAAAAATTGAACGCCAAATTCAAAGTCCGACTTTTCGCGTTTGACACTACAGCAAAACGCATTTCCAGCCAAGCACTCACAAGCGCAAAAGGCGAAAATACCGACATTCCGCAGGCGTTAAATGAAGCACTTGATGATTTGCAGGGAATCCCTCTCTCTGGTGCCGTCGTTTTGACAGATGGTGCAGACAAAAGCGGCACCGACATCACGAAGTTTGCAATGCAAATTCGAGAACAGAAACTGCCTATCCACACCGTCGGAGTCGGTTCAGCAACAGGCACGCCAGACCTTGAAATCGTCAAATTGGACGTTCCCCGCACGGCAGAAGAAGATTTCCCTGTCGAAATATGGGCGACCGTCAAACGGAAAGGATTTAACGGGAAAAAGGTTAACCTTCAATTAAGGAACGACGTGCGGGTCCTAAAAAGTGAGTCCGTTGACTTGGACGAAGGCACCTCTTGGATCCCCCAAATCGGTGGAACAGACGCAGCCCTCGATGTGAAAACAAAACGTGTGTTGCTGAAATTTACCCCTCGCCAAGCTGGCACCCAAAAATTTGAAGTGCACGCGGCATTAGATGAACAGGAAGCCGTACCACAAAACAATACAAAAACGTTCTTACTGAAGGTCGCACCCACCAAACGTGTGAAAATCCTATTCGTTGATGGCAAACCGCGCGCTGAATTTGGGTACATAAAACGGACACTGAAAAAAGACCCCAATATCCAATTAACCGATCGGATTCTGACGCGCCTCACTGATGACGGCAGAAACTATCTCGGCACTCGCACCACAACATCGCACGATTTCGATTTTTATCCAACTGACAAGGAAATACTTTTTGACTTTGACGCTATCATCTTAGGCAACGTGGATGCCTCCCAATTTACATCCGCGCAACTTGAAAATACTCTTGAGTTTGTACGCACCCGCGGCGGTGGATTGCTTATGTT
>JAAXHL010000189.1 GCA_012270865.1 Candidatus Poribacteria bacterium | reverse complement strand
AAAAAAAATTCATTTTTTTTTAAAATCCCATACCTGAGGCAGCAAACGAGAACCAATCCGTTTTTTCACATAAAACATTAAATATCAATTATCAGAAACCACTACTTCGTTATCCTTGAAATGATGGATCGAAAATATTTTTTTCACATACCGATTCCAAAACACACGCCTCTTCTGGTAGGAGCGAGCTGCGCTCGCGATTTTTGTACCTATCAACTTTGGCGTGACAAAGCACTACTCTCCCCCAACAATCTCGCTCGGTTCCTCTTCTGAATTTATCGGAAGCATCAGAGCTTTCGTCTGTTCTTTCGGAGCGGTAAGTACACCCGCATCCGCTCCATCAGGCAACCCGAGTGATGCCCCTTCCGAACCACCCACTGCCGGGACCTGACCCCGCTTCAGCGCATCCAACTGACTCTCGTAAACCGGATCACGCGTCACCGCATACAAACCTGCAACCGTCTTCACAATCGCATTCGACAACGATACCTTATCCTTCACATCCTCAGCCGCATCGTATGCCTCCACCAACTTCGCATAATGATCCGATAATGCTTGAACCTGTTCCACTGCCGTCGACATCGGAATCCCTGTCAACGCCTGCGTAAAACGCTCACGCTCATCAGCCCAAGCAGCCCGATATTTCTTCGGAAAACGCGGATTTGATGCCTTCAAATATACCAACTGCGGGTGAAGATACTCCCGAAGATACTTCGCACCACAAATATTATCATGCTTCCATACCGCAAATGGCGACAAATCCTTATCCTCAAAAATCAAATCATTGATCACAGCCGTCGTAGACATCCCACGCGCATGACCCCGCACAGCAACCTCCCGTAAACTATCCGTCAGGCACTTCGGATAAAACGGATACAGCAAACTGTCCATCCAAAAATACCGAACATGAACTTCAAATTTCATACAACTTTTTCCTTAAAGTCAAAATCCGCTGAGGTTAACAACGCTGTCTCTTTACAAAGATCGCGAACCTCTTTGCGAGACGTACGCACCGATAACGACCCTTTTCGAGAGGCAGCTTTTTTCACACGTGCCCGCTGCTTACGGGTTTCCAAATACCGTTTGCGAGATTTTCGAGTCGCCCTCCCGAATTCTCGCAACAGTGTCTCATAAGATGTATCAACAACATTCGGAACACGCCGCCGAGAAAGCCGACGCGCCTCCCAATGCCACCGGTAATACGAACCCAAACGCACACCCACCGTCTCACATGCTAAATTCACTGGCGTTGATACAAGTAGGACCGCCAACTCTTCAATAACCCCTTGTGTCAACTGCATTCTGACCTCCTTTTTCGCGAAGGGTTTTGTGAAAAATATAGCAAAAAATCCGAAATTA
>JAAXHL010000134.1 GCA_012270865.1 Candidatus Poribacteria bacterium | reverse complement strand
TACTCTCATCCTATTTCAATAAGGGTTCCTAACGCTTTCGCTTCTGCCTCTACAAGCACCGCTGCTGCAGCGACTGCGTCTTGCACTGCCACACCTACCGACTTAAAAAACGTGATTTCGTCATCTGACTGCCGTCCCTGTTTATCACCGTTGACGATTTCACCGATTTCAGCAGAACCGAGAACGAGTTCATTTTTAACAATATTCGGAGTCTCGTTCTCGGTTCTAAACTCAGCGTTCGGAATAATCAGGTCTCCCGCCTCCTCTAAACATGCTTCCCGCGAGTCAACAACAATCCGATCTGCTCGTCTTATGGTCGTCGTATCGACTTCCCGTTTCTCAGGTACAAACGTGCCGACTGCTGTGATGTGCGTCCCCTGTTTTAAGGCACTCCCGTCGAAAAGCGGCGTTGCTGATGTCGTCGCACAGATAACAATGTCAGCGTCCGCTACGACCTGTTCCGGATGACGGACGAGATTGACCTCCGGCGCATCCAGCCACTCCGAAATCTCGGCGGACAGTTGTCGTGCGGAGGCTTCTGTCCGACTCATCAGGTTCACACGCGCGATGTCTCTAACCGCCATCACCGCTTGTAGCTGCGATCTCGCCTGTACACCCGCACCGAAGAGACCAACCGTTTTCGCGTCCTGCCGAGCAAGCACGTCCGCCGCCACGCCACCCCCTGCACCCGTTCGGATAGCCGTCAGGCTCGCACCGTCCATGAAGGCTTTCGGTGCTCCCGTCGCCGGATCAAGCACTAAAACCGTCGCGGTGATACGCGGTAGGTTGAGGGTCGGATTTTCATCATAAACGGAGACGACTTTGATGCCGAATTCACACCCTTCAGGGAGATAGGCAGGCATGATGAGCGTAACGCCTTTGTCGGTGGAGATATGTTGCCGCGGCGGCGCGATTGCCTTATCTGCCGACAGTTGACCGTAGGCGTGCCGCATCGCATCAACTGCCTTCGGCATCGGTAACGCCGCACGGACATCCGACGCAGAGAGGATTCTGATAGCCATACAATTACTCCACATGAACTAACACTTCACCCAACACATCCATCTTCGGGGTAATCCCCAAACCCGATTCCGTTGACGCTGCCATCCTACCGTTAACCCGTTGCGGCGCACCTTCCGCCGTGCTGACGGTAACATAACTGTTAAAGTCCGTCGCTGTGAAAAGGAACTCTGTCGGCGTGCTGTGTGCGAGATGCGCAATCGCTGCGGTTGTAATGTCGCCACCCCAACTGTCTTCAATCGTCATCGCTACGCCGAGTTCAACGCAGAGGTCCCTGGCGAGTTTCGCTTTTGTCAGTCCGCCGAATTTGCTTATCTTAATGTTCACAACATCCATCGCGCGGTCGGCATGACCGCGTAACAACGCGTGGATGCTGTCAATCGTTTCATCAAGAACAAACGGGTGATCCGTGCGCTGACGGATGGCGAGACACTCTTCGTAGGAGAGACACGGCTGCTCGATATAGACATCTACACCGCTCACACCTCGGACGACGCGGACGGCTTCGTGCATCAACCAACCCGTATTCGCATCCGCAATCAGCACGTCTCCCGGTTCCATCAACTCCGCAACGGCATGGATACGTTCAATATCGGTGTTCGGATCGCCGCCGACTTTCAACTGAAATTTGCGATACCCTTCCGCACGGTACGCGGCAACCTTCGCCGCCATCTCGTCAGGCGACTGTTGCGAGATCGCACGATAAAGCACGAAATCCTCGCCATACCTTCCACCGAGAAGCGTACAGACGGATTGATTTGAAACCTTGCCGAGGATATCCCAACACGCGATGTCGATTGCCGATTTCACATAAGGATGTCCCTTAAGCGCGATGTCCATCCGTCGGTTGAGCGGAAGCAGTTGCGTCGGGTCTTCACCGATAAGGTGCGGCGCGAGTTCAGCGATACCCGTACGCGCACCCGTCGAGTAGGCAGGAAGGTAGAACGGACCCAACGGGCACACCTCACCGTAGCCGGTAATGCCTTCCGCCGTTTCAACGGAGACAATCGTACTGTCGAAGACAGAAACAGATTTGCCACCAGACCAGTTGTAGCTGCCCTCATAAAGCGGCAGATCAACCTGATAGGCTTTTATACATCGAATTTTCATATCTTTTTCGTGAACCAGATTTCTCCAGACGAGGTAAGTGCAGTTACGAAACCGCACCCATTCCCAAGCTTGAACTGTGATTTTTTCATAACTGTGATGATCCATGATAAATCATGCACTATATATAATGTAAAGTCAAGCGAAAAATAGCAGCCCATAACCGTATCATAGGAAACCTTAGAGATTATGGCTATCTTTAGTATTTGTCAACTTTTCAGATTGCACCAATTAAAAGTTTGTGCTACAGTATGATAGGCTTTCAGCGTGTGCCTTGTTCGTAGCATAGGCTTTCATGTAGCATAGGCTTTTAGCCTGTGCGTTCGTAGCATAGGCTTTCATGTAGCATAGGCTTTTAGCCTG
Organism: Candidatus Poribacteria bacterium; assembly: GCA_012270865.1. GTDB lineage: Bacteria > Poribacteria > WGA-4E > WGA-4E > WGA-3G > WGA-3G. The sequence goes on along the minus strand of JAAXHL010000134.1, from coordinate 1,442 downwards.
TGTGTTCGTAGCATAGGCTTTCATCGTAGCATAGGCTTTTAGCCTGTGCATTCTTGAAACCTGAAAAACAAACCAAAAACGTATGGTACGAAGTCAACAGACTGAAGGTTTCCTACGGTACGCTCCACAGGCTAAAAGCCTACGGTACGGTACAGGTTGAAAGTCTATGGTACGCGCCACAGGCTAAAAGCCTATGGCACAATGACAAAATATGCTGTTTAATTCTAAAAAATTACGAAATATTAGTTTAATTTCAAAAAAATACAAAAAAATTTGACTTAATTTTGAAAAATATCGTATAATTAAAGTGTGAGGAAGATGTTATTCTCCTCCATAGAAAACAAAAACACCCGGAAACACGTGCCTGCATTACGTTTCAAGGCGTAGGGAACCTTGAAAATGGAATGCGACCGGTGCGTGTTTCGGGTTACAGACCCCCCGCTTCCCACTCTTTTTCAGCGTTTTCCAACTATTACAGATTTATTATAGAAAAATTATATATAAAACGACCTAATTCTCGTCAAATCAAATAAAATGAAACCTTAATTTGACAAATCGTTTTTAAATGCGTATAATTAAAGGTAAGTGGTCATTAAAGACACTAATTTGAGTCAACTACCCAAGTCTAAAGACTTGGGCTTGTGCGAAGCGCATGCCAAGCGTCCACTCCACAAGTTAAACGGTTTTCTACACTCCGCCACTGCGCGGCGGATCAGTAGCGCAGCAACGTCTGGCAGGCACGTTGGTGAAAAAGCCTGCTAATTTAAAATCTAACTACAAGAGGCGGGCATTATTTGCTCCATAACCTAAAGGATGGGGAGGAATGCCCGAAGAGTGATGAATGGGGGGATTGCGAATGCCGAAACGGGTCAGTACGAAACAACTTCTGATCGCCTGCCAGATGTCATTTGAAGGTAAAAGCAACCGCGAAATCGCAAGCAAACTCGGTTTCAGCGAGGCAACCGTGTCAAACTGGCGGAAACTCGAAATCTGGAAAGAATTCGAGGCAGAACTCATAGATGCATACAAACAACAAGCATTGAGCCTCGAAACCGAAACCCCATCCTAATTTGAAACGCGATGTGGGTATGTGTTCCCGGGTGTTTTTGTTTTCTTAAGGTATAGAATAACATCTTCCTAACCGAATAACCTCACACAAAAGCGGTGGATTCCCTAACCACCGCTTTTTTTATGCCCGTTGAACTGTGATTTAGCCAGATCGTTACAAACCTCTTATCACGGCAAATCAAAACAATCCGAAAAATCATAGTCCAAATTCCTTTCGTCGTTCACTTCCTTTTTCTATAGAGCCGCAAAAAACGGTCTTTGTTGACAAAATAATAAAAAATTGCGGTATCCTCAAATTTTTTCAAAAAAAAACAAAATAAAATTTGACTTAATTATACAAAAATTGTATAACTGATATTTCTCAGAAGTTATTG
>JAAXHL010000023.1 GCA_012270865.1 Candidatus Poribacteria bacterium | reverse complement strand
ATCGGTTACCCGTTGGCGGAACAAGGACTACGTGCTGTCCGAATGGTTGATCCAGAGGTGCTACGCCTTGGTACTACCTACATGCACATTGTCCTCGTCGGCATTAGTACAATGTTCCTGTCAATGACGCTTGGATCCATCTTCCGTGCTGGCGGTGACGCGGTCACACCGATGGTCGTGTTGGTTTTTTCGACCCTGATTAACATTGTGCTTGATCCGTTATTGATTTTTGGTTTATGGGGATTTCCGAAACTCGGTGTAGCGGGTTCTGCGTATGCGACGCTGATTGGACGTGGTGTTAGTGTGATCGTTCTACTTTATCTCTGCTGGAGCGGACGCGCGCCTGTATCGTTGCGGCGCGTCCAATTTAAGGCAGATCTCGTAGAGATGATTGACATTTTACGGCTCGGTATTTATAGTTCTATGCAGGGGTTTTGGCGGCATTTCTCGCGTCTCGGTTTCTTATGGGTAATTGGGCCGTATGGCAAAACTGTTGTTGCGGCGTATACAATTTGCATGCGCCTCCGAATTTTGGTAATGAACCCAGGCTTTGGCATTGCAAATTCAGTTGCACCGTTAGTGGGACAGAACTTAGGGGCGAATCAGATAGAACGCGCTGAAAAATCGGCACGTGTTGCGAACATCTTAGGTGCCGCAATTATGGCAGTCATCGGTGCGATTTTCCTCATCTTTCCACAGACGTTTGTTCGGATTTTCAGTCCAGATGCAAACGTTATTGAAATTGGTGCTGTCTACCTACGGTTTCTGTCCCCAACGTTCGGATTCATCGCCTTCTCGCTGGTGTTAGGCAAAGCACTCAATGGTGCAGGCGACACGTTCTCTCCGATGATAATTACACTCGTCTCACAACTCGTCATCGGCTTGGGACTTGTGGTTTTACTTTCATATTTCATCGGTTTGAACGGCGTTTGGTTAGGAATCGCGCTCTCAAATATCGTACAAGGTGTCGCGATGTGGGCTTGGTATCACACCGGCAGATGGAAGACAATAAAAGTCGTTAAAAAGAAGGCAAGAGTTGCATAGACACAACACCCTATAACATATTTAGAAGGAGTGAATAA
>JAAXHL010000073.1:648-2483 GCA_012270865.1 Candidatus Poribacteria bacterium | reverse complement strand
TCTCCAAACTGACAGGCTTCTTCGAGCGGTTCTTTGATATTTCGAAGAAGGAATTTGCTGTTCTTCATGAACAAAGTCATCCCTATCAATGAATCCATGCCCGATTATAAAGCGCCCGTTAAATTAAAAGCAGTTAAACCATTGGAAAGAAAATCTCCTGCATGTCTCTTATGGAGGATTACTGGGAGAAGTGTAAACCGGGGTTATATCGGAATATTTATTTTCAGGTTGATAAACTCGAATATAATCTATCTTCTGTATTTGTTTACTGAGGGCGGAATTTGAAGCTGGGCGTTGTATGTGTTTATTGTCACCATCTACTGTTCCTTGGGCAGACCACATAGAATATATCAGATAGGCAACGGAATGACCTACACTTTCACCCATAGTATCCGTATCTGTACCGGTCCAGAGCGTTGACAACTCGTCTTCAACAGGAGGCTCATTCTTTAGAACTCTGTATTCGTCAGGACTCCATTCAAAACCCTGTACATATGTGAATTCAATCGGCTCCGGAAGGTTATTGATGTCGATGCTTGAAGAATCGCAACTAGAACCGGCGGGAATATCATACATACATATTTGGATTTGATCTGACCTGTCACCATCCTCATTCTCAAACCTTAAGGCGCCGTCAACGCTGGTGGTGATATTGTCATAATTAATCTTTCTGACATAAGCATTGGTTTGCCTTTCAAATGCATAGAGTTCGGCTTCATACTGCTCTCTCGCAAGTTCGATCATGTCGATTTCAGAACCTCGTACTCTAAGTAAATTCTCAGTTCTTTGAGCAGAACTGCAATCCACACAAGCGCTACCATAATAAGAAGCAAGTTCTGGAGGCACAGCTCCCCCATACATGTATCTCCCACTAAGGTACGCAGCCATGACAAAAGGTTGGGAAACTGGTTTACCATCTTTTAATATCCACCATCCTTCTCCGGTTCTTTTGTTTGTTTTCCAGGCCTTCATGGTTGACTGTTTAACCTTGTATCCAATTTGAACGTATCCGTACCTGAACTCGAATTTACCTTGCGTGTTCATGGAGAATAAACACCATTTCCCTGACTCATATTCTTCGGGTTGAACTTTAAGATAGCCATTTTCAAGAGATAGAGCGCATGGTTTGCCGTCTCTTGTCGGACTCTCGTACATACTACTCTCAAGATTCCAAACGGAATGCATAAGATCGTCACCTTCAAACTCCTGACTAAAAATGAGCTGATAGTCAGTTTTGGGGTACTTTAAAAAAGGGTCCTGAGGATGGTCACTGCCCGGCGCCAGTATATTGGCAACATCTAAAGCCGGATCTTTCGGTGTGTCTTCCCCATTTTCCGTATCTACCAATTCTTTGGGGTAGCCAGCTGGGAATATTTGGGTTTCTGTATAATTACATAGCTCTCTTTCTTTTTCATCTTCCTTCGACTCACACTCCGTCAAGCGGGGGAAAGGTTCTAACTCAACTATTATTTTAAATTCAGGCCCGCCATTGGAAGATGTAGCCGTTACTTCGATCTCGTCAGCAGTAAATTGATGCGTGTAATAATAATGCGCGAGTGATTTAGAGCCGAAGTATTTAAGCTGTGGTGAGTTTTTGCCAAGAGGCGTATTGATATTTTCTACCCTAATATAGCCTTCGTCATCTACCGTAAACTCAATGCCGGGAAGACACTTATCTTTCTCTTCGCTATTCTCATTACTTGTGCAGCCGTAATAGTCTTCGTCGCTACACTTGCTTCGTTCATCGGCACACTCTTTGCGTACCAAATTCATAGCATCGCTAACCTGCTTACTTACCTGATAGGTATAGTCATAGACCGTATCATTCTCTATCT
>JAAXHL010000073.1:311-537 GCA_012270865.1 Candidatus Poribacteria bacterium | reverse complement strand
CGTCGTCCACCGTGTCGTCCTCCGCGATGAAGGTAAGGCTCTTTGACGTCTCAGCGGGACCGAAGGCAAGACTAGCCGCAACCGTGTAGTCGGCGTCCGAAGCGCCGTCCTTCCCCGTCGCCGTGATGGGAATCGTCACGTCGCGCTCGGGCGCCGGGTCAAGGGTCACCGTAACCCTAACCGAGGAAGCCTCGTCCACAGAGTAGCTCCCGCTGCCGAACTCAAC
>JAAXHL010000073.1:0-272 GCA_012270865.1 Candidatus Poribacteria bacterium | reverse complement strand
TCCACGCTCTCCCCGTCGTCGTCCACCGTGTCGTCCGCCGCGGTGAAGGTAAAGCTCTTTGACGTCTCATCCGCCCCGAAAACCAGCTCCACGGGAACTCCCGAGTAGTCGGCGTCCGAAGCCCCGCCCTGGTTGGTAGCCGTAAGGGGAATCGTTACGCTCCGCTCAGGCGCCGGGTCAAGGGTCACCGTCACCGTAACCGAGGAACCCTCGTCCACGGAGTAGCTCCCGCTGCCGAACTCAACGTCCACGTCGGCCGGAAAATCGGTGTC
>JAAXHL010000152.1 GCA_012270865.1 Candidatus Poribacteria bacterium | reverse complement strand
TGACCTCTAGTGACCTTGAAAATGTATTGATTGATCCGAAAATCAATAGGCTCCATTCGTAGCCCATACCCTACCATGATGCCGAGCATCAACTTCTTAGGTCATTCCATGCCTGAGAAAAAGTTGAAGACAGGCACACACACAGACACACAGACTGACAGAGCCGACCGATAACATGATAGTTGCCTATCTCTGATGAGCAACTATAAAGAGTTCAAACATAGTAGTAACCTAAACATGCTTTCATGTAAGTAGGTAGCCTAATCCTACAGATCTGACAATAATTATAGTTGCTGCAGATGAAGTCGGGCAACTATAGAATGATTGGTTCCATCACCCTGTCTGTCTGTCTGAACCTCTCCCACATTTTTAGCGAACCTGTGAGCTATAGCGATGACTCAGCGTCCGTCGTCCGTCTGTCGTCCGTCGTCCGTAAACTTTTTGACATAGACACGTGTGCACGCTAGTTTCTCAGAAACTGCTAGGCAGAATCCAATGATATTATACACAATACTAGTACAGTAGTGGTTGTTGATGTACATTGTGCCAAATTTATGATTTGATTTCAGAGAGCCCTCTGGTGGCAAGTTGAACAAAGTGATTGTAGGCAACTTCAGTAGATATGACTTTCAGACATGTGCACGCAGGTTTCTCAGGAACTGCCAGGCAAAATTCAATTATGTCATACACAATACTAGTACACTAGAGGTTGTTGATGTACATTATGACAAATTTAGAATTCGACCTCAGAGAGCCATCTGGTGGCTGATTGAAAATAATTTCTGTAGGCGAATTTGTCAGATATGACTCTCAGACATGTGCACACAGGTTTTTCAGGAACTATTAGGCAGAATTTAATCAGGTCATACACAATACTAGTACATTAGAGGCTGTTGATGTACATTATCACAAATTTAGGAATTGACTTCAGAGAGCCATCTGGTGGCTGGTTGAAGATAATGACTGTGGGTAAATTTGTCAGATATGACTTTCAGACATGTGCACGCAGGTTTCTCAGGAACTGTTGGGCAGAACTCCCTGACTTTATGCATGCTACTAGTATGCTAGTGGTTGTTGATGTACATAATGCCAAATTTAGTATCGCGCCTCAGGGAGCCACCTTGTGGCAAAGTGAAAATATTGGTGGTAGGTGCTTTCATGCTAGTTGTATAATTCTTTGTTTAGTTTCTCATGTGAATATAGATGGCAGCATATGGCAGTTGCATCATTCTTACTAAGTTTCTCAGGTGAATATAGATGGCAGCACACTTGGAGCCTTGGCTCCTTGCCAACTTTCCATATTGCCATATAGATGGCAACATGTGACAGTTGCATTATCCTAATTTAGTTTGCCAGTTGAATATAGATGGCAACACTTGTCCTTTAAGACACCAATAATACCTTAAATGAACCTCTACATTTGTTTGACAACCTAGCACTGCTATGCAAGTCAAAGTTAAGTTTAAGGTAAATAGTTGCAGATGGTACATGGGATGGGATGGTTAGTACTGTTGTGAAAATCAGGTGGCAGCACTTGGTCAGTA
>JAAXHL010000129.1 GCA_012270865.1 Candidatus Poribacteria bacterium | reverse complement strand
GCCGAGCAAGTGTGAGAAATCCCAGTTGCTCTAATTCTGCTAAGGTCGTCTTCACGTCCTCAACGGCAAGCGCGACGGTTCCACCGCCGGGTTGTATGAAATCGTAACCCTGCCCTAATACCAACGTGCCGGGGTTTATCTCAAACTCTGCCCATGTCCCTTCATGCACTAAACATGCCAGTGGAATCCGAAGCAGGTCACGGTAAAAGGTGAGCGATTTTTGCATATCGCTCACCGCAAAAAAAGTAAAGTCAACGCCTAATATTTTCATAGTTAGTTTGTTGGGTTTCGCTATCGCTGACGGTACAAATACGATCTCCGTAGATGGCATTTTCCGTAGAAATAAGACGCACCGGAACTTTTACCGCTCAACCCAACCTATATATATAGGACTTACGCATGCTGCTCTTTTGTAGCACAAACTTTCCAGTTTGTGGCAGGAAACCGCTGTTTTCTCCGAAAATTCTCATCTAACAGAATAGGCTGCAGTCAAAATTGCGTAAGTCCTGATATAATGACCCAGACAGGTGGTTAAACAGCGAGGGATTGGATCGGATACTCGCTGGACGACGCATGGTGTTCGGAGGGTGTCCAGAACGGGTTCCAATCTATGGCTCGATCTTCTCCGATGTAAAGCGTCTTTCCGATAACTGCCCACGCTGTTCCATCGGACGTAAACGCTACATAGCCAGTCCGAATCCGATCAGCGGATTCTATGAGTTGATCGTTAAGTTCTGTCCATGTCTCGCCGCCGTTGTCTGAACGACAGAGCCAAGCACCGCCGCCTCTCGGACCGTTTTGAACCGTCGCAATCATGAGGTCTGGGTCTGTTGGATGAACAGCGATACCGGTACCGTACCGACGCGGTAAACCTTCAAGTCGATGTTCCCATGAGTTTCCACGATCAGGACTAATATAAACACCGTTAGCGGTACTCGCATACACTTGATGATCGTCCACAGGACACGTCGCGACTTGATGGACATCTTTATTTAGGTCCGGTGTGACGGGTTCCCAAGAGATTCCTTCATCGGGCGAACGCATGATACTTCCGACGTGGACATCGGCATAGCAAAAACCGTCTCGGGTTTTGGCAAGCGTCCGCACGGCGGGTGGCCCCCCCCAGGGTGTGTACCAATCTTCTCGGCACTCTAATTCGTCAAATGCGACGACCCGTTCGGCGGGTCCCTCTTCACCAACGAGACGATAGACGTAAGCACCCTCGTCGGTCCCGATGAGCAATGTCAATGGATCTTCGCGCACAACGAGCAACGAAGCGATCGGATCCTCTATACCTGTTGGAATCCGTTTCTCATCATCTTCTGATAAAACCAATAGTGTCCCATCCGATAAGGTAGAGATCACAGCTTGACCGTTTGACAGTGAAACCATCGCGTCATGGTTCCCGTTTCCGCCAGAATCTTGAGGGGCTGTGCCGTTATAGATTTGGGTGGGTTCACTATCCCCGTTATCTTCAACAGTATAGATAGCGTTGTGAGTTGCGATAAACATTATGTTCCCTCCTTTTCATACTTCTCCATTATGTTAACCCCATGTATCAACAAGGCGATAGTATTTCAATAGGTCGCCTGCTTTATAAGTTTCAACCTTGTCTGGTGTTATCTCATCTTCCGTTACGGCAACCTGTAATAGATCAATATCAATTTTCTTGTCCTCTGGTATTTTCGTGGGGTCTACAAAATAAATATAAATTGCCTCATCTGGGTCAAATTGATCGGGATTTTCAAAATAGACGACGCGTTCTGCTGTGTCTAAATTATCGATTTGGTTCATCCCCATTTTAAGAGTGCCGGGCGGACGTGCTGCGGAAAGCAGTGCAAAGCGAAAATCAGGCGTGAGATAGATTGCCTCCAACGCTTCTTCAGGCGGTCTCCCCGGGGGCGCGTGCGCCTTCCGTTTTTCTAATTTGGAAAACAATTTCTTGCTGCCGTGATATAAATAATCTGTCTGATATTTCTCAGAAGTTATTGTA
>JAAXHL010000001.1 GCA_012270865.1 Candidatus Poribacteria bacterium | reverse complement strand
CCGATAACAGGTATACGATCCAGTAGGGAGAGATGTCCGCCCTCCATATCACCGGGATTTACCACTCTAAAAGTATCTTCGGGGTTCACACCGATGCCCGGCACAATACCTTTTTCAAGCACACCGCGACGCAATCCTAACCGAGTGACACGGTATACAATAAAATGATGACTCCCTGTCGGATAAAAAATATCAAAACCGTTGACGAAAATATCGCCTTCGGGGGTCTGTCCGTTTTCATCGGTGATTTGCGTTGCGTAAAAAACTTCTAACTCTTTACCCGCTTCTATCTTGAAAGGCGGTAAGTGGAGCTGATACCCCTGTCCGGGTGGTGGCGGTTCGGGTGCTTCAAAGGTTTCCTCTGGGTCGCGAAGCACTGCGAGGTCTCCTATGCCTGCGATTTGTGTATCTCTTGGCGCGCCTGCGGTTATCCACTGACGCAGTGCCTCAATCTTTCCATCATGGAGTTTGCCTCCGCCAAAAGGCATTCTCGCACCGAGTTCGTTTTCTGTGGGTACCATGAGTTTGGTTATGATGAAACTGTTATCGGGATTATTAGGGTCAACAAGTTTCATACCTGCTGCAGCTGCTGCGGGATTTTTCGGTGTCTGCCCAACCAAGTTCTGATACGAGTTTTCATAAGCGAGATTCAATCCACCAGCATTTGCTGGCGCGCCGTGACAGGCAGTATTGACGCAACTTTTATCAAAGATATGGTGTTGTATGTCATGATAGGTTGAAGTGTCTTGCTTCGCGGTTTGACCGAAAGCAGAGGCAACCCGCACGAGGTCTAATATATCCACTTTTTTGTCGCTGTTGATATCGGTATTCGGATCCGCACCATTTTCAAAGGCAGCAGCGACACGAACTAAGTCTTGTATATTGACGATGCCGTCTGTGTTGACATCTTCAGGAAACGGCAGATCGTGCCCGAATGTTGTAAAGAATACGCTGATGATGACATAGGTAAGTGTGGTGAAAAACAACTTTTTTCGCATGTGATGTCCTTTATTGTTATTGAAGATCGTTTCGTTTATGAAGGGAGAATCCGCTATTGTTTGAGCGTTTCTATTTCTTCTGTGAGTGTTTGAATCTGCTTTTCGAGCGTGTTCTCTTTTCTGCTGCGTTTGTGTGTGAGTATTCCGCAGACCGTCGCGCCGATGGCAAGGATCGCCAGTGGGATACCGATACAGGCAATAATGATGTTGTTTTGCCTGTCAAAGTTTTTCTGAATATCATCAAATTTTTGGTTCACATTGTCAAAACCTTTGTCTATTTTCTGGTTCACATTGTCAAAACCTTTGTCTGTACTTTCCTTTAGGTTTTTGATTTCATTCTCTATTGATTTCTTCCACAGTAAAGCCTCATAGGTGCTCAACCCCCTGTTCTCGTTCTTCAAATCCTCGACTGCGATCTTTGTCTCAACGCTGTTCTGTGGCGGTTCGCTGTATGTTGGATATGCGATTGCCCAGAAGAGTATTGAGAGGGCGATGATTGTTTTCATGGGATGTCTCCTTTTGTGCCGCTATATTCCAATTCAGTAGCCATTTGCCGTTGCGTCAACCCTTCGTTAAAATAGTATTTCACCATTTCACGACGATAAGCAGCCCTGGCACGCTTGATAGCATTGATTTTAGAATTTTTACTTTTCATACCCATAGTATACCAAAAGCGCATTACGAAGTCAAGAAAAAGTTATAATTAACAATAGCTAAATCAGACATAAAAACACATTTAAATGGACAGTAGTCTACGGGTCGGGTCTGCGGTGTCTTTGGCACAAGCGGGGGCAACGGTGGTAGATATGCAGGTGGCAGGGCGGTGGAAGTCAAGTCAGATGCCAGCACATTACGCACGCGCTGAGATAGCAGAACGCGGGGCGATCGCACGGTTCAAAGAGAAACAGAAAAATGAGGGATGAGTCGGTGGATGCATTCTGTATTACGTTAATCTGAAAAGGTTACGCCATTTTCTTCGTTGTTTTTTAGAAGTCGGTGCGGGTAACATGAGCCTGCGCGTTTTCTCTTGTTCTGCTGTCAACATCTCCATAAGTTTTATTTCGCGTTGCGTTTTCCAATTGCTGTTTGAGAAGTGCCACCTGTTCCTCAAGAACAACAATGACCTTGTTATTGGCATCGCGAATGTCAGAATTCTCCCGTTTCCCATGTGTCCCATTTTCTCCCAAATAGGAGTCCCACTGGAAAAATGATTTTTGCAGGATATAACGTCTGTTCTTGAGACTGTGGAACAAAAAAATATTTTCGGTCTATCTTATATGTAGCAGGCGAGTGCAGCATGTACCGGGGTGGGCGGGCGGTCATGCAAGCGCTGCCTGCTGAATCCTGTGGTAACCGACTTCTGTTCTGCGGTAACCTATTCCTCTCCTTTCTTCTCCTTCGCGTCAAGAGAAGCCCGCCAGCGTGCGAGAAATGTGGGTTTCCCTTTTTTCCCCCCTGCGGTACGGACACCCTTTATCATCGTCCGAGTGTTTGTGCGCGTGATGGGAAAAATAAACAAAAGCGCGGTGAGCAGTGTCCCAACACACAAGTAACCGATGAAAATCCACGTCATTTCGTATCCTCCCCGAATCTTTCCTAAAGCCGTGCTTGTCGTTCACCGATAAGTATCAGTTGTTGTTCTCCTATCACTTATTGCACTAATTGCACTTTTATTGCACTTTGTTGCAATTGCCCATTTTACCCAATTTTGCCCAATTTTTGTGGCGTCTATCCCACTTTCTATTGCTCACTTTCAATTGGTAAGGGTCTTTGATAGGGTGTTTCTCTGACGGTTTTTATCAAGTAGTCGCGGGTCCATGCTGATGCTGCTTTGAGGTCTATCGGTTCGCTGGGTTGTTCATGTCCATCCTTCTTGTTTGCCTTACGGAGTCCAGCAAGGCTCATTTTATTGGATTTTTTACTGTTGCAAGGTTGGCATAAAAGTGCGCGGTTGTCTATGTCGTTGTTCCCGCCTTCGCTTTTCGGTCTCACATGGTCAAGGTGTAGATAGCGTTCATCGGGTGGGATATGGTTGCATCCCCAGCATTTCAATCCGAAGTTGTGGACAAGGATTTGTTTCATCTCGGCATGGGTGTGTAGCGTTTCGTGTTTGTGTGTATAGACATGCGGTAACTCTCGGATTGTGTCTGGGTCTGCTTCATCGGTGCGGACGGGGGCGGCGGTTTGATAATGGATTTCATACTTCGCTGTTTGTCTCTCTAACCAATCTTTGTCTATGGCGTATTTTTCTAAGCGTTCTCGATCTTTTTTTGTTATACCCATCATGCGGGTGACAATGTGATAGCGCGCATCTACGCGACGGTCTATGCCGACCCAGCGGCGTTTGAGATTGTTTGCTGCTATAATTGTGGTGGCACATCCGCAGAAGGGGTCCAGGACAAGATCTCCCTCGTTGCTGCTTGCTTTGATGATGCGTTCGTATAATGCCAGTGGTTTTTGGTCGGGGGAGCCTGTCCATTCATTTCCTTTGTTATAATTTGTGAATCCGGAAATATCGATAAATAGAGATTGAACCGGATTGCCAGAGTCTGCTTCAGCGTACCGCTTTAGTCCAGGCCATCCAGAACGTCCTTTTTTTGGATGGTGAATTAATCCCATAGAATCAAGAATATCTAATCTATCATGAACCCCTTTTATGGATCTATAGTTTGGAATGATATTGTCTTCAATCCATTTCGCATAACCTCCTGTTAATGGGGCTGACCATACTCTATTTTTAGACCTTACATCATACCCGGACCAAGGTTGAGAGCTTTCCCCGCCACTGTAACCGTGAGATGGACCTGTCAAGTCACATGATCTATACCTACCTCGTTTGTCTTGAAGCGGATATGCTTTATCCATTTCCTCTGAGGACTTCGGAGTGGCAATGACAGATCCATTCCATGTTGTTTTTTCACCTTTTGCGTAATACAACAATCGATCTGTATTGTTTCCGTATCTCTTTGGGTCATTGTGAGCGGTTGCCCTGCGCCACACGATTTCATTTCTAAAGTTTTTTCTACCAAAGATT
>JAAXHL010000111.1 GCA_012270865.1 Candidatus Poribacteria bacterium | reverse complement strand
TCAGTGGTTATTAGATAACTATACAGAAGTTAAGACTTACCGCGTCTTGCGCGGCGGTTCTTGGTACAGTAATGCGGCATACGTGCGGGTCGCCAACCGCGCCGACAATACGCCTACGAATGCGAGCGTCTACAACGGTTTTCGTTGTGTGAGGGCTGTAACCCACCACAGCGACCGAATGTGATACCCCCGGATTATAACCTCGGCGATACCGTCTACATCAAGGATGGAAAGAATAGGTACTTCGGTAAGGTCACTGCTGAAGTTGCTGAGGATGCAAAAATGTTCGTAGTAGGAAAACCATTCATGGTTCTCTCGTTTATTACCGATACGTCCAGAAGGGGTTAACGCTTGGTTGATAGCCTTTTCTGAAAAATGAGTGGATCAATACAGAGCAATTCAGGATACAAGTTGACTGAAAAGTCCTATAATTGCTGAAAAGAGGTAAAAAATGTTCAAATCTGGATTGAAAATTGGCATTTTGTTCTTAGGAGCGTTTTCCTGTCTAGTGCTGCTCCAAACGGAAGCAATCACGGAGACCGCTAAACCCAGTGAAGCACTCGTGATCGCACTTCGCGCGCCGACGAGTGAGATGCCTCAGTTAGTGAAATGCCCCGGGAGCGAAAACGAGAAACGTATTAAGAAAGGGGTCTTATCCCTGTCAGTACCTGAGGACACGCCTATTTGCTTCAGGGTAGATCAGGTAAACACTGTCCTTTACACAGTTGAAATTACTGTAAAAGAAGAAAAGGCAAAGGCAGAAACATCTAAATCACCTGATTTCTCAAAAGTGCTTGACCTAATAGGGAAAGCTATTGGCATCTTCTCGTCGAAAAGCGTAAGTTTCACACCAAATGAGACCGTCCATACTTTAACAACACATGCTTTAACAAATTTGGAGAGAAAAATTAAAGCAATAGGTGAATTGAACAGAAAATTGGACAAACTCCTCCATCAGTCTGAGATGCCGCAGTTTTATGAAGGAGGAGCCGAGAAGGTAAACGAAGCTTTTGCTACAATACAAAAGGAAGCTGAACGTTTAACGCGCGAATCTCTGGATCTCCCGGAAAATACACCGGGTACATCACAAGCAATCTGCGATACTGCGGCAGAAGCGATCGAGAATGTGCATAGCGTATTTAGACAACTCGAGATAGACCCCCTCCTTTTTTGCTTGCCAAAGGATTTATCCGAGACTTCCAACGAAATCGTTATTGCGGTTCTCACGACTGCTCGTAAACTTCAGGGGATCCAAACAGCCAAATGGACGCACATCGACACTGAGACGCGGTTTTTAAAAGATCAGATTAAATATACCTGCGTTTTCACACCGAAAGCGGAAAACGCTAATCTAAAGCGGATAACCCGGGTGGTAACTGTGACAGGATACCCAACCGGGTTGATTATCAGATTCACGCAAGGTGTTTTCCTCAGTAAAGCCGATAAAACCTATTTTCTCAGCCCGGCCGCAATGAACGGCACTGCCCCTAGGAAAATTATGGCAGAAGATGCTAAACTTCACGTCGCGCCTTCAGGCGGCGCGTTAGTTCACGTCTTTTATAGCAAACTTAGTATCATAGGTATTGCTCCGGCACTCACTACAGGACTTGGATTGGATAGTGCTAAAGACTTTCAGGCTGTACTGGGGGGCAGTATCCTTTTCAATGCAAACGAAAACCGGACACTCGCCCTCACTGCTGGCGGCATTGTGAGAAACAAAGAGGTGCTTGGCAGTAGTTATTCAGAAGGAGACACATTTGTAGGTGAGACATTGCCCACCCAAAAGGTTCCTCAAGTTGGTTGGTTTGCCGCTATCACATTCAACTTTGACTCCCTATTTGGCACAGGAGGGAGCAAGCAATGAATGAAAGAACGAAGCATATAATTGGTAAAATCCTTAAACATGAGGGCGAAGGTTGGAATTACGAAGAAGGCTCCTATCGCGGTATTATGCGGAAAACCTATGCGAAATTTCAGCGGGAGACCGGGGAAACCCTTCCACATGATCAACTGTCAGAACAGCAGAGTGATGTCGTATATGCGTTTTACGAGTGGTATATTGAAAAAGCAAAGATGGACCAACTCCCGAAATACCTGCAGTATCTGCACGCTGACTTCGCTGTAAATGCCGGGCGTAGTAGTGCTACGAAAGTTATCCAATGGCTTGTCGGTACGCTGGCTGATGGTGTTTGGGGGGCCAAGACTGAAAGGGCAGTTGCTAAGTTCTTCAGTGAAGATAGGGAGGATACCCAAAAACCAGACTTTAAAAACAAGGTAATTGCCTACTATGATTGTGCCAAGAGGATATATTATCGTGGACTTGCGGCGCAGAGCGAAAAATTTAAAAGGTATCTTAAAGGCTGGCTCAACCGGTGCGATCAGGTGCTAGCAGCAACGAAGGACTGCAACGAAGCACTGAATATTACGGGGGATGCTGGAACGGCTGGCGATGAAAGTTAACAGGAGTTTCATAGAAAAATGCCAAAATTTTACCGAAACCTGGATTCTCTACACCCCATCATGATGTTTTGTTGCCTTCTGGCAATTGTGGGGTGCAGTCATACATCACCGTATTATTCAACTGCCCTGCCTAAGTCGGTGAAAGGAAACATTGAACCCGCAGCGGCTCTCAGGTATCGCGTCATCCTACTTGGAGATGGTGGAGCCCCTCGAGACGGCGAACCCGTCCTCAAAACGCTAGACGAGTGGGCGAGAAAAGCACCTAAAAAAACCAGCGTCATTTTTTTAGGCGACAATATGTATCCGGAGGGCCTGACAGAACGTAAGCGGGCGTACGCGTACACACGCCTCGGCCCACAGATCATCGCTGTCAAAATGAGTGGCGCGCATGGCTTGTTTATTCCCGGCAATCACGATTGGACAAAGGAGGGAGCAACAGTGTGCGGTGCACTTAACGCTCAAGAGAAATTTATCAATAGGACCTTAGGGAACCTGTCCAATCCAGGGGCCAAGCGGGAAACCGGGGCTGTGAAAGAAGTTTTCCTACCGAAAGACGGTTCGCCAGGCCCTGTTAAACTGGACCTTCCTACATCCGATCCCACGCTCCGGATTATCGTGCTAGATACAGAGTGGTGGCTCCGTCAATACAAAAAGGATCCAAAAACTCCTGAAGCCGTTATAGATAACCTCAAAGCACTGTTAATCACCGAATTGCCGGTTGTTGTTGTCGCACACCATCCACTCGCAACGCACGGACGACACGGCGGATTTCGCGATTGGCAGGCACACCTTTTTGCACTGCAGGATTGGAAAAAGTATCTTTGGTTACCTACACCCATATTTGGTTCGCTATGCCACTATATAGATTGGCATCTGGTCAAATCTGACCAGAATATCAATGGGGAACGCAACAAAAATATGGTGACTCATCTCAACGACGCTTTTTCTATTCCGAACAAAACTCCCTGCTTAATCTACGCCTCTGGTCATGATCACTCCCTACAAGTTTTGAAAGGGCACAACGCCGATTATCTCCTTGTAAGTGGAGCTGCCTCAAGCAAGAAAGTGAGCGAAGTAACAGATGGAACCGACACCCTATTTGCCCATGCACATGCGGGTTTCATGGTGGTAGATTTTTTGGCAAACGGCAAAATTTTGTTGCGCGTGGTTGCGCCTGAGAACAAGGGCGTTCAGTTTTCGCTTTGGCTCAATTAACGGATAATATTTTCCTATCCAGCCAACGAGAGACATCTGTTCTATTTGGTTAAAACGTTCAAAAAACAATACGGAGGAAAACAATGCAAAGCACAATTCGCAATATTTTTATCACGACACTACTTTTCTGCTTGAACATTTTCATGTCCCGCCTGGCATTTGCACCGCAAATAGAACAGAGAGTAGATGGAGTCAGGTTTAGTATATCAGAAATAGAAGAGTTTCGTCAGACGCTTCCTATACAACCCGACGTTATCCTCAATGCGGGGGAATTGGGGTACTACCGTTTCACGGACGATCAGAACCGACTCACGGAAGCGGATATCATTAAAATCCGCCCCGAACTCCTTGATTTAACGCGTGCGCTGCGTCAAGAACGGGGCAACGGCTTTCAAATCATTGATGGACTCCGCACGCCGCAACACAATATCTATCGCTGGGCAGCGTGGTTGAACGAACACCCAAAACAACTCAAAATGCTAAACGCACGCGGATACCAGAGTTGGGCGGAATGGATCGCTGCCTCACAGACCATCCCAGGCAGCACCTCTCTACAGAGCAAACATCAGACAGGAGACGCAGCGGAAATTACGTGGAATGGACTGGAAACCGCTACGGAGAGACATCGGGACCTCATCGCACACCTCATCACCGAACTCGGCGGAAAGTCCGAAGGTACCCCTCTCTTCAAAACTATCGCAGTTGAAAACCATGGGAAACCTGCATTCCGCATCGTTTATCAACCCAGTGAAGCACCCCCGCTGCCAGACCCACACCAAATCGGTACTCGAATCACCGCACCTTATCTGGATGTAAACGCTGTTTCTGAAAAGCCGGACGAAGGAACGCCAACCATCCATGCACTCCTCTTCGGGGACACTTCCGACCCTGCAATAGGCATTTTTATCACGGAGGAGATAGATGATATGAGAGGTTTCCTGCGGGATGAAGTAAAAGAAGTGCTCAAGTGCACCCTCAATCTGGACGTTTGGGATGCCGATGCGGCACCTATAGACAGCAAAAGGCTTTTGGACTGGATTAACACCCTTCAACCCCAGGACGACGACATCGTTTTTGTTTATTATATAGGGCACGGCAGCGCGGATCCTGAGACACGCAAGCTCTATCTGACGCTTAGTGGCGACGTCCACTTGCCACGAAAACAACTCGCGGCAGCACTCGATGCACTTCCCTGTCGCCTAAAAATCCTGCTAACAGACAGCGGATCCTCGGGGCCGATGGTAACAGAGACACCTGAGGACACCTCCAGTGATGCAATCCACGGCAGAGGAACAACCCCTACGCCCTCCTTGTGGCCTGCTATATTTCGACACCTGTTTTTACAACATGAGGGATTTTTGAACCTTACTGCTGCGACTGAAGGAGAACATGCCTACATAAATCCTATCGAAGAAGCGGGGCTTTTTACGACCGAGTTCCTTTCTGCGATCCGCGGCTACGCAGATGGAAATGCGGATGGATTTGTGTCTTGGGAAGAAGTCTTTCACGTCACCCGCAGTAGAACAATATCAACAAGCGTGGCGTTTGTCAAAGACGGAACCCAGCGGCCTAAGTACTACGGTGAACTTCCAAAACGCCCGACACCAAATACGAAAAAATCCGCACCGATTTTCGATTCCGAACGCATCGTCTATATAAAAGGCGGTGCCGAAGGCGAGACCAGCACCTACGCCTACCTCGCCCAATTAATAGACCCATTGGCAGAACCTGCCGAAACTGTGGCGGTTTATATCTTCAACGAAGAACTTCGCAAAAAACTTGGAGACACAATTCCCGCTACCTTCATACTCGCTGGACGTACGATGCCAGCGGACGGCTGGGGAACAAGTCAAGCTATGCTCAGCTTCTACAGAAACGATGCCTGGATACATACCCTGGAGGCCACTGTTTTTGAAGACTACTACCTACTCCCAGAACGTCTTAAAAATGAACCCCTTCAGGGACCACGCAAAGTTGGACTCGGCGAGATCCGAGTGACAATACCCGTAACATACGAAAAGGACTAAGATATGAAAACCAAACACCTGCTCTATC
>JAAXHL010000046.1 GCA_012270865.1 Candidatus Poribacteria bacterium | reverse complement strand
CGCAGATGCCATAAGACTTTCAAAAGCTGGACTTTATCGCAGGTTGGGGTCGCTGAGTCTCTATCACGCAAAGTCTTTGAACCTACGCCTCGGGTCTGCTATAGCCGTCGATTTCATCAAAGATGCTGAAAGCAAGAGTGCCTCGACACAATCACGTCGGTGTATCACGCTGAGTGTCGATGATACGAATCTACCCCGTGAAACAGGTGCCCTCGCTTACTGTTCAAAGTGGTGGTCAAAGAAACACAATACCCCGATTGTCTGTCAAAACGTCTTAGGGATCACCCTGAAGGTTGGCAATATCGTCGTTCCCTTAGACATGCGGTTTGTCAGTAAACAGGGACGTGGCAACACAGATAAACCGAGTCTTGTGGTTGCGATGCTCAAAGAAGTCTTAGATTTCTTTGATACCCACGAGATAGACCTGAGAAAGTATCCGATCACCTTCGACTCATGGTATGCGAGTCGTACCCTCGTTGATGTCTTATCGGAGTTAGGGTTTGTTTCTATCCTCATTCATGGCAAAAACAACTACGTCATGACTATCGGCGATACGACTGGAAAACTTTCAGTTCATAAAAAGCACATAGAGTTGCGTGCAGACCAATGGGGCTGCGATAAACCCGTCTGTCGCCTGAAAGCAGAGAGTCGAACGTTTGGCAACTGTGTCGTCATCTTCTTCAAAGATAGAGCAAAGATACGAACCCTCTTAGTCTTTGGAAAACCGCTGCGCACCTGCGAGGCGCTGAGGAGTTGGTCGCAACACCACGGCATTGAACAGTTTTGGCGGTATTTGAAATCGAACCTCGGCGTCTGTGCTATGAGCCTCGAAAGCAGACAAGGCACTTATACCAGCCTCGGCATAAAAGTTATGAGCTACCTGATGTTGCTCCAAATCAGCATCGCAGAGCGACGCACCTTTCATCAAATACAACTTCAACTCACAGGAGAAAGACAGACACTCATTGACTTCATGACGCATTTTCATGATATTCACCCTAAAGAAACCTGATAACTATTGACTTACAGCAACTTTTGAGAAATATCAG
>JAAXHL010000174.1 GCA_012270865.1 Candidatus Poribacteria bacterium | reverse complement strand
ATAACTTCTGAGAAATATCAGTTAAATTGTTCACTAATGTTCCGCGCGCAGGCAGAGGACGTTTACAGCCTATTTGGCAAACTGTTCTTGTCCGGACGTGTCGAATACGATTTCACAAACCGACGAAACTTCCTCGCTGGCACAGAGGAGGAACGCGTCAGGCAAGACAATTTCGATTTCGATCGCCTCTTTCGGCGCGGGTTCCACAGTGTTATGGTGATTGAGGAGACCGCCGGTAGCGTCAAAAATATCCTAAGTCTCGGAGAAGTACCGACAACCTTCACCAAATTCACCTTCGATCAGATTGACTTGAGTGGTGTCCGCTGGGAAGTTCGATCCAACCATACCGATTGGACAATTCTAATGGTACCGGGTCTGCTGAACCGACTCAACGGTCAAGAGGAGCAGACAGAAGGTTCCGGTATCGGCTTGCGCGAAGTAACGAAGTTCGGAAAGTCGCAGATCGGGCTTTCTTGGTATTTCCGTGAGATCCCTGTATGGGGAGTAGACTTGGAAACCAATTTCACCAACTACGGGATGAAAGCCGAGGTGGCTATCACACCGAAAAGCGCATTGCGAAAGGATTTGGGTTCACGGTTCGATGCCGCAACAACAGTTTTCAAAGCCTTCCAAACCGTTGGCGATACGATCTTTCAGGCAGAAGTGTTTCGCGTCGGTCCACGATTCGATGCCTCACGCTCCGTCGGGGATAACGATGATCAGGACCGCTACTCCGATAACACTTTTCTTGATCCACCTTCACTGATTATTCCCGGCGATTTGGATAAAAACAACAACGGTATCTTTGACTATGAAGACGACATTCTACTCTTTGATGTCGATGAGGATTTCCTTGACGAAAGTGATCGGAACAACAACGGTATCCGGGACGAAGAAGAAAACGACCTCGATCCGAATTACGAGTTTGATGTCGGGCTACAAGGGGTCCGGCTGTTTATGAACCGGAAGGTGAGTGGTCAAGCGAGTGTCGTAGACATGGACCTTGGACTGCAAATCGAAAAAAATCTCGGACTTAGGAATACACCCTCTTCAACGAAAGCATTCGCAAACTTTATTTATCGGAAAGAACTTGCTCGCGCGTCTTCATTCATTTTCGAGAACGAACTCAAATTGGTAAAAGATCGGATTCCAGACGAAACGTGGTATTACGCCGGATTTTTGGGCAGACAAGATGAACGACTCTATCGATCCCAACCCGAAATCCAGAAGATGGAGAGAGAGGGAGACCTACAATTCTTTTATCTTGATGGCGGTGTTGAGGTCGAAAAACGACGCAGAGACCCCCTATTGATGCAGAACGACCTCATTAATACAGCCAAAATTACCTATGAATACCTCGGAATTGATCGGATGGTCACGACGGCTCGCGCCAAGATTCAGTACGACATCGATTTTGACAGGGATAATGAACACTATGAAGTCGGCATTTTCAAAACGCTATACCGTTTGCGTCCCTCTAAATCACTGGAAATCAGTCCGATGTTCAAGTATACTATTCGTAACGGTTTCCGGATGGCAGAGGACCGGGTTGAATATCTCCCGCTAAGTGCAGAAATTGACGGCGAGGAGGTATCCCGTGGACTTCGATTACGTGAAATCGAACAGACGCATGTGCGTGATATGACACCCGCACTTATCCTTAAGGTGGTCTATCAGTTCACGAAAACCATCAAACTCACGGGCGGTGGTCAAATCCTTTTGTTCAACGATATGCGTGATGATGATAACGATTTTGTCCGGCAAGCACTTTTAGCAGAGATGGAGAAGAGTTTTGTCGCTTACGAGAAGCAGCTTTTTCTACATATCGGAGCACGGTACATAGACCAGCGCGCAATCGGAGAGGTCAACGATCAAAACTACATGGAAATTTTCGTCCGCGTCTTTGGAAAATTCTAACGCTTACAGGCGTTGATTAGCGACTATCAACCTGAAGGAGAAAACCGATGAGTAAACAAATTCTACTTTCATTACGCAACTGCTCACGGCAGTGGGTGCGACTCGATGGTTTGACTACGTTCATCGCGCACCGGCTGTTCCGCAAAAACCGACGTTCTAATATCGCTGTTAACCTCATAGCCGTAACCCTGCTCCTAACTTGTCTGCCTTTATTCGCAATGGCACAGTTGGTGCCGCCGAAAACTCTCCAAGTCTCACTTTTCGCACAAACACCTCAGGAATCAGACAAAACAGTTGACAAGGCTGAGAAGAAACCAGAAATAGAGAAAGCCAAAGATGGGAAGATGGACGAGGAACAGTCCAAAAATGAATCACGTATCAAAGTGAAAGACCCAGCACTGTTTCCACAGTCTCAAGAAAACAAAATGTTCTCTGGACCGCAACCTGGGGAAAAACTTCCGGCGTTGATGGTGACCGGCATTCGTGGCGAACTTGACGGTCAGGCGTATGATATCACCGCTAAAGCAGATGGCAAACCGCTCGTCCTGTTCTTGCAGGATACCAATGATGTCGGCGTAAAAGGGCTTATTGGTGTGTCCAAGTTGCGCGTTAAAATTGACGCTCTCCAAAAAACGCATAGCGAGACAACGGATGCCGAGAAGTCTAATCAAGGACTCCAGATAGGTGTTGTGCTTTTCGCAGATGACCTTGAGACTTTACAGGAATGGGCGCATAAAATGTTAAAAACAGAGGCACTAAATACCGTATTAACAGCCGTATCTCCCGATGGGCGTGAAGGACCAGGCAGCTATGGACTCAATCGCAATGTCGCACAGACCGTTCTTATCGCCAAGGATGGGAAAGTCCTACACAACTTTGTGTTCACACAACCCATGCTCTCTCCCGATCCACACTTCCTCGGTGCCATCGCACAAGCGATTGAAGTGGAACCTGCTACATTGGAAAAATGGCTGAATGACGCACAAGCGAAACGCTACCCGAAAAAGGATGTGGGCAAAAAGTCAGTAGAAGCGCAGTTTGCTGCACTCCACAAAGCTGTGATGAATGGCAAAATTTCAAGGGAAGAGGCAGCGGAAGGTGCTAAAAAACTCGGAATCACTTGGGAAGAAGGCAAACGGCTTCTCAAGAAGGCAGAAGGCGACGCTCAGGTAATGCGCGGAGAACGCCGAGACGAAGCATCTCCTGAAGATAAACGCTTGGCGTACCTCAGAAAGCAAAGGCAACAGGAACGCACGCCACCTCGGCAAGAACTTGAAGGACTTGTCAAACAGTTCGACAAAGACGGCGACGGCAAATTGAGTGAGAAAGAAGGCATGACAGCGCGCCGCACCTTAGCAAATACAGAATCTCAAAACCGATACCGCAGAGAGAACGTTGAAGTGAAAAACCCTGCTGAGTTCAAAAAGAGGCAGGGCGAAACACTCTTCTCGGGTCCACAACCCGGTGAAAAACTGCCACCTTTGATGGCTAAGGGCATCAACGGCGACGTTAAAGACAAAACCTATGATGTCATCGCTAAAGCGGACGGACAACTACTCGTTCTCTTCCTACAAGACGAAAGCGGTCTTGGATTGCGCGGATTAGTTGGTGTTTCTCGGTTGCTCGCTCAAATCGCTGAGACATCGGAACAGACAATGCATATAAATGCTGTGTTTTTAGGAGACGCACCAGATACCTTAGAGAATCAAGCCAGTAAATTAGTCCAACATATTCCAAGTGAGGTCTTACTCAGTGTTTCTCACGAGGGGCGTGAAGGTCCAGGCAGCTACGCGTTAAATCGGAATGTGGCGCAAACGGTTATCATTGCCAAAGATGGAAAAGTGCTTCACAACTTCGCTTTTGCCCAGCCGATGCTCCATCCAAACCCATATCTTCTTGGTGCTATCGGGGACGCAATCGGTGTCCAACCTGCCATTCTGGAAGAATGGTTGAATGTAAGAGGTCTTACAATCGTCATTAAAAACCCTCTCGACGGTCAAAAGGCTGGCAAAATGCTCTTAAACGGAGACATCGTCCAATTTGACGAATTGAGCACTCGCCTTCTCAACCTACCTGAAGAACAAAAGTCTATGATTGCTATCCAAGCCGGACGAGAAGTCCTTCACGAACAGATCGTCAAAGTCATGGATGTAGTAAAAGAGGCAGGTATTGCTAAAATTGGATTCTCGATAGGTCCGGCTGAAGGTAAAAGTATGAAGCCTGACAAAACACAGGAACGCCAGAACAAGGAGTCCGATTAGGTTAAGGAATATTATAGTAAAGCCCATCTTCTTCCCCCCTGATAAGGGGGGTTAGGGG
>JAAXHL010000202.1 GCA_012270865.1 Candidatus Poribacteria bacterium | reverse complement strand
GATTGATTGGATCGCGCCTCAAGATACCAATCCGATCTTCGGAAAAAGATGGCGTACGGATGCAGTATGTGTTTAACAAACTCTGTTTTGCCGCCGGGTTGATAAGTCGCCCGAACTACCTTTTGCTCGTAAAGTGCTTCCTCCAGAATGCGAAAGTGTTTTTCAACGTCATTATCACCACTATAATCTTCTACATTCTCTGAGAGGTGAAAATGCTCCTCAGTTTCACCGTCACTATTGACACGTTCAAGTTGGGTTGGAGCATCCTCCTGCAATTTTGATTGGATATGTTCAGCGAGGGAGGTGTCAAGTTTTCCCAAGACGCTTTTGAGAGGTGCCTCGAAACGCTGCTCTTTCGCAAGTGGTGAAGCGGTAATCACCAATTCCAGAACTTGTGTTTCCTCCGATGTGATTCGGGGCCAACGCAGTGGACGGTCTGGTTCAATCCAATAGGATCCTTTATCCTTCTCCAAATCGTAGAAATTCTTGATAATTTTTAGGTCTTCATAGATTCGCGTTATATCAACGTCATAGAAGTCAACCAGATCGCGGACTCTAATGCCTCTTGACTTTTGGAGACGCTTTACTATGTCCAAGATACGCCGCACTTGTTTTCTACCATCACTATATCCCATACTATCCTCCTTGTGAATCGTTGCGGGAACTGTCCCAACCCAATGATGAATTAGATATAATTATGTTAAGTATAACATTTAAAAGACACGCAATGCAAATATCCTCTTGGGTGTGTAGAGTTTTTGGCACAGTCCGCGCTATAAACAGGTCGCCCCTACGGGACTGAAGATGTATTTGAAGGTTTAAAGGTTTCCGAGTAGAATCCGGTTCGGTTGGGAATGCAGATCGCATTTGGGTGAGTACACCGCAAAACCGAACCTACCGGACTTGGGGGCTGAGGCTTCAGTTGAAGGTTCCGAGTAGAATCCGGTTCGGTTGGATGAAGATTAATTTTTTAATTCGGTAATTTCTTGGTGAAGCCCGGTTCGGTTAGGAATGCAGATCGCATTTGGGTGAGTACACCGCAAAACCGAACCTACCGGGCCTGGGGAAGATATGGAGTTACCGATTTATTTTCTTAAACTTCATGAAACCGAACCTACCGACTTGGGGACAGCGAGGGTTGTTTTTTCCTGAATTGATACCTTATGATTCGGTTGCAAATCTCATCTATCGGTCCTGGGGGCTGGAATTGGGTGGGAAAACGAAAACTGAACGGCTCTGCTTGACGAAAAGCCTCTCTTTGTGTATAATGCGAAATATGACACGAGGTATCTTTATTACAGGGACAGGGACAGAAATTGGGAAAACGGTGATTGCTGGAGGTCTCGTTGCTGCCCTTAAACAGATGGGAACAGATGTGGGTGTGATGAAACCGATTAGCACTGGCGATACCGCCGATGCACGGTTTCTCAAACACGCTGCACAGGTTGATGATGA
>JAAXHL010000123.1 GCA_012270865.1 Candidatus Poribacteria bacterium | reverse complement strand
TTTTTCCTCGCTGTAAATAGGATAAATGGATCCGAAAACAACCAAACACGCAAAAAATAGAATGAAATATCTCTTCATGGTCTTTCCTCCCTCGCGGCGCGTTCGGCTTCTCGTTGGAGCTGGAGTTGAATGAATCCCGGCGGAAACTTGGCAATTGACTCATGCGTCCGCTGACTCACTTCGTTTAACGCACGGCTGGCAGTTACCCGATAGATGTAGTATTCATATCGGATGGCATCCATCTTATCCCTCAGCGGTTTGACCCTATCGCTATGTTCTGCCAATATCCGCTGGTTTTCGGCAAAGGTGTTTTCATCCGAGGTGAGTTCGTCAATGACCTTAAACCATGCGTCCATACTTTCCCGCATTTCATCTTCAATGGCATCGGCTTTTTCAGTGGCATCTTCAATCAGTGCCATTAACGCTTCATCACTCATGGCAGCCACAACGTCTTTGCTCGGCACGAGGTCAGCGGCCGCCACAATGTCTGCCACTGTGGCATGGGAAGGAAGGGTCTTGCGGATGTCTCTCAAGACACGCAGCCGATCGGTTTCAGATGTCCGTGTCGATGGCAGTGTCCACGGGGCAGTTTTCTGTGACAGGTTCATCTCGGCAACATCACTGACTGGGGGTGCGACGGGGGTGATGTTCGCGGCTTCGCGGGGTTGCGTCGGTTGCGGGGGCGTGGAAACTGAAGGTGTCTCTGCTTTATGCGGACCGACGTGATACGTCCCATCAGGGTGGTAATGTCCACCACCGGTTTCCACAGGTTGGGTCTGGGGCTGCGGGGATTGACGTTGTGTGACGATCTCTTGGGTGCGTTGGACATCGCGCCTACTTTTCTGTTTGACGGTTTGCAGATACAGCAGTCCGCCAGCAATGAATACCAAGACACAGACGAGCGCACTGAAGATACGGTTATCAGCTAAGAGTTGCTTCAACATTACGTTTCTCTCCTTTGGGTTGAAAAGGTTTCAAGGACGCGGCTCCTGAAAGGGTTGCATCGTTATCGGGTTGATCCGAAAATCCCAGCCACTGAGACGTTCGAGGTCTGCATCGGAAGTGTTCAACACATCAATGACAACCTCGGGACGCGGCTCTCCCGGGGTGTATGCCGTCTCATCCCGAAGGGTCGTCGGAACACCCTCAGGAGAGTTGTATCTGAACACATACGTGTAGTTGTGTCGCAACGCCTCATACGGATCGGGCGGTGCCTCGGTGGTATGCCAGACATACCCGGATGAACACCCCGATTTCGCAGGATCCAACGCATCACATGCCACATACGAGACACCACACCGCGTACACGTCTTCACCTCGGCGTGGTAGGCAACCACAGAAGCATCCCTCGTCGAATACGTATGGAAGTTGCGACACATCAACGTCGTCGGCACCGTCGGTGCCTCCGTACCCGGCGACAGATCGCCGGCGTATTGGTGTGTGGTGTGCTGACACAGCCAGAAGTTCGTGGCGATGCAGTCGGGATCCTTCAAACACGAAGCTTGCTTGAGACCATGATCCCCAGACGCACACAATCGATACAGATGACCACACTTCATTGATGCCGGGGTATACACATTATGCACGATACCATGCGCACCCGACTGTGTACACGAGTAATACGCCTTGCCACACCCCTCGCAGTCCTCTACCAAGTGAGCCACATCAGCACTCGGAGTGCCACACCCCCCAGGACATAA
>JAAXHL010000117.1 GCA_012270865.1 Candidatus Poribacteria bacterium | reverse complement strand
CCTTGACAAATAACTCCTATTTCTGTTATACTAACACTTAGTAATTTGACTGTTTAGGAGTTAGATATGACAGAGCGTAAAGCGAAGAAATTAGGATTGTTCGATTTGATGGAGATGTATCCTACGAAGGAGTCCGCTATTGATTATCTCGGTTGTATGCGATGGGGCGATACCGTTCATTGCGTACGTTGTGGTGACTACGAAGGGATTACTCCACAGGAGAAGCCTTACGGCAAATTCTGGTGTAAGGAATGTCGCGAGTATTTCAATTGCTTTACGGATACTCCGTTGTATCGACAAAAGGTCGATGATCCTCGTAAATGGATTTATGCGTGCTATCTACTTATGACCGCTCGTAAGGGTATTAGTGCTTTGCAGTTGAAAACTGAACTCAAAGTCAATTACAATACAGCGTGGTATCTGCTACACAGATTGAGAGTAGCATGTGGTAGCAACATGGAAGTTCTACGAGGTGAGGTCGAAGTGGACGAGACCTATATCGGTGGCAAGGAAGCCAACAAACACGAGAGTAAAAAGCTCAAGCAAGGACGCGGAACTGTGGGTAAACAAGCAGTCCTAGGCATGAAACAACGAGATGGAGCGGTCAAAGCCACAGTGATTGACACGCCCAGTCAAGCTAATATCCATCCTACAATTCACGAGAATGTAAGACACGGCACTACTCTCTACACGGACGAGCACAAGGGCTATGATGGACTAGACGGAGTTTTCTACAAGCAGAAACGCGTCAATCACTCAGCTAAGCAGTATGTCGATGGAATGGCACACACAAACTCAATAGAAAGTGTGTGAGCAGTTCTGAAACGAGGATACTACGGCACTTATCATAACTGGTCAATGAAGCACTGTCGTGCTTATATTGACGAGTTTGTATTCCGTCTTAATGAAGGGAGCGTTAAGCGAGATACACAAGATCGTCTGGATGATCTGTTCAGATCAATGGGCGGGAAGGAGATCACCTATAAAGTATTAACAGCTAAGTAGATTCATATGTACAGTACGGGGGGGGTAATCCTAATTGGAAGAACCGAACGATCTGGACCGGGGACAATCTCCCGATCATGCGCGGGATGAACTCCGCGTCTCTCGACCTTATTTATCTAGACCCGCCCTTTAACTCCAAAGCTAACTATGCTGCACCCATTGGTAGTAAAGCTGCGGGAGCTGCTTTCAAGGACACGTGGACACTGAGCGATATTGATGTTGCATGGCTCGATTTACTGGAGCTTAGACATCCGAAACTCAATCGTGTGATTCACGCTGCTTTGACGAAAAGCGACAAATCGTATTTGATTTACATGGCAGTTCGACTACTCGAAATGCACCGTATATTGAAGCCCACTGGTTCGATCTACTTGCATTGCGATCCCACTATGAGCCACTACTTGAAGTTGTTGATGGACGCTATTTTCGGACGGAAGAATTTTCGCAACGAGATTGT
>JAAXHL010000011.1 GCA_012270865.1 Candidatus Poribacteria bacterium | reverse complement strand
GGTTATGTCCTGGGGGGTGTGGCACTTCGAGTGCCGATGTGGCTCACTTGGTAAAGGACTGCGAGGGGTGTGGCAAGGCGTATTACTCGTGTACCCAGTCGGGTGCGCATGGTATCGTGCATAATGTGCATGCCCCGGCATCAATGAAGTGTGGGCATCTGTATCGGTTGTGTGCTTCAGGGACTCATGGTCTCAAGCAGGCCTCGTGTGCCACGGATGCCACCTGTATCGCCACGGATTTCTGGTTATGTCAACATACGAGTCACACGTATGCCAGCGACCTCCCGCTGGGGACAGAGGCACCGACGGCTCCGAAGACGTTGACGTGTCGCAACTTCCATACATATTCGACGACGGATCCGGTTGTGGTTGCCTATCACTCAGAAGTGAAGACGTGTACGCGGTGTGGTGTTTCGTATGTTGGGTGTGATGCGTTGGATCCGGCGAAGTCGGGGTGTTCATCGGGGTATGTCTGGCATACCACCGAGGCACAGTCTCCCGATCCGCCTATGCTTCCCCCTTCCTCGGAGACGAATTCTTCCTCGCCGCCTTCCTCGGAGACGAACAGCTCGACAAATAGTTCTACGAATAATAGTTCTACGAACTCCTCGACAAACAACTCTCAGAACAACTCGTCGACGAATAATAGTTCCCTGAATAACAGTTCGTTATCAAACAACTCGTCGACGAATAATAGTTCTACGAACTCCTCGACAAACAACTCTCAGAACAACTCGTCGACGAATAACAGTTCTATAAATAATAGTTCCACAAACAGTTCGACAAACAACTCTCAGAACAACTCGTCGACGAATAACAGTTCTATAAATAATAGTTCTACGAACAACTCGAATAACAGTTCTCAGAACAATAGTTCTACGAACAACTCGTCGTCGAACCCCCCCTCGGTGAAATGTGGCAACGCCAACCGGGGTGCCGGCAAGTGTATCTATGATCGTGTCGCGAGCAGTGTTGATGCACATCAGACGACGTATCCAGCAGGTCATACGTATTGGGCGTGTAATGCAAAGGCGGCTTCCTCGCATTCAGGGCATACGGCCCCGGCACCTGCGCCCCCGCCGCCCCCGAAAGTCGTGTGTCCTGCGGATGTGTGGACGAATTGTGGGGGGACGGTCTCACATGCTGCGACGTGTGGTCAAGGGCATACGTATTACACGTGTAATCCCTCTGCGGTCGCGTCTCACAGCACCCATAAGGCACCGACGCGTCCGTGTGGGCATTCGCAGAGCAGTTCGGGGAATCACAGCAAGGTGTATTGCCCGACGAACTCGAGTGGTCAGAACTGTTCGTCGGTGTATGCGTATGCGTGTCAGAGTCATACGCATTCGTATCCTGCGGCGACACCAAAGCCGAAGCCGACGCGTCCGTGTGGGCATTTGCAGAGTTCGGGTGGCAACCACTCGTGGGTGACCTGTCCCACGAATAGTAGCGGTCAGAACTGTACGAGTGGTGGGTCTTATGCGTGTCAGTCGCATACGCACACGTATCCCTCGTCGGGGAACAACTCCTCGCAGAACAATAGTTCCTCGAACAACTCCTCCTCGAACA
>JAAXHL010000091.1 GCA_012270865.1 Candidatus Poribacteria bacterium | reverse complement strand
CTTATCAGGGGGGAATAAGATGGGCATTGCTTCGATTTGATGTGTTTAAATGATTATGGGCTTTGCTATAACCAACAACTCATAATCAGAAACCTCTTGTAATTGACAGAAACCGATGGCTACTTTGCTGACGGATGACAGCTAATGTGCTGACAACTAACAACTAACAACTGACAACTATTTTATGACAGATTCTACACTTAATAACAATAAAGAAAATGTTAACGGCAGCGTTTCGATCATACCGTTAGGCGGTTTAGGTGAATTTGGGCTGAACATGATGGTATACGAAACCGAAGATGACCTTATCGTCATTGATTCAGGTTTCATGTTGCCCGGATCAGACATGCCTGGTGTCGATCTGATATTCCCGGATATCCACTATCTCGCTGAACGCCAAGAAAAGATTCGCGGTATCCTTCTTACACACGGACACGAGGATCATATCGGTGCCTTAGCCTATGTCCTCCGTCAATTGGATGTCCCGGTCTACGGCACGCAACTCACACTCGCAATCGCAAGTGGCAGGTTGCGTGAGTACGGCGTACTCGGTAAGGCACAACTCAACACGATTGCTCCCGGCGATACGGTCGAATTGGGTGATTTCACCGCTGAATTCATCCATGTCGCACACAGTATTCCGGACAGTGTCGCGATTGCGCTACAGACACCGATCGGCGTTATCGTCCATACCGGCGATTTTAAGTTCGATATGACCCCTGTTGACGGTAAGTTGACCGATATTCAGAGGCTTGCCCGGTTAGGTACGGAAGGTGTGCTGATGCTCATCTCTGACAGCACAAATGCTGAACGTCCGGGGCAGATCCCCTCAGAGCGGAGTATCTATAGCACGATAGACGGTATTTTCCAGAATACCGAGCAGACGCTGTTTCTCTGCACTTTTTCCTCGAGTCTACACCGTATCCAGCAATTCATCGATCTTGCCAATAAACATCGGCGGCTCATTGCTGTGACCGGACGGTCGCTCATCAACAATGTGCGTACGGCTACTGAACTCGGTTATCTTGAGGTGAACTCGGATTATCTCATTGATGCGCGTGATGCATCTATGTTCAGACCACATGAGGTTATGATTTTAAGCACGGGCAGCCAAGGTGAGCCGCGCTCCGCTTTAACGTTGATGGCACTCGACAACCACCCGTTCCTAAACGTGGAGCCGGGGGACACTGTCGTCATCTCTGCCCGAATTATTCCGGGGAATGAAAAGGCTATCGGGCATGTGGTGAACCATCTGCTCAAACGCGGTGCGAAGATATATCATGAACGGAATGCCAATGTCCACGTTTCGGGACACGGGGCAAGCGAAGATTTGAAGTTGATGATCAATCTGTTGCGCCCCAAGTTTTTTACACCGATGCACGGTGAATATCAAAACCTCGTACGGCACGCTGAACTCGCTGAATCGGTCGGTATCCCGAAAGAAAACATCAACGTCGCTGAAGATGGCGAATTGATTTATCTGACCGCCGATTCGTGTGAAGTTCTTGGACGTGAGGGACGTTCCGGTCGCGTGCTTGTTGATGGTAAACCGGAAATCGAACTCGAAGATATCGTTCTACGGGACCGTATCCAACTTTCGGAGGACGGCATCGTCGTCCCGATTATTGTCCTGCACAGCGATACGGCTGATGGCGGTCAGCAGTCAGCGGTCGATGACGACTCTAAAGCCGGACTGAACACCGGCGAGATAGAGATTATCTCGCGTGGATTTGTCTATATGGACGAATCGGAGGAACTTATAGAAGAAGCGAAAAAGATTACTCGGAACGTCATTGCGAATCTCAGCGACGAGCAGAAACACGAAACGGAGACTGTCCAAGATGAAGTCCGAAGCGCGCTCCGTCGGTTCTTCTCGAAGCAGATGCAACGCTCGCCGCTTGTCTTCCCAGTCGTCATGCGGGTTTGATAATGGCTTTTGGCTATCGGCTTTCAGCTGTCGGAAACCATCGGTTGAAGGCTGATGGCTGACGGCTAATTGCTGATGGCTATGAAAAAGAAAGGAACTGATAAAATTGAAATCATTCATATCTATCATCGCAGTTGTTATCTTAATCGTAGGCTTTTCCGCCTGTGAGCGGATATCCCAAATCACGCAACCTACTACACCTGAAATAGAAGAATCCCGTGGTGAGGTCTCCATCGGGGTTGTGTTACCTTTGACCGGCTCTTTGGCTGCTACGGGGCAACTCATGCAGCAGGGTCTTGAATTCGCCCGTGGTGAAATCAACGAAACACAGCCGAGTAGCACACTCAAGTTCATCATTGAAGACGATATCGGTACCCCGGAGGGTGCGGTTGCTGCTTTCAATAAACTGATTCACGAGGACGGTGTCCCTGTCATTCTCGGTCCTGCCACCTCAAGTGCAACAAAGGCAGCGTTCCCTATTGCAGAAGAAAATCAGGTTGTGGCAATCAGTCCGACATCGGCTGCCCGTGGTCTTAGTGAAATCGGCGATTTTGTTTTTAGGGTACTGCTTTCAACAAATATCGTGGCACTTAAAGGCGTTGAGACAACACACGCGAAACTCGGCTATCAACGGGTCGCTACGCTATATGACGAAACCGATCTCTTCTCCACGGATCGGGACACCGCATTGCGAGAAGCATTCGCTGCGATCAATGTTCAGGTGCTGGTCACGGAAGTCTTTGAGAGTGGTGATACCAATTTCTCTGAGCAATTAACTCGGATAAAGGCGTTGGAACCGGATGCTATTTTTGTCTCGGCGTTGCCACCCGAAAAACCGGGGATACTCGTTCAAGCACACGAACTCGGTATATCCGCGCCTATTATTGTTAGCTCATTAACCGACGTTGAGGTAGAAGCCGCAGGTGCTGCGGCGGAAGGTGCAATCACTTTTATCGGTTGGCTGCCTACGGATGATACGCCTGGAAACCAAGCGTTTGTTGAGAATTACAACGCAACTTACGGTATGGAGCCAGACGCTTTCGCTACGTCGTCATACGCTGTTGTCTACATTTTAGCCGAAGCGATTAAGAACGCCGAAGGCACCGATTCAATCTCGATTCGGGACGCGCTGGCGAATATTATGGACTTTGATACGGTGTTCGGTAAGTTCTCCTTCAATGCTGATGGGGATGCCGTTTATGACCAGAAGACCCTGATCGTGAAAGACGGTATATTGCAACCTTTTGAGTAATTTTGTAGGTGCGGTTAGGAAACCGAACCTACCGACCTGGCGAATCTTTATTTTCGTTGAATTCTCAAGGAGCATTGTGTACAATGAATTCCGTTTTTATTTTTTATTAACGCCAGTTTGAAAAATATTAGGGGTTTCCGAGGTGGACGCAAATTGAGCAAAAAACAATATATTCCCTGAAAAAGCTGCGATTTTTAGGAATACAACCCCCTAAATCCCCCTTATCAGGGGGACTTTAAGAGCAAATGTGTCTGCCTCAAGTATTTATCAAACTCACGTTTTTTATTAAGGATAAAGAAAACAAAGGTAAGAGAACAAACATGAAAACACGAACAATGTACGAAAAGATATGGGAGGCGCATCTGGTGCGCGCTTCCGCTGATGAGGTGCCGATCCTGTATATCGACACGCATCTCGTCCATGAAGTCACATCCCCGCAGGCGTTTGAGGGGTTGCGACTCAATAACCGAAAGGTACGCCGTCCCGACCTGACGTTTGCGACGATGGATCACAACGTCCCGACGACAGACAGATCGCTACCGATTACTGACCTAATCGCAGCGAAACAGATGGAGACGTTGGCAGAGAACTGCACTGAGTTTGACATCCCGCTCTATGACATAGATAGTCCCGACCAAGGCATTGTGCATGTTATCGGACCGGAACTCGGTATCACGCAACCCGGTAAGACGATCGTCTGCGGGGATAGCCATACCTCAACGCACGGTGCACTCGGTGCGCTTGCTTTCGGTATCGGTACAAGTGAGATTGAACACGTCCTCGCGACACAGTGTCTCCTACAACAGAAGTCCGAAAATTTTGAGATTCGGATTGACGGCACGCTGCCTTACGGCGTAACTGCGAAGGACATTATTCTCTCAATTATCGGGCATATCGGTATCGATGGCGGGAACGGTGCGGTGGTCGAGTATACCGGTTCTGCGATCCGCGCCCTTAGTATTGAAGAACGGATGACGGTTTGCAATATGTCGATTGAGGCGGGTGCGCGCGCCGGTATGATCGCACCAGATGACACCACTTACGAATATATCGCTGGCAAACGTTTTGCGCCGAAAGGTGAAGATTTTGATGCGGCAGTGGAACGTTGGAAACAACTCCCGACCGACGATGGTGCGACCTACGACCGAACGCTAATACTCGACGCAGCAGACATCGCTCCGCAGGTGACATGGGGTACAAACCCCGGTATGGTAACCGATGTGACGGGACGTGTGCCGGACCCCGCAGACATGACGACAACTGACGATAAACGCGCCGCCGAACACGCTTTGGCATATATGGACCTCCAACCCGGTACCCCGATAACAGATATTCCTGTGGACAGGGTTTTCATCGGTAGCTGCACGAACTCGCGTATCAGTGATCTACGGGCTGCGGCTGAGGTTGCAAAGGGTAGAAAAGTCGCAGAGACCGTCAGTGCGATGGTTGTTCCGGGTTCACAGGCAGTCAAACGTCAAGCGGAGGCGGAAGGTCTCGATGCGGTTTTCCGTGATGCGGGGTTTGAATGGCGTGAAGCGGGTTGTAGTATGTGTCTCGGTATGAACCCTGATATTTTGATGCCCGGGCAGCGGTGTGCCAGCACATCGAACCGGAATTTTGAAGGCAGACAGGGGAAAGGTGGACGCACGCACCTTGTCAGCCCACAGATGGCTGTCGCGACTGCGGTAACGGGTCGTTTTGTGGACATCCGAAAGTTTCAGTAGGAAGCGATTCTTTTTTATTTTTCCACCCTAATATAATTCAAGTTGCTACTTGCAGGATATTATAGTAAAATCCGAAAATAAATGAACACTTGTCCGAAGATAACCCCCCTAACCCCCCTTATCAGGGGGGAATAAGATGGGAATTGCCTCGATTTGATGTGTTTAAATAATTATGGGCTTTGCTATAACTTTCTTTGCGGTTTGGTTGGGTAGGTTTCGGTTTTCAAGTGCTTCGGACAGATCAGAAACCCAATAGTTAAAAAATCAGGATTAGCCGCGTTGTACTCTGAATTTGAAGACGAAAGTCGTTTGTTGGTCATTAAATTCACTTGTGACTCTTGGTAC
>JAAXHL010000220.1 GCA_012270865.1 Candidatus Poribacteria bacterium | reverse complement strand
AAACTAATTGTGACAGACTACTAGCGCGTTATTTTTTACTCGTCGTGTTTTTTATTTCATCAATCAGGTAAATCAGAAAAACGTGATCGTTAAAGTTGTTGCCGCTGATGATGTTTCGCGTATTGTAGACATCACACCCGTTGTTTTGAAAACTGACAACTATTTTCAGTTGTATTTCTGACAATAATTTGTTAAAATATTTCAGCATTGTGAAAAAAGAGTGAAGAGCTTACGTATGAGAATCAACAAACAAACAAAATCTTCTCAAAAAGGTTGATAGTGGTTTTCCATGAACATATTTTCCCGATACCGACGGTTTTTTGGAAGTAGCGACGCTTTCGTAAGACGTTCTATTAACGGTTTTCTTGTTTTCCTGTTCGTTTTGGTATACTTCAGTTTTTCCGTTCCCGTTTTCGCGGAGGATTCTGCTACCGAGACACCGACGACTGAGACGGAAGTTTCACCAAACGACGCAGCCCCCCCTGACCTGTCTACGTATAAGTTGGAAGTCGGTGATAGTTTTGTTGTCACCGTAGATGGGTACCCAGAATATAGCAAAGAACGGCTCCCAGTGCCTGTCCAACAAGACGGCTACGTCTCCTATCCGCTTATTGGTCTTATCAAGGTCGCCGGTCTCACAGTTTCTGAACTTGAGGCAGAGATGCAATCTGCTTTCTCAAAACATCTCCCGACAGCCCGTGTGTTTGTAACGCTCATGCAACCGAAACGGACGATCCTCGTCTTCGGTGCGATTGAACCGCGACCCCGTGGGAACCTGCACGTCTTTGAGATTGGACAGGTTTATCTACTGCAAGCACTTGCCGCCGCTGGGATCAACTATGCGCTTGCGGATCTCACGGATATTTCGATCTGGCGTGATGGGCAACTCTTCAAAAGAGTTGATTATCTTAAGCTTATCAATGAAGGCGGCCCCGATGTTCCACTGAAAGATCACGATACGATATTCGTGCCTTCTATTTTTCAGCAGCGTCCGGTGCGTGTTATAGGTGCAGTCGTCGCTCCCGGTGCCTATCCGATAACCGAACCGCAGGTACCGGCAACGCAGGTACTAAAACTCGCTGGCGGGTCCAGAGCCGATTTCGCTGACCTTCACAAATCCGAAATCATCACAACTGAAAAACGTATCTTGGTGGATCTGACTACGGAAGACGTTGACGCAGTGCTCGGTCCCGGCGATACACTGTATGTGCCGTTGGCGGAAGCGAAAATAAGCGTTATCGGAGCAGTAGAGAAACCTGGGCAGTATGTCATTACCGAACCTGTCCTTTTGGGGCAAGCCATCGCTATCGCAGGCGGTTTCAACGAGGAACGAGCAAACCCGAAAAAATGCCTGCTGACCCGCGCGGATGGAACAGAGGAAGAGTTGAACTTCGATCAGGTACACTCGGATGTTTATTTGAACCCGAACGATCAACTCCGCGTCCGAGAGAGAACACGTTTAGACTGGCGGGTCATCACCTTTGCCACATCATTTGTGAATCTACTTGTCACTGTTCTCATCAGATACCGTTAAATCAGTAACCAGTGGCCAGTAAACAGTGAAGGGATTTTGTTAATTACAACCCTCTTTTCTGGGAATTGGAAACTGGAAACTTCACACAACGAGGATACAGATGCCAGAGACAGCCGATCGGCACTATGATGAAGTAAGAGAAATTCGATTGTCAGACTATTTTTGGATGCTTTTTCGGAGTAAGTGGAGTGTCCTGCTCATTTTTCTGCTTTCTGTTTTCGTAGCGTTTATCGTAACCGACCTCACACCACCCGTTTATCAATCCGAGACCACAATTCGTGTGTTAGACGGTCAGTCCGCCGCCCCTTCTCTACTCTCGCAGCTACCGATATCTGGATTATTCGGTAGTACGTCTGTGAGTGCTTTCGCGGCGCAGCTTCAGTCACGGGACCTCGTGATTACGCCTGCGGTACGCCAGCTTCGAGACGAAGGACTTATTGAGCCGCTCCCTGTCCATCGGGGAC
Source organism: Candidatus Poribacteria bacterium (assembly GCA_012270865.1). Lineage (GTDB taxonomy): Bacteria > Poribacteria > WGA-4E > WGA-4E > WGA-3G > WGA-3G. The sequence goes on along the minus strand of JAAXHL010000220.1, from coordinate 2,864 downwards.
GATTTGTGCCGTGGCTTGCCGGTGTGTTCGGTGTGAAACTTGATCAGAACGCAACGGAACAGGGAGAATTGACGGATACCGAGTGGGAAGATGCTTTCATCAAAACGCTTATTGATGAACAGCTAAAGGTTGAAGAGTCACCGGACGGAAAAGTGATTACCATAACCGTACAGCAGCGGAACTCGGAACGCGCCCAGAACCTCGCGAACAAAATCGCCGCAGTCTTTCAAGCGGCTGTCGAAGCAGAAACTATTGAGAGAGTAGAATGGTGGCAAAGGCCGCTCCCACAAGAGATGCTGACGCAGACACAGGAGAACCTCACAAATGCCGACACAGCACTCTTCGCATTTCAGGAACAACATCCGGAACTGACCTTAAACGCTGAAGGCGGGATACAAGCGCAGATCATCTTGGCACTACAAGTTCAAGAAAATGAGTTGATAAGCTTGCTGATAGGAACTGAATTGCGGTTGGCGACCTATCGTGATAAACTGGAAGGACTCTCAGAGGAGCTTATATCAGAAACGATCGCACGAAACCCTTCACATTCCAAGCTGCAAGATAATTTAAATCAGTATGAAATCGATAGGGCTGAACTGCTCGGTAAATACGATGAAACGCATCCTGAAGTGGTTGCGAAAGATAAGCAGATAGCGGAAACGAAAGCACGTCTCGAGAATGAGGAGAAAGATATAAAAAGCACGACCTCTTCTTATAACCCGCTTCATCAAATATTTACAGAAAAGGTCAATGAGACAGAGGCAGCCGTTATAAGTCTTAAAAAACAGAAAGACGAAATTACTGCCAAAATTGACGCGCATTTTACAGAACTCCGTGAATGGTCTCCTGACCAATTAGAGTTCTATCGCCTCAAGCGGGATGTTGAGATATACAACGCTCAGGTCATCGCATTAGAGACCAAGATGCGAGAGGCAGAGATTTTTGCACAGGCGCGCTCGGAAAGTATCAAGGTATTGGATAAAGCACGCGCACCGCAAGAACCGTTGAAGCCGCGCCTAAAATTTAATCTCGCTTTGGGGGCATTCGTCGGAATGCTACTCGGTATGACCTTCGCGGTCGCCAAAAATTATTTCAAGGACACCTACCTCCGTTTAGAGGAGGCGGTCCGGCAATTAGATGAACTCCCAGAATCGCCGAGTTTCCTCGGGGTGCTACCCTCTATCAAAAAACGCAGTGCCTATCGACTCCCACTCATGGTGCACGATGCTCCCAATTCGAGGAGTGCTGAGGCGTTTCGTGTCCTACAAGCCAAGTTACCGTTCCTAAACCCTGGGGCATCCGTGAAGACGATTCTCGTGACAAGTGCGACGCGCGGCGAAGGCAAAAGCACCATCTCCTCGAACCTCGCCGTTGCACTCTCGCAAAGAGGAAATAAGGTTCTACTTATAGATGCGGATATGCGTAGACCGTCACAACACAATACGTTTCCGAGCGAACAACCTCCTCAAGAAGATACAGGCGCATCTGAACTACCGGTCGCACGCGTTGACACACGCAAACCAGGGTTGAGTGAAGCCATCATACATCTCAATACAGAGAACACCGACGACGTACTTCACACCACAGTTAAACTGACCGATATTCCCGATCTGTATCTACTACCGAGTGGGACGGTCCCACCGAACCCGATCGAACTTCTCAACTCGGAAATGATGAACCAGTTGTTGGAACTCGCGAAATCCGAATACGATGTCATCGTTATCGACTCGCCACCGGTACGCGCCGTCGCCGATCCGATGATTCTGGCGAACATTGTCGATGCCATCGTTTATGTCTTTGACATCACGAAAACCCGTCGATTTGACATCCTTACAGGTATCCGACACTTAACAGATGCTTTCCCGACCAAAAAGGTTGGTGTGGTCTGCAACATGATCAATCCGAAGCACGCGAAGTCTTACGGCTACTACAGTCGTCACGGCACCTACTACGGACTCGTAGACGAAGATAACGAGACGGTTTAAAACCTACGACTTCATCTTTCCTAAACTCGCGGGTGGGCGCGATGTCCCGACGAACCCGATGAGGACGACCATTGTTAAGATATACGGTAGGCTGTTGAGCAATTGTCCGGGAATGTTCCATCGGTTTGCGAGTTCTAAAGCGGTGGCGAATCCGAAGAGGAAACACGCTGAGACACCGCTTAAGGGTCGCCAGTTTCCAAAGATAACGGCGGCAAGTGCGAGATAACCGCGTCCGGCTGTCATCCCCTTTGTAAAGTAGTGGACTTCGGATGCCAGAAAACATCCGCCTACGCCTGCTAAGAGTCCGCTTAGGAGGATGCCGATATATTGCCATTTGGTTCGACTCAGACTCAATGCTTCGAGTGCTTCCGTTGATTCGCCTGCCGCACGCAAACGCAAACCCCACGGCGTTTTGAAGAGGAGAACGTGGCTCAAGACCATCAAAACCGGTAATAGATAGACGATGAAACTGTATGAACCGATAAACGGCAACTGCCAGTGGGGTAGACCGCCTACCTGTTTCGAGGTCGGTAAAAGATACTCTGTAATCCCCAACGCTAAGATATTGATGCCAATCCCGGTGACAACCTGCTCGGCGTGGAACGTTACCGTCGCAACGGCGTGTAAGAGTGCCAACCCTACCCCAAAGCCTATACCGAGAAGCAACCCGAACCACACTGAACCGGTAACTTGTGTGCCGATGACGTAACCGAAGGCACCGATCAACATCATCCCTTCTAAGGCGAGGTTAATGACCCCGGCGCGTTCGGAATAAATCCCGCCGAGTGCAGCGAACCCTAACGGTGTCGCCATTCGCAATGTGGTTGGAATCAAGTTAAAAATCATATTTTTAATTCGCAATAAGTAGTTTTGGACATA
>JAAXHL010000165.1 GCA_012270865.1 Candidatus Poribacteria bacterium | reverse complement strand
CGGATGTGTTTCTCTCGTGTTTCCTGACGGAACTTAGCCGCTCGAGCATAAAAAAGCACATAGAGCGGGGAAACATACTTATTGACCGCAAAACATTTAAACCTTCCAAGATCATAAGCGGCGGAGAGAGCCTGAGCGTGAACATTCCGCCTCCGAAGCCCTGCGGCGTCGAGGGAGAAGAAATCGATATCGAGATTGTTTACGAAGACCGCGACATGATCGTCGTCAATAAACCGGCCGGCATGGTGGTTCATCCCGGGGCGGGGGTAACGGGCGGCACGCTTGTAAATGCTCTTGTCCATGTGTGCGGGGATCTTTCGGGAATAGGAGGCGAGACGCGTCCTGGAATCGTGCACCGCCTCGACAAGGAAACCTCGGGAATCATAGTCGCCGCGAAGAACGACCGCGCGCACAAGAGTCTTTCCGAGCAGTTCAAAAGCAGGGAGACGAAAAAAGAATACGTGGCCGTTGTTTCCGGGGAGATGAAAAAAAGTTTTGGAGTTTTCAGCTCCCCGATAGGAAGAAGTCCCTCGAACAGGGTAAAAATGACCTCTTTTTCCAAGGCCGCAAGAGATGCCGAGACCCGCTGGGAAGTGGTCGAGAGGCTGCGCGGGGCGACGCTTGTGAGCGTTTGGCCGAAGACCGGAAGAACCCACCAGATAAGAGTCCATTTTTCCGAAAACGGATTTCCCGTGCTTGCCGATAAGGTTTACGGGGGCAAAAAGAGCCGACCGCGAAATTCCGGAACCGCGGGAGCGTTGATAAAAAGGCATGCCCTTCACGCAAAAAGCCTCGGATTCACCCACCCGGTCACGGGAAAACCAGTTGAGTTTTCGGCGAAAGTCCCCGAAGATATGATTTCCGTGGTCGATTTTTTAAGGAGACAGAACGGATGAGGGTTTTTCGTTCTGCTCTGCTTGAGAAATATAGCAGCGTGATTCACGGTTTCGTGCATGATACGGGAGGCCCGGATATTCTGAAAATCGCATCTGCTCACGGGCTTGAAAATATCCTTACCGTGAACCAGGTTCACGGCAATTCCGTTTTTTTTGCCGGTCGTGACGCGGGGAATGAGCTTCCCGAAGCCGACTCGATCGTTACGCGGCAAAAAGGCGTCGGTGTCGGGATTGTCACGGCCGACTGCGTTCCGGTTCTTCTTTGTTTTCCAGATTCAGGGTGTGTTTGCGCTGTCCACGCGGGCTGGCGCGGAACCTTCCTGCGCGTGGCTAGAAACTGTCTTGAAGCCGTTTGCGAGAAATATTTCTTGAGGGCGCGAGAGGCCGTGGCCGCAATAGGTCCGGCCATAGGGAGATGCTGCTACGAGGTTGGGGACGACGTGGCGTCGCAGTTCGTCTCAAAGTTCGGCGACGGGGACTGGCTTTTCGAAAAAGGCGGCGGAAAATTCCTTCTAGACCTCGCGGAACTTAACAGAATTGAACTTTGCGATGCAGGGGTCCCGGAAATCGAGACGATGAACATATGCACCAGTTGTCGGGATCTTCCTTCATACAGAAGAGACGGTTCCGCCGCGGACAGGATGATTAGTTTTGTCGGGATTTCTCCTTAACCCGCATTAAAGGTATATCCGGGGAGTTTTACGGGGTCAGACTGCGTATTTCACCCGAATCGACTGTGGTATGATATTTTTCCGGATTGGGATTGGCGATTTGCAGGATTTTTCAGCCCAATTTTCGGTTCAGGCAAGGGAAAGAGACTGGCAGTGAGCAGAAAAGATATAATTGTCGTGATCCAGTGCGCCAAGGGGAAAAATCCATCCGCGGCCACATGCTTACGGGAAATAAACGCCAATTCTTCAACGGGTGAATTTTCATAGCTTCTTCAACAACCGGATAAGCTTCTCGAATACATCCATCTTTATTTTTGCCACTTGTTCAGGCGGGGTTTCAGTCTGGGGTAACTCTTGTGGGGAGGAACCTGAAAAGAGTCTCTCTTTTAGGCAAGTAACCGTCTTGCTGTTTTTCAACAAGATCTTTTTTTGCCAAAAATTCGATATCTCTTTCGATCGTTCTAGTGGATTTACGCGAGTACTGTTCCGCTACTTTCGGGCTTATTCTTCTTATTTCTTCAATTTTTAGGGGTTTTGGGACACCCCAGAATTCCAGAGCTAAGTTTCTTCTGCGCTTGCTGATTCTGCCGGGATTTTCTCCGAAAGCTTCAAATATGTAGTCCCTCCAGAAAATCTCCAGTTGCTGAAGGTCAATAAAATCAATCTGTTCCCTTAGCTTATCTACAAGACCTCTGACCGCGTAACTTATAAATTGGTAAATTTCCCCACCTGACTTGCTCGCGTAGTCAAGCTGACGGTAATATTCGCTTCTGGTTTTGTTGTAATGGTTGCTGAGCAAGTGACATACGGGGGCAGGCGCGCCGGAAGTCAGCATTATTTTTAATTCAACCAGCCTGGCGGTTCTTCCGTTTCCATCACCAAACGGGTGAATCCACGCTATGTATAAATGCGCCAATATGGCTTTTATAATCGCAAAAACAATTTTATTTTTATCTGGATTGAAGAGCGGGCTGTTTAGCCACTCGCACATTTTATCCAGGAGGTATTCGCAGTCTTCTCTTGGGGCACCCCTGTATCTGAAGACTCCCACGTTGTGCTGGCTGATCTGACCGGGCACGACATTTTCCTCCAAGGGGAGGTCTTTTAATATTATCTTGTTATAGCTTTTTATTTCTTCGGGACTTATTTCTTGCGACTCACCGTCTTTTAGTTTTGTTGCCATGCTGTTAAAAGCTTCAAGCACGTTATCGATTTCTTTACCCTGATATTCCATTGAATCAGACAGTTTAAGTTTTCCTTCAATTCTTTTTTTCACTTCTTCCTCGGACAGAGTATTTCCTTCAATTGCCGTTGTGCCCTGAATCCCCTTTGCCAAGTAGGTCGAATGCAGAATTTTTGAAAGTTCGGGTTTGAGTGGAACCTTGGAGACGCGGGTGCATTTTGATTCCGCTTCGCCCAACAACAGCCATGTTTCACGGTCGATTTTCCCGAGATCAACATTGAAAGTTATCCATGGGTGTGTTTTTTTATATTTTTTGGCATACATTTTGTCAGGCAATAATAATTGTTTCTCTATTGTAATTACTGTATAATTATATAGCGTATAGAAAAAATGGCAATTATTTTGTCACAAAAACTGCGAAATGAGAACTCTGCACGCAACTGAATATATACGGAATTGGAAGAAAAGTGGTGGTATGATGAATGTGTCAGTCGGAAAGACTGCGGATTGGTCTTGAAAGGGAAAATCTAAATGTCTCTTGAAGAAATTGACAAGCGTATTCAGTATCTCTATAAAGAATGGTCTTTGCTACATCCTCTTAGCCAAGAGAATGACAATCGGCTCTGGAAGAAAATTCGGCTCGATTGGAATTATAATTCCAATCGCATAGAGGGCAATACTCTGACTTACAGCGAGACTGAACTTCTACTTGTTCACGGACGTGCCGAGGGTGGTCACCCGATCCGCGACTACGAGGAAATGAAAGCCCATAATGTGGGAATAGGGAAAATCAGAGAATTTGCCGAAGACAAGAAACGCCGTCTGACGGAAGCGGACATACGTGACCTGAATCTGATTATTCTCAAAGAGCCTTTCTGGGAAGAAGCGGAAACTCTTGATGGGCGGCCTACCCGAAAAAAAATTGTGCCGGGTAGGTACAAAACTCAGCCCAACCATGTTAAAACTCCAACCGGAGAAATCTTCGAGTTTGCTCTGCCGGAAGAAGTTCCCGCAAAGATGGAGGAACTGATGGAGTGGTTTAACGGGAACATTGAATCCTCTGCGACTTCAATAGCTTTTTTTCTCGCGGAACTGCATCACCGGTTCATCCTTATTCATCCGTTTGACGACGGCAACGGTCGAATAGTGCGCCTGTGGATTAACTATGCACTGATGCGACTTGGCTACCCGCCTCTCGTAATTGAAAGCGAAGACAGGGACGGCTATATCTCCGCTATTCAGAAAGCGGACACAGGGAATATTGACGCGCTTGCCGGTTACCTCGGCAAAAGTCTTATCTCATGGCTTGAGATCGGGATCAAGGCGGCGAAAGGGGAAGACATAAGTGAACCCCAAGATGTTGAGAAGGAAGTTGATATTTTCATCAAGGGCGAAAAAGCTAAAGGGTTAAAAGGTGTAGAATTCCTGTCTAGGGAAGATGTGGAAGAACTGTACGAACGATCTTGGATGTCCCTTCTTGAAACATTTGAAAATCGGTTCAAGCAGTTCAATGAGATGTTTTCCTCGACGAGAACTACTTCTTTGGAAGACTTGAAGAAAAATCTCGAAAAACGCTTGGAAAATCAGGAAGCAAACTTTACCGAAAGCTTCGGAATCTCCTATGAGGGGTATAAAACGGGTTCTAAGTCGTTCCGTGTGGAAGCCGCGTTGTCAATAAAGAGAAGATTCTATGATTTTCAATATGAAATATCAATACGACCATATCCAAGTATTTCTTTAATTCGTTTCGAAAGGAAATCACACCCGGGCGCGTGGACGAAGTCCCTGGGCGGCGGTAGTGAGTACCTGCTAGGCAAGGCACATGCGCGTGCGTGGACGAAGTCGGAAATAAGGGAATTTGTTGCGGAAGGAAAAAAAATTTTTCTCGAAATTCTCAAGAAGATGACGGAAAAGGCAGCTAGCGGGAAAGGATAATGACAGTTCAAATCAATTCCGCATCGTTGCCCAAAGATAGGGTAATAGTATATAATTTCCTGAAA
>JAAXHL010000082.1 GCA_012270865.1 Candidatus Poribacteria bacterium | reverse complement strand
CGGTCAGGTGGACCTCGACGTCCGACTCCCATGGCAGGCTGAGCTTGAAGTAGCGCGGCTCGGAGGTCCCGGGGGCGGGGGCGGATGTCGTCTCCGCCGAGACGCTCAGGGTGTAGGCGCCCGAGCCGCCGCCGTAGGGGTACACGGTGACGGCGTGGGTTCCGGCTTCGAGCGTGCCGCTCCAGGAGTCGTCGTGGGTGCCGCCTTGGTTCGTGCAGGGAGTGGAGTTCACGCGGCAGTCGATGTCGCGGTCCATGCCGGTGAGGGACACGTTGACGGTGGCGGAGGCAGCGAGCGTGAACGCGAAGGCCTCTTCGCCCGAGGCGTTCGTCCGCGATTCCGTGAAGGGAAGGATGTAGATGGAAGTCGGCGGAGACGGGGCAGGCGGCGGCGACGGAGACGGAGATGGGGACGGAGACGGAGATGGAGATGGGGACGGCGGCGGAGCGGATGGCGGGACGACGGTGGCGAGGAAGGTCACGGAAGCCGCGTCGCCGGCGCCGTCGGAGACGCCGTAGGTGACGGTGTAGGCCGTCTCGGTCGCCACCGTGGGCAGGGTGCCGCTCGCGACCCGGGTTCCCGGGAAGAAGGTGATGCCCGGCGGCTGGCCCGACAGGGTGTAGGCGTAGGGCGCGGCGCCTCCGGTCGCGGCGGGGAACACGGTGTCGACGACGCCCGCCGACGGCAGCCTGAAGTCGGGGAGGTCCGGCAGGGACAGCGGCGGAGGCGTCGGCGGGACGACGGTGGCGAGGAAGGTCACGGAAGCCGCGTCGCCGGCGCCGTCGGCGACGCCGTAGGTGACGGTGTAGGTCGTCTCGGTCGCCACCGTGGGGAGGGTGCCGCTCGCGACCCGGGTTCCCGGGAAGAAGGTGATGCCCGGCGGCTGCCCCGACAAGCTGTAGGTGTAGGGCGCGGCGCCTCCGGTCGCGGCGGGGAACACGGTGTCGACGACGCCTGCCGACGGCAGCCTGAAGTCGGGAATGCCCGGCAGGGACAGCGGTTGCCCGGCGGCGATCGACGGCGCTCCGGCCAGGAGCGGGAAGAGCAGAGCTGGCAGGGCGCCAAGGCGTTTCAAGGTCATCGCCTCCACGGGTGAATT
>JAAXHL010000079.1:912-1413 GCA_012270865.1 Candidatus Poribacteria bacterium | reverse complement strand
CGGATTTCGGCGCTGAAGAACTCCACCAGCCGCCGCTGGGCCGAGGGGCCGGCCTCGCGCACCGTCGGGGGCAGTCCCTCGATCGTCCAGCCGCCGGGGACCCGGAGGGGCTGAGGCGCCGGGGAGTCTTGGACGGCCGGAGTGGCCGGGGAGTGCCGGGGGGCCGTCAGCGGGCCCGGCGCCGGGGCCTCCTGGACCCTAGATTCTGATTCGTTCGACCCTTGGGCGGGCATGGAATCCCCCTCTCCGGGAGGGTAACATAACCAGTCTTATGTTACCCTGTCCCGCCGGTCGCCCCGGCGCTCAGAGGGCTCGATTCCCGCCCCCCCTCCCCCGGCCGGTCCCGAGGCCGTTGATCGCGGCCGGAAGGAAGCGGCGGCCCGGAGGGGCAGGACTGTTCGGAAGGCGGGAATGGAGGGTCCGAGCCGGCCCCGGAACAGGCCCGTAATGGCCCCCTGCGGCCCCGTGACGCGTTTTCTCGGGGTCCGCAGGCCCCAGGGG
>JAAXHL010000079.1:506-829 GCA_012270865.1 Candidatus Poribacteria bacterium | reverse complement strand
GTCCCCCTGGAAGGGAATCGCCCCCCGGCCCCGAAGGCCATCGCCACCATCGAGGCGGCTCGAAAGGCCGGAGAGGGGCCTGCTCGACTGGCGAGCTTGAAGCCGCCCGTCCGTCACTGTAGTGTTATGAGTTCGGCCATCGTTGCCGTCGCAGGGATGGCCATCCCCCGTGCCGCTTCGAGACGGCACCCAACCCCGGGAGGATTGCCGATGAACCGCATCCGTTGCTCTTCGAACCGTAGACCACTCCCGATGGGAGCGGCTCCGATCCTCCTTGCCCTGATGCTGGGGGCCGCCCCGACGGCAGACCTGCGGGCGGAGGA
>JAAXHL010000079.1:0-375 GCA_012270865.1 Candidatus Poribacteria bacterium | reverse complement strand
CCGGCCATCGCCACGGTGAGTCCGGGGCTTGGGCCGGAAGGGACGCTGGTGACGATCCGGGGAGCCCACTTCCAGGCGGTGCAGGCAGCCAGCACGGTGACCTTCAATGGCGTCGAGGCCGAGCCGGTCTTCTGGAGCGGGGAGGAAATCCGGGTCCCGGTGCCGGAGGGCGCCGCCGCCGGCCCGCTGGTGGTGTCGGTGGGCGGGGCGGTGAGCCGGAGCGTGGGCTTCGAGGTGAGCCGGGCGGGCCCGGCCGTGCCAAGGCTCGACTGGCTGGGACCGGTGGAGGGACGGGAAGGAAGGACGGTCCGGATCGAGGGGGTGGATTTCGGGTCTCACCAGGGAGCGCTTCAGGGGATCAGCGGGGTGAGCTTC
>JAAXHL010000168.1 GCA_012270865.1 Candidatus Poribacteria bacterium | reverse complement strand
AATTAACTATTTAGGAACAACTCCTTTTGGGGCACATTTTCAGATTTCACAGACACCATCTCAGCATTACCTAACATCAAAAGTACTATAATCGCTATAGAGACGACGAGGGTTTCCCACAGTGCTGACAGAAACCCGTTTCCGTTGGACGGTGCAATCGATTTGATACGACGGAGCTCACACATGATATTCTCCGTGAGATTTGGCACGACCCAGAAATTGTTTAAAGCATAGGATTTGCTGACTACTGATAGCCAATAAATCACGGACACACGAACTTGCCCAGAACTTTCCGAACGGATGCACCCGTCGCGGAAGGCAGGTTCCCTGCGTTTCCGTGAAGTGTCTCATTCGCCAGAATCGCGAACGCTATCGCTTCTTTTGCATCCGCCGAGATACCGGAGTTGTCTACGGGTTCAACCGATGTATCTGAGAGTCGTTCACTAAGTCGCTGCATGATTGTCTGATTGTGGACCCCACCGCCGCTCACATAAAGGATGTCTATCGGGTTCTGTCCTGTTATGAATCGTTCGATGTAGTCAGCAATCGTTTGCACTGTCAGTTCGGTCAACGTCGCGATGCAGTCGTTATCTGAAAGGTTATGTTCACGGCAGTCCGCCAGACATTCCATCGCATAAGTGTGTCCAAACATCTCACGTCCAGTGGTTTTCGGAGGGGACAACTGGAAAAACGGGTGCTTTAACCATTCGTTGATGAGCGATTCGTGAGACGTACCTAACGCGGCGCGCGCACCGTCTTTATCGTAGTGTTCCGCCCCTTCCGTGATTTCCGATACGACAGCATCAATACACATATTGCCGGGGCCTGTATCCGCAGCACAGACGGTATCAATCGTTCCATTCGCCGGAAGCACCGTGAGGTTCGCGATTCCGCCGATGTTCAAAAGTCCGACTGTTTTTTCGCTGTCACGAAATAACAGATAATCCGGATATGAGACCAACGGCGCGCCTTGCCCGCCTGCTGCCATATCTGCGACACGAAAATCCGCTATCGTTGGAATCCCCGTTTCGTGTGCGATGACTGCAGGCTCGCCGATCTGTAAAGTCGAAGGGTAGCGAGAAACATTGTGATCCGTATTTGTGTCTTTTGGCAAATGGTGAATCGTTTGACCGTGTGAACCGATAAGGTCAATGTCGTTGGCACGCATTCCACTTTTTTGTAGAATATGCTTTACCGCCTCGGCGAAAAGGTATCCGATATAGAAATTCATCTCGCAGATGTCATCAACGCGACCGGTATCGGAGTGGCAGAGCGCAAGGATACGTTGTGGCACGCCGGTTGGAAAGGGGAAAGTCTCAAAAGCGATGAGGTCGACTTCTGTTTCTAAGCCGTGTCCCGTAATTTCAACGATCGCAGCATCAATGCCGTCAACGGAGGTACCGGACATTAAACCGATAATCTGTTTTTTATCTTTCTTAAGAAGTTCAATAAATTCTTGCATCCATATTCCTAAGTATAGGCGTGATACTGTGTTGCTTTGTCGCGCCACG
>JAAXHL010000063.1 GCA_012270865.1 Candidatus Poribacteria bacterium | reverse complement strand
TCTATGTCCAAAACTACTTATTGCGAAAATTTATTATGTTTCCGCCATACCGAAACTGCTTAGTTGAAAAATAACACCTCCTCTAAAGCAGTCTCTCCAAACGGGACGACGAGTTCGGTCACTGCCACATTGTCATAATCTAAACCGCCCGTCAAATCATCATCAAGTTGTAATGCAAACAGAACCAAAAACATCACACAACCAGAAACCTCTTAAAATCCGCGTCCTCTGTGAAATCCGCGACAATCCGCGATTTGCGGCGGACTCGCCCAAATGCGACCTGCATTCAGACGAAAGCAAATCCATAATCCTGAAAATCCCTAAATCCCATAAATCACAGTTCAGACGGATTAGCACACAGTTATCAGGACTCAATTATCAGTTAAAAAGTGCCCTACTTAAAACCGAAAGGCGACGGAGTCGCCCTACCGAAAACCGATTCCCATAAATCACAGTTCAGACCGAATATTTAGACCTCTGCCATGCCGAAACCGGCACTGTTTTTGTCGCCGAAACCGCAGTCGTAACCCGTCTGGATCAAGGCAACACTGCCAGAGACACGGAACGGACACAGCACACCTCTAACCTTGATACCCTTATAGTCCACAAGGCGGGTGACACGACCATTACGTCTACGAATGTAATCGGCATCAAAACGGAAGGTCAAGGTATCGTCGTGGGGTACGCGACCGAGGATCGCCTCGTGTTTGCGGATGAGGTTCTGACGGATGAGTTCCGAAAGTTCAGGATCGTCCGGCATACAGTAGTGCATCGACGGTTTTCCGACATGTTCACGGACAGTCGTCATCACAATCGGGGAGAGACAGCGGAAAGGCATCTCCGACTCGAAACGCGGCACACGCGGCACGGTGACATCTTTGACGGGCAGCCGCTCGTGTCCGAGCGTTAAGCGTCCTTCGGTGAGGAGTGTATCGGCGAAATGTGAGAGGAAACGTTCTACGGGTGAACAGACCTGCCATGTTAGCGTCGAGCCGAAATGGATCCGGTCACCGGTGATGCGTCTGCGTTTCGCCATAAGTTGTGAGAAGGTGAAGAGTTTGAACCGTTTCTCCGCCGCAGCATAACCTTCGTTGTGCAGGAAGGATGCGTATTCCGGATCAGATTCAGCGAGGAACCGATAGATGACACCCGCGAGTAGGTGGTTATAGTTGATAGGAAGCGTAAGTCCGTTCCCCACATCGGCAACGATTTTAATGCGCATAAAGGTAACTCCAGAGGATAGTTATCAGCCATCGGTTGTTAAAAGAAGATTTGTCAGTTATCAGGACTCAGGTTTCGACGCAGAATAAAATATGTAAATTTTATTGAATCTTCTCATTAAATTAGATATAATATACACAAATTCTACACTCGCGTAGTATTTTAACAAACAAGAGGGAGGGTTAAACATGAAAAATGTGCGCTTGACAATTGATGAGATGGTGCAAAGATATCCTGATCAATGGCTGTTTATAGTTGATTGCGAACATAGCACAAGCACCGAACTCATATCCGGGGTAGTCGCTGTTCATAGCCCCTCACGCGATGTTATTAAAAAAGCCTCAGCAGAATATAAAGGGAGCGCGGCGATACGGTACACAGGTAAACCCCCAGAAGGGAGGCTATATCTTCTATAATGTATAGGATTCGCTGTGCTAATCGCTATCCGCTAAATCCCCATCCTTAAAGCGACTGCCGCGAGCAGGATTAACAACGAAACGACACCCATCAGGCTTGATACGACCGACATCTGTGAACGGAGTGGCTTGACTTCCGGTGGCAGTTCCTCAAGCGTCGGGTCCAACTCTTCAATCGCTGCTGCCAGACGCGGCGCAAAGATCATACTGTGTAGTGCCGTCAGGATAACCAGCAAAAAGAAAAGCAAAATCTTGATGAGGAGCGTCCGCATAAAAGCATTGGAGAGCGCGGTCGCGGAGGTCAGGTCTATCGCGAAGAAGATGTTGACGATACCCGTAAAAAAGAGGATACCGATACAACCCCATACAATCGGCTCAAAACGTTTGCCGATCTGCACCAAGAGTTTGATACGTTGAACGGGTGGAAGGTTCTGTCTGAAGTGCGGGACAATCACCATCGCCAAGATGAGGTTACCACCGACCCAGACAACAGCAGCGATAACGTGTATCCAGAGAATAAAGAGAGAAAATATATCCATTTTGTAATTCCTTTAGTTCAGTTCCAGCGAGGTTAGAAACTTCGCCTACGAGTAAATGGGTGCTAAGTGCTGATAGTTTCCAACGACTGACGGCGAATCGCTAATCGCTGACGGAAACCGTTCCGCTAATAACCGCTTCGGCACGTCCGATGAGTGCTTGTCGTTCGTCTACGGAGAGTGGCACGGGTGCGAACCGATGGTACTCACATTTCGTCAGGAGATCGACGAGTTCATCAGAAACAGATGCTGGAACACCCGCCTGAACACACACCTCGCGCACCGTGTCAACGTTCCGTTGTGTCAGTCCGAACCTGTTCTCAAGATATTCGTAAAGCACCTGTGCGAGTGTATTCGCAAACGCCGTCGCTGCATCCTCCGTACCCCGCTGATTGAGTGCCGTGAGTGCTTGACGTGCCTGTGAATCAGGCGTTATAGGTTCCGTGTCCGAATGTTGCGATTTCCGCTGTTCCGGTTGTTCGCCACTATCGGGTGTTCCTGTTCTCGTCGCAGCGTTTACCGATGCCTCTGTAGACCTTTGGGATCTGGCACGATACCAGAGAAACCCGGCGACCAACAGTCCGAGCAACAGAACGCCGAGCAGGATCAACCAGAGCCGCCACGGTGAAGCCTCAGTAGCATCAACGCCTACCAAATCGTTCGGGTTCGGACGGACGGAGACAGGAATCGGGAGCGTTTCTGTTGTCGCATAGACTGCACGACTCGGATCGAAGCAGGCATATTTAATCGCAGGAATACGCAAGGCACCCCTTCGAGCAGGCGTTAGGACGTAAGTGTAGACCCGACTTGTCGCAGTCGTGTGTTCCCCTAAAAGAGACGGGCCCCTGACGATGACCCCGGCGATCTCCGGCAGCTCGGGTGCCGTAACCGTCTGGATGTTACCATGTCCAGAAATCCGGACAGTGAGCGTTAGTGTCTTTCCGACTTCCACCCAACCGCGCTCAATTTCAGCCGAAATTTGATATTTACCGATAGCACCCTCGAAATGAGCCGGTCTGCCGATTTCGGGAATCGATTTCACCTGCAGGGTCAAAGCCTTCGTTTTCAAGGTTTTTTGTCCTTCCGGGAGTGGTAGGAGCAGTTCAGCAGGTGCAAGAACGATTTGACCGCTTCTTTTCGGAAATAACTCACGTGTGTGCGCCTCGACCCAAAATGTCCGCCCGCGAATTTGCTGTGTGTATACTGGTACTTCTTGATGCCTCCCAACAAGGAGATCACGGAATATCGGGAGTTGTGGCGTTGGCGATTCGCGAGTCGGGAGTACTGCGGTATAGAGGTAGCGTAAGGTATACGTAAATGGCGCGTTGAGATACGGTTTGGCAGTATCAACTTCGGCTTCGACCCGATGGAGGCTACCGGTCGACGGGTCTTGATAGGTATCGCTACGACCGACCCTGACGGTTCCAGGGTTCGCGAAATAGGTACTGCCTTGATAGGCGAATCGGACATCCGGGAGCGTAAAGTCGCCGACCGCCTGCGGGATCAGTTCATAAGCCCACGCCATAGAGACAGCGATCTTGTCCGCCTTGAGTCGCGGTGTGGTTTCGGAGTGGAGTGGGACAGCAAGGAAATTGGGTAGGAAGTCGAACTTCGGTGCCTCGATATGTTTGATGAACGTGTCGCCGGAGATCGTCAGGTCCAAACGCGCCTTCTCACCGAGTTGGATGTACCGAGGTTTCACAACAGCAGCGACATTAATCTCTCGGCTTTGTGCCTCTGGTCCAAGAAAGGTAAAAACGATGCCGACGAAAAAGATGAGAAGACTCTTGGTTGGAAGAGTGGAAGAGTGGAAGATCTGAAGTTTACCAATCTTTGCTCCGTCGGTATCCACTTTTGCGCTGTTGCTGTAATAATTTTTGCCGTCGCGTATTTTCATTCTTCTTTAAGTGTTCCAGGAGCCGCGCTGCCTCCGCTTCGCCGATGTCGTTCGGTTCGGTTTGCGGTTCGGTGTCCTTATTCGGTTTCTGCTGCTCTGCTAAATCCGTTTGCTGTTGCGCCAGTTGAAGTGCCAAGGCGAGGTTATGTTGTGCGTCGGCATCATCCGGATTCAAACGTAGCGAATGCCTATAAGCCTCAATCGCGCCGCCGATGTCACCCATCTTAAATTGGGCGTTCCCCAAGTTATAATAGATATGTGCAAGACGCAGCGTCGCTTCGGATTCCGCGTTGTGCCGTGATAACGACGCTCGGAACGCTTCTATCGCCTCGTTAAACCGACCGGTCCTATAGAGTGCAGTGCCGAGGTTATAGTGTGCGAGTGGACTGTCAGGCTTCTGAAGTGCTGCCTCACGAAACGCGATTTGCGCTGCTTGATAATTGCCATCCGTGTATGCCTCGTTTCCGGCTTTCAAGGCACGCGTCCAGCCACCTATCCACCCGACAAGCACGAAGGAAAGCAAGATTAAAAAGCAGATCAGGCATTTATCTCGCACGGTAACTGTTCCTTTCCGTACATAACACAGAAAACCAACCCGCCCTAAGTTCCAACGAAAAATATTTTAACCCGCCAATTCGGATTTGTCAAGGGCATTAAGCAATATCAAGAAACAAATTTCAACCTTCCAATCTTCCAACCCACCTGTAGAGCAAACGTCCATTTAATACTGAAACTCGCTTAGTTCTCTAACTAAAACGGCGGCGCGATGAGCCGGACGAACGAACGAGAGACTTCGTCCAATTCCGATCGGACTTCAGGGTCAAGTTCCCAACCGACACCGCCAAGCGTATCGTCGAGTTGTTCAATCGTGTCGCTGCCACTGATAGCGACGGTAACCTCCGGATGCGATAACATCCACGCCACGGCGAGTTGTGCAGGCGTTTTACCCAACGCTGACGCGAGCCGTTTGAGCGTCGCAATCACCTGTCCAGTTTCACCGCCCATTCGACGATCAAACTCCTCACGATACCGCGTCGCCCACAGCGTACCCTCCGGCGGCGGTTCATCTGGCGAATAGACACCGCTCAATAAACCGACTGCCAACGGACTATAACACATTACACCCAACCCCTCTTCACGCACAAGACCGAACATCTCTGTCTCCAAGTCGCGATTCAACAGGTTATACATGTTCTGGACACAGGCATAAGGCGATGCGTTAATGCTATCGGCGACCCAGAGTGCCTTGCAGACCTGCCACGCCTGATAATTACAGCACCCGAGATAGCGAACCTTACCGGAACGCACCAGATCGTCAAGTGCACGGAGCGTCTCCTCTTGTGGGGTCGTCTCGTCGTAGACGTGGACAAGGTAGACATCAATATGATCGGTGTTCAGTCGAGATAGGGAACGTTCTACCTCACGCATGATATGGTAACGAGATAAGCCGTCGTCGTTCGGACCGGGTCCAATCCGACTACAGACTTTCGAGGTAATCACGACATCGTCGCGTTTGCCGCGAATCGCTTTGCCGAGTACCACTTCCGAACGACCGATGTTGGCGCGATCGTCCATGGGTCCATAGACATTAGCACAGTCGATTAGGTTGATACCGGAATCGATGGCGTGCGCGACCAACCGTTCGGCGGCGGCTTCATTGCTCTGTCCTCTAAGTCCTAACCCTAATGCGATCGGACTCACTTTAACGCCTGCTTTCCCAAAATTAACGTATTCCATAGATTAGACTACCTTCCTCTAAATTGCCCTCTAATTTCCCGCGAATCCAACTGACGCTTTGCTCCAAAAGCCCTAAACGGGTCTCTATAGATTCAAACCTTTTATCAAATTTCTCTTCCAACCGTTCGAATTTCTGCTCCAACCGTTCTAAAGCGGATAGTACACGTTCCCGAAAATCTTGATCTGACATGAGGCACCTCCTTTTGTATTTAGTATAACACATCACACGAAAATGAGGCAAGTCTTACATATTCTTCGCTTTTAAAGCATCGATAACCCGTTGCATGTCTTCGGGGATCGGCGTTGAGAACGATACGCCTTCGCCTGTTCCAGGATGTGTAAAGCCGAGATGACGAGCGTGTAACGCTTGACGTTTCAGGCGTGCGAGTGCCTGTTTCAACGCCGCTGTATCGGCATCGTTTAGTGCCCGCTGTTCACCACCGTAAACCGTATCACCAACCACCGGATGCCCGATGTGCTGAAGATGGACGCGAATCTGATGGAGGCGACCCGTCTCTAACGTGAGTTGAACGCGTGCGAATTGCGAATACCCTTCCAAAACCTCATAGTGCGTAACGGCGTGCCGTCCACCGGTCTTGACTGTCGTCATCCGCCGCCGGTCTCGACGACTCCGTGCCATGCGCGCGTCAATCGTGCCGGTTGCTTCCGATGGCACCCCGCACACGATAGCGATATACTGCCGTGTGATACTATGCGACTCAAATTGTGCCGAGAGTTCCCGATGCACAACGTCCGTCTTCGCGACGACGAGGACACCCGACGTGTCTTTATCCAACCGATGCACAATACCGGGACGCTCTACGCCGCCGATACCGGATAGGTCTGTACAGTGCGAGAGTAAGGCGTTGACAAGCGTGCCACTGTTCACACCGCTTGCTGGATGAACGAGCATACCGGCGGGTTTGTTCAGGACGATGAGATGGCTATCTTCGTGAAGGATGTCGAGGGGGATATTCTCAGGGGCTGCGGTATCAAGCCGCCGTGGCGGTGGAAGTGTTAAACACACCCGGTCCCCAGCGCGGAGTTGATGGCTCGGTTGTTTTGTCGCTTTATCGTTGACGGTGACCGCGCCGTCGCGAATCAGGCGCTGCAGATGGGTCCGCGACATATCCTCCGTCGCGCCCATCAGGAATCGGTCTAAACGCGTACGGTGATGCGCTTTGTCTATGGAGTAGACCTTCGTTGGGTTCTTCATTCGGCGGTCGTTTTCGTCACTGTCCTTGATTTAGAAGATATAATATCATATTGCGGCAGAATTATCAAGCCTTTAGACAGGACTCAGTCCCGTAGGTTGGGTTGAACGGATAATCCAAAACGCTGAAAACTAACACAACACTAAACCCGCACTATAGTACGCCAAACAGAAAACCGAGAGAAACCCAACGTCTTTACTGCTGATAGTTGAACGGATAACCCAAAACGCTGAAAACTAACACAACACTAAACCCGCACTATAGTACGCCAAACAGAAAACCGAGAGAAACCCAACGTCTTACTGCGTACTGATAACTGACAACCGAATTCATTTGACACTAAACGGAGAATGTGATACGCTTTGGACATCATGCTTTCAATGGTGACATCATGCGAAATATTAAACTCGTGCTTGAGTATGACGGCACGAACTACAACGGTTGGCAGACACAACCGAACCAGCCGACCGTCCAAGCGACAGTTGAGAACGCCTTGGCGAAACTAACGAAAACACCGATACAGATCATCGGCGCAGGCAGGACGGATAGCGGTGTACACGCGGAAGGACAGGTCGCAAATTTCCACACGACAGCACAGATGCCGCTCGTCGCTTTTCAGAAAGGACTCAACGCCACGCTGCCACGCGATATTGTCATCTGCTCCGCAACCGAGGTACCTGACGAGTTCCACGCACGGTTCAGCGCGACGAGCCGTCGGTATCGGTACACGATCTTGCATAGAGAATATCCGAGCGCACTTTCACGGCAGACCTGCTACTTCTATCAAGAAGCGATTGATGTAGATAGCATAAACGACCTCTGCCAAATCTTGATCGGAAAACAGGATTTCTCCGCTTTCCAAAAGACCGGTAGCGACCGCCTAAACCCGATCTGTGAGGTATATGAAGCATATTGGTGGCAGGATAATCCATACATCTATTTTGAAATCGAGGCAGACGCGTTCCTACGGGGTATGGTACGCGCCATCGTCGGCACCCTCCTAACTGTTAATCGGAAATCCTTGTGTACAAGCGGTGCAAAACGGGATGCCGAAACCGAACTTCGCCGTATTTTAGATGCCAGAGATAGAGCTATAGCAGGGATGTCAGTCCCCGCACACGGATTATCACTCATCTCGATCAAATATAACGCCGCAGAAATAAAGGGTTAACAGTACGCAGTACGTTCGCTACGCTCACTTTCAGTTTTCAGTACGATTTTTTCTCCGAAAAAATCTTTCAGTACTCAGTTAACACATTGTGGTGGTTATATTTCCTGCGAATGCCACAAGAACCCTCTTTAACTGAAAACTGGTAACTGTTAACTGACAACTACCAAAAAGGAGTTCTGCATGAATTACAGTCAAGTCTTGAGTGAATTGGAAACTTTGGTCAACGAAACCTTCGGACTCTGGGAACACAACCGTGTCGGTTTCCAATGGCGACACTATACCTGGAACCACACCATGCGTGTACGCGCAACGAGTATGGAACTCGGTAGACGGGAAGGCGGCGACGTGAAACTGCTCGAAGTTGCCGGCACGCTGCACGACATCACTAAACGCTATGACGGTGATTTTAAGACCGATGATGAAGGAAAACGCGTCTTCACCCCTGATGGTTTCTGGTTAAACGAGCCTCTTACGCCTGCCGGTCAGAACATTGTTACGGAACTTTACAACAAGCATGACCTACACGGTACGGTACACCACGAGTCTGGCGCAGTTATTACTGAGAATATCTTGGCGATGTACGACTTTGAACAGGATTTCGTAGAAGCTGCGACGGCTGTGGTCTTCGCACACCTAAAGCCTACGAACCTCACAGAGGAGAACTTTAAACTGCTCTACAACAGGGTTGAAAACCAGATCCTCTATGATGCAGACACTATGGATCCGAACGTCGGCTATACCGGTTTTTTCCGAAACATTCACATTCACGCCTATTTCGCACTCCAACGCGGAAGTTTCGATTTAGAGGATTATGTGCGGAACCTGCCGCGCTGGATTAACTCCAAGCAGGAATTCGTTGACAAACTTCTAACCGAATCCTCTCGTGAACTTGCCCAAGGGCGACAGGACAGGAATCAGCGGCTTTTCTTGCAAATGGTAGATGAATTAGACGATATGGAGATCAATCGGAAATACGGGCTGCTCGGTATCATCGAATATTTTGTGAGTGAGAATGAGGACCCGCACTTCTTGAACCAACTTGACGACCTGACAAACGCGTGGTTGCCGCAGCGGAAACAGTGGTTGGCTGAAGAGGCGAAAGACGCATCCACACGCGATCGCGCCCAAGCCGCGATTGATCGTGTTGAAGACTTCTTGACGTTAATGACACGTGAAAGCCGCGGAGAAATCTAAGGAGAATTTATGAACAACCCAACGACAGGCGAACACAGCAACATCGCCGCAATCCCGTATCCACCCGACCTCTATCGTTTCGATACGACTGCTGAAGGGATCTCCGGTAGTTTCGCAGCCGTAACCGAAGCGGACATCGAATACTTCCACCAATACGGCTATCTGGTTATCAACGATGCCTTCAGTGCTACCGAGGTCTCCGACGCATTGGCAGGTATGACCCATCTCATGGACGGAAAGTGTCCAGACTTCCGGGCAATCCAATTCGAGCCGTCACTCGCGAAAGCGAAGGACGAGATGACAGACGAAGAACGCCGCGATGCCATCAGAAAGATATTCAAATATGTAAGCCATGAACCGCGCCTGAACGCTATAGCAACGCATCCCGGGCTTCTCGATGTCCTCGCACGAATTATGGCGGATACGCCGCAACTCTTTCAGGATATGGCACTCGTCAAACCGCCACGACACGGATCAGAGAAACCGTGGCATCAGGATTGCGCCTATTTTAATGTACCACAAGAGACAACGGTTGTCGGCGTATGGGTCGCCTTAGATGAAGCGACCCCTGAAAACGGGTGCATGCACGTCATACCGGGTTCGCATGACGAAGGTCCGATGATCCATTTCAACCGCAGAGATTGGCAGATTTGCGATACAGATGTACCCGTTGGGCGAGATACGATGGTACCGCTGAAACCGGGGGGGTGCCTCTTCTGGCACGGACTGACACATCACGGGAGTCCGGCAAACCAATCCGAGCAGCGACGGCGCGCACTCCAACTCCATTACAAACCGGCGAGCAGCGGCGAAGTCACCACACAAGAACGGATGGCGGTTTACGGCAGTGAAGGGAAAGACGTAGACTGTTGATGATTGGCTGTCAGCCATCAGCCGATGGCTGACTACCACTACGCTACTTGTTCTCTTCCGGGAACGGCGCACGGATGTCGTAACGTCCCTCAACAAACACGGGAAGTTTACCGCCTTCAACCAAAAGGTCGAGCGGATTCGGACGCGTCTCTAACGGGAAAGTTACAACGTCTTGGAGGCGCAACGACTCGTAAAACGCCATCAGGATTTCTATGGTGCAAAGACCGTGTCTGCCAGCATTGCGGTGTTCGTCGATTTCACCTTCGATCCAGGCTAACATCTCCGTGAACTGATTCGGTTCGCCTTGACGGGGTTTGACGGTCTGCCATCCCGCGGCTTTGCTATTCAAGAGTTCAATCGTGCCGTCGCCACCACGGCGCAGCTGCCCGTCATCGCCATAAACCGCATCGCCTCGCAGCCCGGGTCCGGGCAAATCGCTTTCATAGATACCGCGAATCCCGCCTTCAAAGCAAATCTCCGCCATGCAAAGGTCTTCCGTCCGAACACGGCGTTCCCAACGGTCGGTTTTACGAGCAACCTGACCGATAAGCCATTGCGGTTCCGGGTCACCAAGGATAAAGCGCATTTCGTCAATCTCGTGTGTGCCGCGATTCAGCAATCCGTGTCCGTCGCGACGGAGCATCGCTTGCGGTTGACCGATCGCACCCTCGGCGATGAGCCGTCGTGCTTCGCAGTTCTGCGGACTGAAACGGCGTTGGTGCCCGACAACCAATTTCACGTCGTGCTTCTCACACGCATCCATCATGTCCTGTGCATCGCCGACACAAGCCGCCATCGGTTTCTCAGTAATAACGCCTAAGACACCGTTTTCAGCGGCAGCGATCGTCGGCTCGGCGCGGACGCTCTGCCACGTCGTGATACTCACGATGTCTAAATCCTCTTTCTCACACATTTCAGTGAAATCGGTATAGTGCGTCGGAAGCGCGAATTGTTCAGCAAACTGCGCCGCAGACGCTTCACTGATGTCCGAAGCCGTGACGATTTCAGCACGACCCGTACCCTTCCAATTGTTCGCATGCGAACGTCCCATACCACCGCACCCAATAATCCCGACACGATATGTTTTATCTGCCATCTGTTTGACCTTTCGTTGTTTTGAAAATTTAATGATGAAAACGATCAGCCGTTAACCATCGGTTTCCATCGGAAATCCACCTCAGTTGAAACTGAAAGCACATTTTACCAAAGGATATTTCTCAATGCAAGGAAATTTTCAGGTATTCACATTCAGAGGCTCTCGCTGTCGGAACAACTTCAGAATTCGGAAACGAAACCCGTTCCATTTTCGGAAAGGCGTAGGGAGAAAAAGATTGAAACCCCTTCGGCTAACAACTGATAACTGCAACATGTGTCTTTTTTAACACAACCTTTTAGGCAAAAAAATCGTCTAAACCTACATATTATCATAGTTTGTAACAGAGACCTAATTGGCATCGTTTATGCTATAGAGGAATAAATAGCATACGTCTCAACAAAAATTATCAAGGAGAAAAAGATGGAAAAATTCATCGTCAAAGGCGGTACGAGGCTCGAAGGGACTATCCCTGTCAGCGGTTGCAAAAATGCCGTGCTTCCGATCGCAGTCGCTGCTGCGATCCTCGGTGATGGAACCAGCGTGCTCCATAACGTCCCGAACCTCACAGATGTAATGACCCTCCGCTCCGTTTTAGAGGGACTCGGTGCCACGACCAAATTCAAAAACTCGACACTCTATATTGAACCGATAAACCATTTGGAATATGAAGCACCTTATGATCTCGTGCGAAAGATGCGGGCATCCATCTATGTCTTGGGTCCGCTTGTCGCAAAACTCGGTAAAGCGAAGGTATCGTTCCCCGGCGGCTGCGCCATCGGTCCGCGACCGGTTGACTTGCACATCCGAGGTTTAGAACAATTAGGCGCGAAGGTAAACGTCGAAAAAGGCTACATTTTCGCAGAAGCTGAACGCTTAGTCGGCACAGAGATGAACCTTATCGGGCAACACGGCCCGAGTGTCGGCGCGACGGCAAATGTGATGATGGCTGCCACCTTAGCAGAAGGCACAACCGTTATCCGTGGTGCAGCGCGTGAACCGCATATCTCCGATCTCGCGCACTTCCTCAATGCGATGGGAGCAGACATCGAAGGTATCGGGACATCTATCCTAACGATTCGCGGTGTCAAGCAGCTCCGCGGCACCGAACATACCGTCATCTCTGACGACATTGAGGCGGGAACGTTTATCGTCGCCGGTGTTATCACCAGAGGCGACGTCTACATCAAAGGTATCACACCGCAACAGATTCCTGCCATTTCGGAGAAACTCGTTGAAGCAGGGGTCGAACTCGATTGGGATGCCAACGGTGTCCGAGTAACAACACCAAACGGGATTCAACCGATTAACGTCACCACAGCACCGTTCCCCGGTTTCCCGACGGATATGCAAGCACAAATTATGGGACTCCTCTGCCTCGCCTCTGGGACCAGCGTTATCACCGAAAATGTTCATACAGATCGGTTCATCCACGCAGCGGAACTCAACCGGATGGGTGCAAATATCGTGCTCAATGGCAGCGAGGCGATCATTAACGGTGTACCTAAACTCAGCGGCGCACCGGTGATGGCTTCTGATCTACGCGCAGGCGCAGTACTCGTCGCAGCCGGGATGGCAGCAACAGGCGAAACCGTCGTCTCGCGGGTCTACCATATCGACAGAGGCTACGAATCCATAGAAAAGAAACTCAAAGATGTCGGTGCAAATATTACAAGAGTCAACGAGTAACACAAGACACACGATACTCAGTCAACAGAAAGGACAGGTTATTCGAGGATGTTGCAAATTGTTCAGACGCGGACCGTAGAGGCAGACGAGCTTCTCTCTAAGTTGCTGGCACGCGGTAAACTCACGGACGAAAGTATCCTAAAGGTCGTCCGGCGTACTTTGAGTGATGTGCAAGAAGAGGGCGATAAGGCGGTTATCCGATACACACGCAAACTCGATGCACCGCGTATCGCTGTCAAAGATTTGAAGGTGACACGGGAAGAATTTGGAGAGGCGTACTTAGAAGTGCCGTCCGAATTTATTGACGCAATCACACAAGCACGGACGAACATCGAAGCGTTCCATAAAAGACAGTTGCGGACCTCATGGCTCTCAACTGAAGATGACGGCGTTCTACTCGGACACCTCATCCGTCCACTAAAGCGCGTCGGTGTTTGCGTCCCGTCTGTCAGTCAACTCTTAGTCTCCTCACTCCTGATGAGCGTGATCCCTGCCACCGTTGCCGGGGTTGAAGAGATCGCCGTCTGTACAGCACCGATGCGGAACCGAGATATTAATCCGTATATGCTCGTCGCAGCAGGAGAATGCGGTATCCAAGAAGTCTACAAATGCGGCGGCGCGCAGGCAGTCGCAGCGATGGCGTACGGGACCGAGACCATCCCCGCAGTCGATAAGATTGTCGGTCCCGGCAACCTCTATGTCCAGTTCGCCAAGAAAGAGGTATACGGACACGTCGATATAGACAAATTAGCGGGTCCCAGCGAAGTCCTCGTCATCGCCGATAGCACAGCGGACCCGGATTTCGTCGCTGCCGATCTGATTTCGCAGGCGGAACACGGTCCCGAATGCGCCGCGATCCTCGTCACACCCTCACAAGGGTTCGCCGAACAGGTCAAAAAATCTATTGAAGTCCAAGGCGAATCCTTGCCACGATACGACCAACTCACACAATCTTTTGAGAACTACGGTGTCGCATTCATCGTCTCCGATTTACCGGAAGCCGTCGCTTTCGCAAACGAGATTGCACCGGAGCACCTCGAACTCCATCTCGAAAACCCTTTAGATTGGCTCGGTGAAATCCAAAACGCCGGTGCTATCCTTATCGGTCCCTACTCACCCGAAGCCGTCGGCGATTACATCGCGGGTCCGAACCACATCCTACCGACAGGGACCGCCGCACGTTACGCCTCACCCTTAAGCGTTGACGATTTCCTGAAGAAGACGAGTTTAATCTCTTACACGAAGACCGCCCTGGAGAAAGTTACACCGGCAGTCGTCAAACTCGCCGAGGTCGAAGGACTCGAAGGACACGCCGCCGCGATGAAAATCCGATTCGAGGAAGATTGAAAACTTAGGAGACATAGCAGATGCTTGTCATACCCTTAAGCCTTTTACTCCACCTCTCTGATCTTAACCAACCGACTGAAAACCCTATTGTGCCACCCGTTGCGACGTTTTCGATTGTCGGATACGACGCGGAAACCGGTCAACTCGGTATCGCCGTGCAATCGAAATTTTTCGCCGTTGGCGCGGTTGTCCCGTGGGCTGAAGCCGGTGTCGGTGCCATCGCAACCCAATCTTGGGCAAATACGACTTATGGACCGAACGGCTTAAAACTGCTCAAAAGCGGACTCTCTGCAGAACAGACTTTGGAACGCCTCATCGCTGACGATCCGGGACGCGCGACGCGGCAGGTCGGTATCGTCGATGCGAAAGGCAACGTCGCGAACTACACTGGCGACGAATGTAACGCATGGGCGGGTGCCGTTTCTGGGAAACACTACACCGCACAAGGCAATATCCTCGCCGGTGAAGCTGTTGTCAAAGCGATGGGGAAAGCGTTTGAAGAGACGGAAGGCGAACTCGCAGATAAATTAATGGCGGCACTCTTCGCTGGGCAAGAAAAGGGCGGCGATACACGCGGGCAGCAGTCCGCTGCCTTGCTCGTCGTGCAAGAAAATAGCGGCTACGGCGGTTTCAACGACCGCTACATCGACTTACGCGTCGATGATGCCGAAAAACCTATCGCAGAACTCCAACGTTTATTGGAAATCCATAAGCAATTCTTTCCGCGCTAAGAAATCTCAACGGGTGGACAATACGAATCAGATGGACACGGCGAAGTTGTATACCTCGCCTGCCCGAGATAGGCGCGCGGCGTTACTCACTCGTCTAAAATAATCGGGGGTCGTCTGAAACGCGTACGCACACGGTTCATACTTGGTAAAACTGCGGGTAAACCGATAAGCCAACGTTGCAACCTCCGTTTTCCCGGAAGATCACTGATAACAATACCCATGAGTATTGTCAAAATCCCTTGCCCAGGAAGCGGTAGCATTGCGATGCCAACAAGGATAAGAACCACGGCAAGCAGGTTTTTCACGCAAAACAGGAACCCCCGTAAAACAGGTTGTTGGACACGATACTCTCGTTTGTTCGATGAAAAATAATCGAGAGGTAAATAGATGATTGCCAATGTGCAAAAGAGAATACTGCCAACCCAACTTCCAACGGAAAGAATACCGAGCAGTGTACCGTGTGTTTTAATCCACCCAAAGATAGTAAAACAGAAAGCTTTTAAAGTATCAACGAACGACAAGAAGATTCTCCTCTATAACTCATCGACGTGAGACAGCCCCACCGTCAACAGTTATAATATCACCACTAATATAAGCAGCTTCGTCAGAAGCGAGGAACAAAACTGCACCGATATAGTCCCATACAGTCGCACGCCGTTCAAGTGGCGGCGCATCCGTCGGAGCAGTCGGCAAATCAGGTAGTGTGTTATCTTTAGGGATATTTTGTGATGCGTTCATACCGGTCGGGGCACCACCACCGGGTGCAACAGCATTGACTGTGATGCCGTGATGTCGAAGTTCAAGTGCCAGGCTCCGTGTGAGCCTATTTAGTGCAGCCTTACTGACACAATAACTCAGTACGCCGGTGTGCGATTCCTCAGCATAGATAGACGAATTGTTGATGATACGTCCGCGTATGCCGTGTTCAATCATAAGCTTCGCGACCGCCTGCGCACAGAGTAGACACCCCTTAACATTAACCGCCATAACCGTGTCAAACTGCTCTGGCGTTATTTCAAACAACGTCTGGGGTCCGAGGATACCAGCGTTATTGAATAGGATATCAATCCGTCCAAAAGCAGCCATCGCGGTGTCTACTGCTGCTTGAACCTGTTGCGGCACCGTAACATCCAACGGCACAGCGATCGCTTGTCCACCTTCGGCGTGTATTTCTGCGGCAACAGCATCTGCACTCCTACCGCCAGCAACGACTACGGATGCGCCTTCACGTGCGAACGCTAAACACGCGGCTCTGCCGATACCTAACGGTCCGCCGCCGCCTGTTACAAAGACAACCCGGCTCTCAAAACGCATCCTTCCCTCCCGAATCACGCAATTTTATTTTCATTTTATTTCTTTCGGATATTACTATTTTATCATAACGTTCAATATTTTTCAAGGTTTCAGTACATGAATCTCAGAAACTCGTAATTCCAGATCAACCGAAAGATTTATGTCAAATATTTACCCCTTTAGATACATTTCACGTAGAAAATCTTCACTGAACTTTCCAAGTCAATTAGGTAGGAGCGAGTTTTGCTCGCGATAGGTGATATTGTAGGAGCGAGTTTTGCTCGCGATACGTGCCATGGTAGGAGCGAGTTTTGCTCGCGATACGCCACAATCAAAAATTTCAAATTTTAACTTGACAAATTCCCATAAAAACGACTATTATAGTCATAAGATGGTGTAAAACACTTCTATTTAGATGTACACTTACGCTTTGTTGTGAAAAAAAGGAATCCGCATAGTGGCGCGAATACAAAAACCGATTCGCTGGTGGCTCCTGTTCGTAATCATTATCCTTGCTATCATAAGTCTTTTTGTCATACAGATTTCGGACGCGGGTCATCGTCAAGACAAGGTACTCTGGACAACCACGGTTGTTATTGTCACAACCGGTCTGGGAATTTTGTGGCTACTCTGTTTCTCGCGTTTAGAATGGCGACACAAACTCACTGCGCTTACCGCAATCATCCTTTTGGGACTTTTCATTATCATCGCATTCCGGTTCAAAGGTTTCAGCGGCGACCTCATCCCGATGTTTGAATGGCGGTGGCGCGGCGAACCGACCACCTTCCGACAGGATATAGACGAAACCTCTACATTACAACTATCCGCGACCGACTACCCACAATTCCTCGGACACCACCGAAACGGAGTCGTAACCGGTATCCAACTAAATCGTGATTGGGACACATATCCACCGAAACTCATCTGGCGGCAACCTATCGGTGCAGGCTGGTCAGGTTTCGCAGTCGTCGGCGATTCCGCAATCACGCAGGAACAGGACGGCGACTCGGAGAAAATCGTCTGTTATGACCTGTACACCGGTGAAGTCAAGTGGAGCCATAAAGATCAAGCACGCTATAGTTCGCCGCCCGCAGGACTCGGACCGCGCGCCACACCGACGATCTCAGGGAACAGGGTTTACACTGTCGGCGCAACCGGAATTCTCAACTGTTTAGACTTTGAAACAGGTGAACAACTCTGGACAACCCATACTTTTGAAGAGAATAAAGCCGAACCGCCACCTTGGGGGATCAGTACTTCGCCACTCGTTTTCGACGAACTTGTTATCGTTAGTGCCGGTGGCGCAGTCGCATACCACAAAGACACAGGCGACATCGTTTGGACAGGCTACCGAACAAAAAGCGGATATAGTTCGCCACTCGCGACAACGCTGTTAGACACCCAACAGATCGTGCTTTTCAATCAAGGGTTAATCACCGCACATAAACCGCTCACGGGTGAACTTCTGTGGAAACAACCGTGGGTAGAATCTTATGCCGAATGCGTCGCGCAGCCAGTCCCGATTTCTGATGATACGCTCCTCGCCTCAACAGGCTACGGTGCGGGTGCTAAACTTTACCAACTATCGCGTAACCCGACAGGTGAATTTGACGTTTCCATTGTATGGGAAACGATAAGTCTCAAGGCAAAATTTACCAATATCATCTATTACGAAGGCTATCTGTACGGTCTTGACGACGGGATTTTCGCGTGTATAAACCCAAAAGACGGCACACGCCAATGGAAACGTGGCAGGTACGGGCACGGTCAGACCTTGCTGATCTCGGATGTGCTGCTGGTGACCACCGAATCGGGTGACGTTGTTCTCGTTGAACCGAACCCAGAACGCCATATTGAACACGCACGCTTTAAGGCATTAACAGGTAAATCATGGAACACTCCCGCACTCGCCGGGGACTATCTACTTGTCCGCAATAGCCGTGAGGCGGCCTGCTATCAACTGCCAACAGTCAACACGAAAACCGATAGTGGATCGGAATGATCCGATCTTCCGAATTATTTCTCACATTTTTACAATATTCCCTCTGCATCGTTGCGGATAAAAAACCAGAAACAGAAAGGACAATAAGATGTTAAGGGGCAGAACAAAGTTATTTACATTCCTCATATCTTGTAGTATCGCACTCCTGCTGCCAGTATATGGTTCGTCAGCGTCGACCTATCGTAATATCCCGAGTAAATTCCAGAGTACGATAGATTCGCAGCTCGAAGCAGATTTTGAACACTACATCAGGAACCAACGCGATCGGAAACGTCTCGCGTCATCTGATCGCACCAGTTTCGTCGTCTACGACATTTCAAAAAGTACAAAACTGGTGTCCATCAACGAAGATCGGCAGATGATGGCAGCTTCGATCATTAAGAACTTTGTTATGCTCGCTTATTTCCACGAAGTCAAATATGGACGGCAAAGCCACACCGATCATAACAGAGGGCACCTCAGGGCAATGATACATAGAAGCTCAAATCCGTCTACGAACTATTTTATTCGACTGCTCGGTGGACCGGCACGCGTGAGCCGAATATTGAAAACTAATTACCCATATTTCAAGCAGACGCGGATTGTCGAATACATCCCTTACGGTGGACGGACATATAAAAATATGACCTCCGCTCGCGACCTGAGCACATTCTTCTTGCGGTTGTGGCAGAATAGACTCCCTCATTCCGATAAAATGAAGTGGTACTTCAAACTCAAAAACGGGGACTATATCTTCAAACAGACCTATATCCCCGCTTATGTAGAGGTCTACAACAAAACCGGAACCGTCTATGGGCTGGTAGGAGATGGCGGCGTGTTGGTGCTAAAAGACCCGCAAGGGCGGTCGCGTCCCTACATCTTCATTGGACTGATGGAGGATAGAACGAAAACGAACGGTAACCGGTGGGAATCCTTTTACAGTTGGAAGAACCGGCGTGCCAACATCTTACGCAGACTCTCCGAAAAGGCGTATAAGTACATCTACGAAAATCACTATGGCGGCAGACTTACACGGCGTAATTAGCCAATCTCCTAAGGAATCACTTATGCGAAGCGTTGTTGACATCGGCAGACGCATCGAACTCGTCCCGATGGACCCCCACTTCAATGACATCAGTATCGGACTCTACCGTCAGAATACAGATCACGGGAACAACGCGCCCGTCTTCCTCGTGCATACCTACAGTCATATCTCCGGTGCTGCTGAGAGGATCGAAACCGTAGCCGCAGCGATGCAAGTGCTTGGTGGGATGCTGAAAAACGCCGACGGTCTGCTGCATTTCCCGTGTAACAGCGCACACGAAGCGGCGTGTCGGCGCGTCTTTCTCGAAGCGTGTAAACTCGCACCAGGCGAACCCGCTGAACCGCGTCCCTTAAATATCTTGGATAAAAAATCGCAACTCATGATTACAGTTGATTCCATGGGAAAAGGTGTCTATCGCGTTACAGCGGAAGGTGAAGGGAGAGGCGCAGCGCGGCGCGTCTCCTCAATCGCCGCCGGCTTGGCGAAATTGGGTGAAATGGAGACTGTCGAAACCGACAACAGAGACACCGTTGCTTTTGCTTGTCAACAGTCGCACGACGCACTCGTCGGACTCCTGCTGACGCGGGCACCGAACGTCAGAGTCGTCTTGCGTGAAGCAGAGATGGAAGCCACGCGCGGTGTACTCAGTGCCCCCAGTCAACAGACATAGCCAACAGACATAGAGGAGGCTAAAGATGCAAAACGCAATGACGAGTCGTGAACGCGTACTCGCCGCACTCCGAAACCAACCGACCGACCGTACGCCTGTCTGCAATCCGACCTCCGTCGCTACCGTCGAACTGATGGACCTGGTGGACGCACCTTTCCCACAAGCCAACCGAGAACCCGAATTAATGGCACGTCTCGCCGCTACCGGATACACCGAACTCGGCTTCGACACCATCATGCCGGTCTTCACGATTATCCAAGAATCCAGCGCACTCGGATGCAAAATCCAATGGGAACAGAAGGATAACTGGCCCACCGTAAAAATGCGGGAACCGATCTGGGAGGATGTCGATGACATCGTTATCCCAAACGACTTCCTAACACATCCTGATACGCAATGTGTCCTCGAAGCGATTAAAATCTTGAAAAAAGAATACGGCGACGAAGTGGCTGTCATCGGAAAGACGATGGGACCCTGGTCGCTTGGCTACCACTGCTTTGGGGTCGAACCCTTCCTCTTGCTGTCGCTCGACGACCCGGGTAAAACGAAACTCGCACTCGATCGGATGAAGGAAGCGACTGTCCAATTCGGTGTCGCACAGATTGAAGCCGGCGCAGACGCACTGACGCTCCCCGACCACGCTACAGGCGACCTTGTCAGCGGAGAATACTACCAACGCTATCTACGAGACCTTCACATCGAATTTGTTGACCGTATTCCGATCCCGCTCATACTCCATATCTGTGGACGCACCGTTGACCGGATGGAATACATCGCACAGACCGGGATGGCAGCCTTCCATTACGATTCCAAAAACGAACCGGAAGAGTCCATGGACATCGTGAAAAAACGGATCGCACTCATCGGAAATATTAATAACCCCGAAACACTGTTCGCCAAAGAACCCGAAGACGTTAAAGCAGAAGTCCTAAAAAACTTGGAAGCGGGAGTTCCACTGATAGGACCAGAATGCGCAATCCCACTTCAAACAACCATTGAAAACCTTCAAGCCATCCCAGAAGCCGTTCGCGAATGGCACGGTGAAAATAAAAATAATAATACAAGGACAGTTTAGCATCTCCTCACAAAGTGCTATATCTTACGTGCTGCTACAAGAAACAGCAGCAAAGGAACATCGCATGAAAAAATTGACCTGTTCGTTGCTAATACTCATTTTAGCACTCCTCGCCTCGACGGTAAGCTACGCGCAAGCAGAGACAGATATTAAGACCTTGCGGGCAGCCGATGTCAACAGCGACGGGATAATAAACATCCTCGATCTGGTGCTGGTCGCCTCGTACTTCGGTGAAACACCTACCGAAGATATGCCCATTAACCCAGATATCAACGAGGATGGTACTGTCAACATTCTCGACTTGGTACTCGTTGCAAGCCGTTTTGGTGAAACCGTCAGACCACCCGTTACATTTGTCAGCGCGGATCCGGAAAGCAGTGTGGTCATCACCACAAACGATAGTATCACGCTGACTTTCGACAATCCACCAACCGACGTTACCGTTAGCACAGGGACTGCCACAACCGATGGAAACACGGTCACAATTACAGGTCCCTTCACACCCGGTGCCCTCGAACTGACAATCACTTGGGAAGATGGAACCGAAACACTCTCCTATACCGTCAGACCGTTTGCCACATTCGTCGGTGCCGATCCGGAAAGCGGTGTGGTCATCACCACAAACGATAGCATTACACTGACTTTCGATAATCCACCAACGGGTGTTACCGTCAGCGAGGGTGTTGCCATAACCTATGGAAGCACGGTCAATATCACAGGTCCCTTTACACCCGGTGACCTTGCGTTAACGATCACTTGGGAAGATGGAACCGAAACACTCTCCTATACCATCAGACCACTCGCTGCATTTGTTAGCGCGGATCCGGAAAGCGGTGTGGTCATCACCACGAACGATAGCATCACACTAACTTTCGACAATC
Organism: Candidatus Poribacteria bacterium; assembly: GCA_012270865.1. GTDB lineage: Bacteria > Poribacteria > WGA-4E > WGA-4E > WGA-3G > WGA-3G. The sequence continues at coordinate 101,364 of JAAXHL010000063.1, read as the reverse complement.
CACCAACGGGTGTTACCGTCAGCGAAGGGACTGCCACAACGGATGGAAATACGGTCACAATCACAGGTCCCTTCACACCCGGTGACCTCGAACTGACAACCACTTGGGAAGATGGAACCGAAACACTCTCCTATACCGTCAGACCCTTTGTCGCATTTGTCGGCGCGGATCCGGAGAGCGGTGTGGTCATTACCACGAACGATAGCATCACACTGACTTTCGACAATCCACCAACCGACCTTACCGTCAGCGCAGGGGTTGCCATAACGGATGGAAATACGGTCACAATCACCGGTCCTTTCACACCCGGCGACCTCGAATTGAAGATCACTTGGATAGATGGAACCGAAACACTCTCTTATACCATCAGACCGCTTGTCGCATTCCTTAACATTGAACCGACCATCAACACGCTGCTTGCCGTGGACGGTAGCATCACCGTCATGTTCGACAATCCGCCAGAGGATGTTACAGTCAATACAGGTACTGCCACAACCGATGGAAATACGGTCACAATCACCGGTCCTTTCACACCCGGCGACCTCGAATTGACGATCGCTTGGTCGGATGGCAGTCTAACGTTCACCTACACGGTCGCCGAACCGGATACGGAGGGGCCCTCAATCACCGGTGGAACCGTCAGTGATGGCGATAAAAGCGTTGACGCTGAAGCGATTAACGGCAGCGCATTAATTGAAATTGAGTTCAATGAAGACGTAACCGGCACCATCGCACTGCAAACCGAAGCAGGCGCAGATGTCGGATGGAAAGGGACCGTTGAAGGCGACACAGCGACGCTTGAACTCGTCGCGGGCAAAGAACTTGATCCAGAAACCAAATACGTTATTGCTGGAACAGTTAAAGACGCTGCTGGCAACGAGACGGAGATCAATATTGCTTTCACCACCGCCAGTGCTTATGACGGCATCCCTATTGAAGTCACCGATGCGGACTTTGATACTGTCGTCCTTGCGTCTAAGCTTCCGGTCGTGGTCGAGTCCTATAAGGATGGGTGACCGTTCTGTGAAAGAATGGCGCCAGTTGTCGCCGAAATTGCGTTAGAGAACAAGAACACGTTTATCGTCGCTAAATTGAATTTGTTCACCAATCCAATAACAAGTGAAAAACATCAACTTCTTAGATCAGGACACCCGGCTTATATTGTATTTCAAGATGGAGAAGAAGTTGGACGTTTCAGAGGTATAATGGCTAAGGCAGAACTGCTTAGGAATATTCTTAGTGTAATAGACGTTGAAGGAAATTAAGCGATTCAAATGTCCTTGCAGGCGGGGTTTGTAACCCCGCCACACCTAATCAATGAAACGTCAGCCTCCTTTGTAGGCGGGGTTTGTAACCCCGCCATTGCTCAAACCCGATAGATGCGTTTTGGAGAGTACATATACCAGAACCCAAATCGCCGCTATTATATACGAAAAAAATCTATGAAAAAGTTAGTCTGTTCGCTGCTCACACTCAGTTTAATGCTCGGTTTTTGGGCGACAAGTTATGCCGAAAACGAGGATTTCGATGCTCGGAGCGCAGCCGATGTCAATACCGACGGGTTCGTGAACATCCTTGACCTCACCTTCATCGCCTCACACTTCGGCGAGATGCCTACCGAAGATCAATCTCCCAACCCGGACATTAACACGGATGGGGTCGTCAATATTTTAGATTTGGTGCTTGTAGCAAACTATTTCGGTCAAACGTCCGGTATCCCGTTTGAAGTTACCGACGAAACTTTTGACGACATCGTTCTCGGTTCCGAACTCCCGATCGTCGTAGAATTCAAATCCGAGTTCTGAATATACTGTATACTGATGAAGCCTGTGGTCACAGCAGTCGCATTAGAATATCGGGATACCTTCACCTTTGCCAAGTTGGATGTCAACACCCAACCACAGAAAACACGCGAATATAATATCCGCGGAACACCGACCTATATCGTATTCAGAGATGGAGAGATTGCAGGCGCGTTTTCAGGGGCAATGCCGATTCATACTTTGGTGACACGTATCCTCGGCATCTTAGAAACCGACGAGACCGAGTAGGTTCAGGACTTACGCAGTCGCGCCACCAAGTCCTCTCCGGACAAACACACCCTCCCGATGATAAAACCACCACTCCAATAGTAGCACAATACACGCGAACAGTGCGGGAAACCGCCACACCTCTTGCATCATCGGTTGTAATCCATTTTCTATGGATGCTGGTGTGTCCGCTTCGGTTGTCGTTGCCGGATGTGGGAGTGCCGACGTGCCAGCGTCGAGCAGATTAACCGTGAACCGTTCGAGTGGACGCTCATCGACATAGAGCGTATAGACCCCGACCTGATCCGTCTCGGTGAATAGTGAGCCTGTCACGTTAACTGTCTTTTTATCGGGTTTCTCGACGTGAAGGGTAGCACCTTCGGCGATAGATGTAATGTTTACGTGTTCACCAGTGCGGAAGACGTGGCGCGTCCGACCCTCCGTAAATTCGAGGGGCAGAAGTGTTGCCGTTCCCGCTTCAAATCGCGCCAAAGATTGATAGACAAACAGCGGCGCATCCGGAATCGTCGTCGCGAAGTTAGAGACTTCCGGATTGAACGCATCAAACTCAAAAACAAGGAACTGGCGACCCGACGCTTGCGCGACCCAAATCAGGACACCTCCCTCCGTTTCAACGAGTGAACGTCCTGAGAGCGGCAATGTTCGCGATGTCGAATTAAGTACCCGGACCCCTTGTAGGAACACATTTGTCATGAGCGGATGCGTCTCAGCTGTCTCAATAACGCGCACCGGTGCAGTCACTTCTTTAACGTCACCCGCTGCTTCCCCGATGAACGGTAAGTTGTCCCCCGGATTCACAAAAATCAGGTGCGTTCCGAGTGCAGCGTCGGCAGAACGTGCCAACGCCTCGCGTCCGGCGGGTGTGCTGCCATCGAAGACCGCTATATCGGAATCGCCGGTACCGAGGTAATCTGTGGGGGTAACCTGATGGAGATCTACGTGTTCTCCGTATGCCGCTAAAAGCGACGGAAGCAAAGATTTTCCGTTGTCACTGACGAGCAGAATGCGGAGTTGAGACACACCTGCCAAAACAGCAGCGGCACTGTTATCCAGCGTAAAGTCATCTTCTATCTGAAGGCGGACGCGAAGAACCTGTCCGACTAAACCCGACACGTCATCCGAAAACAGGACCGGTTTCGTCGCCTTTGAAGGGATAGATACCGTTTTACTATCGAAAGCGGCGTTTTCAACCGCCAATTCGACATCAACTTCTCTAACGGTATCCGTGAAATTCTGAACACTCACCAACACCTCATACCGATCTCCTACGATTTCGACACTGAAACTGACGATACCGACATTCTCAGCATCATCACCGACACCGATTTTATGGATGGAGAGCGAGGTCTCTGGTAAACTTTCAAAACTATCGCTAATCAGGAAAACCTTGTCTTGTGCGGACTCTACATAGCGGTCCGCTGCATCAAAGACGGGACGGAGTTCGCGTGGCATATCGATTTTCGGGATATTTTCTATCGCACTGCGGAGTTTCGCTGTATCGGTCGTGAAGGCTTCTCGGATATAGGCACCAGATTCGGTAGCACTCGTCACCATGAGCATCATCCCGCCACCAGCGGAGACTTCTGATATGTGCTTGCGTGCCGCCCGCTTCGCCAAATGGAGACGTGTTTCTCCGGTCTCCGTTGATAGCATGCTCGCCGAATTATCGACGATGAGAATTGCGCGTCCCGGCATAAATCCGGGTCTACGCAGTGCCGGACGCGCTGCGCTGAAGATCACGAGCAAGAGAAAAAGCACCTGTAGTATCGGGAGTAGTAGGTTACGAAGCCGTTGGAAAGGAATGTTTGCTCGTCGGTCCTCATCGGTAGAGAGCCAAAGCATGATGCTCGGAACGAGGTGGGTGTGGCGGCGCAACTTCAGAAAGTGAAGTGCCACCACAATCGGGATGACTCCGAGTAGGTAAAACGCGGCAGGATTCAGGAACTGCATTTTTGCCTCCCCCCTTATCGAACCGCAAGGAATATTAAGAATCCTCTTTTTCTTTCAGGCTTTCCAGGACCTCTTCGGCATCCAATCGACCGACTTCGCCGTAGTCGTGGAGACGTTCACACGCTGCACGAACCTTATCATGTTCGTCAAGTTCCATATAGATGTTCGCCAAATTTTTATGCATCTCCCGAAACACGCCGGGCCAATTCCGTTCACCCTCTTTGTCAACGATACGGTTGGCATTCTTAACTGCAGTATCAACAACGGTATCCAGAGCAGCCTGTTCCTCATCAGAAATACGAAAATCGGGTTGTTGACGTTTCTCGTTATAGGCTTTCAATTGCCCGAGTGCTTTGTCGCATTGGTTATATGTCTTTTCGATGCTCAGCGCGCCTTCAAAAATCTTTGATAAAAATCCAAATTTCATTCCAAATTTCATACGGACTCCGAGTAGATAGTGGGTGAGATGCCCGTCTCACCTGATAGATAATATTACAAAGACTACGCATTTTTTTATGCGTTTCCACATAATAGGCATTGCAGGCAGGGTTCCAAACGCTGCCTGCAATGGGATTCGCGTAAATCCTGATTGTTAGAAATCGGTTTTCAGTTCTCCCCACGTCACCGCCAATTTATCACGCGCCTCGACTGCAAGTACCCCTGGAATACTCAGTTCCATGGATTCGTTGACTTCTTCTTCAGTCAACGCTTTCGAGTAAATGACGACTTCATCAATAATCGCGTCCTCGACTCTGTGGACGTTGGGATTCTCGCCTGCCCCGATATAAATCGCTGCCTCTTTGAACTCGGGCCAGGTAAAATTCTCTACCTGCTCACCGATAAATTCGCCGTTGACATAAATCTTACCGTCCTTGCCATCGGCGACTAACACGTAGTGGTACCACTCATCTAATTCAAATTGATAGTTTCCGAGGCTCTTATCGGCGTGATGACCGGCATCCCAGAACGGGTTGAAGGTCGGGTTCACCATCGTCCGGAACTCGCAACATCCAGCGTCAACAGCCTCAATCGAGATGATACCATCGTACTCGGCGTGTTCGTTGAGATAGAACCACGCTTCCATCGTAATTTCGCCGCTTTTGCCGATCGGAACGACGAAATCGTTGGCTTCCATCTGCACGATCCCACCGTTGAGGCGTATTGCTTGCTTGAACGCGCCATCAACAAGTGAACCTTTCCCGACGAGTTCTGCATCGTTTCCGTTTCCGGAATCATCTTTGAACGTATTGCCGGTCAACTTATCGAAAGAATAATAGACGACGATATCCTCTTCCTCGACTGCATAAGAGAGCGTGACAGCGAACACACAAATCGCCGCAAGCCCTAAAAGAAATATACCTCTAAGCATTTATATACCCTCCTTACGTATTTTAACTGAAGCAATTCTAACATAAATAGGTAATCGTGTCAAAACTATTCGGTTTGGGTGTGCGAATATTCTATCAAAATCATACCGCTTGTAACTTGGATTGTTGAATGTCAAAAATTTTATAAACCCAATTTTCCTTGCACACATTCCACTTTAAATGATATAGTACAATAAACAATTTCATGAATTGCTATAGCCGTTGATAATGTGCCACAAGCGTATGGTATTGCCAGTACAGATAAATGGAGGGAATATTCTGTAATGTTACCGACTCAGCTATCACGTTTAAATACTTCAGTATGGACACGCATCGGTTGGATAGGTCTCATCGTCGTCCTCTTCGGACTGATGACGGTATTGCAAACCGCCGATGCCGAGAAACTCCGGTTTGACCGAGATATTCTGCCGATCCTGTCGGATAAATGCTTTGCGTGCCACGGTCCCGATTCTGCAGTGCGTCAAGCCAACTTACGACTTGACACTAAGGAAGGCGCGTTCTCTGCACCGAGCGGTTACCCAGTCATCGTCCCCGGTGAACCCGAAAATAGCGAACTCGTGCTACGGATAACACACGAAAATATTGATCAGCGGATGCCACCGCAGATCGCAAACCGCCAACCGACGCAACAAGAAATCGACACGCTCATCCAGTGGATCGCTGAGGGTGCCGAATGGGAAGAACACTGGGTCTACAAACTCCCAGAACGGGTTGAACCGCCCACCGTTGAAAACGAAGCATGGGTACAGAACCCGATTGACGCTTTTATACTCGGTAGACTCCAGACAGAAGGACTCATGCCGTCAACCGAAGCCGATAAACGGACACTCATCCGACGTTTGAACTTCGACCTGACCGGACTCCTGCCGACTCCCGCTGAGGTGGAACACTTCTTGAGAGACGAGAACCCCAACGCCTACGACGCACTCGTCAACAGACTGCTCTCTAAACCGCAGTACGGCGAGCAAATGGCAATGTACTGGCTTGATCTCGTGCGCTATGCGGATACGAGCGGTTACCACGCTGACGAAAACGTGAGCATCTGGCCCTATCGTGATTACGTGATAAAAGCGTTTAACGACAACATGCCGTTTGACCAGTTCACGCTCGAAAATCTTGCAGGTGATCTCCTACCGAATGCCACAGTTACACAGAAGGTCGCTTCTGGTTATAACCGTCTGAATCAGACAACCTCAGAAGGGGGCGCACAAGCGAAAGAGTACCTCTCGATTTATGCCGCAGATCGCGTCCGAACAACAGCATCTGTCTGGTTAGGTGCGACCGTCGGCTGCGCCCAGTGCCACGACCATAAATTTGATCCGTATACTGCGAAAGATTTCTATAGTTTCGCCGCTTTTTTCGCCGATGTTCAGGGACCCGGTGTATACGGCGGCGGCAGCAAATGGGAGCCTGTCGTCATGCTGCCCACATCCTCCCAAGAATCCGAATTACAAGAGATTGACGACGAATTGGCAAAGTTGGATCGGATATTCAAGGCATCCTCTCCCGGATTGGAAGCAGAACAGACGGCGTGGGAAAACGATGTCCGTTCACAACTCGTGTCAACAGAACTGACCGATTTCGCTTGGGTGGACGACGTTCAATCAAACGGTGGCAGAACCGAAGGCACATGGAAATTCGTCGGCAGAAACGAAGCACCCGTTTTCAGTAAAGCGTTCTCACGTCAACAGATAGCAGAACCCGACAAAACAGTTCAGCACTACTTCCACGCCGCGAAGCGGACCTTCAAACTCGCTGAAGGCGATAAACTGTTCGCTTACGTCTGGCTTGACCCAGAAACACCACCGGAAACAGTCATGCTCCAGTGGAACGACGGGGATTGGGACCAGCGCGCGTTTTGGGGTGAAGATAAAATTGAATTCGGTGAAATCGGAACAGATGCACCAGATCACAGACCGATGGGACCGCTACCAGAAACAGGGAAATGGATACGGCTCGAAGTGGACCCCGAAACCGTCGGCTTGAAACCTGAAACGGTACTGAACGGCATCGCGTTCGTTCAGTACGGTGGTACTGCTTACTGGGATGTCGCAGGCATCGCAACAACGCGGGCATCCGCTGTGAAATATACGCATACAGCGCAGGTGATTGACGCAATTCAGGTGGACCCCTCCATCAGAACGGCAAGTCAGCGCGAACTCATCGCTGCAGCGTACCGCAGCATTACACCCGCACTCGACGGTATCCGAAACCAGATGGCGGACTTACGGAAACAGAAAACCGAAATCGAAAATCGGATCCCATACTCACTCACCACGGTATCCACACAACCGCGCACGACACGCGTGCTACCACGCGGCAATTGGATGGACGATTCCGGTGAAATCGTCGAACCGATGATACCGGGTTTCCTCGGCGACCTGAATATAAAGAACCGCCGTCCAACCCGACTCGACTTCGCACGATGGGTCGTCTCAAAGCAGAATCCGCTGACAGCACGTACCTTTGTGAACCGACTCTGGGCACGCTACTTCGGAACCGGACTCTCACGCGTCTTAGACGACCTCGGCGCACAAGGTGAAGCACCCATACATCCTGAACTACTCGACTGGCTCGCCGTGGAATTTATGGAGAGCGGTTGGAACGTCAAGCATATCGTGAAACTTATCGTCACCTCAAATACGTATCGTCAATCCTCGAAACCGACGGAAACCCTGCAGGAAAAAGACCCTTACAACCGCTTGATCGCACGTCAATCTCGCTGGCGACTCGATGCAGAGACGATCCGCGATAATACGCTGTTATTGAGTGGACTCCTTGTTCCCGAGATCGGTGGACCGAGTGTGAAACCGTATCAACCGAAAGGGTACTATTCCAACTTGAATTTCCCGAAGCGTACGTATGTCCACGATAAGGGAGAGGATCAGTATCGCCGGGGTCTCTATACACACTGGCAGCGGACATTCTTGCATCCGAGTATGATGGCGTTTGATGCACCGAGCCGTCAGGAATGCACCGCCGAGCGTGCAGCCTCTAATACACCGATGCAAGCACTCACCTTACTCAACGATCCGACTTACGTTGAGGCGGCGCGTGTCTTTGCAGAACGGATTATCCGTGAGGGTGGCGAATCTGTCACAGAACGTATCAACTCGGCGTACCAGTGGACATTGTCCCGAATACCGCAGCCGAAAGAATTGGAGATTATGACGAATCTCTATGAAAAGCACGCAGCCGAATACACGACAGATCTTGATGCAGCGGGCGCGTTGATCGCAACAGGGGACACACCTATAACAGAAGGTCTTGAACCCGACGAACTCGCCGCATGGACTTCCATCGCACGGGTCGTGTTGAACCTGCATGAGACGATTACTCGATATTAATAACTCGCTGCTGAAGCGATCAAACAAGAAAAGTTACTTGACGAGGCGAATCGAACTGTTGAGCAACTCAAAGATGAACTTTTGTCCGAACTTGGAGGAGAGCCTTTATCTTCGGATGAACCCTTCTTAGATGGACTCACGCTTGGGCAATACCTTGAGTTACCTGAAGCGGAGCGTGCAAAACTTTGGGACGAATGGGGTGAAGTCGCCCTTGAAGACATGGAAGAAGTAGAGGTTCACCCAAATGCGTTGTCTGCTGAATAATAATATCAGAGGTAAAACATGAAATCTATAAGCTGGAAAAAAGGTGTTTTCTATTTCACGCTTGTCGTATCCATTGTATTCGGGGTTTTGATGGCGACGAAAACCGCTTTCTATCAACATTTCTTTCAGACGATGTCCGACAAGACACAAGATATTGCATGGGTGCGGTACGAAATTTCGATAACAACACAACTCGGATGGTTAGTAGAATTTCTGATTATGTTCGCTGTGCCATTCGGCCTCGTTTGGCTGCTCTCCTTCGTTACAATGCGTATTTTCGTGCCGGATTTCACCGCCTCCGACTGGTCCCTATCCCTAACAAGGACAATGCGAGCAAAGAGTTCACGAAACTAACAACGAACAACTGATTTAAAGAAAAAATCGTTTGTAGTAAGGTGTTTATTATGGATCCTTTGATTTTAGGCGTTATAATCGTTACGCTTTTTGTGCTTTGTGTCGTTTTGGTAGTTATGCTTGCAGTGCGCCCGGGCATTTTCAAACTTTTCGTTAGAGAGTTTACAAGTAAAAATGCTACATCTAACGAGGAAAATCAGGAACAAACGAGCATTAATTGGAAAAAAGGGTGTCTGAGATTAACAATCGTTTTATCCGTTCTACTTGGCGGTATTTCTGGAATAATCAACGCAACATTCCATGATTCCTCTAACGCTTTTTTTACAGGATTTCTCGTATCTTTTGCGGTGACTTGGATAATTTACTTCGCTACGAGTTTTGTTATCGCAGGTTTCACAAGTAAAGATTAGTGCTAAACCGGTAGGAGAATCTAATTGGACACAGACTATCCGACGGAATAGGAGGTTTTAGATATGGCTATAGATATTCATGAAGAAAATAATCTTCGACTCACGAGACGCACATTCTTAGGGAAAACAGTCCGGAGTGTCGGGTCACTCGCACTCGCGTCTTTACTAACACCCTCAATTATCAACGCTGCACCGGAGATTGAGAAGTGGCACGGGATTATTACCCAACCACATGTGCCACCCAAGGCAAAAACTATTATACATCTCTGCATGGCAGGTGGTCCTTCACACCTGGAGACATTAGATTACAAACCGAAACTCGCAGAACTCCACGGGCAACCGATGCCGAAGTCTTTCACCGAGGGACAACCGATCGCACAACTCCAAGGACAAGCGAACAGACTCAAATGCTTAGGTCCCACACACGAATTCCAGAAATTCGGGGAGTCCGGACAGGAGATGAGTACGGCGTTTCCACATATCGGAAGCCTCGCCGACGACATCTGTATCGTCCGCTCCCTGAAAACCGAACAGATTAATCACGATCCGGCACACACCTTCATGAACACCGGTACCGCAATCGCTGGCAGACCGAGCATGGGTTCGTGGCTACTTTATGGACTCGGCAGCGAAAACGAAAATCTGCCGGGTTATGTCGTTCTCGTTTCCTCTGGTGGTGGTCAGGACCAACCCATCGCAACGCGGCAGTGGCATAGCGGATTCCTTCCGGGTCAGTTCCAAGGTGTACAGTTCCACTCGACCGGTGACCCTGTTCACTATGTTGCCAATCCGGGCGGTGTGGACACAGAACAGCAGCGCGACGTTGTAGATGCCGTGCAAGCGTTGAACGGTATACTCGACGAGACCGTAGACGATCCGACAATCGCAACGCGTATCAGTCAGTACGAAATGGCGTTCCGAATGCAGACGAGCGTCCCCGAATTAACCGACATCTCTAAAGAGCCTCAACACGTTCTCGATATGTACGGTGCGAAACCGGGGGACGGTTCTTATGCTTCAAACTGTCTTCTCGCACGCCGGTTAGCAGAGCGTGGCGTACGGTTCATCCAACTCTACCATCGCGGTTGGGACCATCACGGCGGTATCGAGAACGCCATCAAGACAACCGCTGGCTACGTCGATAAGGCAACCGCTGCGCTCGTTAATGATCTCAAAGAGCGCGGTATGCTCGACGAAACCTTAGTCGTCTGGGGCGGCGAGTTCGGACGGACACCGATGGCACAAGGGAGTGGACGCGACCACCATATTCAAGGGTTCTCAATGTGGATGGCGGGTGGCGGTGTCAAAGGTGGTATCAGTTACGGAAGCACCGACGAATTGGGATACAGTGCCGTTGAAAATATCGTGCATGTACACGACTTCCACGCCACAATGCTCCACCTTTTCGGGATTAACCACGAGAAACTCGTCTACCGTTTCCAAGGTCGAGATTTCCGTCTCACAGATGTCCACGGACACGTCGTCCAAGACATCCTCGCTTAAAAGTAGCAGGGACACTATAGAAATGCAGTGCGGATATACGGGAAAGAGATTGAACCCTCCGATCCGCCTCACCGAACCGCAAGGAAAATTTAAAAAAAGGAATTAACTGATATGCCAAGAGAACTCATTGCACCCGCCCAAGAGCAGGTCGCGTTCCGAGAATATGAAAGCCCACCCTTACAAGCCGACCAAATCCGTGTCAAGAGCCAGTTCGGTGCCGCCAAACACGGTTCAGAGATGGCATCGTATAAGGGGTATGCCGGTCCGCGAGGCGGCTACGATGGCGAATATAAAATCTTTCGAGCGAATAACTCCGGGATGGTACACTATCCATCAGGACTCGGTAATATGTGTGTCGGCGAGATAACTGAGGTCGGCGCGGACGTTACTGATTTTGAGGTCGGCGAGCGGGTCTTTCGACACAGCTCCTTCCGCGAGGAAAATGTTTGGGGTGCCGCAGGGACCCGGAAGCTGCCTGACGGCGTACCGTGGCAGGCAGCCGTCTGTCTCGACCCGACAGATTTCGCCTTGGGTGCAGTGCGCGACGGGCATGTCCGTATCGGTGATGCAGTAGCAGTCTTTGGACTCGGCGGTATCGGGTTGATGGCACTGCAAATCGCAAAGTTAGCGGGTGCGTACCCTGTGATTGGTGTCGATCCGCTTGAATTGCGGCGTAATGTGGCACTTGAATGCGGCGCGGATGTGGTTATTGATCCCGCGACAGAGGACGCAGGTTTAGAAATTAAAAAAGCCACTAACAAACGTGGCGCGGATGTCTGTATTGAATACAGTGGTCATCATACGGCACTACAAGCGGCGATCCGTGGCGTGACGTATTTAGGGACAGTTGTCGCCGGGGCGTGGCCCGGTATCTATCCGGCAGGATTAGACCTCGGTGCCGAAGCACATTTCAATCGACCGACGATTATCTTCTCACGCGCCTGTAGCGAACCGAATCCGGAATATCCGAATTGGAATGAAGGCAGACTCTTTGAAATCAGTTTGCGGCTCCTCTATGATGGCACCCTAAAATCTGAACCCGTTATTTATCCTGTCGTCGATTTCGATGATCTGTTAGTCGAGTATCCAAAAATCGCAACGCATCCGGGCGAAAATGTAAAGTTAGGTGTCCGATTCGCATAACCCTAATTTTGGGAATTCTATCTTCTATGTCTTTAGGGCTTCTTGGAAGTCGTCAAAAGAGGCTGCGAGTGAGGCGTTAAGGTTGACCGTCCTGAGTTGGTCGATGTCAGCGATGGCTTCAAGCCTGTGTCTGATAGTACTGACATCAGCCCCCGGGAAACGTGCTTCGAGGGTTGCCAATGTATTTTCAATGCTCATTTGGCGCGCCCCTTGTTCGATGCCTTGTTCGATGCCTTGTTCGATGCCGCGCTGGATCACATGTTCGTAAAAAGGAGATTCTTGCATGATTGCCTCCAATAGGGGGTCCTGAAAAAATTCAGACGGATGTGCTAAACTATTGTACCCGCGTTTATGAAAAATGTCAATATTTTTTCACGGCTCATTTACCCCATTTTCTTTTTTATGGTTGTGTTGAAAGGGTATTGATACAAAAAGTATAGGAAAGTCAGGAATGTTGTAGCAAACTTGAAGGAAAGAGAAACTATGGCTACTGGAATTATGCTGGTTTTAATGGGCATCGCATCATCCCAAATTACGAGCGACAACATAATGGAAAACATTGAAGTAACACCGAGAATCGAAATAGCAGAGATACCCAACAAATTTTCTGTTTTCAGACAAGTCGGTTGTGACAGATATGTCAACGTTTTCGGCGTTCACATCTTCGCAAGCCAAACGACACCTGAAGATAAACTCTCTCACGCCGCAGGCGTTTTGGCACAATACCTCGATAACGACGAAGACGGTATCCCCGATAACACACAGGTCCTCAGTCATTTGGTGAGCCGAAACGTCTTTATCATTATGCCCGGAACAGAGGCGGAGATGGAACAGTTGGACATGGGACTGATAGCAGAGGCAGGCTATCGCTTTGGTCAAGACCTGTATGGCGAAGAGACCAAACCCGATTTCCTTGTTGACGGCAACATCAACGCGCCCGACGGTCATTACTACGATGGTGCCTTAGAGGAAATTCTGCATCCGATTACACAACACGGTTATGCCAACGCTTACCCGGAAGTGTTCGGAGAGAAACGCGGGTCCACCTTAGCGAAGTGCATGGACGCTGCCCGTGGCGGATACTTCGAGAAAGTGCCGAAAGGTGGGCCGAAGAGCGGCTATCCGGCAGAAGCGTGGTATCACTATACGGACGAAACCTGTGATTACGGTTGTATGGTCACGGAGTATATCTACTGGGCTTTGACATCCATATTGGGAACACAGGACTTTCCAGAGCGACACGAGGCACTCGCAGTCGAATGGGAATTGAATACCAGAGAACGGGTTAAAACGGGGGATGCTGCAGTCTATGAACTTCTGACAGACCCACAATACAAATTCCCAATCACCAAAGCACCAGATGGAAACTACAAACCATCCGCATCCCCTGTTACAGTTGTTCCCATCATCCCTATCAAAGCCGAAGATTAATGACAGTAGCAGAAATATATTATTCTAATCCTGCTGCCCGCAGCACGGTTTCCTGAACTGTGAACTCGTGGTCGAGGGAGCGATCAGGCGACTTCTCACCCCGAATATCCGCGACAAACGCTCGTAGGCTTTCAACATAACGCGGACGCGGCTCCACAGGCACCGTCTGCCAACCTTTCGCATAGCCGTCCCGTCCCTCGTCAAGACACAATCGCAACGCTGGCGGTTCAAGCGGTTCGAGAATCGCGCTCCCGCGTGTACCGTAGACTTCCAATCGCCTCGATTTTCCCGAATCAATTTCCAATGCCGTTGACTCAAGGATCGCTAACGCTCTCGGATATTCAAGGACAGCAGCGGTATTGTTCCGATACCACGGCACGTCGTGTCCATCGTGCCGCAAAAAGGGTGTCACCCGTGTCGGTCGTCCCAGTAATGCAACGATAATGTCGGTGAGATGACAGGCAAGGATAAACATAATGCCACCGGAATGTTCACCGAGTGAATCCCAACGTTGCCAATGGCTTTCATTTGAAAGCCCGGATGAGATTCTTGCCCGAACCGAAAAAATGTCACCGAGTTTGCCGGAATTTGCCCAATCAAGGATAAACTGGAAGCCAGCATTATATCGGAACATATAACCGAGTTGGACGAGCAGGTTTTTATCACGGGCAAGGTCTAAAACCTCTCGAAACGCATCAAGATTATCACCCGCAGGTTTATCAAACCAAACGTGTTTGCCGTGTTCAAGAATCTCTCGCGCAAAGGTAAGATTCTGCGATACACGTCCCTGTGCTGCAATCCCGACGATTGTCTCATCTTCGAGTATTTCTTCTTTGGATGTGAACCAGTGAACACCGTCATAGACCGAGCTTTGACCGAGGGTCTCTCGGACTTCTGATGATGGCTCAAAGACACCGGCGAACTCAATTTCGTCGCTTTCCTTCATCACGCGTGCTTTCCCCGACGCGTGGTCGTGCGAAATACCGTATTGTGCAAGTCTTATTTTCATTTCCCTTCTCCTTAAAATATGATTGCCTGAAACGTTGGGTAAGGTCTGATATGATTCTATCATAGAATCCATATTGGTTGATATAAAAAATGAGTGCGAATTTTGCCCATTTGTGCTAAACTCTGGAGTATGGATTTCCCAATTCAACTCCAATTCTACACAAAACCGGATTGTCCGCTCTGTGATGAGGCAAAGGAAGTCCTGGAAAATATAAAAACGAAAGCACCGTTTATTGTCATAGAGGAGATCGACATCACCAGAAACATGGGATTATTCACGAAATATAAGCTTATGATTCCTGTGCTTGAGTTGGATGGGCAACGGCTCTTTGTGCATCTCATTGTTCAGAGAAAGTTGATGTGGCACTTGCGATGGTACAGGTTTCGGAGATTTTTGGCGAAGTTTGTGGACTAAAACTTGCTATAAAAAAGAACGAGGAGACAAGTATGGCATTTCCATCACACGGTACAACACACCGCTCGACCGTAACAGGTACACGCGGAATGGTGACAAGTGCGCATCCGCTCGCAAGCCTTGCTGGCGCACGGATGTTACTCGCTGGCGGTAACGCATTTGACGCAGCGGTCGCAGTCGCTTCGACGCTCAACGTCGTTGAACCCTATATGTCCGGTATCGCTGGCAACGGATACATGCTAACCTATAGTGCAAAGGAAAAGAGGCACCGCGTGATAGATTATCTGGGCACTGCGCCTTACGCAGCGACGCTGGATGTCTATCCGACACTCGAAAGCCAACAGGTCGGTATTCGCGCGGGGATGGTACCGGGCGGATGTGGCGGGTGGTTGGCACTCTTAGACCGCTACGGAAGCATGGACCGCGCCGACATCTTCGCACCGGCGATTGAGTCCGCTGAAAACGGATACGCCGTCACGGTCAAAAACGCTGAGTTTATCGCAGGTGCGCGTCCCTATTTTTCTGACAGAGCCGTGGAGGTTATCGCCTCGCGCGGCAGAACACCACATCCCGGCGAACTTTTGGTACAAAAGGACTTGGCAAATACATTCCGCACGGTTGCAGAAGGCGGGGCAGAGGCGTTCTATCGCGGTGAGATTGCCAAAGAGATCGTCCGTTTTTCTCAGGAGACCGATGGACTGATTACCGAGAAGGATTTGGCTGATTTTGAAGTAGAATGGCAGGATCCTATCTCCGTTACTTACAAAGATTACGAGGTCTACTGTCCACCGCCACCCTGTTCAGGTTTTCAGTATCTGGAGACCCTGAATATTTTAGAAAACGACGCACTCGGTGAACTCGGACACAATACATCGGAATACCTACATCTACTCATTGAAGCGATTAAGTTAGCGAGTGCGGACAGAGCCGAGCACGCACCGCGTCCGAACCCTCCGATTGAGCGTCTGCTCTCTAAAGACTATGCGCGTGAACAGCGCGAACGCATCGGCGAGCAGGCAGCCGTCAGTGGCGGTGAACGCTGGTCGAAGGATAAACTCCCCGGCGAGATTATCGCAAACGACTGGACAACCGAATGCACCACGCACTTCGACACTGCCGATGCAGAGGGTAATATCGTCGCCGTGACGCAGAGTCTCGGACAACCCTTCGGATCAGGCGTAATCCTCGGCTCAACCGGTATGTTCCTCAATAACTTCATGAACTGGTTCGATAGGATTCCAGAGAGTCCAAACGCCGTTGGACCGCATAAACGGATAGAGATGTGCATGTCGCCTTGTCAGGTTTGGAAAGATGGTAACCCGTTCGCTGCGATAGGCACACCCGGCAGCCACGGTATCCTCCAGACGACACTCCAGATGGTGCTGAATCTGATTGAACACGGTATGAACGTCCAAGCCGCGATTGAGGCACCACGTATCCGATTGGTAAATCCGGGTAGACACGTCAGCATGGAGGGACGTATTCCTGTTGCCGTCCGTGCTGCACTGGAGGCGCGTGGACATGATGTAGAGGTATTACCTGACTGGACAGCAACCGTCGGCGGCGGGCACGGTATCGCCTTTGATCCTGAAGAAGGAAGTTTCATGGGCGGTGCCGACCCACGCCGCGATGGGTATGCGATAGGTGTATAATCTGAGTGAAAGTTCCAATGATTCATATTTATCATAAAATTTTTTAACGAGGAACTATGAAACGTTTTAACATCTTACATAAATACTTTTTCTTACTATTCGGTTTACTTTTAATCTTCGGTTGCGAAAGGATTCCGGACGTAACCCATCCCGAACCGTCAAGCGCACCACTCCGCGTAACCATGATATATCCGAGCGATTGCGTCGGTTCCGCTGCCTACTGTACTGCCTTCCATATCGGTGTCCGGATGGCAGAGGAAGAACTCGGAATTGCGCTAACTGAAGTCAACGGTATGGAAAACGATCCTGTAGCGACAGAGATGCTCCTAAGAGACGCATCACAAAATTCGGACATTGTTTTGACAGCCGGTTATCAGATGGGAGATGTGCTTGCTCGCGTCGCACCCGAATTCCCTGATGTCAAATTTGCGATTTTTGATGTTGTACTTGATATTCCAAATGTCGCTTCTGTGAACTATAAATCCAACGAAGGCTCGTTTCTGGTCGGTGCAATTGCGGGTTTAAAATCGGAAAGCAACAAGATCGGTTATATCGGAGGCGCGGATGTCCCTCTGTTACACGAATTTGAGGCAGGTTATATTGCTGGGGTTCACGCAGTCAATCCAGACGCGGATGTCACTGTAGAATACATTAGCGAAGATGCCACAGGTTTTGGTCAACCCGAAAAAGCGAAAGAGTTGGCTTTAGCACAATATGCCAACGGGATTGATGTGATTTACGTCGCTGCCGGTGGCTCCGGTCAAGGCGTGCTTGAAGCAGCACAGGAACAACAAAAATTCATCATCTGGGTTGACGACAACGGTAACCATCTCGCGCCAGGGCTTGTCTTGACGAGTATGACGAAAGAGATTCCGGCTTCTGTTCAGCAGATCATCCAAGAAACCATTGAAAACAATTTTATGGCAGGTATCCGATACTTTGGTATCGCTGATGGCGGTGTCAGTTATGCCGTTGATGAACACAACCAACCGCTGCTTTCGGACGACATCATAGCGACTGTTGAATCGCTGAAAGCAAAAATCGTTGCTGGTGAGATTGTCGTTCCCAACACGGTCTCACTTCCACGCGAATAGGACCTAACAGCAAACAATCAAAACAGCCCGATTCAAGAGAAAATAATTCGTTACAAATCTTGTATATTCTTTTAAAAAAGGAGAGTTTCATGCTCGATCAATACCCATATCCAGAGTACGAAGGTAGACGGAATATCATAATTGGAATTTTGGTGTCCCTGCTTACCTGTGGTATCTATGGACTTTATTGGCAATACAAACAGATGGAGACGCTCAATGCTTGGCTGAAGAGAGATGAGTATTCTTTTTGGTTGTGGCTTCTGCTTTCGATTATCACTTGTGGCATCTATGGCATCTATTACGAGTATAAGATGGCGAACGGTATTAATACAGTACAAGCCGATAACGATGTCGTATTCGATTCAAGTCTACCCATCATCTGTGTTTTGTTAGCGATTTTCGGTTTAGGTATCGCTTCACTTGCCGTTCAGCAGCACCAAATTAACAGACTCTATGGACAAACGCCTAATGTTTAACCATACATTTCTCGCGCGTCTATTTCTGATCGGTTTAGGCGCAGTAGGACTCTACACCGCAGTGTCTGAAATACCATCCGAAGATGTTTCGCTGATTCCGTGCGTATTCCATTCGTTAACGGAGCTGGCGTGTCCGGGGTGTGGTATGACGCGGGCATGCGTTGCTTTAGCTCAGGGCAAATTCGGTATTGCCTGGTATTACCATCCGTTCTCTTTTTTAGTTGTCGGGTTGGCTATTGCAGCAGCATTCTTCCCGACGCGGTTAAAACAGACATGGAGCCGCTGCTCGTCGGCAACCCAGAATTTGGTTGTCATCAGTGGGATTATCCTCTGTTTATCTATCTGGCTAATGAAAATCGGGAATTTTGGAGGATGACGCGCCGCTGCCTTGTTAAGTATGAGATAGGCTCTATTGACTCCGTAGGATTGTTCCCCTCGCGCCGACGATCCAACCAGCATTTTTATACAGATATATGTCCTGTAAGTTATGTTGTACCGGTGTTGGGTAGCGGCTCCATGTCTGACCGCCATCTGTTGTCTGAAGGATTAAACCTTTTTCGCCGACTGCCCACCCGTGTTTTTCGTCTCGAAAAGCGACGGCACGCAACGCTTGGTCCACAGTCGATTTCTGTTGCTGCCATGTCCGTCCGCCGTCCGTCGTCCGCAGAATCAGTCCATCCGACCCTACAATCCAGCCGTGCGTTAAGTTCACGAAATAGACAGCAAATAAGAATTCGTCAGTTGTATGACTTCTCTGCTGAACCCACCGTTCTCCGCCGTCTCGGGTATGGAGTATCTCAGCGTCCTCGTTTTCGCCGCCGCCACCAACGATCCAACCGTGATCAGAATCCACAAAATGGACACCCCACAGATGCGTCTTGGAAAGATTGCTCTGGCTTTTCCAACGGTTCCCGCCATCTGTTGTGTGGATAACAGTCCCGGATCCGCCGACTGCCCAACCTTCAGCCGTACTGATGAAATGCATATCCAAGACACCCGGCGGTCGAGTACCTACGCCACGGACTTGATGTTGTATGCGCCAAGAACCACCGCCACTACCGGTATATTGCACCTTCCCGATACTCGTAAGCCAACCGTTATTCGGGGTGGCGAAGTTAACCGCTGTGAAAGTGTCTTTTGATTCAGTTGCCGCATTCCAAGTCATTCCACCATCGGCACTGGATAGTATTGTCCCCGCAGTTCCGACTGCCCACCCGTGTTTCGTGTCCAAGAAATGTACCCCATACAGGTGTTCGTTTGTCCCGCTTTCAACTTGGCGCCACTCAAATTGAACCGGGTCTTCGGAACAACCGAAGTAACCAAAGACACCACATAAGACGATAAGCGCGAGATAGTTTTTCTTCAACATTTTGACCCCCAACAAAATTTATATTGCATCTATTTTTTACTCATGGTAAACTACATTATACGGAATCTACTCTGGATTGTCAAGTCATAGAGATGTTACTGACAGGGCTATTTAGTTTTCAGTTTTTTCGTCCAATTTTGAACCCCCAGGCCCGGTAGGTGCGGTTTGTAACCGCACCGGAACTGGAAAAGAAAAATCAAACATTTAGAAAATCCGATAATTTGGTTAAAACTAAATCACCCTGATGTTACTGACGAACGACCTCTAATTGCCGATAACTGTGTACGATTATAGCAAGTTTTGTGCCAATTTGGAGGATACTGTACGGATTGGACGCTCTACAGAATAGTCATAAAATTCTGCACAAAATGGTGCGTTCTTGAGTCTTGACTGCACGAAATAGGGCGTACTCACACATCTTAGGAGTGCTACATCCGCGTATTATGTACATCGTCGGAATTGATGGCGGCGGGACAAGAACTGTCGGTATCCTGACCACAGAAACAGGGGAACACCTCGCACAGGTTGAATCGGGTCCATCAAACTACCACGTCGTTGGTGAGGCAGAGACGCGGGCTATATTGGAAAACGTCATCGGTGAACTCCGTGAAAAAGCAGGAATTCCGTCAACCGATTCTATCCGTTTCTGTTTGGGAATGGCAGGCTTGGGACGTGCCGAGGATAAAAAAATAATCGGCAGAATTTGTGACGAACTCGGCATCAGCGAAAATCGTATCCTCACACACGACGCACACATCGCACTCGTCGGCGGTACCGAGAAACAGCACGGCGTGATTGTGATCTCAGGAACCGGTGCTATCGTCTACGGTATCAACGCTGACGGCAAAGACGCGAGAGCGAGTGGGTGGGGGTACCTGCTCGGTGATGAAGGCAGCGGCTACGATATCGCCATAAAGGGACTTCGTGCTGTCGTTCGCGCTGCCGATGGCAGAGGCTGTTCTACAGATTTGACACACCGAATTCTGGATGAACTCGAACTGAACGCACCGGACGAACTCATCCGCTGGACACACGCTGCCAGTCGGGAGACCATCGCACAATTGGCTGAAGTCGTCTTTGACGCTGCCCGAGCAACGGACACGATCGCGGAACAAATTGTTGACGATGCCACCGATGAACTCGTCTGCGCTGCAAACAGTGTGATTAATCAGTTAGGATTCGATGGGACGTTCGATATTGTGCTCAACGGTGGTAACCTTATCCATCAACCGATGTTCGCGGATAAACTCCGCCACCAGTTCGCGCGGATTGCACCGAACGCGTCCGTACATCTGCCGAAACACGACCCAGCGTACGGTGCTGTCCTGTTAGCGCAAGCGAAGTTATCATAGGAAACTATCATTAGTAAAGTAGCCCATGCAGTCAACAACCGAGCAGCGAAATCCGAATTCTATTGACATAGACCTGAAATCCGCATCAGAGATCGTTCGGATCTTTCATGAAGAGGATAAAAAAGCCGTCGCAGCGGTAGAAGTGGAATCCGAAGCAATCGCACACGCAATTGACCTGTGTGTCGCCGCCTTTCAATCCGGTGGTAGATTGTTTTATGTCGGTGCAGGAACAAGCGGTAGACTCGGCGTATTGGATGCCTCTGAATGCCCGCCCACCTTTAGCACACCGCCAGAGATGGTACAGGGGATCATTGCCGGTGGTGATGTCGCCTTGCGTCGTTCGGTGGAAGGCGAGGAGGACAAACCCGAACGCGGGGCACAAGCGATCCGAGAACGTAAACTCACATCGCAAGATGTACTCGTCGGCATCGCAAGCAGTGGACGAACACCTTACGTTATCGGTGCATTGAAAGAAGCACACGCCATCGGGGCAACGACGATATTTCTCTGCTGTGTGCCGCCACCCGCACACCTAAAGGCGTGCGTGACGCATTTCATCACACCGATTGTCGGACCGGAAATTATCACCGGATCAACGCGTTTGAAAGCCGGAACTGCCACAAAGTTGGTGCTGAATATGCTCACAACCGCTGCGATGATCAAACTCGGTAAAGTCTATAACAATCTGATGGTAGATGTCCACGCCTCTAACGCGAAACTGGTTGCGCGGAGTATTCGGATCGTTCAAACCGTCACGGGTGTAGATGCAGCGACAGCCGAGGAAGCACTAACACAGGCAGATGGGCACGCAAAGGTCGCTATTGTCATGCTCACAAAACGGATAGATGCAACCGACGCTATCGCATTGTTGGAAGAACATAACGGTTTCCTGCGTTCTCTGCTTCCATCCCATAATTTATAGAGGCAGTCCGTTGTACCGTAACTTTCTTATCAGGAGGGGATCATGAAATTCAGGATAATTTTGACAGTTTTTATGCTCTCACTCTCGGCAGGTATTATCGGTTGTGGTCTTGAATCTCTCGAATCCGATGATAGCATCCCGGCGTATGAATTGGTTTTTGGTAATTACCAACTTGGAGAAGATGTTAAAGTTTATGGCATAATCTCTGAAATCGGTTACCGATCAGATACTATCGGAATTCCGTTTTCCATTATTTCCCAGATCGGTGGAAAACCTTACGTGGAATTGGGCGGTGTCGGTTTAGCGAAGGTTCACTGCCTATTTCCTGACACTAAAAGAATTGAACTTATGACTCTGTTTGTAGGACAATTTGTGACCATCTCTGGACAAGTTTCCGTAGATAATATATCTGGTTCAGTGATTCTCAGAAATTGTTATGTCGTTCGTTGAAAAGGAGAAAGTTTATGGTCACCAAAGTTGGGCTTGCCAAAACCGGCAGGCGACGTTCTAACGTTTTTCAGGCGTTGGACAATATACGTACCGATCTCACACCGAAAGTCCGGGAGCAGGTGCTGTTGAAACCGAATTTCCTCTCCAGCACAAATCAACTCGCTTCATCACACGTAGATGCCATGCGGGGTGCATTGGATTTTCTGTTGAGCACGCCACAACCACCGAAAGAGGTCATCATCGCCGAAGGCGCGAATGAGAAATTTTCTGGCGAGGCGTTCCAAATTTTCGGCTACGAGGCACTCCAAGCAGAATACGATGTCCCGATCCGGCTCGTCGATTTGCATCAAGAGACCGAATGGGTCGAGACGAAAGTGTTTCTCTCCGGACGCGACGAAGAGACCGTCCGCATGCCGAAGACCGTCCTCGATTGTCCTTGCACGATTTCTGTTGCTATTGCTAAAACGCATGATGCTGGAGTCGTGACACTCGCGATGAAGAATATGATTATGGGCACCCTGCATAAAGAGGATCGGATTAAAATGCACGGCTACCATAGCCACGCAGACCGGATGCTACCACGCGAAGCGCAAACGCTGAATATCAATCTGCTCAGGCTTTCAAAGTATCTCAAACCCGACATCGCTATCGTTGACGGCACCGTCGGACTACAAGGCAACGGACCCGGTGGCACCGATTCCGTTCCGCTCGGGATTGCCATCGTCAGTGGAGATGTGTTCGCAGCGGATGCAGTCACGTCAAAGGCGATGGGGTTTGAACCCTTGGAGATCGGGCTATTCTATTATGCCAACGAAATGGGATACGGCACCGCAGACCTAAGCAAGATTGACATCGTTGGACCCGCCGTTGAGACGATCGCGACATCGTTTAAACCGCATGAAACAACTGAACAGCAGTTCCAGTGGCAGGAAACGAACGCTGAGGATTATCTCGCCGCTGACTGATAAAAAGGAGAAGCATGAAACGTTTCTGTAACATTCTTATTCTATTTTCGATATTCCTCATCACACCAGCGTGGGCATGGTGGGGCGGCGGACACGATATCATGACACAGGCATCCGTCAAGGTACTTCCCGAAGAGATGCCCGAATTTTTCCGATCCGCCGGAAAAATGATCGCTCATTGTGCCTACGACCCAGACCTATCCAAGGATCGTAGCATACCGCACGCACGACAGGCTGAATACGGTGAACATTACATCGATGTGGAATTGCTAAAAGAGCATCCGATCCCAGACGGACGCGAGGCACACATTAAGTTGTGTGCGGAGTTAGGACTTGCACCCCGGACAGTTGGTACACTCCCGTATGCGGTGGCAGAATGGACAGAACGGCTCGCTCTTGCTTTCGCAGAGTATCGGAAGTGGCCCGACAATCCGATGATCCAGAACAAATGCTTTCTCTATGCCGGGTTTCTCGCACACTATGCCCAGGATATGTGTCAACCGTTGCACCTGACAATTCATTTCGACGGCATTGTTCAGGAGGACGGAACACGCTTACATGCCGGTATCCATGAAAAAGTCGATTCAGCTATTGAAATGTTGAAACTGGATCCGACAAAACTCGCGAAAGCACAAGAGGTTAAAGCCGTTGGTGACTTAATGCCAGCAATAATAAAACAGGTTAAAACAGGATTCAGTTTAGTGGACAGCGTCTACGAACTCGCGGAGGACTGGAAAGACCTGAAAAACCCGACACCCACATTGGTTGATTTCACAAACAATCAAGCGCGCGAAGGCGTACGTTGGACGGCTTCGCTCTATTTGACTGCGTGGGAACTCTCTGAAAACATCAAGCTACCGGGTTGGCTTGATCGCACAAACCGATGAAAAATAGCAACAGTCGTCAGTCGTCAGTTATCAGTTACAAGAGATTTTGGATAGTTCCAAGGCTTCCTCTGTCTGAAAACTGAAAGGTTTTTCGCAGAAAAACCGTACTGAAAACTGATAACCAGTACGCTAACAACCGAAAACTCTGAAAAAGGAGAATAAACTTGTTACAACAGTGGAAACCAGACCCAACCTTTTACCCGTCGCCGAAGATGGCGATTGAGGCACCTATTGAAGAACTTGCTTATGTCGCTGCACCTCGGGACGATGGAAAACCCGATGCTATGTGTGTGGTTGACCTCAACGAAGGGTCTGATACTTATGGTCAGATTGTCAATAAATTGGAACTCGGTGTTCGGGACGAAATCCATCATTTCGGATGGAACGCATGCAGTGCAGCACTCTGTCCCTACGCGCCGCACCCTTACGTAGAACGCCGCTATCTCGTTGTGCCAGCACTCCGAGGTTCCCATATCTATATCCTTGATGTGAAGGGGGACCCCAAGGCACCGAAACTTATTAAAACTTTGGATGCCAAGGAAGTTGAAGACCGATCCGGATATACCCGTCCACATACAGTCCATTGTGGACCCGAAGGTATCTATATCAGCGCGCTCGCCTCGGCAGGTTCCGAAGAGGGTCCCGGCGGGATATTCCTCATGGATCATTACAACTTTAATATCCTGGGGCAATGGGAAGTTGAACGCGGCTCTCAATCCCTCTCTTACGATTTCTGGTGGCATCTCGGATACGACATCGCTGTTACCAGTGAGTGGGGCTATCCCGGAATGATTGAGAACGGCGTGAGTCTCGAAGACTTGGGTGAACGCAAGTTCGGGCATAAAATCCATATTTGGGATATCCGCCATCGGAAGAACATCCAGACCTTGGACCTCGGCGATGACTACCAGATGATCTTGGAACTACGTCCCGCACACGACCCAACAAAGGCTTACGGATTCGTCAATGCTGTACTGAATATGAACGACCTCTCCAGCTCCATCTGGACGTGGTACAAAGACGGAGACGACTGGGGCATCCAGAAAATCATTGATATTCCGGCGCAAGCACCAGAAAATCCAGATGATTTGCCACCCGCTTTGAAGGACATCGGCATGATTCCACCCCTTGTCACGGATCATATCCTCTCCTTGGATGATAAATTCCTCTACGTCTCTTGTTGGGGTACCGGTGAGTTGTTGCAATACGATGTTTCCGATCCGTTCAACCCGAAGCATACTGGCACCGTGAAGATTGGCGGTATTACAAAATCGCACCCGCATCCGGCTGCTGGACCCGTCAGTGGCGGACCCCAGATGGTTGAATTGAGTCGCGATGGCAAACGCCTCTATTTCACGAATTCCCTCTACGTCGCCTGGGATAATCAGTTCTACCCAGACGGCGCAAACGGATGGATGGTGAAGGCTGATGTGAATCCGGACGGCGGATTGGAATTGGATCCTAACTTCTTCGTAGGTTTCGGCGACAGTCGCGCCCATCAGATTCGTTTGCAAGGTGGCGATAGTTCGTCCGATACTTTTTGTTATCCATAGGACTTACGCGCACGCCCGCAGGCGGGGTTTCAAACCCCGCCTGCAATGTTTATTATGTAAATCCTAAATATTAGACTTTTCCGTATTCAGAAAGGCATTTTTATGGATACTATTTCATGGTGGGGTATGCTCGGTCTCGGAGCATTTCACGGTATTAATCCGGGGATGGGTTGGCTTTTTGCGGTGGCTTTAGGCATGCAGGAAAAACGGAGGGGTGCCGTTATCGGTGCACTCTTCCCGATGGCACTCGGACACGCGATATCCATTGCCGTTGTCGTGTTCGTCATCGCCTTGGCACAACGGCAACTGCCGGAGGGTGTTCTGCGCATCGCGTGTGCTGTTGTCCTGTTCGGTTTCGGTATGTATAAGTTTTTCCGGGCACGACACCCGAAATGGGTCGGAATGCGCGTTAACTTCAAGGATTTAACGATCTGGTCCTTCCTGATGGCTTCCGCACACGGGGCAGGTTTGATGTTGGCACCTCTCTTATTACGGATGCCTGCTGAGGCTTCGGCACATGCTGCACATACACACCACGCAACCGCAAGCGTGACCGATAGTACGGTGATGTTGTTATCTGCAGTCGGCGTGCATACGCTCAGTTTTTTCGTTGTGACAGGGATTGTGGCGGTTATCGTTTATGAGGTCGTAGGACTTGCGTTGCTCCGTAAAGCGTGGTTTAACTTAGATATGCTATGGTCCATCGCGCTGATGATTGCCGGTATTGTCACCCTTTTTTGGAAGCATTAGGTTGGTTCAATCCCTTGGAGGTGTTCAGCCAACCACAAATTGACTAAGGTTTCGGGTAGGACACCCTGCTCCCGTGCTACCTTTTCAATCTTTTCATATATCTCTGGTGTAAGTGTTATACGACACTTACGCTGCATCCGGACCTCAAAATTAACTTCATGCGTTTCATTCCAATAGTCAGCCAAGCTATGTGTATCCCAGAAATCAGCTATATCTTCTAAAGTTTTCGCCTTGGATATACTGGTAACCTGTTCATCTTTAATTTCTTTCATACCTTCTTCTCTCCTTTTGATCCATGCTGATGCGGTAGATTTTCATCAAGCAATACGCGCATCAGCAACCTCTAAGGTCATCTCAAGGTAGGCGACAGCTTGTTCTTTTTTTATTATTGATACTCCCTTGACGAGATTAATAATACCACAAAATCCAGAGTCAGCACAATGGGAAAACGAATTTGTATATCCGTGGTGCGCTCTCTACCAACTCCTCCAAAATGAAACATTTGCTTTTTTTCTGCACTATGCTATAATTCTTTTTCGTATCAAACATGTTGTAAACAGACTCAAAAATAAGGACGTTTAAATAAATTGAATTATCAAGCTGCACCTCAAAGGAGAACCTTGAATTGATAAACCTATATGGAGCAACGTATGACAGAACACAGCTGCTTCGCCACGTCGGAGATATATCCCAAATTGCACATGCCAAGATGTATCAACTGACGGATGGCAACGAAAAAGGCGTTGACGCGATTGACTTCCGAACCGGTAGCGGCTTAAATTTCACGGTGCTACCCAGCCGTGGGTTAGACATCTCTTATGCTGAGTATCAGGGAATCCCCCTCTGCTGGCGTTCGAGCACAGGCGATGTCAACCCTGCACATTATGAACCTGAAGGTATCGGCTGGCTACGCAGTTTCTACGGCGGGCTGTTAACAACCTGCGGTATGCGACAAGTCGGCGTACCTAACGAAGATGATGGCGAAGCATTAGGACTCCACGGTAGAGTCTCAAACATCCCCGCAAAGAACATTTGGGTCGATAGTCGGTGGGAGGGACACCGCTATATGTTATGGGCACAAGGGAAAGTTAGAGAGACCGCAGCTTTAGGTGAAAACCTTTTGCGAACCCGTAGAATCTGGACAGAACTCGGTTCACGTACGTTGCATATTGAGGACATTGTCGAAAATTTAGGATACCAAGATACACCGCACATGTACCTCTTCCATATTAATGTCGGATTCCCGATCCTCACCCAAGATAGCGAGCTGCTCGCACCCTCCTCGCAAGTAACCCCGCGCGACGACATCGCCGCCGCAAATCTAAATAATTATAACCTCTGTGAACCACCAACAGTTGATTTCCAAGAGCAAGCCTTTTACCACGAAATGGAACCCGATGTCGATAATCATATCCGTGTCGCACTCGTAAACCGCAACTTTAACAAGGGACAAGGTATCGGCGTATCTGTCCGCTACCACAAAACACAGTTCCCAAACTTTGTCCAATGGAAAATGTGCGGTGAAGGCACTTATGTTTTTGGGTTAGAACCCTCAAACTGCGGCGTAGAAGGACGCGCAAAAGAACGTGAACGCGGTTCTATAAGATATATCGAACCCGGTGGACGCAGACATTATGAGGTCGAAATCGGCGTGCTAACTTCCAACGCAGAAATCGACGAACTGCAAGAGAAAATCGCAAAAACCCAAAATTAACGCTGTTAATTTCAATAGAAACTGTGATTACTAAGGAGAAAATCGATGAAGAAATATTTGGCGTTGCCCCTTATCGCACTCCTACTCCTGACAACATCTGTATTTATCAGTTGTAGTGCAAAGGAGCAAACATCAACACCAGAAATGGCAGAAACATCTCCCATGCCAGATAAAAAAATGGCAGATGGTTCAGCCACACCTGAAGCGGAAATGGCGGAGAAACCAGATTCACCCGAAGCAGAAATGGGTGACAAACCAGATTCACCCGAAGCGGAACTCAAAGAGAAACCGCACTCGCCTGAAGCAGAACTGGTAGAGAAACCACATTCCCCTGAAGCGGATGCTGACGAAAAACCGCAGTCCCCTGAAGCGGAACTCAAAGAGAAACCACAGTCACCCGAAGCAGAACTGGTAGAGAAACCACATTCCCCTGAAGCGGATGTTGACGAAAAATCACATTCCCCTGAAGCGGAACTCAAAGAGAAACCGCACCCGCCTGAAGCAGAAACACACCACGAAACTAAACCTGAAGAGACAATTACAACATCAGAAATCCCGGAAGGTAGTGTACTACATCTGATTCCTGAGCAAGCAATCGGACTCGTCTATTGTCCGAGTCTCCTTGAATTGGATTATCGCATTAACACGTTGGTGACAGACTTAATACCGACAGACGATACACCGGAAGTCCTCGCTGAAATCTTAGCAAATACCTTCGGTGCTGGGTTTGAAAGCCTCGCTGAATTAGAGGAAATCGGACTGGATCTGGACCAAGATTTCGCAGTCTTCATGACCACTTTAGATTCACCTAATCTCTCCGCAACCGTCCATCTAACGGACCCTGAAGCCATGAAGCAGGTGATTGACGCTGAAAGCGAAGGCAGCGACCCGACCGAATATAATGGCGTAACCTATTGGAGCGCGACCGGCGGCAGCGGTCATTTCGCTATTTTAGAGAATACGCTCGTTTTCTCACAATCTGCCGAGGTCTGCGAAAACGTTATTGATGCCTATAAAGGGTCAAAGCCATCTATCATAACCAATCCCGACTATAGCGCATTCCTCACAGATATTGTGGAGCGCGATGCTCAAGTTGCACTCCACTTTAATCTCGAAGCAGTCGCACCTCTCATGATAGCTTCCCTTGAGAGCGAATCGGAATCAATGAGAGACAGCATAGAAAGCGACCCTACTGCTATGGCGATGGCTCCATTTCTTGGAAGTCTATTCACCACAGCCATAAACTTCCTTGAGCAATCAGAATCACTAAGCGCGACGCTTGAAGTTAAGGGAACCGATGTTCAACTCGCACCGTCTTTAAAATTCAAGAACGGCAGCGAAATTCAGCAGTCCTTAGAAAAGATGATTCCTGACGAGTTGGCGATCCTTAACGATCTCCCAAATCTCGCTTTCGTGAATGGTGCCTATCAGGTGGACCAAAAACTCATGATCGATTTGAACATGATATGGCTAAAAATGTTTTCAGCAGAGATGCCGGAACACCAAAAGAAAATCGATGAACTCACGCAGCAGATAACGACGTTCTATGAATCTCTCGGCGATGAGCTCGGTTTCGCGGTCAATTTTAGCGAGAGTGTTATCCCTGATTATCTGATCGTCTATACCGTGAAGGATAAACAACAGGCACAGGGATATATGGAAAACATGTTCATTGAGCAAATGCTCAACACTATGGGGGTCCTGCGCGATGTCATTGGGAACTCGCCGGGATTAAATATCTACGATGGGGCGCATGCCGGTGCCTCTATGATGCACAACAACGTGGAAATTAAAAGCTACGTCTTCCCCAATTTCGGTTCGGTTTTTGAACAGATACCGCCTGAAGCTGCTGGGATGTTCCCACAGGAATGGCACTGGTACTACGCCTTTCACGAAGACCAACTCTTTTTTTCTGTCGGAAGTGCCGAAATGATTACAGAAGCATTGGATAGAAAATCTGGAATGGGTGAAAGCACAGATGTAGATGCTAACGAGGAAGATGCACCTGCATTGGATGGAACATCTGAAATGGGTGAAAGCTTCGTTGAAAATCCGAGTTATCAGAGACTTATTGAGGTGCTTGGAACCGACAATAATGTCTTCTTAGCAGTATCACCGGTAACCCTGGTGAAAAGCATCATACCTATTGTGTCAAAGGCAGATCCGAACGCTGCCGCAGCGATGCAAATGTTTGCTGGGATGTTTATGAATATGCCGGAAAGCTACAGCATCGGTTTTTCTGCGAAGGCACAAGAGAACAGTGTCGGTTTAAATCTACTGCTCACACTCGGTGACTTCAAGCAAGCCATCAACATGATAATGATGATGCAAAATATGGGACAGATGTAATAAACCAATCTCTAACTCGCCCACAACTCGTTTGTGGGCGAATTCCTTATTAGGAGGAAACAAATGGAAGCATCACTAATTAAGCGAATCAGTTTTCTGTTCTGCTTCAGTGTTGCCTTTTTGCTGATTGCCGTTGCTGCAATCGCTGATACAACCGAAGAGACTGCGGAAGCAGTTGATGCCGTAGAAGCCAAAAAAAGTCCGATTAAAATCGGCGGGGCGATGCGGGCCAATTACGTATACGGAACTTACACAGATGGTAGAGGCGATGGTATTGGCGATGTCGATCTTGAGATTCTCCGTATCAATGCCGACCTTGACTTTAATAACATCATCGGTAGATTGGAATACCGTTGGTATCCAAGATGGTTCGGATCTTCCAGCGGATACAGTATGATACATACTGCCTGGTTAGGCTATAATTTGGAAGACTTAGGTTCACTTAAAGCAGGTATTGTACGTGTGCCTTTTGGTCCGGGACCTTACGGTGTTTCTTCAAGTTGGTTTTTTGACCAGCATTTTTATGTCGGTCTCTCAGATGATCCTGATTTAGGGGTCAGATGGACCGGTTCTTTTGACAAGTTGACGTATGATGTCGCGTACTATTTACAAAGCGAATTCCAAACCGACGGGGATTATAGCCTCAACAGTTCTCGCTATGCTTATGACGTTGTAACACGGAGAATTAGTGAGGATGGAGATGATGAGGAAGGATACGATGAGCAACATCAATTTAACGTCCGCGCAATCTACGCAATTGAGAATATCGCTGACGTAGGTGTGTCGTTTCAATACGGGGGACTGAAAGCAACGAATGTAGCGGACGATGAGAATGGAAGTCACTACGCGTTTTCCGCACACATGAAGAACTCGTATGCCAACTTTACGCTCTTTTCACAGTTCTCCTATTACGACCATATTATCGCTGACAAAACGCCTTGGGGCACCGGAGATACGATTCTCATGGGAGCTTACGATTTCCCAGACGAGGTTGCATCTAACGGCATCGTACCGGCTGTATCGCTGCGTTATGAAGGCATTAATACTTCAAGTATCTCATGGCTTGATAGTGTCACACCTTATGTGGAATACAGTTCTATTTTTAAAACAGCAGAGGATTTTAACCCGAGTACGCTTATAACTGTCGGAGCAAGTTGGACGCTCTTCGGTTCACTCTATGTCTATAGTGATTTTGCATTCTCTGATGGCAACCCTTTTGTTGGGAACGATGGGGCGGGTAACCTCGCTGCAAACGAAGATTACGATGAGAAAAAGTGGAATTATAGACTAAACCTTAACTTCGGCTACTATTTCTAAGTAATTTTCAGTTAATCCTTTAACCAACAACTGACAATCTGTTAAAAAAGGAGAACTTTGAAATGCACGAAGAAGGACAACAACCCCAACAGATGCCGCATCAGATGCCAGAAAGCAGGTACAGGAGACTGTTCGGTTTAGAGATCTACCTGACACCGGTATTTGTTATTTCCAGTATTGCTATCGTTATTTTTATTCTTGGCTCACTCATTTTCCAAGAAACCGCTACAACACTTTTTAGTAATCTCAGAATCTGGCTCACCACCAACCTTGACTGGTTGTTCATGATTTCTACGAACCTTGTCTTCCTGTTTTGCTTGGTTGTGGCGTTTTCACCGCTCGGCAAAATCCGCCTCGGCGGCGCAGATGCGAAACCCGAATACTCTTATTTAACTTGGCTTGCTATGATTTTTGCAGCGGGTGTCGGCATCGGGCTGCTGTTTTTCGGTGTGTCGGAGCCGATTACCTATTTTCAGGGTGGTAGTTATTCGCCACTCGGAACAGAAACAATTTACGATCCAGAGACGGTCTACAACGCTGAAAACGTCCCTGACGCTTCGGACCCCAAGGTTCAAACGGCGGCTTCCGTGGGTATAGCGACGACGGTCTTCCATTGGGGACTACAAGGATGGGCGATCTACGGTGTCGTTGGGCTTGCCCTCGCATTTTTCGCCTACAATCGCGGGCTGCCGCTCCTCATCCGATCCGCCTTCTACCCTATATTTGGGGACGCGATATGGGGATGGCCCGGACATATCATCGATACCTTTGCCATATTCGCAGGGATATTTGGACTCGCAACCTCCCTCGGATTAGGTGTACAACAGGTAACCTCCGGACTTAATCACCTGTTCGGAATACCTGCAAACACGCTTACTATGGTTCTATTGATCGTTGTAATTACCTCCATTGCTCTGATTTCGGTGATGACAGGTATTAATGTCGGTATCAAACGCCTGAGTCAGTTCAACATAATCCTCGCCTTTTTATTATTGGCGGCTATTATCCTTCTCGGTCCAACGCTCTATATCCTCAAGACGCTTTTCACAGGACTCGGTACATACATCATGAAGATTGTACCACTTAGCAACTGGATCGGGCGCGAGGATACCGGTTTCTACCACGGGTGGACGACATTTTACTGGGCATGGTGGATCGCTTGGGCACCCTTCATCGGCACCTTTATTGCCCGAATTTCAAAGGGGCGCACCGTTCGAGAATTTGTTATCTTCGTCCTGCTCCTACCAACACTGTTATGTTTGATCTGGTTTAGTGCCTTTGGCGGCACTGCTATCCACCAGTTCCTCGCTGAGGGGATCACCGGTGTAACCGAGGAAGTTGAAATATTTAAGTACGAACTCGCACTCTTCAAAATGTTTGAAGGACTTCCGTGGGCAACACTCCTCTCTTGTGTCGCAATGACGTTGACCATCATCTTTTTCGTCACTTCGTCAGACTCCGGTTCTCTAATCATTGACATCATCGCAGCGGGCGGTAAAGTTGACGCACCCATACCACAACGTGTATTCTGGTGCACTGCGGAGGGTCTGGTTGCTATCGCGCTCTTACTTGGTGGAGGGTTAAAAGCCTTACAGGCTGCCTCCCTCGCGACCGGTTTCCCGTTTGCAATTGTGCTATTAGGCATGGGAGTCTGTGTCTGGATTGGTCTGAGTCGTGAAGCGCGTGAGTCTGAATAGAATAGGACTCACGCATCCCCCGTTGCAGGCGGGGTTTGTAACCCCGCCTGACGCAGCTAATACGTAGAAAATTGCGTGAATCCTTTAGAAATCAGCTGCCAGCAATCGGCAGCCAAAAATAGGGTATCGGTTCTCGGCAGCCGGTTAATAGGTTTCGATTGGATTAAACACCTCTTAACCGACTGCCGAAAGCCGAAGGTTCCCGAAAGCCAATAAATATGAACGCAACAGAACTCGAATTTGAAAAACCTCTCGTTGAATTGGAACGCCACCTCACACAGTTAGCGGCATTTGCAGAAGCACATCCCGAATTAGACCTCACAGACGGGATGGATGCCCTAAAACAGAACGCGGATACGCTTACAAAACAGACGTTCCAAAAAATAAGTCGTTGGGATAAAGTGCGGTTGGCACGCCATGCACAACGTCCGCAAGCTCCTTTCTATATTGAGGCACTCCTTGAGGAACCCACCGAGCTTCACAGCGATAAATTGTACGGCGACGACCGAGCACTCATCGGCGGCTTCGCATGGTTTGATGGACAACCCGTCGTCTATCTCGCACAGCAGAAAGGCACGAATCTCGAAGAACGACAGGAGATGAATTTCGGCTACACGCACCCCGAAGGCTATCGCAAAGCGAGGCGGCTGATGCAGTTAGCAAATAAGTTCAACCGTCCTATCATCTGTTTTGTCGATACACCCGGCGCGCACTTCGATCTCCGTTCCGAAGAATACGGACAGGCGATGGCGATCGCCGAAAACCTGGCAGAGATGATGGTACTTCGTGTTCCGATGCTGGTCATTATTATCGGTGAAGGTGGAAGCGGCGGAGCACTGGCAATCGCACTCGGAAACCGAGTACTGATGATGGAGTACGCCGTCTATTGCGTCGCACCGCCTGAAGCCTGTAGTGGAATCGTATGGAAGGACAAAGGCGAACACGCACCGGAAGCGACCGAAGGCTATAAACCTACCGCACCGGACCTCCTCAAATTAGGTATCATTGATCAGGTCGTCCGTGAACCGCTCGGCGGCGCACATAGAGACCCTGATGCCGCAGCACGCAACGTCAGACGCGCAATACGCAAGCATCTTTCCGAATTGATAGAGATGTCACCGGAACAACTCGTCGAGCAAAGGTTCGAGCGTTATCGACACATCGGACTTTATGGCGAAGATGCTATAGATATATCATGATGATACTTTTTGGGCGTATAATAGGAACGCTACACCCTCCTTCCAGAAAGAAAATGAGTCTTATCCAACGGATTAAGACGGCTCCGGCAAAGGTACATGATTGTATCAAAAAGCCTTACCACCCGCTTTGCGACAGTTAATAAAGAAAATGAAGATCCGAACCATTACGACAGGTATCCCGCTCCCCTTCGCGCCCTATCAACTTCAACGTGCCGCGAAGTTTAACGCCGCCAGTCAAGCCTATTTTGAAGCAAACGGTTACGATGTCCAAACAACCCGCGTCAGTACCCAAATCTGGGATACGGCACGAGATGTGGAAACAATCCTTGCCCTGGAGTCCGAAGCTCGGGCATTAGGTGTCGAGTTCCTGAGTTTAGGGACGATCTTACCGGAGAAACGACACACAGAAACGCACCTATCTCGTGTCGCCGATGTGATTGTCCAAAGCGAAACACTCTTCGCAACGGTCACCCTTACGACCCCTTCTGGAGACGTGGCATCGGGTATCGCCGAAAACGCCGCGAGGATCATTCAACAGATCGCACACCAAACCGACGCTGGCTACGGCAACCTCCGATTCGCAGTACTGATGAATTGCCCACCGAACACGCCATTTTTCCCCGCAGCATCCTGGCAGGACACACGGACGAACTTCGGCATCGGATGGCAGGCAGCAGACCTCGTACAACACGCTTTCACAGAGGCACCGAATCTGGAAACCGCGCTGCAAAACCTAAAAACCGTCATGGAAACAGAAGGACAGAAGATTGTCGCGCTGGCAGAGACACTGGCGCAGGAGTGGGGTATACGGTTTGTCGGTATAGATGTCTCACCTGCACCGATGGGGGATGAGAGCATCGCTTATGCAATAGAACCCCAACTACCGGGGTACTTCGGTGAACGTGGCACCTTAACAGTCGCTGCGGGATTGACACAGACGCTCAAATCACTCGATTTACCGCTCTGTGGATACTCAGGATTAATGCTCCCTGTACTCGAAGATGTCGGACTCGGTGCAAGAAGTGAAGCAGGCTATTTTAACCTCGACAGCCTGCTCCTCTATTCGACTGTCTGTGGAACCGGGTTGGATACAATCCCTATACCGGGCGATGCCTCAATATCTCAAATCGCTGCTATTCTAACGGACGTTGCCTCCCTCTCTAATCGACTGACCAAACCGTTATCGGTGCGCCTGTTTCCGGTTCCCGGATGCAACGCAGACTGCATGACAGAATTTGATTCCCCCTATTTAACAAATACTACAGTGATGCAAATATAAAGGAGCCCCTATGGCTGACAAACCACACGTTCTGCTTATCTCTACTGACCATTGGCCCAACTCGCTCCTCGGTGTCAGCGGACATCCCGCTATCCAAACACCGACCCTTGATACGCTTGCGCGTGCTGGCACCCGATTCACACGCGGATACAGCGAATGTCCGGTCTGCGTCCCGGCACGGAAAACCTTGATGACCGGTGCCACAACCCGCACCCACAAAGACCGAGTTTTCAATGACCGGAAGGGGATAGACGGACTCCCAACAATCGCACAGACGTTTCGCAATGCCGGCTATCAGGCTTACGCTGTCGGTAAACTGCACGTCTATCCGCAACGCGATCGCATCGGGTTCGACGACGTACTCTTAGGTGAGGAAGGCAGATTGCAATACGGTGCCATTGACGATTATGAACTCTTTCTCGGTGATAGAGGCTATGCCGGTCAGCAGTTCGCACACGGTATGTGCAACAACGATTACCTCAACAGACCTTGGCATCTCCCTGAAGACTGCCACGTAACAAACTGGAGCACGCAACAGATGGTACGGATGATTAAACGCCGAGACCCGACCCGTCCCGGGTTCTGGTATCTCTCCTATTGCCACCCACATCCGCCGTTAGCACCCCTCCAATGTTATATGGACATGTACCGTGATATTGACGTAGATATGCCGTATTGTGGCGAATGGGCAAAAGAGACTGAGAATTTACCTTTACCACTCAAATCACGCCAGAAACAGAATTCACTCTACAATGAGGATCTGGTGCGTTCCGCACGTCAAGCCTTTTACGCGCTTTGTACGCACATTGACCATCAACTGCGTATTGTTATCGGCACTTTGCGGGAAGAAGGTCTGTTGAACAACACGATTCTGTTGTTCACTTCTGATCACGGTGACATGCTCGGCAACCATCAAATGTGGGCGAAACGGCTCTATTACGAAGATTCTGCCAACGTCCCGATGATTCTCGTCGGCACTGCTGGTGATGAACGTGTAGGGCATCATCGGGTCGATGACCGACTCGTCGGATGGCAGGACGTTATGCCGACACTCCTCCACCTCGCAGGGATCGATATCCCCGACACCGTAGACGGAATACCGATGGTAGGGGACGAGAAACGCGAGTGGTTGTACGGCGAATGTGGTGAAGGCGGCAGCGCGACCCGTATGATTCACGAGGGACGTTTCAAACTTATCTACTACGCCACCGGCAACTACCGACAACTCTTCGATCTGGAAGAGGATCCGAGGGAGTTAAACGACCTCGCCGATTCACCAGCACACGCTGAAACCCTTGAGAGACTAACGGACCTCCTCATCGGTGAACTCTACGGCAGCGACGAAAAATGGATAGAAGACGGCAAACTCGTCGGCTTACCTGACCGTGCGTATCGTCCTTCGGCAAACCGATCCTTATCCGGTCAACGCGGACTCCACTGGCCCCCGCAACCCTCTGTCGGGCGTTGAATAGTATCTCCAAAAGCGGGTGCGGTCACCAACCGCACCCCTCAATCCGTGTTCTTCTACCATTCTTTCCCCATAATTCGGGCAATCAACGCCTATATTCCGCAATTAAAACCGTTGAATTTCTATGCCAAATGTGGTATCATTTTAAGGAAATGATTCGTTACCCAAGGTGTTTTTGTTTTGTAGACTTGTAATAGGACCTTGTAAAAAAATTATGGGAAAAAAATCAGACACAAACACAAATAAAATGGCAGAGGCAAGGCGATTAGATGATGCTATCGCGAAAAATTTGCAAATGCTCGGATTCGGAGAGGACTCATGAATTTCAGTGACGAAGAAATCAAACGCCACATCCGCTTAGGTGAAGATAGCCACTGGGAATTCAAGGAAATAGTGTTCGCAGGAAATGTTCCCAAGAGTCCGCGTCGGGACGATCTCGCAAATGAACTCGCCGCATTTGCCAATACGGCTGGTGGTGTGCTATTGTGTGGTGTAACCGACAGTGGAGATGTTCAAGGCATGTCGCGCGAGCAAATGGATGCACTGGAACGACTCTTGACTGAGGTTTGCACCGACAAGATTGAGCCACCTATCCGACCTATTATCGTTCGTAGGGAGATAGAAGAAGGCAGACCGTTCTTGGTTGTCCAAGTTGAGCGAGGCGACACACAACACGACAGCCCTGGCGGTAGTTACCACCGAGTTGGCAGCTCAAAACGTCCGATGACGAGTGATGAACGGCTGCGTCTTGCGCAACAGCGCGCACAATCACGCTTTCTTTGGTTTGACAAGCAGCCGGTTCCGGGAACAGGCTTTGGATCCTTAGATGAATCCCTTTGGAAACCACTGCTGAGTGTCGAGGGTGCTGCGGCACCTGAATTGGCGTTGGAAAAGATGGGGCTTCTGACCAACGATGAAAACGACACAACACGGGCAACTGTAGCAGGCATTCTTTTGTGCACCCGCTCTCCAGAGGAATGGCTCCCCAACGCTTGTATCACTGCAACTTACTATCAAGGAGCAGATAAGGCATCCGGGCAGATAGACGCACAAACAATTACAGGACCCTTGAACCGACAAATTGCTGAAGCGGTTGTCTTCGCTGTGCGCAACATGCGTGTCGGGGCATACAAAAATCCCGCTCGCATTGACCTACCGCAATACAGTGAAAAGGCACTCTTTGAGGCAATCGTCAACGCGGTTGCCCATCGCGATTACACAATGCAGGGTAGTAAGATTCGGCTCTCGATGTTCATAGACCGCATTGAAATTAATTCTCCCGGCAACCTACCAAACAACCTCACAATTGATAGTATGGAAGTACGCCAATCAACGCGAAACGACGCACTTACCTCAATGCTCGGCCGAATACCTGTTGAAAGCATCCGAGGATCAGGAGATCGACAATTCTTCATGGAAAGACGCGGAGACGGCGTGCCAATCATTTTTCGCGAAACGAAGGCTTTAAGTGGAAAATCGCCTCGGTATAAACTCATAGATGATTCTGAACTTATTCTCACAATTCCAGCAGCTGCCACTGAAGTGACACGCGTAGAGGCTTCTGTCCAATGCGATCTGCCAGATTCTACCCTCCGGAAAGTAGATGTATTAATCCTGTTTCAGAATCATGTGGTGGCACACAGGTTCACCGCTGGCGGTGGTAATGTACATATCAAATTGCCCGCCGTAAATCTGCCGATGACCGTATTCGTAACTGCAGATGGTTGCACCGCATATCTTAAACACAATTGGGTGCCAACACAAGGCAAACTTACCGTTAAAATGCAATCTCTGCATAAAGGGGGTTCAGCACTCTTTCCTGAAGGTAAGGGCAATCTGCCAGGCTTGTCAGGAAAAATAAATCTGATTCGTGACCCTTATGATCGACCTTTTCTCTATACCTCTAACATTGCGATAAATAAAGGACAAAAGCAGCCGACGCATTTCGTTCCGGGGGAGGATTTACTACTTACTGATACTGATGGAAAAGAATTAATAGTTCGCATCATTGACATCATCGGCAAATCGGCACTACTGGAATATCGCGCTTATACCAAAGGAGATGAAAAATGATGGCGAAAAATCCTAAAGTGTTCATTTCATATTCTCACGATTCTCCAGAGCACAAGCAGTGGGTATCCGAACTTGCTGCGCGACTTCGCCGTGATGGGATCGATGCAATACTTGACCAATGGGATCTTGGACTGGGCGATGATGTAACACGATTTATGGAACATGGCATCGTGAACGCTGATAGGGTGCTGGTTATTTGCACAGATAAATATGTGAGCAAGGCAAATGCTGACGAAGGCGGTGTCGGCTACGAGCGGATGATTGTAAACGCTGAACTTGTTCAGAATTTAGGGACAGACAAATTCATACCCATTATCCGTCAGGCATCACGAAAAGCAAAAACACCAACATTTTTAGGAACACGCGTTTATGCTGACTTTACAAATGACAACCAATTCGACGCGGAATGTGAAAAATTAATTCGTGAACTCCACGAAATGCCAATTATAGAGAAGCCTCCTTTGGGAAAAAGCCCATTTCCTTCTGTAGAATTAGATACACAACTGACTGATATTCCGGAGCACGTTGAATCCACATCCGAGGCTTACAAAACAGCGTCTAAACTCGTCCGTGCAGGAGATACACTTGGATGGAGGGAACTTGTCAAGCAAATTCGACCAAAGGCATTTAAAGACTTGGTCCAATGGCGGCAAGGTGAATTAGATGGACAAAAACCTGAAAGCAAAGAACAATTAGTTCAAATTGTGGATAAGGCAGTTGAAATTGTTTCTCCCTTAATGACTATTGCGTTAGTGGGAGTCGAATCCGGTAGGGAAGAATTTAGGGATCAAAAATCTTTGCTTGATGATTTGCTGAATGTTGTTGGATGGAATCCGGCTGGATACGAAGTTTGGATACGTCTCCCAAATGCGTTAGGATACGTATATCACAGCCTGCACGGGTGCGTCTGTCTAAATACATCTCAAATAGATCTCGCCCTCGGTCTTGCCCGAGCTAAAATTCCAGTTGCAGGTGGAACAAAGTTCTTTCATCTATGGGAAATGGGCGAATTTATAGGTTACGCTCAATCAATTAGTGGTACACGTGGCGGACATAGTCTCGAAAGTTGGAACTATTTGATTAACGCCTATAAAAGATGGGAATGGTTATTTCATATATTTGAAGATGAACAAAACTACCGGACTTCACTGGTTGCATATTACATGGCATTGCATATTCATGAATTAGCGACGGTAATTGGCGCAGGTCGCGAGGATATGTTAAACACCACTTCCGAGTTTTATTTTAGAATTCCGTTGACTTTTCTTTTTCAAGACTACGATACAACGCGGCAAGCAATTTCTCTACTTCGTCGTAACCCAAACTCCATTGTGGATCTTTGGACTTCTGTAAATGCTACACGTCAGCAAGTAGAAAGTTTATGGAAAAATTGGATAGACTTAACTGAAAAAGCATTGATAAGGTCCACGTCCTTAAATGAGAGATCGCTTCCAAATCTCTCTGATCTTTATCGATATTTCTTTGAGGGTATGTAACTTTAGTCATCATCGCTCGAAACTTTTGACAATCACCTCAAATCGGAGATACAAAGATGATGGAAACACATAAGGTTTTCATTTCATATTCCCACGATACGCCAAAACTCAAGCAGTGGGTATCCGAACTCGCTGTACGACTCCGCCGCAATGGTGTTAATGCAATACTTGACCAATGGAACCTCGGGCCAGATAATAATGTTACCCTATTCATAGAACGCGGTTTTAAGGACTCTGATAAGGTTCTTGTTATTTGTACGGATAGTTACGTGAGCAAGGCAAATGATGGTGAGGATAGCATTGGATACGAGCCGATGATTGTAACAAGAAAACTTGTTGAAGCTCTCGGAACTAACAAATTCATACCCATAATTCGCCAGACAGAATTGGAGGATAAAACACCAGAATTTTTGAAAGAACGAGCTTATGTTGATTTTACGGACGACACCCAATTTGATGCAAAATTTGAGGAGCTCCTTTATGACCGGCTCTTGCTACCCCCGCTGCAAAAACCATTGATTCCATACATTGAGTCATTGCGAATAAAAAACTACCGCGTGTTACGGGATATAGAATTAACACAACTCAAACCGTTGTCTGTCTTTTTAGGTCCAAACGGCAGTGGAAAATCAACACTATTTGATGCGTTTGCGTTCCTTGCGGAATGTTTCACGGACGGGCTGCGCCGTGCTTTGGACAAAAGAGAAGGTTTCAAGGAGCTGCGGACACTCGGCTGTGATGGACCGATTGCATTTGAATTGAAATATCGCGAAGAACCTAAAACACCGATTATCACCTATCATCTTTCCATCAATGAAAATGCGGAAGGCCCCTTTGTTGAAACCGAGTGGCTGCAATGGCGGCGCGGGAGTCGCGGAAAACATCTGCGTTTCCTCAATTTTCATCACGGAAAGGGCAGCGTAATCCCTGGCGAAACACCGGATAAAACAGACACGCCAATTAATGAGCAACTGGATGATCCCACAACGATCGCAGCAAGTATATTTGGTCAATCTACACATCACCCGCGCGTCAGTGCCTTTCGGCGTTTTATTACAGATTGGCATCTCTCCGACCTTTCTACCGATGCCACGCGCCAAGCAACCAATGATGGGGTACAAAAAAGATTATCCCCCACAGGCGACAATTTGCCCAGCGTTATCCAGTACTTTCAGGAAAGATACCCAGAACGTTTGGAAAAAATTATCTCTTCTCTATCGAATCAGGTGCCGCGTTTAGAAAAGGTAGACACAGAATTAATGATGGGTGGTCGCCGCCATCTAAAGATAAAAGATGCGCCGTTTGACCAACCCATTTTGGCGAAGTTCGCCTCCGATGGGACGCTGAAGCTGCTGTCGTACCTGACGCTATTTCATGACCCAAAACCGCCACAATTGATCGGTATTGAGGAACCCGAGAACTATCTACACCCGCGCTTGTTGACCGGTTTAGTCGGGGAGTTTCTTGAGGTGTTAATGTTTTCTCAACTCATCATTACCACACATTCACCGCGGCTTGTCAATGAACTTCGGGCTGAGGAAGTGTGGGTACTCTATCGGGATGAAAAAGGCTTCACAGTCTGCAAACGCGCATCAGAGATGTTAGGAATCAATGCGTTTATGGAAGCAAGCATTAAGTTGGGTGAACTCTGGATGGAAGGTTACTTTGAATTTGGTGATCCATTGACCAATGCAGGCGGTCCAAAGCGAGGTGGACGTGCATCTTGAATTTTTGTTAGAAGAGCCTTCCGTAGAAGCGGTATTGAGAACTATCTTACCAAAGATTTTTTTAGGCAATATCAGTTCCGATTTTTTCGTCTTTAAAGGTAAAGAACATCTGCTTAAGAATCTACCGGATCGATTGAAAATCTATCGCCAATGGATACCTGATGACTGGCGAATTATTGTGCTTATTGATGAAGACCGAAGAGATTGCCACGAATTGAAGGCATATTTAGAAAAAGCAGCGCACACAGCAGGATTTGTCACGAAATCCAGCGCGGTTCCAAACGAAGATTTTCGGGTTGTCAACCGGTTAGCAATTGAGGAATTAGAGGCGTGGTTCTTTGGAGACATTGAGGCTCTGCATACGGCTTATCCGAGAATTCCGAAAACCCTCCAATATAAGAGAAAATACCGGAACCCTGACGCAATTCAGGGTGGGACTTACGAGGCATTGGAACGCTTACTGATACAACAAAACTACTTTAGAGAACGGATACCCAAACCTACGGTAGCACAGAACATAGCACAACACATGGAACCGGATCGAAATAGATCCAAAAGTTTTCAAGTGTTTGTTGAAGGGCTTAAGGCATGCGTAGGAGAGGAATTGTTGGTGTAACTTGGTTAGGACAATAATTGGCATTCTATGACGCACTCGAAGTTAAGGATAGCACCGTCAAAGTGTTGGGTGATGAGACGCTACGAACCATCGCCGTTGAACTTGTAGAAACCGTTCGGCGAAGCGTAAGCATTGACTGGACAATGAAAGAGAGTGCCCGCGCGAATATACGAAAATGGTGAAGCGGACCCTTCTCAAACACGGCTATCCACCCGACAAACGAGAGGAAACTGCTGAAACCGTCTTGGAGCAGGCAGAGGTGTTATGTACCGATTGGGCAGCATAAGAAATTGAAAACAGAGCATTTCAAATATCTAAATGTTCATCTTTCGCGTTACTCAGGATACTAACTATTGAAAACTGAACGCCTTTCGGAAAATTAACAAATTCTTGACAAAATTTCCTAAATTAACTATAATTATTAGTGTATTGAGAATATCTTTTTAGGCTTAATCCATAAACTTGTGAACCTGTATCCCTAATTACACAACTAATTATGAAAGGAAAATAGATGTTAGCAGAAATACGTCAAAGAGAAGGGGTCATCGTTGTCCGACCTACCGGACGCATGATCGGTGCAGCAAACGCTGAAATTAGAGAGCAGATTAATGAGGAACTCGAAGAGCATTTTGAATCTCCGAAGGTCATCTTTAATCTCGAAAATGTTACCCGTATGGACAGTAGCGGACTCGGAACGCTCGTTTCCGTAAACGTGACTGTCTCTCGCAAAGGTGGACGGACCGCTCTCGTCAATGCCGGCGCACATATCCGTAACCTCCTAATTCTCGGACGATTAATGACTGTCTTTGAAAGCTACAATAGCGAAGAAGAAGGCATCCTCGCCCTCACTTCTGAGGAAAGTTAATAGGCTCGACAGAGCCATTTAGCTTTCCGTTGAACGCAACGTAACCAAAACTAAGTGGCTCCAAACAGACAAAAAATCACGTTCCTCACTGATATGAGAGTTTCTAAGAGGAGACCGAGATAAAGAAAAGGAAATTTATGGAAAATCAGAAGTTACCGACGTTTACCGTTGATGCCGGTTTCCATGACCGAGATGGTTGTCCCGTTAGTGTCAACCTCGACCATCCAAGTGTAAGTCAACTTCACGATGGTGCCGTCATATTAACAGATACGGCTTCCGGCAACGTCATCGCAGCAC
This sequence comes from Candidatus Poribacteria bacterium, assembly GCA_012270865.1. Taxonomy (GTDB): domain Bacteria; phylum Poribacteria; class WGA-4E; order WGA-4E; family WGA-3G; genus WGA-3G. Next base: position 56,533 of record JAAXHL010000063.1, on the reverse strand, counting down.
AGTGCTACGCCAATGAAGATGGGACGACTGCCTTAAGTTGGATACTCGATGGTCTTGCTGCTGGTGAATCGCGCGCCTATACACTTTCGGAGGGCAGCGTCGCCGGTGAATCAGGCGTTCAACTTAATGAGGAAGCCGAAACCATCGCTATCACACTCAATGATCGACCGTTTACGACGTTCCGCTACGCTCAGGAACAGTTCCGTCCCTATTTCTTTCCCGTCCTCGGTCCGAATGGACGCGAGGTAACGCGCGGTGAAACCAGCGACATCTCCAAAGATCACGTCCATCACCGTTCACTCTACGTCGCTTATGGTGAGGTGAATGACGTGGATCTCTGGGGCGAAGGAAGTAATTCGGGGAGAGTCGTTCATCAAGGTTTCACACAAAAACAGGGTGGCGCAGTCGTCGGTAGGATTTATACACAAAATAATTGGGAAACGCAAGCTGGCGATGTCCTGATGACAGACACGCAGAACTTCCGAATCTATAACCTACCTGAGGATGCCGCGCTCCTCGACTTGGACCTCACTTTTACCGCTTCAACCGGCGATGTTCATTTCGGGGATACCAAAGAAGGCGGTATCATGTCGATCCGCGTCCATCCATCAATGAACGCTTCTGATAGCGGAAAAATCGAAAACGCATTCGGCGGGATCAATGAAAACGAAACCTGGGGCAAACGCGCAAACTGGTGTGATTATTCCGGGGTGGTTGACGGGACACCGGTCGGGATCGCTGTGTTCGATCATATCGTCAACCCTCGCTATCCGACATACTGGCACGTCCGTAACTACGGGTTAATGGGAACAAATATTTTCGGTAGCGGGACATTTGAACGCGACCCCTCGAAAGACGGTTCCTACACACTCAAACAGGGTGAAGAGATGCACTTCCGGTTCCGTGTCCATATCCACGCTGGCGATGCAACTCAGGGGAAAGTCGCACAGAAATATCACGATTTCATCAACCCACCTGCCGTTGAAATCTCCTAACCCTTCTAAGAGTCGTCAGGAGTTAGTAGCGTCTGTGACAGTTGCGAACGTTTCTAACTGCCACAAACGAATTACTGATAGCCGACAATTGATAACTGATAGCCATTAAAGGAGATTCACAATGCCGATTCCAACGATCCACGTCGGATGTACCCACTTCGCACACGGACGCTTACAGGCACAGGTCAACTCGCACGGGTTAGAACCTGTCGCGTGCGTAGACATCAATCTTGAAGCCGCACAGCAAGGTGTGTCATCAATAAACGGTGCACCCGAAGGCTTGGAAGACCGTATCTATACGACTATAACCGAAGCAAAAGAAAAACACGATGCACAGGCATGCCTAATCTATGCTTCAACGACCGTTCACGCCAAGTTAATCGTCGAAAGCCTGAATCTCGGCATGCATACCCTCTGTGTTAAACCCATCGCGACAACACAAGCAGAATTCCACAACATCATTCAAGCACACAAGGCGAACCCCGGCTTAATGCTCGTTCAAGGACAGAACAAACGCTGGAACCCCGCTGCTGCGAAAATGAGAGAATGGCTCCGCGAAGATGGCGGTATCAGTGAAATGCTGGCGGGTGAATGTCGCTTCTGGATCCGCCAAAACCTCTACACCGGTCCCGATTCTCGACAACCCGATGCTTATGTAGATGGACTCTTTTTCCACGCTGGCACGAGCCATCAACTCGATCAACTCGTCGCCGCGAAGGGACTCCCGAAATACGTTACAGCGCACATCCATAACCGTCGAGATCCCGAACTCGGGCAAATTGACGCTTGGGGCACCGCGGGGGGTAATGCGCTTATGGAATACGCAAACGGCGCACCCTTCACTTATGCAGGAACGCGCGCAGGACACGGCGGCGCCTTCGGTTGGAGTGGGAGTTGGACCTTTCACGGTGAAAATGGTGACCTCCGACGAGATGCAGGACACCTACAACTCTTCCGACTCGGCAAAAACATCGAAGATTTAACGCTCCAAGATTTGCATGGAGGACTCATAGAAGACGACAGACTCCAATTCGATGCCTTCGCACAGGCGATCGCCAACGGCAGGGATCGAGACTGGATGCAGGACACAACCCTCGGCACATGGATACTCATGGAAGCCTGCAACGAATCCGCGCGAACACACGAACGCGTCGATGTCGAAGCGTTTGCCAAGAAGATGCTTGCCTAATCAAGAGATGAAACTTTCAAGTTTCAATGCACCTGACCGAACCACAAGGGAAAATTAAAAACATGCAATCTCCACACGGCTCAGCGTTCCGTCCGTCTGTGATGGGTCGGAACGGAATGGTTACATCCGGACACGTACTCGCCTCACAGGCAGGCATCCAAACAATGATGGCAGGTGGTAACGCCGTTGACGCGGCCATCGCTACCGCTGTCGCCCTCGGTATGGTTGAACCTGCTGGCTCCGGACTCGGTGGCGACGGGTTTATCCTCATCTATTGGGCAGAAACCGGGAAAGTCGAAGCAGTAAACGGCACTGGACCCGCACCGCGTGCTGCAAACCGGGAGACCTACCTCAAGAACGGTGGAATCCCGATGAAAGGCATACGGAGCGTTTCCGTACCGGGAATCGTTGACGCGTGGCTCCTCGCACACGAACGCTACGGCGCACTCCAATTAGAGGACGTTTTCGCACCCGCAATCTCGCTCTGCGAAGACGGATTTCCGGTCAGTCATAGACTCGCTGGTGGACTTAGAGGCGAGAACCAACGTTTCGCCGCCGAACCAGACAGTCGCGCTATTTTTACAAACGATGGTGAACCCATCCCCGCCGGTCAGTTCATCGCCAACCCGAATCTCGGTACCACACTCCGAAAAATCGCCAAACATGGAAGAGACGTATTCTACAAGGGTGAAATCGCTAAGGCTATCGGTGAATTCAGCCGCGCCTATGACGGACTCTTAACCGCTGAAGATCTCGCTGATTTCCATGCACATTGGGCTGAACCGATACATGTCAACTACCGTGGCTACGAAGTCTATGAGATGCCACCGAATTCGAGTGGACATATCTTGCTCCAAGAGTTGAACATGGTTGAACGCTTCGATTTGCAAAATTTGGGATGCAATACCGCCGAGAGTGTACATCTGATGGTTGAAGCGAAAAAACTCGCCTTCGCTGACCGCGAAAAATATATGGCGGATCCAGAGTGGGTCGATGTCCCGATAGAAGGCATGTTATCGAAATCCTACGCTGCCGAGCAAGCAGAGCGGATTAACTCGGAGAAGGCAGCCGTTGATGTACCAGCCGGGGGACCAGAAGCACACGAGGATACAACCTGTTTCTGCACCGCAGACCGCGCAGGAAACCTCGTCTGTGTACTGCAGAGTATCCAATCAGGGTTCGGCTCCAGTCTCGTCGCTGGGGATACAGGTATCCTCTTGAACAACCGCATGACCTATTGGCATCTCGAAGACGGACACCCGAACTGCTTGATGCCGGGGAAACGTGTCCGACACACCATGAACCCTGTCGTCGTTACGAAGGATGGACAACCGTTCTTGGCATGTGGAACGCCCGGTGCTGATACGCAAGTACAAACAAACCTACAACTCGTCACGCATGTCCTTGATTTCGGAATGACCCCACAAGAGGCGGTCTCTGCACCGCGCTGGCGTAGTCTCCAGAACCCGATGGAATCCACGATTCCGCACACCTGCTCGAATGACCTTCAGTTAGAAAATCGGTTCCCCTCAGATACCAAAGACGGCTTGGCAGGGAAAGGACATGAGCTCCAAATTGTAGGCGATTGGGGCGGTCCGGGGAGCGCACAGATGATAATGGTTCACCCGGAATCCGGCGCACTTATCGGTGGTTCCGACCCAAGAACCGACGGATACGCCGTCACTTTTTAGGTGCTAATTTTAAAAACTGCCTTTGCGGGTACTTTACCACACGAACATAAATTATCCGCAAGAACAAAACCTTTCGGGTGAAGACCTCGTTTACAGATGCCAGAAGAAGACGAATATGGCTAACTTAATCAACACCCCATAGGAGGATTATCGTGAATAGCAGCATTATCGGAGTCGTCGTCCGGGCGACCTTTATAGTAACGCTTTGTTTTACCACATCACTGGTGTGGGCAGCGGATACTGTTCTGTTTGAAGAAGATTTTGAAGATGTACCCCTTGAAGCGAGTATACTGGAACAGGTTAAAGACGACAAAGTCTGGTCGGGTGAACCGCCTGACGGTTGGGAAATCACAAACGAGAATCCCAAAGACCTCGGTATGCCTGAGTGGAGAACCTGGGCGATTGTTGACCTTGAATGGTGGACAGCAACAGCAGAAGACCAACGCCGTAGTGAATTCACAGGCGTACACAATGACGGCAAAGGCATCGGCAAAGGAGCTGTGTCTGACCCTGACGAGTGGGACGACTGGGAAGGAAATGGCAATCCTGACGGTATTAGTCGTTGGAATGGCCACTTGATTACACCGCCCATTAAAATCAAGGGCGCAGCAGCGAAATCGCTCGTCTTAACGTTGGATTCGAGTTGGCGGCCGGAAGATACGCAAAAAGCAGAGATAACAGTTAGTTTCGATGGCGGCGCGGAAGAACGTATCCTTTTCTTCGACAGTGTCGGTATTGACGCAGGGGCACACACCCTTGTCACAATCCCTACCCTCGATATGGATGAGGAGGATATAAAGGACGGTGAACAGATAAACGAGACCTTAGAAATCCCGATTGACAATCCGGCAAACGCCGCTGAGATGGTCATCAGTTTCGGGGTCATTGATGCACAGAATGATTGGTGGTGGGCTATAGATAATATTGAACTCGTTAGCACCGCATTTTCTGTAGAACCGAAGCATAAATTAGCCGTTAGGTGGGCAGAACTAAAATCCCAATAGCAAATCTCTATCATCAAGTTGTGAGTGACCCAACATCGTTTACAATCCGGCAAGATAACCGTAAACAAGGGCTGCACCTACCGAAAGTGTAGCCCTTCTTTTCTATCTCCGCACACTACTGCAGGCAAGGCTTAACCTCGCCCCCATAAAGGTCCTTGTGGACTTGAGGATAACATTGATTTTTAGGAGAACCTCAGACGCACACTACCGTAGGCGAGGTTTGTAACCTCGCCCCCGTAAAGGTCCTTGTGGACTTGAGGATAACATTGATTTTTAGGAGACTTCAATGAAAATTTTAGTCACAGGCGGCACAGGTCGCATCGGATCCAATCTCGTCAAAAAACTGCTCGAAAAAGGACACGATATCCGGAGTTTCGTCTACCCGGGTGATGCGAATCGTGTCGGAAGGTGGGACGGCACTGAACGCGTTGAGACCGTCCTCGGCGACCTCCGCGAATACGAGGACGTAAAAAAAGCCGTTGAAGGTGTAGACGCTATCTATCACATCGCCGCTGCCTTCGGCGGTCCCTTTGATAACCGTCAATACTTGGCGATCAACGGTATGGGAACACTCAACATCTTGGAGTGCATCCGTGAGTTCAACCCGAACATCCATCGCCTCGTCTACGCCTGTACGGAAGCGATTTATTGGGAGCTGACCGAAAAAGGACGAATCTTCAATGAACCCATCACCGAAGACATGGTCGCCAAATACCATCACATGCCGTATTTCCTTACCAAATGGATCGGTGAGGAATTGTGTATGACCTACCACCATCAATACGGCGTGCCATCCACGGTTTTCCGTTTCACAACCGTTATCGAACCGAGCGAATTTCTCAACGAAGACGATTTACCTAAGCAGTTCGTTTTCAGTACTATCTATAACCGATATAAAAATTATAAAGGCGACGATCCGACTGAATTAGAGATCGCTGAGACCGTCAAGCGGCTCTGGGACGGACAAGAGAAGTTCATCCTCAAACGCAACCTCAACGGACAACCCTATAAGGAGCATTTTACCGATGTCCGAGACATTGTACAGGGATTGGTTTTAGGGATTGAGAAAGATGCCGCCGTTGGTGAAGAATTCACACTCGGTGGAAATGGTGTTTTCAAACATGAAGAGGTCATTCCATACCTATGTGAACGCTACAAGATGGATTCTGTGGATGTCAAACTTTCGCAACCCCTCTACTTTGAATTCGATCTGAGCAAAATCAAGACGTTATTAGATTACGAACCCCAACACGACATAGCAAGTATCCTCGATGCCGCTGAAGCGATGCGGCGTGGCGAAGATGTCGGCATCATTCCGACAGGTGTTCGCTGGGGTTAACGACCCTCTTCCGACACTTTTCCTTGACATCTGGGAAAAAATAAGTTAGACTCTTAAAAACGTCTCTGTAAATCGAATTGTGCTCTAAGGAGGTTCATCCACCGTGAAAAAATCTTTTGGAATAACCACTCGCGCTTTAATCATCCTGTCTGCTTTCGCGTTCTTAACACTCAATTGCGCCGAAATTACAGTCACACCGACACGACAGGTGTCGTCAAGTACGAAGCATCTTGACCGACACATCAACGCCGTCCTGAAAAACGAAGGTATCCAGCCGTCAGGTATATCGGAAGACACGGAGTTTTTGCGTCGCGTTCACCTCGATTTGACAGGAAAGATCCCAACACCTGAAGAAGTCTTAGATTTCCTCAAAGACGGTTCCGCAACCAAACGCGAGAAAAAAATTAATCAGCTGCTCGGAAGTGAGGCATACATTAACTATTGGAGCGGTTTGTGGGTGAATTGGTTAATCGGTAGACGCGGTGACGGTGATGATCGCCGCATCGGATTGGCATCTTGGGTTAACGGTGCTGTAACGAAGAATATGCCGTACAATCAGTTCGTACAGGAACTCATCACGGCAGATGGCGAACTCAAAGACAACGGTGCCGGAAACTACGTCATGCGTTATGATCGATCCCCAGCCGTTCTTACTTCGCATAGTTCACGACTCTTCTTAGGACTTCCTATGCAGTGTGCCGAATGCCACGATCATAAGACAGAGGTTTGGAGTCAAAAGGATTTCTACGGCATCGCCTCCTTTTTCGCCGGTATTAATAGCGAGCAGAAGGGGTACATCCAAGGAATGGACATGGTTGGTGATGAGAAACGGATGGAAAATTACCTGATTACCGACAAACCGCAAAGAGCACTTTGGGTCGAAAGACTCGATGAAGAGATCGTTCCACGTTTCTTAGGTGGCGCGGAATACGAAGGCTCACTCACCAAGAAGCGCGAAGCACTCGCACAATGGATGACTGATAAATCGAATCCTTATTTTACTCGGGCAATCGTCAACCGTATCTGGAAACATTTCATGGGACGCGCCTTTGTTGAACCTATTGACGGGTTCGGCGAAGAAAATCCGCCCACCAACCCGGAATTGTTGGACTGGCTCGCCAACGATTTCCTCATTCACGATTACGATTTACAGCACTTAATGCGGACGATCCTTAACTCGGAAACTTACCAGCGTACCTCCAAAACCAATAAGAGTAATAAAGATGACGATATCTATTACTCACACGCTTACATGAAACCGTTAAGTGCCGAACAGTTCTTTTATTCGCTACTCCAAGCGACCGGATTTGAACGATTTCAGCAGATCAGAATGAGCGGAAATAATAGGCAAGGTGGCGAAGATCGTATCGGTATGCTGCGAAGCCTTGAACGGAGAAAACGTGATCATCTCAACAGGTTCCTTTTCCTACTCGATAACGGCGAAATGGAAGAGATCGAGGCTTTCAATGGAACCGTTCCACAGGCACTCATGATGATTAATGGCGAAATGGTGAACGACAGTGCCAGTCATGACGAGCGCGGCAGTTTTGTCAATTACGTCTTAGAGAAATGGCGCGACCCTGTTGACCGCATAGAATATCTCTATCTCAACATCCTCTCACGGCTCCCGACTGCGCAAGAGAAAACCTATTTCCAACGTTATCTGGAACGCAGTCTCTACCGCAACAAAGATTTGGCTTACGAGGACATCTACTGGGTCTTATTAAACTCAGCCGAATTTTCGCTTAATCATTAATTGTGGTGCATCTACAATTGGTAGTTATAAGCATCAATTTTAGAAAAAACAACCGCCTCGGTACCGGGGCGGTAGGTTCGGTTTTGCGGCGTACACGCCCAAATGCGATCTGCATTCCTAACCGAACCGGACTCTACGCGAAAATATTGAAAATTTCAAAATCTTCTTTAGTCCCGTAGGGGCAGTCTGTTTATAGAAAGGCGTATAAATAGCGATTCAACCCTGTAAGGGCGGCATGTTTATATCACCTATGCCTATGATGTTGCTTTTTTAACGCAGGCTTCAGTGACAGTTCAACAAAAAACCTGGAGGAATATACCCACACAATGAGTTATCAACAAATGACAAACAAAGAGTTAAAGGCAGAACTCAAAAAACGTGGGTTAAAAGGATATTCATCGCTGAAGAAAACCCAACTGATAGAGTATCTTTCAACAGGAATCCGCCCACTGAACGACACTATTAATCAGGCGAATTGCTCCAAGATGCGCGTAAAGGAGTTAAGAGAAGAACTCAAAAAACGTGGGTTAAAAGGATATTCATCGTTGAAGAAGGCTCAACTGATAGAATATCTTCTAACAGGAATCCATCCACTGAAAAGTACCCAAATATCACCCAAAATAGCAGAGAGTGAAATACATGATGCGTCTTCTGGTGGTATCGGATATTCACCAACTCTTTTTGCCCGAACAATTGAAGAACTCCCGATCAATCAAATTGTATCAGGAGACTGCATAAAAATCATGCGTTCTTTCCCTGATGGGGTTTTTGATTGTTGCATCACAGATCCACCGTTTAATATGTCAAGAAAAAAAGGCTTAGGTTGGGCGTTTAGCTCACATGTCACGATGCAAGAACAGTGGGATATTTTTGCACAGGACGATTATTTTCAGTTCACGGTTGATTGGATTACTGAGGTTTTGAGGTTGCTAAAGACAAACGGAAATTTGTTTATCTTTGGGTCTTTTCACTGTATCTTTACAATTGGTTTTATACTTCAAACCTTATTTAACCGACGGATTATCAGCCAAATCGTCTGGTATAAGCCGAATGCCCAACCTAATATTACCTGTCGAATGTTTACTGAGTCCACCGAGTTTATCATTTGGGCGGTCAACAATGAAAGTAAGAAAGCTAAAAATTGGACTTTCAATTATGAAGTGATGAAATCAATGAACGAGGGCAAACAAATGCGGAATATGTGGGAAATTCCACTTACCAAACGTTCAGAACGAAAGCATGGAAAACACCCATCGCAAAAGCCGGTATCAGTCATTAATCGAATTATTTTAGCTGGAACTAATGAAGACGATCTCATTCTTGATCCATTCTCTGGAACCGGAACTACAGCAGTTGTCGCTGAGCAGCACAGTCGGAAATGGATAATGATTGAGAAAGAAGAAGCATATAATCAGATTGCTCAGCAGAGAATTGAGGAGGTTTCCAATACGTTATTTGAGGATGACTCAGAAAACAATTGGCAATAGAAAAAAATCATGGAAAGACAAAAAGCAGTTGAAAAATTATCAACGATTGCTGGTCAGGACCTTCGAGAGTTAGCTAGCGAATATGAAGTCACTGTATTTAAGGATGAAAAGAAAAATAAAGGCTGGGCAGGACATGTACTTGAAAGACATTTAGATTTGCCTATTAATTCGGCTCAAGCTCCTAACTTCGGGTCGTGGGAACTAAAAACAGTTCCCCTGAAATATCTCAAAAATGGAGAGTTGAGAATTAAAGAGACAATGGCAGTAACAATGATCGACCCCTATAATGTTCAACGAACTGATTTTGAAGATAGCCATTTGCTAACCAAATTGAGAAAGATGGTTGTAGCTGCGAGAATTTGGGAAAGTCAAGAGGAAGAAAGATCAATTTTGTATTGTGTAACAACTTTTGATTTAGATGATCCAGAAGTCTACAATCAGGTGAAGGCAGATTATGACTTAATCAGAGAAACAATTCGGACAGATGGGTTTTCTGCCCTTACCGGGAGAATGGGTGTATACATTCAACCCAGAACAAAAGGGACGGGGCATGGAGGTACTTCGCGAGCCTTTTATGCTAGAAAAGTCTTTCTTGAAAAATTCATCTTCCCAGCATTATCTCAGACGGGTAACTAACAAAGTATATTGAACTATTTGTAGATAGGGCGGTTATAACGTCTGGCAATTTCACTTTACCAAAAAGGAATCAAGCCGCATCAGAAAGAGTTTTATAATGAAAAGAAAAGCCGCAATCCAGAAATTATCAAACCTTGTCAATAAAGATTTAAGGGAACTTGCTGATAAGTATAAAGTCACTGTATTTACAGACAGTGGTGGGAAAAATAAAGGTTGGGCAGGACATGTACTTGAAAAATATTTGGGATTACCAATCAATTCCTCTCGAAGACCTAACGCCGGATCATGGGAATTAAAATTGGTTTCATTAAAATACCAGAAAAGCGGAGAACTAAAGGTTAAAGAGACGATGGCGATAACAATGATTAATCCTGATGACCTTGAGCGGACTGAATTTGAAAACAGTCATTTACTTGCCAAATTGAAGCGAATCGTCATAGGCGCAAGAATTTGGGAAAGTAAAGAAGAGGAAAAATCGCTTTTTTATGGCGTTACAACTTTCGATTTATTAGGTAATCTTGAGGTTTATAATCAAATAAAAGACGATTATAATTCGGTTAAAGAAACAATTCGGACGCGGGGATTTTCTGCACTTAAAAGCGAGATGGGTAAATATATCCAGCCCAGAACAAAGGGGCGTGGACATGGTAGTACTTCAAGGGCATTTTATGCTAGGAAACCTTTCCTTAACGAATTCATTTTACCCCGGTTATCTCAAGCGAAGTGAAAACTTAGAAAATCGGGCGAACCAGAAAAGTATAAATGAACAGGTTATATCTGCACAGCCTAACAGGCTATGCTACAGAAGAAAGCACGAGAAGCGCACTGACTAATAGGAGACCATGCTACACGAAATAACTCTAAAAGGAGAATTGCACTATGAAAAAATGTATCTTATTTATCGCTATCTGTGGCATCACGCTCGGTATTGCCGCGATCGCGATGTCGCAAACCTATTTTGAAGACAATTTTGATGACCCAAAGGCATCTGAAGATAAATGGGTGCCGCTCTCCGGGGAGTGGGAATTCAAGAACGATGAATACCGCCAACTCCTAAATTCAGTCAACTGCATGAGTGTTGTTGCTGATGACTTCTGGGAAGACGAATGGAACGATTACACCTTTGAAGTAAGAGGGAGTAAAGTCAGCGGTGCCGAAGGTTTCCTGATTATGTTCCGATGCCAAGGTTTGATGGAACCCCGTGGATTAGTCCTCGAAGATCATCCACCCCGTATGGCGAACCTTAAGCCTTCATTAGAGTACTGGTGGAACCTCGGCGGTTGGGGGAACACCCGTTCACAGGTTGAATCCTGGGGCGGAAAAGCCGGTGCCCATAGCAACCATTCTATCGAAGACGACGAGTGGTATAACATCAAGATCGTCAATACACCCAATAGTTACACCGTCATCCTCAACGATGAAGAAGTTGCGGAAGTAGCCGATGACACCGAAGGCGGAGTCGGTAGAATCGGACTCGCGACATGGTCAACAGTTGCCAACTATGACGATGTTATTGTTTACGGACCTGACGGTCCCTCATTACCGGTTGACGCTAAAAGCAAACTCGCCACAACCTGGGCACACCTCAAATCCGTGAAATAGGTTTTGAAAGTATTTGATAACCCATAGCGCGAGGGACCAATACCTCGCGCTAACTTTATGCCAGAAGCATCAAATTTTAGGACTGACAGCAGATGCAAAACTATTTTTTACCGCCACGAATCGAGTTTGGCGACGGTGCCATCCAAAATTTAGGGGAACACGTCAAAGCGTTTGGGGGCAAAAGACCGCTTTTAGTGAGCGACGCAGGCGTTATTAACGCCGGTATCCTTGCCAAAGCGATAGACGCTTTAAACGCAAGCGATTTGACACATGCTACGTATTCAGACATCGAACCGAATCCGACAGATCTCAGCATTAACGACGGTGTAGAACGCTACAAATCGGAGGCTTGTGATGTCGTCATTGCGGTCGGTGGCGGAAGTGTGATGGATGCTGCAAAAGCGATCCGTCTTTTGACGACGCACGCGCCACCGTTAGAACCGTATTACGCGGATGTCGGTGGCATCGAACGGATTCGAGACGATATGCCACCACTCGTATGCGTTCCGACAACCGCAGGCACCGGTAGCGAGGTTTCACAAGGCGCGATTATTACGGATACATCGCTAAACACAACCGATAGATGGCGGAAGCGTGCAATCGTCACGCCGCTCAATATGTCAAACATCGCACTCCTGGATCCGGGGATAACGCTCAGTATGCCACCCGCACTCACTGCTGCCACCGGTATGGATGCCATTACACACGGTATCGAGGCGTACGTCGCAACCAAGTACCATCCTATCGCCGAAGGCGTTGCGCTGCAAGCACTCAGAATGCTGAGTGCAAATATCCAGAAGGTCTATCACGATGGTAGCGATGTAACCGCACGCGGCGAAATGCTCTTCGGATCGTGTATGGCAGCGTTCTCGTTCCAGAAAGGACTCGGTGCCGTCCATTCTCTGGCGCATCAACTCTCTACGGATGCCCCTATCCGGCACGGCGTAGCGAACGCGATCCTCCTTCCGCCTGTTATGGAATTCAACTTTTCTTATGCCAGAGAGAGATACGCCGAAGTTGCTCGTGCTTTAGGGATAGATACGAGTGAAATGGATATCGATGAAGCGGGGGATGCTGCCATTGATAAAATTAAGGCATACAATATAGAACTGAATATGCCCACCGGTCTCGGAGCTGCTGGCTTGGATCGAAAGAAGATTCCGAAACTCGGAGCGGATGCAATGCTCGATCACTGCCACAAATTCAATCCGAGAGAGTGTAAGGAAGCAGATATGGTGGCATTATTTGAAGCGGCATTTTGAAAAAGTTGACAGTCTGTCAGTGAACAAGGAGCCTACCGCCGCTGGCGAGGATTGATGAGGATTAAGAATTTAATTCGGTAATACGCGATGTTTATCGTCTGAAGCAGGATTTACAAGATTCAAGGATTTTCAGGAGTGGTCACTCCTTTTGACTGAAACCGCTTTTTATGGAATTACCGAAATATTTATCGGAAAAATGTTTTTCGCGAAAAAAAATTGACAAAAATCGGATTTTTAAGTATAATTATACCAATCCCGTAATTCAATGAGCGGAAAAAAGGCAAAATGCCTTTTTCCGCGACTTTATGTAGGTGACACCACATGCAGAACGCATACGTCTGTTTAAGCATTAATAAGGCAAGCAGCCCTGCAATTCGGTTCAATGGGTCTGCGTATCACCTTACTGTGTCTGAGGTAAATTCTACTAAATACTATACAAATATTACCCCCCCCCCCCGAATAATTTCCGGGTCATAATTGTCATACTTTATAGCACAGTCTCGGCAATAATTTCTGTCGGTCTGTCCTTATTATGCCCGCTCGCGCGCTTTTGGAGTACTGCGTCGCGGGCTTTTTTTGTTGTCGTATCGGGGTTTGCCCGATGTATGTTATCCTTGCCAAATTGGATGGCTGAAGTTCTATTTTCACCTCTATGCAGTTTGCCTTGTAAACCGCGGAAATCTTTTGGGAAATGTGAGAATCTATGCATTGGCAGATGTTTTTACATAAAAACGGACTTAACCTTCTCAAAGCAGCAGTTGAATAGAAAGGAGTTTCTCAATGCAGCACGTTTTTGAATCTGCAGACCTTGGGTCAGTATCGCTGATAGATCTTCCTGATGATGGGAGTGCCCTATCTGAAAAACTGACAGAAGCTGCAAATGCTGACCGGAATACGGATGAACTGGGAGAATTTATTCTATCGTCAGAAGTAACCGCGGCTGCAGTCGAATTACCACACCACAGAAATTTGCCGACGGAATACAAAGGTATGTATGTCCGATATGATTCCAGTTGTCCTGATCAACATTGGGGCACTAAAACTACCGTTATTGCAACAATGAATTTGGCGTATAACTGGTGGAATAGAGGAAATTCGCCTATGATGCTTATTGGTGATCTCAGTGCTAAGCACTTTGCATCCACACGTTGTCATTCGGCGCACAAGACAGGGACTCATGTTGATATTGACCTTGTAGGTACACTTCCGAGAGATCCGGGGTACGGACGGCAGGAAAAATTGAAATGTGTCTCTGTATGTTGGTACGCAATTCAACTCGGATTTCACCGTGGACTCTTCAGTGATCAAGATGTCTGTGAGACAGTGAACAATCTTGCCATGGAAAAAGGGTTTCCGGGACGTATGGTAGTTCGCGCTGACCATGACAATCATTTCCATTTTGAAATGCCTCTTTTCTAACGACGTGACTCAATTGAATTCGCTGCGTTTTGCCAAAGTAGGAACTTAGTTTATTGAAAATGTTCGTCCATTGCTTATTTGGAGGTAAATAGCAATGAGAATATCCTTATTTTTACTGTGTTTGTATGTGCTAATTTGCGTCGGCTATGTCCAAGCTCAAACCTCTATGGAGAACGCCACGGAGATATCATCGTTGATCTCCCCACAAATTGTTTTAAAGGATGTTATTGATAAACCTGCGGATAAACCTGCGGAGCCTCCCGCTGAGAATGTTATTGATGAACCTGCGAAGTCTCCCGTTGAGGAGAGTACAACGGATCCTCCGGAAGAGAGTCCTTGGAAGGAAAAAGATATCCAGCTTGATGCAACGGATAGCAGTGTGAAAGGCAGATTTATTTATCACCGGAAACCAAGCGTATGGAGATTCGGCTTTGAAGTTGGTGGAAAGTCTGCAAATGGCTACACGGGACTGCTCGATGGAAGTAATATATCATCCGATATTAGGGCAGATATTTTCGCCATCCGCGGGTGGATCCCCGAAACTTCCGAAGCGGACACCATGCCATTTGTGCGCGGCCAATGGCTTGGATTTAGAGCCGGCTATCGGCACGGCGATTATAAACTTGTTAGTAAAGATATACCAACTCCCAGTGGATTCAAAGATCAAAATTTGAGGGGAGGGTCAGGACTTGTGCACTATAGTTTGCTCATTCCCTGGAAATTTTTTGCAGGGGTCTCTATCGGTTGTGCCAGTCAGAATAACTATAGCGAACTTCGTCAAGTTGAAGTTATTAATACCGAAACTTTGAAATCATCTGACAACAACTTGCAAGTCACGGAGAGGAGTGTTAGGGCTCGCGATGGAGACTATGAAGATTTCTGGTTACTGAGTGCCGACATAGATTTTCTATGGATACCCAACTTACCTGAGAAGGGGTCTAAGGAGACCCCTCCTACCAAAAAAGGTCTTGACAAGACAATCGGATTAGGTGCCTTTGTCCGTTTCACACGTCGGGTAGAAACAACATCTATGTCAGAAATTACGTGGGAACCCGGACTGGGCTTTTACTTATTTGATCTTCCTGATGAGGAGAAATCCGCAGAAGAGAGTTTTATTTCAAAGATGGCAGGTGGTATCATCCTCCGTTACGATACCGGCGAAAAGGATATTAAATTGGGGTTGATCACAAGTTACAACTTTTGATGTGAATGCCCATTTTTGCATCGCACAAACAATTCAAGAACGATGCAACCTTTGAAGGGTTCCCTGTAGTTAATCCAAGTTGCCACCTTTGTAGCATAATCTTTTAGATTGTGTTTGTAAGGGCGCAAACTGAAAGTTTACGCTACGAAATCCGGCGGATAAGCAATGATTTTTGATGAAAAGAGGATCTGCCTGTCTAAAATTTTGTAGGGAGTAACTTGAGTTATAATTATATCAATCAAAGGGGTTCGTGTTCACGCCTCAACTAACAGTATGGTAGCACTTCGTGAAATTGAGGTTTAAGTAAAGCCCCAGCGGGGTAATATGTTTATAGCACTGTGGTGCCCACACAGTCAGAGCTCCAACGGGACGATGAGTGTATTACAAAGCCGCAGGATGAATGGGAAATCGATAGATCGGAAAAATCCTGGTAATCCTCTAATCCTGTAAATCCTGGTTCAGACGAACGCGCTGAGCCATAAACATACCGCCCTTACAGGGCTTAAAATCGGGGATGCAATGCTGCCCTAAACATTGCCCCTTACAAAACTAAAGGTTGAGGTTTAAACAAACCCCGGCGGGGCGGTATTCTGAGTAAATTAAAAGGGTGTTTATGGCACTCCACGCTATAACTAAAATGTGAGGCAGCGCGGTTCAGAGGGTATCGCGCTAATTCTCACATCATTATTTAATCAATACCCTCAATTAAGAATTAAGCGGGCATAGTTTATGCATCCTTATTCTAAATGAAGAGTTTTGCCGTTGTCACCCTATTTCATACGGGATGTCAACTGCGGCTCCTCATGTACTATACAACTTTAAGAAGGTTTGCGCGGAACACAATGGTATGTTTTGCGCAAACCATCTTATACTTATCTTATACTTAAGGAGAGTTCTCAATGCGAAAATATTTTTGGATAGCCGTTATTGCGCTTATCGTCAGCACGGTCTACTTCACAAGTTGCGAACGGGGACAGAAAATGCTGGAACAGGTTATGCCAGATGCGGAACCGGAAGTAACCGAACCAACCCCTGAACCAGAAATGGTGGAGACTCCTGTTGAAGCAACACCTGTTGAACCAATGGTAGAACCGGAACCGATAGAAATGCCCAGTCAAGCCAATGTGACAGAAGGATTAGTGCTGCATCTGAGCTTTGATGAAGACACCATTCAAGGCAATATCGTAAAAGATCAATCTACGGAAGGCAATGATGGAATCATCAACGGTGCTGCACAGACAGTTCCCGGAAAGTCCGGCGAAGCAATGGAGTTTGATGGCACGGATGACTTTGTTGAAGTGCCACTGACAGGTTCCATTACCTTTTCCACTGGTGATTCATTTACAGTACAAGCGTGGATAAAAACAGATGACGCACCACAACTCGACGATGGAATTGTCGGAAACTATCGTCAATTGACTGATAAATTTTGGGGACTCAACCACCTCGGCGACAACCCAGAATGGCGAGGCAAGATGAGTATTAATCTCAATAGTCACGTATCTGTTGCAGGCGAGAATGAAGAAGTTGTTATAGGCGAGAATGAAGAAGTTGTTATAGGCGAGAGTGGAGAACTTCTTATAAGGGTTTTTACAGCGGTAGGGTCCGAGAACTTCCTGAATGATAACGAATGGCATGTCCTCGCTGCTGTCCGAGACCAGACTGCGAAAAAACTCCGATTCTACGTGGACGGTGAGTTGGTTGGTGAAACCGATGACGTTACAGACGACATCAACAGCGGACAGTCGATTTGGATCGGAGAGCACCGGGACCGATTTTACAAAGGACTGATCGATGAGGTGAAGATATGGAGTCGTCCGTTGACCCCTGAGGAACTTGAATAACCGCAATACCAGATGTCTCTTGCTGGAGAGAGTGCTGGAGACAGCACGCTTGCTACAGTAACATTTGAAGTTGTCGCGACAAAAGCGTCCACTATCAGCTTGTCACGTGTTGTTCTCGCTAATCCCGCTGCTAATGTACTGGAAAATACTACGGCAGATGGGATGGTGACTGCTCCATAGCAGCTGATAACGATACAGGTGACAATGAAATGGTTACAGTAAGGCATTTTATTTTCGTAATAAGTAGTAAACGTAGGTTGGGTTGAGCGATGAAACTCAAGACCCCTTCTCGCTTATACGGGAAATACCGATTTTCGATGCCCATTCTTGTAGATGGATATAGCGAAACCCAACAATCCAAACTGAATATGTTGGGTTTCACTTATGTTTTGATGATTTCAGGTTTCTGGAAGCCCTTCAAAAATTGTCTACGCTGTACGATTTTTCGTAAATTTCCGTTCAACCCAACCTACGTGCTAATCCAGTCAAATTAACGAGTGAGATTTGCGTAAGTCCTATTTATGAGACCTTGCTGTCAATCGAAAATTTTGGATGGCTTATTTAGTATTAACACGGATAATCCACCCATTCGTCAGGGCGGGTTTATACGCATTATCACGCAAATAATCCGACGTTTGCCACAGACAGAGGTGTTTACCATCCGGCATCCAGACGACAGATGTTAGTTTCATTGGCGTGCGGGCAATAGGGAATTTCTTACCGCTTTCAAGGTCATAGACCCAGACCTTCCAGCGGATGCCTTCACAGTCCTCTCGTTCCATATATGCCAACTGTTTCCCCGTCGGCGACCAGGATGGCGATTTATGGTTCAGAATTTCGCTCTGTGTTAAAGCCTGTGCTGTCTCTGATATATGCATCTGCCGGTCAATTCGTTCCCCCGGACGGTTACTGCCTGATAGCACATAAGCCAATAGCGTACCATCTACCGACCACTCCAGTTCGTGAACCTGTTGATGTTGCGTTGGAATCTCTTTTAAACGTTCACCATCTATATCTTGAATGCGAACACCGACATATCTTGCGTTGTTCACACCGAAAGCGACACGTGTCCCGTCTGGTGCCCAAGACGGGGGTGAGAGATAGGTATAGGAACGCTGCGCACGTTCAACTGGCACACGCGCAATCGCACGTAAATCGCTACCATCGCTATTAATACGATAGACGATATCCGTCTTCCCAGTTTGAGAGAAGTCACGCCGCCTAAATACCAGACGGTTTGAAGTCGGCGACCAAGCAGGTCCTTCACCGAGAACCAACTGCTTAATACGTCCGAACTTCCAGTCTACTGTATAGATATAGCGTACGCCTTCCTCGTCAACCTCAAACGCCAAAAGTCTGCTGTCGAGTGACCAAGAGATGTATGGATTGTAAAACTGTCCGGTGTAAAGTTTTCGCGCCTGCTGTCCCGCCGGGTCCATGATCCACAGTTCATTTGCTCGCCAATATCGGCTGCCTACGTCACTCCTTTTCAGAAATGCGATAAGTTTTCCATCTGGACTCCAGATCGGGTACTCGCCACCTTCGATTAATTGTATCCGATGCGGCACAGCGGCTGGTGAACCGCGCTCGCCTCCAAAATTGGCATTGAACAAGATACCGTCTGTCTCTACGAACTCACCGAAAGCGAACTTATCCATCCACCCGCGTGTACCGTTTGGAAGTTCAACCTCATACCATCCATCCGAACTCTGCACAATAGGCAGACGCACCCTATCGTTCAAGTTTAACAGTACAGACATCCCTTCATGAGTCGTGTAAACGGGGGCGGTGTCGTATGTAACAACACCCATTTGTCGAGGGTCCGCCATCGGGGTACCTTCTCCGGCACCGCTGAACGCATAAACGGTGCCATCGCCAGATGCAGCGTAGAGGACACCGTCGGAGATCGCAGGCGCAGCTTCCACAAAACCGCCGAGTTGGTGCACCCACGTCTGCGTCTTCGATACCGCATCAAAGGCGTGGAGTTTGCCATCGCGCGCACCAATATAGACCGTATCGTTTGCCGTCACCGGATAACTCTCGCTGCCGTTTGTGTAACCGCGCCACAACTTCGCGTTGTGCTCTGGAAAGACAGGGCGGAACACACCGTTCGAGCAACCGTATTCGATACCACGGATATGAACCGCCCGCTCGCGCATCGATTCAAGCGTGCCAGTACTTGCGTTCAGCAGATAAATTTTTGATGGAAACGCGCCGACATAGACCGTGTTATCCACAACAATCGGTGGGGCATCCATCCAATTTTTAGATTTGAACTCCCACAGTCTCTCACCTGTTCTCGCATCTAACGCGTAGACCTTATTGTTCCGAGCAGTAAAATAGACACGATTTCCAGACACAGCAGCGGAATAACGGATAGCATCTCCCGCATCAAATACCCATTTGATTCCCCACGCTTTCGCATCCAGTGCGTATAACTTCCCATCGGTCGAACCGATATAGAGGACACCGTTTGCAATTACAGGGGAGGCGTAGAGTGGACCGCCGGTCTTAAATTTCCAGAGCAAATCCAACGGCGGCTTGAGGGTCGCATCAGGACTCATGCCAGAGAAACCTAAATCGTACATGAATGTCCGCCAGTCTTCTGCACGAGGCGGCGGAGCGGGGTCTATCACTTCAGAGGGTACAGGTTGCTGTCCAGCGGGTTGTTGTGTCTGCCGCTTTTGCGGTGAATCACATCCCCATATAATCAGGAATACTGCAAACACAAACATGTATTTCGCTTTCTGCAACGCTATGATCTTATGCACCAATGAATACCTTTCTTTACAAAATTACAGTGCCTATCAGTGTAGCACAGTAAGCAGTATAACGCAACTAAAATACGACGGAACTTTATTTCCCATGAAGAAACTGAGACCACAAGCAACAAACATAAGAAAAATTTGAATTTGTAGCAAATCTGTGTTAGAATTTATCAATCTATTTTACAACGCAACATCAATTCTTTAGGACTTACGCATTTTTTGATAGATCTACACATCATAAACACTATAACGGGGGTTACAAACCCTGAAGAAACACCCCAGCAAAACCCTACAGTGGTGGTTGCGTAAGCTCTGTTCTTAATAAAAGCGGTGAAAAATGAACAAATTATTAGGTGAAGTCGACCCGCAAATCGTTGAAATCGTCGCCAAAGACCTAACACGCCAGCAAAATTCTCTCATGCTAATCCCGTCGGAGAACTATGCCAGCCGTGCCGTTATGGAAACCCAGAGTAGTATCCTTGCCAATAAATACGCGGAAGGTTATCCCGGTGAGCGTTACTATAACGGTTGTCAGTTTATGGACGAAGTGGAATCGCTTGCCATTGAACGTGCCAAAGCACTCTTCGGTGTTGAACACGTCAACGTCCAACCGCACGCCGGTAGCCAAGCGAATATGGCAGTCTATCATGCCCTGCTTGAACCCGGAGACACCATTTTAGCCATGTCTCTCAGCCACGGCGGACATCTCACCCACGGCGATAAAGTCAACTTCTCAGGACGCTATTATAATATCATCGCTTATGGTGTCGATGCTGAGACCGAACGGATTGATATGGAAGCCGTCGCGCGTCTCGCAGAAGAACATCGTCCGAAACTCATCGTCGTCGGGGCAACAGCCTATCCTCGACACTTCGACTTTCCCGGATGGCGACAGATGGCAGATGCCGTCGGCGCATACCTACTCGCAGACATAGCACATATCGCAGGACTTATCGCTGGCGGCGTACATCCCGACCCTGTTCCCTATTGCGATGTAATTACGACAACAACACACAAAACTTTACGGGGACCTCGCGGTGCAATGATTATGTGTAAAGCCGAATACGCTGACAAAATTGACCGCGCTGTGTTTCCCGGACTACAAGGGGGACCCTTCCTCCACACGATCGCCGCAAGAGCCGTCGCATTCAAGGAAGCAAGCGAACCCGATTTTAAAACATGTCAAGCACAGACCGTTAAAAACGCAAAAGCACTCGCCGCAAGGCTCATTGAAAACGGGTTCCGATTGGTGAGCGGTGGCACAGATAACCATCTAATGCTCATGGACCTCACCTCAAAATATGAAAAATTAAGTGGACGGCAAGCCGCTGATCATCTCGAAGACGCAGGGATTATCGTCAATAAAAATACCATTCCTTTCGACAAGAGAAAACCGAGAACGACAAGTGGCATTCGGCTCGGTACACCCATGATTACAACCCGGGGTATGAAAGAAACTGAAATGGTGCTTGTCGCTGACTTTATTACAGAGGCACTCGAAAATCGACAAAAATCTGCCATCAAACGCCAAATTCGGGAGAAGGTCAAGAACCTCTGCTCACAATTCCCGATCTATGAATATCTAACATAGTT
The DNA here is from genome assembly GCA_012270865.1 of Candidatus Poribacteria bacterium. Classification (GTDB taxonomy): domain Bacteria; phylum Poribacteria; class WGA-4E; order WGA-4E; family WGA-3G; genus WGA-3G. The sequence continues at coordinate 34,744 of JAAXHL010000063.1, read as the reverse complement.
ATCAGTTATCGGTTATCAGTTATCGGTTAAAAGAGATAGCTGATAACCCCAAAGTCTCTTGCTGAAAACTGAAAGGTTTTTCGCAGAAAAACTGCACTGACAACTGACAACTATTATGAGGTGTAGCGCGTAATGAAATGGAGCGCGGATATACGGAGAGGAACGTTTTTGAAACATCCCGCCCTCACCGAACCGCAAGGCAAATTAAAAAAATGGACTACCAAGCGGCACTCGCCTATATTGAAACGTTTATTGACTATGAAAGAAGTCCTGACTTTTCGAGGCAAGCACGGCTCTACAATCTCGACCGAATTTCCTTGTTGTTGAATCAACTCGGTGATCCACACGATAGATTAAAGGTTATCCATATCGCGGGGAGCAAAGGCAAAGGGTCCACCGCTGTACTTATCGGTTCTGTGCTGACACAGGCAGGCTACAAGACAGGCTTGTTTACATCACCACACCTCATTACGCCACGAGAAAGATGCCGTATTGATGGTGAACTGATTTCAGAAGAAGAGATTGCTCGCTGCATTGAAAGCATTAAACCCGCAATCGAAACCGTTTCCGCTTCCGAATTCGGACCTGTCTCGTTTTTTGAAATATACACCGCACTCGCCTTCTACTATTTCGCCGACAAATCCATAGACTTTGCTGTTATCGAAGTCGGTTTGGGAGGCAGACTGGATGCAACAAACGTCGTCTCACCTGTTATGACCGTTATCACGCCGATCGGTTTGGAACATACGGCGATATTAGGTGAAACATACCCCGAAATAGCCGCAGAGAAAGCGGAAATCATTAAAGATGGATGTCCGATCGCACTCGCACCGCAACATCCAGACGCGCGGGCAGTGATTGAGAAAGTCGCGAACGAACGCAACGCCTCAATCGTTGAAACTAAACCCCACAGCGCAGATTGTCAATCAATCCGCTGTCTCGTCAAAGATGACGATAAGGTGCCTGTCGCACAACGGTTTGATGTTGAGACAGATACCGAAAACTATTCGCAACTGACGATACCGCTTCTCGGCTACCACCAATACGTGAACGCGACGACAGCGATCACAGCGGTTGAATGCCTGAAACAAAATGGATATGCTATTCCAAAAGCCAGCGTTTATGCAGGATTCAAAAATGTGCAATGGCAGGGCCGCATCCAAACGATGAGGTCAGCACCGCTTGTTGTATTGGATGGCGCACACTCACCCGCAGCAATGCAAGTTTTGTGTTCGACGCTTCGTGAGTGTTTTCGTTACGATCAAGCGATTTTTATCGTGAGTTTGATGAAAGATAAAAACCTGATAGACATTGGCGATGTCCTCTCTAAAACAGCGGATACCGTTCTAACAACGCAAGTTTTCGATAATCCGCGTGTGATGCCCGCTGAAGTCATACAAGATGCTTGGTCCAGTATATTTCCACGCGTTACAGCGTGTCTAAATCCAAAAGACGCAATTGAGAAAGCGTTAGCATCGGCAGCACCGACAGACCTGATCTGCATCACAGGTTCACTCTACCTTGTTGGTCAGGCACTTAAAATATTTAAACCAAATTGATTCGCAAAAGATCGTAAGTCCGTAATGAAATGAAGCCGTTTGCTCCGTGTTTTTGTAATGTCTTACACGGAATGGATTTAGTCTATTCCGAGACTAAATCGGGTATTTCTGCAGACTTCTTCAGTTCTACGGAAAGAGATTCAATGTTCAAACCTACTGCATCGAACCGCAAGGGAAACTAAAAAAGAAAAAGAGAGGTTTTAAATGCTTGACATCACTTGCAAAAGACGGTGGTTAAATTGGAAAACATTTTTAGTATCCATACCCATCTTAAATTTAGCCACCGAGGCTTTTGCCCAAACAGACCCTCGTCCAGCCATCCCTACAGTCTGGTGGATTGCCCCTATCGGCGCACTTATCGCTTTGGGATTCGCCTACCACTTCTACCGCGCCGTGATGAAACAGGACGAAGGCACTGAAACAATGCGCGACATAGCACAATCCGTCCGAGAAGGCGCGATGGCATATATCAAGCAACAATACAAAGTCGTCGGTATTGTCTTTGTTGTGCTCTGTCTGATTTTCATCTTCATGGCATTCGTGCTTGATGCCCAAAATAAGGTCGTCCCGTTCGCGTTTCTAACAGGCGGGTTCTTCTCAGGGCTTTGCGGTTTCCTCGGCATGAAGACTGCGACCAACGCCTCCGCACGCACAACAAGTGCCGCCATGCAAGGACTCAACGCCGGTTTAAAGGTCTCGTTCCGAGCAGGTGCTGTCATGGGGTTGATAGTCGTCGGATTCGCGCTCCTCGACATTACCGGATGGTTCCTTATCCTCTACTACCTCTTCCCGAAAGTATTACCCGGGTTCTTGGAAGTTAACCCGCTCCCTCAAATTACTGTAATTATGCTGAGTTTCGGTATGGGTGCCTCAACACAAGCACTCTTTGCGCGTGTCGGCGGCGGCATCTATACAAAAGCCGCGGATGTCGGTGCCGACCTCGTCGGAAAAGTTGAAGCAGGCATCCCCGAAGACGATCCGAGGAACCCCGCTGCCATCGCCGATAACGTCGGCGATAACGTCGGCGATGTCGCTGGCATGGGCGCGGACCTCTACGAATCTTACGCAGGCTCAATCCTTGCAACAGCAGCACTCGGTGTCGCCGCAGTCGCCGCCCAAGATCACAATAACCTTGCACTCCAACTTAAATATCTCTCTGCACCCATGATTATCGCTGGCATCGGCGTGATCCTCTCCATTTTGGGCATCTATCTGGTGCGAACAAAAGAGGGCGCAACGATGAAGCAGTTGATGGGTTCACTCAACTTCGGCATCAACGGCAGTGCTATAGGGATCGCAATCTTGTCGCTCCCAGTGCTCCTTTACCTCGACCTCCCGAACAGATGGCAGATATGGGGTGCGATTGTAACCGGACTCGTCGCAGGCTTGATTATCGGTAAAGTCACCGAAATCTTTACCTCTCACGATTACGCGCCAACGCGTGCCATCGCGAAGCAGGCACAAACCGGACCCGCAACCGTAATTATTGAAGGGATCGCTGTCGGTATGGAATCAACGGCAATTCCGGTTATAACGATTGTCTCCGCAGTCGCTATCAGTTACTATCTTCCCGGCGGGGCAACAGAACCTTTTCAACCGTTGATGGGACTTTACGGGGTCGGTATCGCCGCTGTCGGTATGCTCGCAACGTTAGGCATAACCCTTGCGACGGATGCTTATGGACCCATTGCAGACAACGCCGGCGGAAACGCTGAAATGTCGAAACTCGATGAAAGTGTTCGAGAACGCACGGATCAGTTGGACGCACTCGGTAACACGACAGCCGCAACAGGGAAAGGTTTTGCGATCGGTTCAGCTGCCCTCACTGCTCTCGCACTCTTAGCCGCCTACTTAGAGGAAATCCGATACGGTTTAATCCACTTGGCAGGTAAAGAGACACTCGATATTGAAGGTGAAGGCACAATTGAGACAGTGAAGGTCTCTGTCAGCCAATTTATGGATTATTACGATGTCACGCTCATGAATCCGCAAGTGCTCATCGGGTTGTTCATCGGTGCAGTCATGGCGTTCTATTTCTGCGCGTTGACGATGAAAGCCGTCGGACGCGCCGCCGGTGCTATGGTCGCGGAAGTACGTCGCCAATTTCGGGAGAAACCCGGTATTATGGAAGGTAAAGAGAAACCCGATTACGCGCGATGTGTCGAAATCTCGACCGTCGGGGCGCAACGCGAGATGATCTTCCCATCGCTCATCGCCATCGTTGTACCTGTCGCTGTCGGGCTAATTTTCGATGTCGGTGGTGTGTTAGGGCTACTCGCAGGCGGGTTAGCGACCGGTTTCGTACTCGCAATCATGATGGCAAATGCCGGTGGCGCATGGGACAACGCTAAAAAGTTTATTGAAGAGGGTAGACACAAAGAAGAATACGGTGAAAAAGGCTCCGAACAACACAAAGCCACCATTGTCGGCGATACCGTCGGCGACCCGTTCAAAGATACCTCCGGTCCCTCGCTTAACATCCTGATTAAGTTGATGTCTATGGTATCAGTCGTGTTCGCCGGTCTCATCGCAAAACACGGCGGTTTACTTAGCAGCTGGCTCGGTATGTAGCGGTGATATATCCACATTAAATCTTCTTGTAGGAGCGAGCTGTGCTCGCGATCCGTAATTAGTCTTTTCTTGTTGAAGCACGCTGTTCTTGCAATCTCTACTTCAAGGAAATATCATGAAACTAAAATTTGTTATTGCATACGCCTTAACCCTGTCTATCTTCATCATCGGGTGTCAACAGATAAATGACCAGGTGAAGACAGCTCCCGATGATGGTGGCATTGATCCAGACGAAATAGTCTATACAGGGACTGTGTTCATTGGTGACGCGGGGGATAGATTCGGAACCGACGAATATGCCTTAAATTCTGCTGCTATCACAGATGATACATTAAATGTCAGCGTGTCCTACAGTGGAGGGTGTGAAGAACATGAATTCACACTCGTCGTTTCCGAGGAATTTCTCGAATCGTTTCCCGTTCAACTGCACGCTTATATTGCACACAATGCGAACGGTGACCCATGCGAAGCATACTCAACGGTAGACTATCACTTTGACCTTACACCGATCAAAACCATGTATCAGAACGCTTACCGACAGGAAGCAGGCACCATCGTTTTGCGACTTAAAGATGCTCCAGACGGAGACCTCATCTACGAATTCACAATGTAATCATCATTCTTAAATCTCGGCGTTATAGGGAGACCAATTTCCTATGCCTCCACCTTCTGCTTGTCTATCAATTTGTAGGAGAACACAGACAAATGTCCAATAAGTTGAAACCCCGCAGTTATGCGATTACCGACGGGCCCGACCGCGCCGCAGCACGCACGATGCTCATGTTCGGCGACGGTGGTCTTTCACCTGAAGACCTTGACAAACCTATTATCGGGGTTGCCAATACCTGGATCGAGATCGGTCCCTGTAACTTCCACTTAAGAAGACTTGCCGCTAAAGTCAAAGCGGGTATCCGTGAAGCAGGCGGAACGCCTCTGGAATTTAATACCGTCAGTATCTCGGACGGTATCACGATGGGTACCGAAGGTATGAAAACCTCGCTCATCAGCCGAGAGATTATCGCCGACTCGATAGAGTTGGTTTCCATCGGTAACATGTTTGATGCCGTCGTCGCGCTCTGTGGATGCGACAAAACCGTTCCCGGCACGGTTATGGCGTTGGCACGGTTAGATATTCCGTCACTCACCCTCTACGGCGGTTCAATCATGCCGGGCAAATTTCAGGGACGCGATGTCACCATCCAAGATGTATTTGAGGCAGTCGGACAGCACGCGGAAGGCACAATTACTGTCGAAGAACTTGATGATCTGATTAGTAAAGGGTGTCCCGGTCCCGGTGCCTGTGGTGGGCAATTTACTGCCAATACCATGGCAACAGCCGTTGAGATGCTCGGCATCGCACCTATGGGAAGCGGAAGTGTTCCTGCAGTCTTAGAAGAGAAGGATCAGGAAGCATACAGAACCGGACAACTCGTCATGGATATGCTCGCCGCCGACCGGCGACCGAGCCAAATTATTACCCGTAAATCGCTTGAGAATGCGATTACCTCTGTTGCTGCGACTGCCGGTTCTACCAACGGTATTCTACATCTTCTCGCCATCGCACACGAAGCAGGCGTGCCGATAACAATTGAGGATTTCCACACGATTAGCCAGAGAACACCCGTCCTCGCCGATCTCAAACCCGGCGGACAGTTTGTCGCCAACGACCTCTATAAAGCCGGTGGTATCCCATTCTTAGCAAAACGCATGGCGGAAGCAGGACTCCTCCATACCGATGAACTCACTGTCACAGGTAAAACCATCGGCGAGGAGGCAAACGCGTCTGTTGAAACCGACGGACAACAGGTCGTCAGACCCGTAGACGCACCGCTCAAGCCGACCGGCGGGTTCGCTATCTTGAGAGGAAACCTCGCACCGGATGGATGTGTTATCAAGTTAGCTGGACAGGACAGAACCCTCCATCGCGGTCCCGCACGGATATTTGAACGTGAAGAGGATACTTTCGCCGCGATTAAAGGCGGAGAGATCAAACCCGGTGATGTCGTCGTTATTCGTTATGAAGGACCCACCGGCGGTCCCGGGATGCGTGAGATGTTAGGCGTAACGGCAGCAATCGTCGGGGCAGGGTTGAGTGAAGATGTCGCACTCTTAACAGACGGTCGGTTCTCCGGCGCAACGCACGGTTTCATGATCTGTCACGTCGCACCTGAAGCCGCGAAAGGCGGTCCCATCGCTATCCTCGAAGAAGGCGACGAAATCGTGATTGACGCGAAGGAACGCAAACTCGATGTCCAACTCTCTGACGCTGAAATCCAAGCACGTTTTGAGCAGTGGACTCCGCCGGAACCGCGCTATACACGCGGGGTCATGGCGAAATATGCCAACTCCGTCTCCTCCGCCTCCGAAGGTGCTGTGACTGGATAGAATCCGTTGACTCTCTACATGTAGGGGCAGGTCTATGCACTTGTCCCTTTTTCTTTTTGTAGCGGTTCGGTACGTCTCAGTCTTATCGGAAAAACCTTGCAAAATCACCCCAAATTTGCTACAATACCTCTCATGAACAAACAGAGACCTATCATCCTCAACCAAGCAGAACTTGACTGGGAAACTTGGGACGATCCAGACCTCGCTGCCAAAAGTCCGGTCCGTTGGAAAATCCTCGTATCCGGTGAACGCGGGCCCAGCAGCCGACTCACCACCGGTATAGCAGAGATGGCTCCGGGTACCTTGCTCCCACTCCACTATCACGAACCTGAGGAGACGTATTACGTCATCAGCGGTTCAGGGTATGTGACAGTAGATGATCACGAGGCATCACTCAGCCCGGGTGCGTCAGTCTTTATACCTTCTAACGCAAAGCATTCGCTCCGCTGTACCGGCACCGAAAACCTTGTTTTTCTATTCACTTTCGCTGCTGACCAATTTGACGAAATCATCTATCATTTTGATGTGTAATACCAGTTTGACAACTTCACAAGGATAAGTTACCGATATGTCAACGACAAAAACCACAGACACGAAACCTATCACCTCCAACGCAGATGCCAGTTTAATAGACATCGGCGACGGTGTCGTTCGGCTTGAGCTGCATAGCAAGTTGAACATCATCGGGGATGAAATGCTGGAACTGTTTGATGCCGCGTTAGAGCAGCTTGAGGCGAACCACATAGGTATGGTTATCGCTACAGAGGCGAAACATTTTTCGGTAGGACTCAACCTCATTCTTCTATTGGAACGCGCGAAGAACCAAGATTGGGACGCGATTTCGGCAACACTCCGCAAACTGCAAACCGTCTGTACAAGACTCCGGACGACACCGAAACCGGTCATCGCTGCAACGGCAGGTATGGCACTCGGCGGTGGGTGTGAATTCGCGCTCGGGGCAGATGCCGTCCAGGCGCATACCGAAAGCAATCTCGGTCTCGTTGAACTCCGCGTCGGACTGATTCCCGGTGGCGGCGGCACGAAGGAGATGGCACGCCGCTGCTTAGACGGACAAACGCCACCCGCACCGATCCAAAATCTGTTTCCTCACGTTAATAAGGCTTTTGATACCATCCGCGAGTCCACAGTCTCACAAAACGCAGCGGATGCAGTGGAACTCGGTTATCTCCGTCGCACGGATGGTATCTCATCGGATCAGAAAACACATATTGCGGATGCCAAGCAGCGCGTGCTCTCCATGCACAAGGCAGGATACAAACCACCAGAACCGCAACAAATATTCGTCCTCGGTGAAGAAGGGATCGCTCGATTTAACCTACAAACGCACCTACTCCAGCAGGCAGGGACCATTGATGCGTATACGCAACATCTTGCTAACCGATTGGCTTATGTCCTCTGCGGTGGCAAACTTTCAACACCGCAATTTGTCCCTGAACAGTATCTACTCGATCTGGAGCACGAGGTGTTCCTCAGTCTCTGTGGCGAGCAAGAGACGCACGCAAGGATAGAGGCAACACTACAGAGGAGTAAATAATAATGCAAGCGACACCGATCGTGGTTATCGTATCCGCAGTGCGAACAGCCGTCGGAAGGGCAGGAAAAGGCACGCTGAAAAATACACGTCCAGATGAACTCGCCGCCACTGTACTCCGCGATGCAGTTGAACGACTCCCGCAACTCGACTTGGCAGCGATTGACGATGTTATCATCGGGTGTGCCACACATGAAGGTCCGCAGGGGTACAACGTCGCGCGTATCGCCAGTTTACGCGCAGGATTCCCCGTCTCTGTGCCTGCTATGACGATTAACCGTTTCTGTGCATCCGGTTTAGAGACAATCGCAATGGGTGCCGAACGGATCCTATCTGGACGTGCCGAGATCGTCGTCGCTGGCGGTGTAGAGAGCATGAGTCAGGTACCGTTCGGTGCCAATCTCTCACCGAACCCCGAACTCATAGAACACGCACCGGATACTTATCTCAGTATGGGGTTGACTGCCGAAAATCTGGCACGAAAATATAGTATATCTCGCACGGATCAGGACGCTTACGCATACCAAAGTCACCGAAAGGCGATCACCGCGATTGAAGCAGGCAGATTCTGTGAAGAAATTGTCCCGTTGAAAGTAAAAGAGACGACCCTCAATTCGGCAGGGACTTCTGAAACCGTGAACTCTGTCTTTGATACCGATGAAGGACCGCGCCGCGACACTTCACCAGAGGCGTTAGCATCCCTTAAACCTGTTTTTCTTATGGACGGCACAGTGACGGCTGGCAACGCCTCTCAGATGAGCGACGGTGCCGCCGCTGTCGTCCTAATGTCCGAAGCACGAGCGAAGACAGAGGGTTACAATCCGATAGCACATTTTGTCAGTTACGCCACAGCCGGTGTCCCACCGGAAATCATGGGAATCGGACCGGTCCCTGCGATTCCGAAGGCACTCGCGGCAGCAGGGTTAACTTTGAACGATATGGATGTCATAGAACTCAACGAAGCTTTTGCTGTACAGGCACTCGCTGTCATTCGAGAGGCACAACTGCCTCCTGAAAAGGTGAACGTCAACGGTGGCGCTGTTGCACTCGGACATCCGCTCGGTTGCACAGGCACAAAACTCACCGTGAGCCTGATGAATGAGATGCGCAGACAGAATCACGAATACGGCATGGTAACGATGTGTGTCGGCGGTGGTATGGGTGCCGCTGGTGTTTTTTTTAATCCGACGTAGAAAAAAGGGAGCGGTGTTCCTGTCCTTCCGCTACACCGACGAAGTTTTAATGCGCGCATAGCCCGTAATGAAATAGAGGGTTTTTGGTTGGGCATTTCTTCAGATAAAGGGAGAGGAACGTCAAAGGTCAAATCCACTTCAACGAACCGCAAGGAACGGTGTTCCTCCCTTTCCGGTACACCGACGAAGTTTTAATGCGCGCATAGCCCGTAATGAAATGGAGGGGTTTTTTGGTTGGGCATTTCTTCAGATAAAGGGAGAGGAACGTCAAAGGTCAAATCCACTTCAACGAACCGCAAGGAAAATTAAAAAAATGCAAACGCATGTCTATCTCTCCATAGCAGGAGAAAACAGAATCGCTATCTATACGTTTGATGCTGCTAACGGCGGCATCGAACTTCAGGAAAACATTAGCGTCACCGGTTCTCCCGGTCCGTTAGCACTCTCGCCGTGCGGTAACTACCTATATGCCGGGCTGCGATCGAGCCGTGAAATCGCAACTTTCCGTATTGATGAAGAGACGAAACATCTCTCACATCTGCGAACCGTCCATCTCGATGCCGACACCTGTTATATCGCTACGGACAAAACCGGCAATTTTCTGCTCTCCGCCTATTACGGCGCAGGCAAGGTTACCGTCCACGCGATCGGCGAGGATAAAACCGTCCAAGGCGATCCGATTCAGACGGTCGAAACCGATATACGTGCCCACTGCGTCGAGACCGATGCCACGAACCGATACGCCTTCGTACCGCACACGAACCCTCGAAACGCCATCTATCAGTTCCATTTCGATGAAAAGACAGGTATGCTCACACAGAATATTATAGGGAATCTTAATCCGGGTGCACCGATCGGACCTCGGCATTTCTGTTTCCATCCGAGCAAACCGATCCTCTATTTCTCAAACGAAAATGGATCGAGCGTCTCGGCATACGCACTTGAAGAAGAAGGAGAACATCCCGGCATCTTAGCGGACCTACAGGAAGACCTCTCAACCCTTCCCGCGGATTTTGAGGAGGATAACACTTGTGCGCAAATCCACATCGACCCACAGGGGGAATTTCTCTATGTCTCCAATCGCGGGCACGATAGCATCGCAGGATTCGCAATCGATGAAGAGACCGGTAAACTCAGTGCTATCGGGCATCAGTTGACCGAACCGACACCCCGCGTTTTTAACATTGATGGGGCAGGCAACTTCCTTTTTGTCGGCGGTCAAGGGTCTGGCAAACTCGCCACCTACCGTATCAACCGTCAGAGCGGTGAATTGTCGCCACTTACCACCTACGCAGTCGGTAAAAATCCGATGTGGGTGCTTTTTATCTGATATGCGTTAAGAAAGGCATTCACACATGAAACCCACGTCGTCCATCCGCAAGGAAAAATTAAAAAACGGAATTTTTATTACGATTGAAGGTGTAGAAGGTGCAGGCAAAACCACACAGGCACAACGCTTGGCGGCATCTCTCGGTCCAGATGTTGTCCTCACGCGTGAACCCGGTGGGACACTTGTTGCTGAGGGGATTCGTGAACTCTTTCTGACATCCGACAGAATAACACCGATGACGGAACTCCTATTGATGGCTGCAGCACGTGCCCAACACGTAGAAGAACTCATACGTCCCGCATTAGAGACGAACCAAATCGTCATCTGTGACAGGTTTATTGATGCTACCGTAGCTTACCAAGGGTATCGCGGCGGCATTGATCTTGACTTGATTCATCAATTGAATCACGTTGCTACCGGCGGCTTGACCCCGGACATCACCTTTATCCTTGACCTACCACCAGAGATCGGCTTAAAGAGACAGCAGCGCGGGGAAACGCATCGCAACCGTTTGGATAGAGAACCTCTGGACTTACATAGAAAAGTCCGTGAAGGCTACCTATCCGCTGCGAAAGCAGACCCAGACCGCGTCAAACTAATAGATGCAACCCAGGCTCCTGATGCCGTCCATGCAGCACTTTTAGCCGAGTATCACAAATATCTATCAGGGTAGGGGTATATCTCAGAAGAAAAATGAAAAATCCAATCATCGGACACGAACAAATTATTGAACAACTCGAACATACCGTGGCATCGGATCGGATCGCTGGTGCCTATCTCTTCGTCGGACCGACGGGTGTCGGAAAAGAGACGGTCGCACGTTATTTCGCACAACTCATCTTTTGCCAGCAAGAGACACAGCCACCTACGGCGTGCGGAACCTGTCTCGCCTGTCGGAAAATGGATTCCGGCAACCATCCGGACCTACAGCTCATACGGCCTGATGGGAGTACACTAAAGATAGGACAAATCCGAGAGTTACAAAAACAGATTATCTATGAACCGCTTGAAGCGAGTCGGAAAATCTACATCTTGGCAGATGTGGAACGCATGAATGACGAGGCAGAGAACTGCCTGCTCAAGACGCTTGAGGAACCGCCTGCAGCCTCCGTTCTAATCCTTTTGACATCGAACATGCGAGCATTGCTACCGACCACGCGCTCCCGATGTCAAATCCTCCAATTTCACCCGATGCCGACACAAGAATTAGCCAAAATCTTGGTCGAACAGTTTTCGGTAGCACCGGAACAGGCGACGGCACTCGCGATAACAGCGGATGGCGCAATCGGGGCAGCACGCACGCTCATCGAAAAGGGCGATATACACACCCAAAAAGTACCGGAAATTCTCATAGAGACAGACCCGTTAGCCGCTTTCAGGCTTGCCGAACACTTCAAAAACAACCCCGAAACTTTAGGCGAGTTAGTCATCTGGTATCGCGACCTACTCTTTTTACAACAAGGCGCGCCCATCGAATTAATAACACATATCCACTCCATTACAGAACTCCAATCCATTGCACCACACTACTCTCGGCTCCGTATACAACAAGCCATCCAGACCGTCCTTGACACCAAATCTCTCATCGAAAACACCAACACGAACGCTACTTTGGCTTTAGAGGTGATGTGTTTGAAGCTGCTCAAATGACCATGACTGATAGTCGAGAACAGAAATTGACAAACAGCACTTCTCGTGGTATAATTTTTAGCGTACGAATCAATTCTATCTAACTGGGGTCCAGAAAAAACGCAATGAGCACATTTTACGTCACCACGCCAATCTACTATCCTAACAGTGAACCGCATGCAGGAAACGCCTATACCACTATTGCTGCCGATGTCTTAGCGCGATATCACCGCCTCAAAGGGAGTGAAGTCTGTTTTCTTACCGGCGTTGATGAACACGCTGCCAATGTGTATAATGCTGCCGAAGCGGAAGGGCTCTCACCACAAGCGTATTGCGATAAGATCGCGCCAACTTTCGTTAAACTGTGGGAACGCCTGAACATCTCGCACGACATCTTTTTCCGTACAACCAGCGATTTACACAAGCGCGGCGCGCAAAAATTCCTTAATGTACTCTATGACAACGGTGACGTTTATAAAGGGAAGTACGAAGGATATTACTGTCTCTCGTGTGAGGAGTTCTTTTCTGAGAAAGAACTAACGGACGAAAAAATCTGTCCTACGCATAAACTGCCACTGCAATGGTTAGAAGAGGAGAATTATTTTTTTAGACTCTCCAAGTATCAAGATCGTTTACTCGCGCATATCGACGAAAATCCGGATTTCGTCTATCCCGCAGCGCGGCGCAATGAACTATTAAACTTTCTGAAATCTGGATTACAAGATGTAAGTATTTCCCGTGCCTCCCTATCCTGGGGGATTCCGTTCCCATTTGATCCTGAGCATATCATATATATCTGGATAGAGGCTTTAAGTAATTATATTACTGCTCTCGGTTATGAAACAGAGAGCGAGCAGTACCAAACCTTTTGGCCCGCTGATGTTCATATAATGGGAAAAGACATCACCCGTTTTCATGCCCTGCTTTGGCCCGCAATGCTGATGGCTGCGAACTTACCGCTTCCTAAACATATCGTCGGGCACGGTTGGCTAACAAAAGACGGCGAAGCACTGAGTAAGACACGGGGTATTTTCATTGATATGGACGGCGATATCGCTACTTACGGGGTCGATGCGTTCCGTTATTACCTACTCCGCGAATTTAGTTTCGGGAACGATGGCGACTACCGACCCGCGCGTTTACACGCACGCTACAACGCCGATCTCGCCAACGACCTCGGTAACCTCCTCAACCGCGTCCTCGGTCTGGTCAACAAAAACTTTGACGGAACCCCCGAACCGACAACACCCGGCGAATTCGACAACGAAATCAAACAGATGGCGCAGGCAACGGTAGATAAATTGGATGAACACATAAAAGCCTTCGCCTTTGATACTGCATTAGAAACGATTTGGGAGTTCGTCCGACGCATCAATCGCTATATCCAACAGACCGAAGTCTGGACGCTCGCGAAACCGGAAACTAAGTCCAGAATGGGGACAATCCTCTACAACAGTTTAGAAGCACTCCGGTTTATCTCTGTGCTGATTTCACCTTTCATTCCTGAAACCGCCGAGAAGATTCAGAAACAGATCGGTCTATCGGAATTTGATACCGTCGCAGAATGGGGACGTTTACCGGTAGGTTTAACTGTCAGCAGAGGCGAACCTATTTTCCCGCGCGTTGATACTAAAAAACAGAAACAACCACAACCGAAAGCGACAGCCAAACCGAAACAGAAGCAGGAACCAAAAACAACCGAGTTGGTCTCCTTTGCCGACTTCCAGAAACTTGACTTGCGCGTCGCACGTGTCCTCGCTGCTGAACCCGTTGAAGATGCTGACCGACTCCTCAAATTACAGGTAGACCTCGGCACCGAAAAACGGCAGGTCGTCGCCGGGATTGCCGAACATTACACACCAGAAGTGCTTATCGGCAAACAGGTAATCGTCGTCGCGAATTTAGAACCCGCAACCATCCGCGGTATCGAATCACAAGGTATGATCCTCGCAGGAAGTGGCGACTCCGTTGTTCTTGCATCTCTTGAAGAAGATATGCCCCTCGGAACACAAGTAAGGTAACAAGTACACACTACGTGCCGAAATAAAATGCAAAATATAGAAAATATCCTCAAAACCCGCATCGAAAACAATGAGGCGCACACTTTTGTTGTCATTGTACCGACAGATGCCGCACGCCTGAAACGTCAGCGCGAATTGGTCGACTATCATCCAAATCGCGCCGTTCCCAACTTGCGTGTGTACACCATTGTGAATTTCGTGCAGCGGTTATACAACCAAGTCCGTCCCGCGAGAACATATATCTCACAGGGAATACAAAACCTCTGGCTATACGAAATCGCGAACCCTCAACTAAACAATCCCAACGCCTATCGTTATGATGCATTTCGACCCAACCGAGACATTTCTGTACCGGACAGCACGCTTTCACTCGTCGCAGAGAAAATTAACCACCTCAAGGAACGTGGCGAAACATCCAAGAACATTACGGCAGACAATCCAACCAAGGTTGACCTTGCATGCATTTATAACAATTACGAAACTAAACTTCAAGACGGTTGGATAGACGAACAGGGGAAATACCTATACCTTGCGAACAATTTCGATTCGGCGTTTATGCAAAACGCATTTCGCGGAGTCAACCTCGTTGTTGTTGAAGGGTTCACCGTCCTCTCTGAAGCCAACACCAAGATATTAAAACGCATCGCCACAATACCTGATATAGAGATGTGGTTTCGTACCGACTATGTTCCAGAGAACGAAACACTTTATAAAAATATTAAGGATCTCGTCTCACAATTTAGGGATGCGACAGCCACTATCGACCCTGACTATGAACGGGACCCCGTTCACCACCAACATTTTGCTGAAAACCTGTTCCGCACAGATAACGG
Organism: Candidatus Poribacteria bacterium; assembly: GCA_012270865.1. Taxonomy (GTDB): domain Bacteria; phylum Poribacteria; class WGA-4E; order WGA-4E; family WGA-3G; genus WGA-3G. Next base: position 19,671 of record JAAXHL010000063.1, on the reverse strand, counting down.
CAGCACAAATTCGGGAACCGATTCCAACGCAACATCTCAAATTAAAGTGATGAGACCCGCCGATAGGTCCGACGAAGTTGAACAGATTGCATCTCTGATCCAAAAACGCGTCTCACAGGGACATTGCAAACTAAGTGACATTTGTGTCGCCTACTACAATATCGGACAATATCAACAGCGCATCGCTGAAACCTTTCCCGCTTACGGCATCCCCTATTCACTTGAAGATAGCACACCGATAACAAAATCAGAAGTCGTTAAATCGATCTTTTCTCATCTCTCGTCAGGTCGCACCCCTTTAGGCGATACCTATTTCTCTGCGGTCGAACCGGCATCAGATACACGTCCATTTCAACCCAACGAGTTTCAGGAATATGTTGACAAGTTACTCAAAAAGGGAAAGGTCGTTCAACATATTTTGAACCCGATGTTCGGTACAAATAGCGAAATTGTTGAAGGCGAAGTTGAGGCGTATCGTCAATTCCAGAGAATTGTTACCGAACTCTGTAACGTCTTAAGATCGGAAAGTGATAGATCATATCCGCTCAGTGAATATATAGACAAACTCCTCCGCATTGCGAGACACACATACTATCGCAATAGAACGACAACAAGGACGGAAACCGTTAAGATTGTACCCCTCGGTGAACTCAGAAGCATGGCGTTCGATACCGTCTTTTTAGGGGACTTTGTAGAGAGCCGATTCCCAGCAAATTATCGTCCCGATCCAATCCTCCCAGAAGTCCCGTATCGAGATGAAGACGAGCTGCTACGCGATAACCGCTTTTTGTTCTATCGTGTCCTCAAATCCTTTCGCGAGCAACTCTATCTCCTTATACCGAAGCGTGAAGGTGAAGCAGACCTGATTCCGTCCCCGTTCCTCAGACAATTAGAGGCGATTGCTAATGTTGAAACAATTGAGCCTGCCAATCCTACCCAAGGCAGTGTTCCCGGTTTCCTCAGCACTTACGGCAACTTTATGTGGACAGCAGAGACATCTCCCGATGAATCGTTCCCCGATAGATTAACGAGCATGCGTCCGTTAATAGATCATGTCGTTAAAGTCGAAAAGAGCCGCGAAAAAACGCACGAATATCTTACTTATGAAGGTGTGCTAACGCCAGAAACCCTATCTCCGGAAAGTCGTGCAGATTTAGAAAAACGAGGGCAACAGACCTATTCCATCACAGAGTTGGAAACCTATGCCAAGTGTCCGTTCCAGTACTTTGCCGATCAAGTCTTGGAACTCGACAGCAAAGATGAGGAGGATACCGAAGGTTTATCCAGCCTTGAAAAAGGTATAATGGTTCACGATGTTCTCGTCCGATTCTATAATAACCGTCGAGACCAACCCGCTATTAGCCAGTGTGGTGTAGAAGCCTTTGAAGAGGCACAGCAGCAGTTAACTGACCTTATAGATGAGATGATAATAAGCAACGATGCGTCTGATGATCTCTTTCGGACAGTAGACAAAGCACTCTTAAAAGTCACGCTAAACCAGTGGCTTGCGGTGGAGCGAGAATATGATGTAATCACTACCCCGCGTTATTTTGAAGTTGGCGTTGGTCGTAGGCAGGGTATAACCGATTCTGTCCTCAGTCACGCCGAGTCTATCACTATTGATGGTGTGCACCTCAACGCTAAAATTGACCGCATTGATATAGGTGAAGGTGTTTTTAATGTTATTGACTACAAAAGTGGAAGTTCAACGCCTGGAATAAAAGATATTCTTGAGGGTCGAGCACTCCAATTGTCTATCTATCTCGAAATCGCGAGGCAACTGCTTGGTGACGAGTACGAAGCAGCGGCAGGTTTGTATCATAGAGTTAGATTGAACGATTGTAGAATTACACTTGCTATTGGGAAAGAGTCTTATAGAAATGAAGCATACATTCTGAAGCGAAAAACACAGCAAATGTTACCCGATGAATATTTTGCTGAGATGCTTGAACGTGTCAGCGGCTACGTCCAACAGTACGTTGACAGTATTTCTAACGGCAAATTTCCGCTCATCACACGTGTTGAAACATTCGTAGACTCCGAAGAAGACGGCGATGCCCCCATCACGCCTCGCAACAAAACCGCACCCTGCAGCTACTGCGACTATAAACGTATCTGTCGTGTCGGCGCAATCTCTGAAACGCCTTCATCAGACGATTAATTCTCTGCTGACAAAATTTCACACCATTCCCTTGAGAAAAAACTTGCACACTTCTAACAATTCTGCTATACTCTTTTTGATTTTTTAACTACATTGCTTGCAACCCGATAGTACGCAATTTGCAAGCACATCTAAAAGACAACACAGGAGGCTATTGTTTAAATGGCACACACATTACCAGCGCTCCCGTATGCGCACGATGCTTTGGCACCTCACATCGGTGCCGATACGATGGAAATCCATCACGGCAAACACCATCAGGGGTATGTTAACAACCTCAACGCTGCTTTAGAAGGACTCGGTGCCCTCGCCGATATGGATGTCCAGGAACTCCTCCAGAACCTCGACCAGGTCCCGGAAGACAAACGTCAAGCCGTCATCAACAACGGTGGCGGACACGCCAATCATTCCCTTTTCTGGTCCATTATGTGTCCGAGCGGCAACGGCGGCGACCCAAGCGGTGAACTCGCAGCCGCGATAAAATCCGCCTTTGGCTCACTTGATGCCGCGAATGAAGCATTCACGACCGCAGCCGCCACACGTTTCGGCTCCGGTTGGGCATGGCTCGTCCTCGGCGACGACGGTTTGGAAATCTATTCCACCGCCAATCAGGACAGCCCGATTATGCAGGGACATACCCCACTTCTCGGCATTGATATCTGGGAACACGCATACTATCTCAACTACCAGAACCGCCGTCCAGATTACATTGAAGCTTGGAAGAATGTCATCAACTGGAACCGCGTTAACGAGATTTACGTCGCGAACGCCTAACTTTCCATAACAAACTTCGGATTGTGGTAGGGGTAGGCACGAACACCGTTTCAACCCTACCCTCTACTTCCGAAACAATCAGATGCCTTCCTATAGAGTTCCGCTCGCGCAATCCCCACCAAACACGGCTCCAGATGTTAATAGACACCGGATATACAGAACATCCAACACTGCAGAACTATCGCATCGCGAGAGGTAAAAGATGAGACGCAAACCGTATACAAAAGTTGTTAAAACAAATCAGATACGGGCAGAGCATGTGCATGGAATGAGTGACGTGGTTTTCAAAGGGTTCCAGTGTTTGAACAGTGAATGCAAAGAATTTATCTTCATTCGTAAAAATGAGATTGCTACTGATTTTGAAATTGTTTGTCCGAGTTGTGAAATAGTTATGCTATCTGGAGATGAAACACAATTCTATGCGTATGAACTGAAAGATCAGAGAGATAATTCTATTATTGAGAAAGGCACATTTACAATACTGCACGATGACTATATTGAGGAAGCACAAGAATATAAGTATTGCATCATCTGTAATACGATTAAACCGCTTAATTTATTCGACCGGCATAGTGCTCGAAAATCTGGTCGTCAGGGTGAGTGCAGATTATGTAAAGCAGTTTACAACGCCATTAAAAATAAAACTCGATTGACAGATCAACACCGCGAAGCCGCGCAAAAACGGCGGATGTATTTGGACCTCTCTGGAAGTCGGAAAATTAATAGCGAAGATATCTACAAACGTTTTGGCTATCGTTGTTTTAAGTGCAGAAAAGACCTACGAGGAGTTGATGCTAAAGAACGTCCGCTTGATCATACACTCCCTGCTGTTTTTTTGTGGCCCCTGACAACCGAAAATGCAACACTGTTATGTAGAGAGCATAATAGTGAGAAATCAGATAAGTGGCCTTCAGCATATTATTCGGACAAAGAGTTGAGGAATCTTGCTATCTTGACAGGTGTTCAATACGAAACGCTCGCTGGGCAACCACACTATAATCCGGTAGCAATTGAACGCCTTAAGATATCTGAACAGGTTGACCAACTTCTTGCAAAATATGCAGCCTATATGTCAGAAATTATCAAACTACGTAACCGGATTCTGGAATATGAGGATTTTGATTTTTTTCAGCATTCAACAACCATTTCATCCGCTTGGATTCGACAAGCCGATCAGGCGTACCAACAAGTCATTCATCAGGAAATGGATACTAATACAGCACAAGATATTGATGAGACGTAACCGTTCCTTTATCACGGATACCATGGGATTCACAATGAGCAACGCTTTCATCGAAAACATCCGCTGACCGAAACCACCGCTTACCAAGTTTTTGTAAATGATCCGCCATATCACACTTAGTACTTTTCCCCAGATGCAGAACAATCACCCCATTAGATTTAAGCCGCTCTTTCGCTTGACGAAGAATTGGGATATATACATCAAAACTGCTTTTCTGCTTTTCGTCAACGAAAACCGATGGGCATGTTTTAAAATCGTGAGCAGACCAACCCGAAAACCATAACCTTAACCAGTTTGCAGAATAAAATCGGGTGCTATCAAAGAAAGGCGGAGATGTAATAATACTGTCCAGTTGATCAATCTCTCTGGGCCACCAACCTGTTGCATCTTGGAAAAATATCTTCCCCGATTGGAAATCCGCAGGTAAATCTTCATTTAACCCGCGTTGAACTTTTGCTCGTAGTTGAGTAATCAACGAGCGATATTCATAAGCCCCTGTAGGTTTGTAAGGTGTAAGAGGATGTGAACGACGACTGAGTGCGTACGGACGATTTCCATGTAAAATATGAAGCAACGAAGCAAACACAAACTGAGCTTCGGAAGTTTTTGGGGGGTGCATTTGAAAATAACGTCGCGCTAAAAGGATTTCTTTTAAAGTTTGCTGTTCATAATATTCGGCTATTTTGCCATTAAATCCCAATTGATTTGCTTCAGTAATCTCTATATCTGTAACCGAGTGGCCGTTAATAAAATCTTCTACTGTTTCAATAACTGTTATACACCCGATTTCCGTAGGTTCTTGAACCTTAGCACTCGCGATAGCAAAAGCAGCAGGACTTATCTCAAAACCGTAGGCGTGTTTACCAGCCAATGCTGCCTCAAATGGTATAGTACCAACACCGGCAAATGGATCTAAAACCCTTCCATCTTCTGGAACAAATGTTTGTACCAAGTGGTGTGCAATAGCAGGTTTTAGTTTACCCGGATAAGAGCATAATGAATGCCGGGCATGTCCCCAGTTCCTCTTTATAAATGGTGTTTTCTGATGCGGTAGATTTTGTTTGAAGGAGTCCCATTCAGAACGCCAATCCGAGTTTCGCTTATTAGGGATCCCTCTGTTCTGATTAGCGGTGTATCTAAAAATAAGTAATGACTGTTTGAGCAACATTCCGCCTCTCGATTTGCGTTGTCGTAGGGTGACGGAATCTTCTTCGACAAAACCGAACGCTTGCAAGCATACCGACAATAATCTATCCACCGGTACATGAATACCTGCGTAACAAGAGTCCCCAATGTCAATCGCAATTGTCGCCTCGGACATCAAGTGTTGACGAATTGATCGAAACACCTCTGATAGTTCACTAAAGTAGTTGGCAATCATACGAGGAATGCGCGAATCATAGGCATCTTTTTCGAGTTTAGAGACAATCTTTTGAACATCCGGATGTGATAGAACAGGGGTTTTGGAGACAGTTACGTCATTGATGCCAGCTGTTAAAGATACTTCTCGGAATTTCGCCAAATCTCTTTTTTCTTTTAAGCAGCCTAAGAACCACAATTCTATTTTTGTGTTCCGAAAATAATTTGTTCCGTTGACGTAAGGGGGACTTGTTATAACAGCATCAATACTTAAAGATGGAATGTCGTCTAACGATTGAGCGTTTTCACATATTAGTAACGGTTCCGTTTTCAGCCCATCAACATCATTTCGTATATCCTGAACCATTTGATCAATATTTTGACAAATTCCTTCAATAAGTGGGACAACTTGTCGTTCAAGTTCCTTCGTTGTTTTATATCTCAAATCGCCAGATCGTTTCATTCGCGAGGCAGGAACAAGTGCCGACAGGGTTGCAATCGTAATCAGATTAGCTAAAATCGGATTCTCAAGTGCCACTTCATCAATCCACGAGCGAATCCGTAAAACTTGGTCATAAACAGGGTCATCAAAAAATAGACTATCACCAAAGGTGTTGACATAGGTTTGCTCTAAAGTAGAGTTTCGCGGATACCTTTCAAGCTCTTTGAGTGAGGTTTTGATTTGGGCAAGTTCTTGAGCCAATAAGGACCGTTGAGACGATTTTAAGCGTCTGACTTTTATTTTCGTCAAACTTATAAACTGCAAAACCGGGTTTATTTCACAAAAATAGGCAATTTTATTCAGGCGTGATGCCGTGAAGGCGGTTGTACCCGTTCCACCAAAAGGATCAAGGATTGTTTGCGCATTCGGAGCGTATCTTTCCAATATAGATTCCACAAATTGCGTTGAATACCCCTCTAAGTATGGGTACCACCGAGCGAACGGTTCTTTTCGTCCACCCTTGAAAGTTACAGACACCGGATCAAATAATTCGGCTTTTATATTCAAACCCGGCAGATACAGCTGAACAGCGGATTCCCGAATGAGATTTATGGAATTCTCCAATTGGCGAAGACAATAGGTATTTAAAGGTAAATTGTCGGCTTTAGCGTTTGATACAAGCGTTTGATAATCATTGCCAAGCAGTTGACGTAATTCGGCACTCGAAAGTCCTTTAACGCACTCATAAATTTCGCCTGTTTCCTTGCCAAAAGCTAAAGTTAATGATTTTTTCTTAGCAGTTTCCGCTGGATACTCCGGGAAATAAACAGATTTGTATTTTTGGCTCATTAATTTTATCCTCTAATATTGAAAGTAATCAAACTAATCCCTTGACAATGCATGTATATACTACCATATCATGATAGTTATGTCAAAGAATTAACATTAACCAAAGTTAATCAGTGCCATTCAGTTTTTCTTTTTTATCCTATTCAACCGAAGTGATCCTTAGTTGTCAGTTAACAGCCTTCGTGAAGCAAAAATGTAAGTCATCAAGCACCTCTTAACTGAATACTGACAACTGATAACTGAGCATCTCTGATGCTCAAATTAATTTTTTTTGACATCTCCGCTTTTATGTGTTATAATTAAAGCGTAAACACGATATTTTTTAGCATCGCCGTGAAACCTCGTAAAACGGCGTGCGTAATTAAAAAACAAATAGATACCCCTAAAAAGCGTTGAAGGGGAGGAGTAAGTCGATCGGGCTTGCAAGAGATGGAGATTCATGGGCTGAAAGGTCTCCTCAAGTTTCCACGACTGAAGGTCGCCTCGGAGCTGCTCATCTGAACAATAAGTAGGATGAGTCGGTGTGATGCCCGTTATCGCATCCCAAAGAGTGCTCTTTCTCTGAAGAGAAAGAGAATTGGAGTGGTACCACGGTAAGGTCAGTCAAACGTCCTTCTCGTCTCCAAAGATGGAACGAGAGGGGTTTTTTAATTTCAACAACTCCCCGTAGGATTCAAATCTACGACTTGTGAGGAAATTGGCATGGAACTTTCAGGAGCGCAAATCCTGGTTGATAGTCTCAAACGGGAAGGTGTCGAATATATTTTCGGTGTGAACGGTGGCGCAGCGATGCCGATTTTCGATGCCCTATACGACGAGACCGAAATCAAATTGATCCCGATGCGGCATGAGCAGGGCGCCTCGCACGCCGCTGATGGCTACGCACGCGTCACTGGGAAAGTCGGGGTCGCACTCGCAACTTCCGGACCCGGGGCAACCAACCTTGTCACCGGCATTGCAACCGCCTATATGGACTCTATCCCGATGGTCGCGATTACTGGACAGGTCTTCACACACTTTATCGGCAGCGATGCCTTCCAAGAATGCGATGTTATCGGCGTAACACGTCCAATCTGTAAACATAGTTATCTCATCAAAGACTGCGAAGAGGTCGCAGATGTTGTCGCTGAGGCGTTTCATATCGCAAGCACGGGCAAACCCGGACCTGTAATTATTGACATCGCCAAAGATGCACAAATACACGAAGCACTGTTTCAATATCCAGAAACAGTTAACATCCGTAGTTACAAACCACAAGTTCACGGTGATCCAGCACAAATTGCGAAGGCAGCGGCACTCATCAAAGAAGCCAAACGTCCCATGCTTTATGCCGGGGGCGGTGTCGTCCTCGCTAACGCCAGTGAAGAATTAAGAGAGCTCACCTATAAGACGCAAATACCCATTACTGTTACCCTGATGGGACTCGGCGCGTTTCCCGAAACGGACCCGTTGGCGATGGAGATGCCCGGCATGCACGGCTCCTGTTGCGCAAATTACGCCTTCACCGATTCGGACCTCGTTATCGCTATCGGTGCCAGATTTGACGACCGTGTTACAGGTGATCTCGGCAAATTCGCACCCAACGCTAAAAAGATCCACATCGATATCGACGCGTCCTGTATCGGAAAAAATGTACCGGTGGATGTCCCCATCGTTGGTGATGCGAAGAGTGTTCTGACGGAACTGAACAAACAGGTCAGTACAGCAGATATCGACCCGTGGCGCAATCAAATCCAAGAGTGGAAGCGGAAGTACCCGTTTGAATACGAGCAGAAAGCCGATAAGGTGATGCCGCAATACGTTATTGAGCAGATTTATGAGCATTACAGCGATGCCATTGTCGTCGCGGATGTCGGGCAGCACCAGATGTGGGCGGCGCAGTACTTCAAATTCACGGAACCCCGACAATGGCTCAACTCCGGTGGTCTCGGCACGATGGGATTCAGTCTACCTGCCGCAATCGGTGCACAACTCGGATGTCCAGATAAAACCGTTGTCAATATCAACGGTGATGGTTCTTACATCATGACAATCCAAGAATTGGTGCCAGCGGTTACAATGAAACTGCCGCTTAAGATCTTTATCATCAACAATATGTATTTGGGGATGGTACGTCAGTGGCAAGAGTTGTTCCACGGTAAACGCTATTCTGCTGTCGATTACCACGACAATCCCGATTTCGCGTTGCTCGCGCAGGCATTCGGTGCCACAGGTTTGCGCGTCGAACACACCGAGGATGTCGCACCCGCACTGCAGAAGGCGAAAGGGATCACCGACGGCCCCGTCGTCATTGACTTCATCGTTGATGAAGAGGAAAACGTGTTCCCGATGGTACCTGCAGGTAAAGGACTCGGAGATGTTATTCGCGGGTTAGCTTAATGATTTTAATGGTTGTCAGTTATCGGTTATCAGTCGTCAGTTACAAGAGGGTACCCTTAAACGAGCGGAACACCCTATCAAAAACACCTCTGAACTGATGATTGAGAACTATGTCTCTGATAACCGACAACCGAAAGCCTGCGCAGCAGGCGAACCGAAAACTATAAAAAAATGAATTCAGAAGAACGACACATCTTTTCCGTTTTAGTCGAAAATCGATTCGGAGTCCTCGCGCGCGTCGCGGGACTTTTCAGTGGGCGCGGCTTTAATATTGATAGCCTCAACGTCGCCGAGACGCATGACAGAAGCATTTCGCAGATAACCCTTGTCACACACGGCGATGCCCAAATTATTGAACAAATCTACCACCATTTAAACAGACTCATTGATGTTATTGAGGTAACCGACCTCTCTACTGCTGGAACGCATGTTGAGCGGGAGCTTGTTCTTATCAAAGTTGCTACCGATGATCCTCAAAAACGCACCGAGATTCTACAAGTCGCGGAAGTCTTCCGTGGGCGGGTTATAGATATGAAACCTGCCTCACTTGTCCTTGAAATTACAGGTGATGAGGGTAAATTGAAAGCGGCGATCGATATTTTTAGTACGTACGGTATCCTTGAGTTAGCACGCACCGGTAAAATAGCGATGCTTCGCGGATCCGAAAAGTAATTTTAAAACAATCCGCAAGGCGTGCAATCAGAATTTCTGGTGTTATCAGAATTTTTTCGCATTCTGCACGCGCCGTTGTTGTAGGAGCGTAAGCCCAAGCATCGCGCCGAGAAACCGGATATACGGAAAGAACCGTTTTTCCATATAGGAACCTTGAACGAACCGCAAGGAAAATTAAAAGGAACGAACCGCAAGGAAAATTTAAAAAAATGGCAACGATTTACTATGATAGTGATGCTAACTTTGATTTACTGAAAGAACGCACCGTCGCCGTCATCGGTTATGGTGCACAAGGACGCGCACAATCGCTCAACCTCAAAGACAGCGGTGCAAACGTTGTCGTCGGTCTATACGAAGGCAGCCACTCAAAAGCACGCGCAGAAGCCGAAGGCTTGACCGTCAAGACCGTTGAAGAAGCCGCAGCGATGGCAGACATCGTTCAGGTACTCATCCCAGATGAACGCCACGCAGCCGTCTATCGCGACCAGATCGCACCGAACATGGAAGCAGGGAATATGCTACTCGTCTCGCACGGGTTCAGCGTCCATTTCGGACAGATCGTACCTGCCAGCGATATTGATGTCGCCATGATCGCACCCAAAGGACCGGGTTCACTTGTCCGTGAAGTGTTTGAAGGTGGCGGCGGCGTACCCTGTCTCATCGCTATCCATCAAGACACGACAGGACTCGCTCGCGATGTCGCACTCGCGTACGCAAGAGGCATCGGCGGCACGCGTGCAGGTGTCATCGAGACCACTTTCCGTGAAGAGACCGAAACCGATCTCTTCGGTGAACAAGCCGTCTTGTGCGGCGGAACCGCTGCCCTCATCAAAGCCGCTTTCGATACACTCGTTGAAGCCGGTTATCAGCCAGAGATGGCTTATTTCGAGTGCCTCCACGAATTAAAACTGATCGTTGACCTCATCTATACCGGCGGGTTAAGCAAGATGCGGAACGATGTCAGCAATACCGCTGAATACGGCGACCTCACACGCGGCCCGCAACTCATTGACGACAGTGTTCGGGACAAGATGCGTCAAATCTTGAAAGACGTTCAGGGCGGTGTCTTCGCACGTGAGTGGGTACTCGAAAACGCGGCGAACCAACCCGTTCTCGGCGCACTCCGTCGGCAAGAAACCGAACATCAGATCGAAGAAGTCGGTAAGAATCTCCGCAGTATGATGAGTTGGCTGGATGAATAACAGCCCCTTCCCGTAATTGTGGTAGGTGCGGTTTTGCGGCGTACTCGCCTGCCCCCTGATAAGGGGGGATAAAGGGGGGTGTTTTTGCTGGGGTGTTTCTTGCGATCTGCATTCCAACCGCACCACAGCACATAAATGGATTTATCCGACAACGCAAACGCCCATTCAACCCCTTTCTTAATCCGAGCGTGCCGTCCAGAGGAAGCAGAAGCACTCCTCGCATTGTGGCAGGCTGCGGGTACATCTCCGAGCGTCACAGATACCATTACAGACATCCGTGGCGTAATAGAGAGTTCTGCATCGGTACTGGTTGCTGAAGTGGATCAACGCATCGTTGGATCCCTAATCGCCGCTTTTGATGGATGGCGCGGGAACATGTATCGCATAGCCGTTCATCCTGACTATCGACGGCGTGGCATCGGACGCGCCTTAGTTAAGGAAGGGGAAAAACGTTTAGTTGGACAGGGTGCTAAACGCATCACAGCACTCGTGGAAGATAAGTATCCGTGGGCTGTTGCGTTCTGGTCGAGTGTCGGGTATGAGATAGAACCAGGAATAATAAGGTTTTTCCGCAATCCCTAAAGTAACAAGAGGCGCACGGTGTGTGCCGTTGCATGAGGAGGTTAGCCGTGGAATTTAGAGGACATCTACTGGACAACACCTTCAAAAGCGTTTACGGGCTTGCTGTTGCCGATATAAACAGAGACGGTCAACTCGACATCATCGCAGGCTCCATAGGCGAACCCATCATCGCGTGGTACGAGGCACCCCACTGGAAAAGACACCTCGTAACCGATCAAGGCAGCGGACATATCACCATTGCACCTTATGATCTGACCGATAACGGCACGCCTGACCTCATTGTGGGGAGTGGCTTCTATAGCGGCGTAAACGCTGCCGGTGGCTATCTCCACTGGCTTGAAGCACCAACACAAGACGGACAGAACTGGAAGAGCCACCACATCGCCGATGTGCCGTTTATCCACCGCATCGCACTCGCCAATTTATCAGGAGAAACGTCAACCGCAGCCCCCTTCCTGATTGTCGCCTCAATCCGCGGCGAAGATGGCAAACCCGGCGAATGGCACAGTCCAGGCTCCCTCTGGTGCTATGAACTCTCAGGAACCCCGCAAGACGCAACCTCTTGGCAATCCCATCACCTTGACGATTCCCTCCACATCAACCACGGTTTGAGTATCAACGATGTGGACCAAGATGGACGTGATGACGTGTTGATAAGCTGCACGGAGGGGTTAATCTGGTATGAGCCGCCTGCTGAACCGATGACGGACGATTGGGGTAAATGGGTGGTCAGCGACCGTGAGTGTAGCGATACATTCGCTGCTGATATTGATGGCGACGGTATCAACGAGATTTTAGCGATTGAACCGTGGCACGGGAACAATCTTGTCTGGTATAAAGCCACCGGCGACCTACGGAGCGATCCGTGGGAACGTCATCTCATAGATGACACGCTCAATCGCGGGCACTCCCTCGCCGCCGTTGATGTTGACAATGACGGGATACTTGAGATCATCTGTGGTTACAACGGTGAAGGCACAAGTCTACATCTCTATCGTCCGGAGGATTTGGCACATAACCACTGGCGTAAAGAGACGATTGACGACGGCGGCTTAGGTGTCGGACAGATGCACGTCGTTGACATGAACGGAAACGGCAGATTAGACATCGTAGCAAGCGGTCTCAGCACCGGCAACGTCAAGTGGTACGAGAACCTATTCAGTTAAGACCCCTCAATCGCTTCAACATTCGCACGAGGCAGCGTCGTCTGCTCGCCGTTTTCGAGTCTGACGCGCAACACCCGTACCTGCGCCTCTGTCTCCAAATTCTGGAGCTCCACCGGCAGCTCCGTGACGCGTCCTAATTTCCCAAAATAGGGTTCCCGGATGATGCGTACCGAACTGCCAACCTCCAAAATCCCTTCCTTTTCACCGTCCACAGCGGCGGGTGCTGACGCTCCAGTATCAGGCGTGAATGGAATCACTATCTCCGGACGCACAACGCCTGCCCGAATCTGCGTCGCACCGTTGATAGAGGTCTTCATACCTTCCCGCGCTTTCAGGAGTGTGAACGTCTGTTCCGCCATCGAAATTTCCCCGAACCCCTCTGTGATAACCAACGTGATCCCGATCTCCTCGGAACCCGTAATCGCAACGCCGAGTTCATAACCGAGTAGTTCGCGTAAATCCGCATCGTCAATACCACCAGCGATGATCCCTTTAACGCCGTTTTGGATCGCCTTCTGAATGGCATCGGTCGTAACCAGCGAACCGCCGACCAAAATGTTATCCCGATGCTCAGACTTTATCTGTTCAGCAGTCAACGCATCGCTCGACGATGCCGCAACAACGGTCAGGTTCCCAATCGTCTCACCACCGATCCCGAAGATCCCTTGGATATAAGTGCCATAAGTCTCCACCGTGACACCTTCATTCGGAAGCACCTCTGTCACCGTTCCATCGGTATAGGCTTTAACTTCAACAGGGATAGGCGGTTCACGTAGGATTACCTGACCCGTGATATCCGATACTGACTCAATCGTACCGTCAATCGGTGAAAGTGCTTGCGATTTGAAGAGTCCAAAGAGTCCTTTTGTCGTTGCAATAACCTCGTCTTCCGAGACGGCTTCACCGACAGGTTTAAGTATATGTTCCGCAACCTCTTCCGGTGGAACACTGAGTAGATTAGCAACATTCACCAGTTGAACGTTGCCCGGCAGGTCCGCCTTCGCGACGACATCCTCCGCCTTGACGGTTGCTCCAGCTTCGACGAGTACCTCGCCTTCAAGCGGGAGCCGACGTTCTTTCTGAATAGTCATTTCCTCGGTAACCTTAAGACCGGGGGTATATGCATGCGCCATTAATTAACCTCAATTTCAAAACGTAGTCCATTTCTATAAATATGCTATCCTTTATTCTTCCTCCGCCGAATCCTCCTCAGATTCGTAGAAGTTGTCGAAAATCTCAATATCATCCGGCGCGTGTTTCTCACCATAAACGGACTTGATGCTACTCCATAGCCGATTTACGATACGCTCCTCCTTCAATTGGCTGTAGTTGATTTCCATGATCGCTCTCTCTAAGCAATCGTTAATAACAACCAAAAGAATCTCTGGAATTTCAGCCTCCTCATCAATGATAGCGTCAATAGTTTCCCATACCGCACGCTTGAATTGTTGTGGCAAGCGATTGACGCGATGCAGTGCGACCTGCGTTACAAGCACGACAAAACATGACAAACGAGGTATGGCAATCTCTTTCTCGACATCGTGCGCACCTAATTCTTCGGGTGTGCCAATTGTCTCGACATGGGCAACAACGCCTTGATGGATAAACCCAACATGTGGATCAAAACTCTCAAAAATCTCCTCGGAAAGCAACATTGCCCTATGCTCCGGTATAATCCGAAGATATTCCGCCCTGAGAACTCGCTTGTCAATCGCCGTCTGTTTCTTCTTTCTCATCGTGCTAATTTCCTTCGTAATTTTGGACGTTCTATCACATCTCGATTGACAACATACGCTGGGATTTGACCGGAAGCCACGCTGATGATACTCTCACACGCGCTCCGACCGTTACCCTCAAAACATTCGTCTGTCCAGCAGATGCTGTGCGGCGTAACAATAACGTTATCAAGACTTAAGAGCGGGTCGTCATCGCCAATCGGCTCCTGTTCAAACACATCAAGTCCAGCACCCTGAATCCGCTGATTCTGGAGTGCTTCCGTGAGTGCCGCCTGCTCAACAATCGGACCCCGTGCGGTATTAATCAGGTAAGCCGTCGGTTTCATCAGTCCGATACATCTCGCGTCAATGAGACCACGCGTCTGTTCAGTCAACGGACAGCAGACACAGACGAAATCAGCCGTTTCCATCAGCGTATCCAAATCAACGAGTTCCGCATCGACTTCCGCCGCCTCGGCAGGTGTGACGTATGGATCGAAGGTGATATGTCGCATCCCGAACGGTTTCGCCAGTTTAAACGTCTCTTTCCCGATATTCCCCATACCGACAAGACCGAGCGTCCGACCGACCAACCCGATTCCCATATAGTTATACGCGTCGCGCCAACCCCCGTTACGAATAAGCCGATCCTTTATCAACAACTGATGGCTCAACGATAAGACAAACGCCATGATAGATGTAGCGACCGGACGGCGAACACCATCCGGAGCGATTGTCAGTAACACACCGTTTTCGGTACAGGCGGATACGTCCACTTTGTCGTATCCGACACCGAATCTTGCGATAATCGCCAAGCGTTCTGCACCGACGAATGTTTCTGCCGTAATCGCCGTCCCTAACACTAAGAGCGCATCGTAATCTTGCACCTGTGCCGCCGTTAAGGCTGGCGTATTCTCTGCGATATATTCCCACTGTAAACCTGCCTGCTCAAAGAGTGAGTTCGCAATGTCGTCTAAATCAGAAGTGCCATCAGGTTTCAAGAAGTCGCGCGTGACACCAACGCGAAATACGGACGCATTCATTATGAAATTCCCATCCAATCTTATTGATCGCTATTCCGGTTCAAGCGAGGCTGTACGGAGATATTTCCAACTCAGCGGCGAAAGACTCAGATTCTTAACCCTGCTGTTGATAACTAAAATCCTTTGGGCATGTGCCAACGGCACCCACGGTGCGTCTCTATGAACGATGACTTGTGCCTGCCGGTAAAGTTCAGCACGGATATCCCGATCTGTGAACATAACGCCTGCCCTGTCTATAGCACCAGGGTCAAACTCACTTTCGTCTTGATCTGGACTCGTCCTCGCCCGATCCAGAATCGTTTGCAGCTCTTCGCTCCGATAGAACGAGATATTGTATGCCGGTTTCTCGGCAGAAGGTATACTCAAAAGCGGGTAAAAGAAATTATCTGGATCTGCCACGTCGGCGATCCATCCCAACATCGCCATGTCGTGCTCCCCGTCTGCTGTTTTGGTGAGGTAAGTCGCCCAGTCAAAGGTCACAATCTTCGCTTCAATACCCACATTTCGGAGGTCGGACTGAATCGCTACCGCCAATGTCATCCCGTCTGGAATATACGGACGCGGAACAGGCAGTGCCCAAAGCGTCGTCTCGAATCCATTGGGGTATCCCGCCTCAGTGAGGAGCCGTTTCGCAAGTTCTGGGTCATAAGCGTAATCCTCAATCGAATCATTATAACCCCAGAGCGTCGGCGGAATCGGATTCTTTGCCGGAATTCCCAAACCTTGGTAGAGGTGTTCGACAATCTCAGTCTTATTAATCGCATGGTTAATAGCGAGTCGAACTTTGAGATTATCAAACGGCGGTTTCTCTATGTTCAGTGCCAAATAACCGATATTCAGGCTCGGTTGCATAAGAATCTCGAACTCTGGATCGCCTTGAATCAGCGGTATCTCGTCAGGGTTCGGGAATTCCATGGCGTGGAGATTGCCTTTCTGGAGTTCAACGAGCCGCACGGCGTTATCCGGAATAGAACGGAAGATGAGCCTATCAAGTGCCGGTCTACCTGCCCAGTGCTGATCGTTCGCTTCAAGGACAACTTTGTCGTTCCGATCCCACTGAACGAATTTGAAAGGTCCCGTCCCGACAGGGTTATCCCCAAAACTTGCACCAAAACGCTGAGCCGCTGCGGGGCTTACAATAGAAAACGAAGTTCCCGCCAACGTACTGATAAAAGGTGCGTACGGCGTTTTGAGGCGAATCTGCACCGTCCACGGATCAATGGCAGTAATTTGGTCGATAAATTGCTCATGAAAGTTCCGAAACAGCACAAACGGCCGAGTGAATGAAAAAACGACTGCTTCAGCGTTAAACGGAGTACCGTCGTGGAAATGGACACCTTGTCGCAAGTGAAATGTCCACGTCAGTCCATCAGCAGCGCGCGTCCATGACTCCGCTAAAGCCGGTTCAATGTCTGTAGTGGCTTCCTTGTATTGAACCAGCGAGTCATAGATCATATCACAAACTTTCGCCGACTCACCATCTTCAATATTTGCCGGATCAAGTGTAATCGAATCGCCGCCGCGTCCGAAGATCAAAGTACGCTCTGATACACTTTTCCCGAAATTGCTACCGACAAGCACTAAATCTAAAATGTTTACGGTGCCATCGCCGTTGACATCCGGGTTCGGGGACTCTGTTGAATCAACACTTTCACCAAAATTAGAGGCGACAAGCACTAAATCAAGGATATTCACAACGCCGTCGCCGTTGACATCGCCTAAAACTTCTGCGTCTTCTGCACTGCCACCTGTCAAAAATAGCAACGACAGGCAAAATATGATTGCTATAAAAATTATGTTTTTCATCTTATTATTTCTCAAGCCAAATGTGGCGGAAATATCTCCACTTCAACGGGTGGAGTTTGAGATCCTGAACCTTTTTATTTATAACTAAAATCTGTTTCGCGTGTGCCAACGGAACCCACGGGACATCTTTATGAAAAATCTGCTGTGCTTCTTGGTATAACGAGACCCGCTGATCGCGGTCCGTAATTGCTCTCGCCTGTTCCAAGACGTTTTGCATAGCATCGCTTCGGTAAAATGCGATATTACCCGCCGGTTTCTCCGCAGACGATTTGCTTAGCAGAAAATAGAGAAAATTATCTGGGTCGCCGAGGTCAGCACTCCACCCTAACATTGCGATGTCGTGTTCCCCATTCTTCGTCTTCTCAAGATAAGTCCCCCAATCATAAGTCACAATTTTTGTCTCTACGCCGATATTGCGGAGTTCCGATTGCAGCACTTCTGCAAGGGCGCGTCCATCAGGGATATACGGACGCGGAACGGGTAGTGCCCACAACGTCGTCTCAAAACCGTCCGGGTACCCCGCTTCAGCAAGCAATCGCTTCGCGAGTTCCGGATCGTAGGCATAGTCCTCAATAGAATCGTCATATCCCCAGAGCGTCGGCGGAATCGGGTTCTTCGCAGGAATCCCCAAACCTTGATAGAGATGTTCAATAATAGCGGATTTATTAATGGCATGATTAATAGCAAGTCGGACTTTGAGGTTATCAAGCGGCGGTTTGTCCATGTTCATCGCCAAATAACCGATGCTCATACCGGGTTGCGATAGCAGTTCGAGCGTCGTATCGTCTTCAATCTGTTGCAGATCGTCTGGATTTGGGAACTCCATCGCGTGGAGGCTACCCTGCTGAAGTTCAATAAGTCGTACCGAATTGTCTGGAATAGAACGGAAGATAACCCTATCCAACAGAGGACGACCGCCCCAATAGGTGTCGTTTGCCGCAAGCACGATTTTATCGCCTCTATCCCACTGCACAAACTTGAAAGGACCCGTACCAACCGGGTTATTAGAAAATTCGTCTCCCCATTTTTTCACGGCTGTCGGACTCACAATAGAGAACGGTGTGATAGCAATCGTATAGATAAACGGTGCGTAAGGCGTTTTAAGGTGGATTTGGACGGTAAACTCCTCAACCACGATAATCTTATCCACGATCTCTGCCAAGCCAGTAGCGATCCAGTAAATGTAGCTACCCCCAACATTATGGAACGGGTGCGTCTTATCGTGCTGTCGGTTCAACGAAAAGGCAACCGCTTCGGCATTCAAGGGTGTTCCGTCATGGAACGTTACGCCTTTCCGGAGGTAGAAAGTCCACGTCAAACCGTCTTCCGAACTCTCCCAACTTTCAGCGAGACTCGGTTCCAGTTCAGTACTTCCATCTTTATATTCAACGAGTGTATCGTAGATATTATCACAGACTTTAAAGGACTCACCATCTTCCTCAAGTGCTGGGTCTAACCCGACAGAATCGCCACCGCGCCCGAATATTAAAGTACCGCCGCGCTTGAGATGCGAATCCGCGAACACGGACGAAAATACCGTAGAGAATAGTATCAAAACGATGAGTAAGAAAGCCTTTATGTAAAATTTTGTGTTCATAAATTTCTCCGATGTGTTTTGAAAAGATATATTCTATGATACCGACTTTTCTGGAAAATGTCAAGCGATCTTCAGCTGCAATTCCACGACCCTTTACAATGAATTATCAAAATACATTTACGGGATTATACGAATGCTGCAGGAAACAATTGACCGGGAAGGTGTTACATATAACGCAGGTTGCCACCTTGTAGCATAGGCTGTTAGCCTGTGCCTCTTCGGGTTCTCCGAAAATGATAGGAAACACACCAAGTTTTTCGCAGCAAGGGACGCTTTTCACTGAAAAACCGTGTTCGTGCATCTAAAATCACATAGGTCGCAAGTTGGGTTACATATAGTAACGAAATGAAGAATGCGGTTTACGGTTTGGCCCCACTTCCGCCATGTAGTATCTTCGCGTAACAGGTTGAAAATCTGCTCATATTCTACCACAATTTCCTGTCTCAATCAAAGGAAAATTATCTATTTCTTTATTCTCGGACAGATGGCATGTTTTAGGGATGTCTGAATCTCGGATTTCGCGGATTAGAAGTCATCGTTTTGATGCAGTCGTAGGTTGGGTTGAATGGGATATTACTGGAAACCTCACAGAAAAGATAACTGTCAAATTTACCGAAAACCTGACATTATCAAAAACCGAGTGAAACCCAACGTCTTGAAGTGCATACGCTTATTTAGACC
>JAAXHL010000188.1 GCA_012270865.1 Candidatus Poribacteria bacterium | reverse complement strand
ACTTATTTATGGGCTTCACTATAAAGCTTCATGAGAGCTGCCCTACGGAAGAAGTCCTGTCACGCGAAAGTCCCTATTTTTTCTGAACAAATTCAGTTTTTGTTTGCCTAATCTAACAGAAGACATATACCAAAAATTTTCGACCATTGATGAGGAAACTGATGAAACAGAAACACTTTATCTTAGCACTTTTCGCTTGCGTCCTGATGTTTTCGACGATAGTTGTCTTAACGGCTTGGTCGCAGGATAAACTTTCAGCGGATGAAAAACGGTTCGACCTTGACCGGAATAGTGAACTCAGCAGTGCTGAACAGCAACTCATGTTTAGAGTGATGCGGCTTGAAGCCGTGAGAGGTACCAAGTTCAGTGCGCAAGAGATCCGTGAGATGCAGAGCGGAGAACGAGAGAGATCTCGCGGCAGAGGTGGATTCGGTAGAGGACGCGGTTCGAGAGAACCCACGGGACCCCGTTTGGATCCAGAGCAGGTTGAATTCAGGGATGGCGCAGCCACGATTCCTGATCGTGAAACTTTTAAGAAATTGTCGTATCAAGGCACGGATGTCCGTATTGACACGCAATTGACCGGCATCGAATTTGTAAAATTTCAGATTGAGAGGACACATACGCAAGCACCACAACTCTATTTCATGAATACGGAGACGCATCGCTCTCACGGTAGTTTCATGCGGGCTGCGGGTTTAGGACGCGGGCAAGGTCAGATGCGAGGTGTGCTGAGTTATCGCCCACTTTTCATGGCACCGAATGGCGAACCGGGGGTCTATACTTTCGAGTTTAATCCGAATGATGGCTTCCCATTTGAAGAGATCAAACTTGCACACGATCTACTCGTCGCAAAGATGCCGATACTGAAAAATCGGCTCGGCTACTGCCCGTTATGGGGTGCGATTGACATTTATAATCGGGAAAAGGCACACTATGACGCGGCAGAATTCCCTGTCTATTTTGAGGACGATCTTTACGCGAATGTCGGTTACCTTCCGCTGAATCAGGCGACATCATACGGTCGGCTGCGTGTATTGGAAACTGATGAACGTCCTACGGTTCGGGACATTGTCATCTGCAAAACCTTGCCAAACGAGATGCCGAGAGTCGCCGGAGTTATCACGGGTGTTCGGCAAACGCCGCTTTCGCACGTTAACCTTCGTGCAATTCAGGACAAAGTTCCCAACGCCTTCATCGCTGAGGCGTGGAAAAGCGAAAAGATCGCACGGCTTATCGGCAAGTACGTCTACTATGAGGTGAACGCAGACGGCTTTGAAATTAGGGAAGCGACCCGCAAAGAGGTGGAGAACCATTTTGCCGATTTGCGTCCTGCGGAGGCACAGCAACCTAAACGCAATCTCTCTCTTACAAAGATTCTGCCGCTTGATAGTATCCGTTTCACAGAAGCATCAGGTTTTGGTGTCAAAACAGCGAATGTGGCGACGCTACGCACATTCGGATTTCCTGAAGGGACCGTGCCAAACGGGTTTGGTATCCCCTTCTACTTCTATGATGAATTTATGAAACACAACGGCTTCTATGAGAGACTTAAGAATTTGCTCAAAAATCCGGGATTTCAGGATGATCACGATACGAAGGAGACGGTGCTGAAAAAGTTTCAGGCAGAGATTACGAAGGGTGAAATGCCGGTGTGGATGATGGATGCACTTTCGGAACTGCAAAGCGCATTTCCAGAGGGTACACCCCTCCGATGCCGCTCCAGCACGAACAACGAGGATCTACCCGGTTTCAGCGGTGCAGGCTTATACGACTCTTTCACACATCATCCGAATGAGGGACACCTCTCCAAATCGATTAAGCAGGTGTTCGCAAGCCTCTGGAATTTCCGTGCCTTTGAGGCGCGTGATTTCTATCGCATCGACCACCTTACTACTGCTATGGCGGTGCTTGTCCATCCTAATTTTGCAGACGAATTGGCGAACGGTGTGGCTGTGACCGATGATGTTGTCTATCAGACGATTGGGAATTATTACCTCAACACCCAAGTCGGTGAGGATCTTGTGACGAATCCTGAAGAGCAGTCTATTCCAGAAGAGATCCTTATGGATTGGTGGGATAGTAATAACTATAGGGTTGTGAAAACTTCTAACCGTACGGTGAATAACGATCGGATTCTGACGGATGCCTACTTGCGTGAACTCAGTGGTTACCTTGCAATGATACATAACAAATTCGATCAGTTGTATAGTCCTACTTCTCGGAGAGCAGATTTTGCTATGGAAATTGAGTTTAAGATTAAAAGTGATGGCAAACTCTCAATTAAACAGGCGAGACCGTGGGTGCGGTAAGTTTAGTTTCCATGCTTTTTGTAGGTGCGGATTTGTGGCGTACACGCCCAAATGCGATCTGCATTCCCAACCGCACCTATTGATAAGATTCTAATCCATACCTTTTATTTTTCCCCAGAACGTGACCAATTTATCCGAAGCTGCTACGCTCAGACTCGGTGCGAATTCCTCGACAGTTGGCAGAATCGCGGGTCCCAATCCTGCTGCGACACCGCCAACGGCATAGATTTTATTCGCAATCGTACCAACGCCTAAGAAAACTCTCGCCGTTGGCATTTCTGGACTTTCCATCCATGTGTCGGTGGCGGGTTCATATACTTCGACAGTTGCTAACCCGGGCCCTTGCACAACAGATGTACCGCCGACGGCGTAAATTTTTGAACCGACAACCCCGACAGCCAAAGCAGTTCGCGGTGTCGGCATATCTGCCTTCTCCGTCCATGTATCTGAACTTGGATCATATTCTTGAACCGTTGGAAGCACAGGACCTTGGACAGCCGGTGTCCCACCAATGAGATATATTTTTCCATTAATGCTCGCGGCAGCCATTCCTGAAACCGGCATCGGCATATCTGCTTTTTTCATCCATATATCAGTCGCAGGATCATATTCTTCAACAGTAGGCAACACGGGCCCAACATTTTGCGCGACACCGCCAATGGCGTAAATTTTACCATCTACGGCAGTTGCCGTAAAAAAGGAACGCGGTGTCAGCATATCAGCCTTTTGGGTCCATTTGTCGGTTGCTGGGTCATATTCTTCAACCGTACCAAGTGCGGGTGCCTGCGAATTCCATCCACCAATCGCATAGATTTTTCCATTGACGACGCAGGTTACAACCCCTGCACGGGCTGCTGGTAGACTCATTTTCTGATCCCATTTGTCTGCATTTGGGTCATAAGCCTCAACAAAGTCAACAGGTTCAGCGAGCATACCACCGATAGTGTAAATTTAGTTGTCAGCAGCGGCTACAGTAAAAAAAAGCCTTGGAGCTGGCATATCCGCTTTTTGGGCCCAATCTTCAGCTGCAGCGTCATGTATTATAGTAGATCCCGAAAATAAGT
>JAAXHL010000004.1 GCA_012270865.1 Candidatus Poribacteria bacterium | reverse complement strand
TCTCGCTTGGAAGCACTTCATCAGCGATCAGCCATCAGCAGTTAGCAGTCAGTAAGCCTCAGGATTTGAAGATCCTTCCTACCCGAGGATTGAAGTCTTTTGGTGTAGCAGTCCTCAACCGCTTTCCTTGAACCGATAGCCGACCCCATGTACCGTCTCAATATGCTTGCCAAACTCACCAAGTTTGCGGCGAAGTCGGCTAACATGTGTATCCACTGTCCGATCAATCCCGTAATAATCCTGACCCCATATCACGTCCATTAGAATATCGCGCGTGAAAACGCGGCCGGGTGACTGTGCGAATAGTGTAATCAGTTTAAACTCGGTAGCGGTCAGGTCGATTGTACCCTCCGCTGTCAGCACTTGATGTTTATCGAGGTCAATTGTTAACCCATGCGTTTCAATCTGTTTGGTGTTTTCTGTCTGTTGACCGAGTTGGATGCGGCGTAACACAGCGGACACCCGTAGCACGACTTCCCTCGGACTAAAAGGTTTTGTGATATAATCATCAGCACCGAGTTCCAACCCCGTGACCCTATCTTTTTCTTCCGTCTTTGCGGTTACCATGACGATCGGAATATTTTTAGTCCTCGGATCGTTCTTTAATAAGCGACAGACAATGGTGCCATCGACTTCTGGAAGCATCAAATCGAGTAAGATGAGGTCCGGTGATTTTTCAACAGCTCGATGCAATGCATCAGCACCATTTCGGACGTAATCCGTTTCAAAACCTGCCTCTTGTAGATTATATCGTAATAAATCCGCGATATCGCGTTCATCTTCCACAATTAAAATCTTTGCGTCCATTTAAATGATTCCTTGACATTCCCTTTGATTTGTAAGAAAATATGTGATACTATAGGAACCAACCCCGACTCCTAAGAAGCAACTTTAATATGGACATCCACAGCTTCTAAAGGCGTTATTGAAAGACAACAGCCCAAAGCACCGAATATGGTTCTAAGTGTGTCAATCCGTAGTGGATCGGTGCTCTCTAACGCTTCCGAGAGGACTTGAGGTGCAATGCCTGTTTTCTTGGCAAATTCAGAAATTCCGCCTTGTGCTTCAATGACGTATCGAAGTGCCAACTGAACTGTGGCGAGATTCCCGTGGATCTGATATTCCTCCATGACTGCAGCGAGATAGCCACTTACATCTCCGTGTTCTTTAAGTTGTTCTACAAGGAATACCTCCAATGTTCCGTAAATTTTCATCAATTATGCCTCTCTTTGTATTCTTCCCAATAATTTTTTGCGCGTTCAATATCCCGCTGCTGCGAAGATTTGTCACCACCACAGAGTAAGAGAACGACTGTGTTATCTACTTCACCATAATAGATACGATAGCCCGGTCCGAAGTCAAGTCGTAGTTCCCAAACCCCATTCCCGACAAATCTATAGTTGCCAAGGTTGCCAACTCTGACAGATGTTAGGCGTGCTTGAATCCGTTGTCGCGTCTTTGTATCCCGAATTGAGAGGAACCATTCTGTGAAAGGTTCGGGACCGTTTGGAATCTGGTAAAAATTTATTGTCCGCGGGCGTACATCACGCATTGACGATCTTTCGTTTGTTGGTAACTGACAACTGACTCCGAAATTTAAACGAATCAAGACCTGTACAAAACTTTGAAATATGATACCATACGTCATTATGAAAAGTCAAGAGTGTTGTGAATATTGAACAGGGTCATTGAAGAGGTCTTCGGCGAGGAATTGTAATGTAACTGCGGGAAACTCAGCCGAAAAGGGGTGTGTGAAAAAAAGTAGTGAACACGCGCGGGAAATGTGCTATGATTTAAAAAAATAGAAAGGGGTGATGACTGGTTAAAATGCTAAAAAATATAACGGGTCTATCAAAATGGATTTGGAGATTGAATTGTTGCTGTATCTGTGTGCTTACAGTATTCACTTTTTCTGCGCGTGATGTCTTCGGGATGCGTGGGTTCACAGCAGAAAATGCGGTTACACAAAAACAGTATGAGGCTGATTTTAAAGAACACGTTTCAGCAGAAAGATGCCGGAATAGATTGCGGCACCTGTCTGAAGAACCACATATCGCAGGCAGCGAAAATAGTCGCAAAGTAGCCGAATACCTGCGTACCGAATTTGAAAGTTACGGTCTACAGGTTCAGGTATATGAATATCAGGTATATCTGCCCTATCCGCTTGAGATACATGCGGAACTCGTTTCACCTGTCCAACACCTTGCTGTTAATAAGGAATCAGGTTGGGAGTGGGACAAGGATTCCTATGAAACCGAGATCGTGCCGGGGTACAACGCTTATTCGCCAGATGGCGATGTAACAGCGGAACTCATCTATGTCAACAGGGGGCTGCCCGAAGATTATCAAATTCTCAAGGAACGCGGTATTTCGGTAGCAGGGAAAATCTGTATTGCCCGATATGGTGGCAGTTACCGCGGTGTGAAGGCGAAAGTCGCAGGCGATAACAGGGCAGTTGGGTTAATCCTCTACTCGGACCCCGCAGACGATGGATATATACGTGGCGATGTCTACCCCCGCGGCCCGTGGCGTTCGGAAGATGCGATACAGCGGGGAACCGTGAAATATATCTTTCAGCATGCCAGTGATCCGTTGACACCCGGTTGGGCAGCAACTAAAGATGCCGAGCGACTTACGCTTGCCGAAGCCACGGATCTCCCAGAGATTCCTGTACTTCCGATCGCTTATAAGGATGCCGAACCGTTTCTGAAAACACTCGCGGGACCGAATGTCCCATCAGAATGGCAAGGCGGGTTGCCTTTTGCGTATCATATCGGACCGGGACCTGCCAAGGTTCGCATTAAAGTAAGGTGCGATCACAGCACCCGTCCGATCTACAATGTCATTGCGACGTTAGAAGGGACAGCATATCCGGATCAGTGGGTGGTCTTAGGGAACCATCACGATGCATGGGTTTACGGCGCGGCAGATCCCGGTAGCGGTACAACTGCCTTGTTAGAAGTAGCACGGTGCTTGGGTGAACTCGCCAAAAAGGGGAGGCATCCGAAGCGGACGATCGTTTTCGCGGCATGGGATGCTGAGGAGTTCGGAATCCTCGGTTCAACGGAATGGGTTGAAGAATTAAAAGCGACGCTACAGCAGAAAGTTATCGCGTATCTTAATGTAGATATTGCGGCAACCGGTGGGCGGTTCTATGTCAGTGCGATCCCGTCCTTACGCGAATTAATTCGGGAAGTGACGCAGAATGTGATTGACCCGCGAACGCTAAAGCCTGTCTACGAGAGTTGGAAAGCAGCGCAGGGCAGGGAGGTACCACAGGTCGGAAATCTCGGTAGTGGTTCAGATCATTCGCCGTTTGTTGGACATGCCGGTATCCCCGCGCTCAGTATGGGGTTCAGCGGTGCTTATGGTGTGTATCACGCTATGCAGGACAACTTTTACTGGATGGAACACTTTGGCGATCCAACCTTTCAATATCAAGCCGCGATGTCAAAAATCTGGGGAAGCCTTGCACTTCAACTTGCCAACGCTGATATTTTACCCTTTGACTACGAGACTTACGCGACAGACTTGATGACACCCCTGAAACTGTTACAAAATTCCGGTTCAAAATACAAAATTGCGCAGGGCGTTAAAGCGTTGGATGATCTGCTCACCGAGTGGCAACAGGTAGCAGGTTTACTTAACCAAGAGTTTGTTCGATACCTCGCTTCTGAGGATCTGTCTCAGATTGGAGAAATAAACCAGCGGCTGTATCAGTTGGAACGGAATTTGACGAGTGAATCTGGGTTGGCACTACGTCCGTGGTTTAAACATCTGATCTATGCACCCGGACTTAATACCGGCTACGCAGCCGTCGTTTTCCCTGCAGTTGAAGATGCTATCGCACATGGAGATGATGCCGAGGTACACGCGGAAATTGATCGGTTAGTTGCGGCGTTCAAACGGATGATTCAAGGGATTAATGAAAT
>JAAXHL010000009.1 GCA_012270865.1 Candidatus Poribacteria bacterium | reverse complement strand
TTATGAAACACCCTCAATTAATTATAAATTTTACTATAAATGACCCTGATGCGGACGGAATAACCCGTTGACAGAATCCCTGACTTGTGCTATATTTCAAACAAACTACTAACTTTTGAGGAGATTATAGTGAAAGCCGCACAATTTTACGGTGGAAAAGACATCAGGGTCGAAACGGTACCAGACCCAACGCCTGAAGAGAGTCAAATCCTCGTCCAAGTCGAAGCAGCAGGCATCTGCGGCAGCGATCTGCACGGGTACCATCACCCACCCGAAAAACCCTTATCCCCACGCATCGGCGGACACGAATTAGCAGGACGCGTCGTTGATACAGGTAGCGATGTTACTGGATATGAAAAGGGCGCACGTGTAGCCGTTGAACCGATTAGTCCATGTAATGATTGCCCAGAATGCTATAACGGCTACTATAATATCTGCGGGAATTTACGACACGCGGGCGGCGGTTTTGCGGAGTTTATGGTCGCTCGAAACGCGAACGTGTACGCATTACCCGAAAGCGTCTCCCCTGAGGGGGGCGCATTAGCAGAGGTCTACGCAGTAGCAGTACATGCCGTCAACAGAGCGATGGTATCCCCAGGGGATCATGTCGCCATTATCGGCAGCGGTCCCGTCGGATTGACAATCGCACAGGTCGCAGACATCGCCGGAGCAACCTCTATCGCTATGTTAGGAAAACCAGATGGACCCATACAGATCGCTCACGATGCGGTCGGTGCTGTGCCTATCAATGTGGATAAGACAGATGCTGTAGAAGCGATCCAGGACTGGAGCGACGGACGCGGGGCGGATGTCGTCTTTGAAGCAGTCGGCGGCACCGCGAATACATTGGAACAGGCGACAGAGATCGCAGCGAAACGCGGGCGTGTCTGCATGGTCGGCGGACATCGGACACCGCTCACCTTTTCGGAGCGGTT
Organism: Candidatus Poribacteria bacterium; assembly: GCA_012270865.1. Lineage (GTDB taxonomy): Bacteria > Poribacteria > WGA-4E > WGA-4E > WGA-3G > WGA-3G. The sequence goes on along the minus strand of JAAXHL010000009.1, from coordinate 743 downwards.
CGCACGGAGCCGAGAACTGACGGTCATCTGGTCCTTCTGTTATGGGAGGCGTGGCGGGAAAACGGAGTTCCAAGTCGCTATAGACCTGCTCGCCGCAGGCAAACTGGATCCGAACCCGCTGGTCACACACCAGTTCGGCTTAGACGATATTAACGAAGCATTCGCTGTCGCCGCCGGACGCGATGAACACGGATCTGTCAAAGTGCTCGTAATGCCTAACAATTAGTTATCAGTCAAAGATGTAGGACTTACACATTGCTTCTTAAAGTCCCCCTGATAAGGGGGATTTAGGGGGTTTAAGTTAAAGTCCCCCATAAGTGTCAATTTAAGAGCAAATAACCGTTGTTGTCCCCGGTCCGGTAGGTTTGGTTTCCTAACCGAACCGGCTCCTACGCGGAAACCTTGAAGACTTCAAAAACCTTCTTCACTCCCGCAGGGACGTTATGTTTATAGCATCTGTAAAAAATCGCTAAATTGACACCTATAGTTTAAAGTCCCCTGATAAGGGGCGGTGAATGCCCATAAGGAACCTTCATACCGTTGATTCTTTAGGGGGTTTAAAACTATAGTGAAACCTAAAAGTAAATAGACATCTTCGTAGCATAAACTTCCAGTTTGTGGCAGTCTGAATGCCTGTTATAGGCATTCAGACTGTTTGAGAATATCCAAAAAAAGTCCACGTAGAAGGGTTTTTGTTGGGATGTTTCTTCAGGTCTACGGAATTGAACATCAAAGTCCAGACC
>JAAXHL010000034.1 GCA_012270865.1 Candidatus Poribacteria bacterium | reverse complement strand
ACCCACCCTTCAACATCAAACGCAACAGCGCAGGCACAGCAGGTTTCTATGTAGACAATTGGAAATGGGGAGACACCGGCATATTACCAGACCAGTGGAAATGGAACGAAGTGCATCCCAAATGGCTTGAGGAAATCAAAGACAACCACACCGCACTCTACCACGCCATAGACGCAGCAAAACATTGTCAAGGCGAAGATACCGCAGCATTCTTATGCTTTCTATCCGTCCGATTGATAGAAATGCACCGTATCCTAACAGATACCGGTTCTTTGTATTTACACTGCGACCCAACAGCAAGCCACTACATCAAAATGTGTTTGGATGCCATATTTGGTAGAAAAAACTTTAGAAGCGAAATTACTTGGAAAATGGAAAATTGGAACGGCGGAAGTATCTCAAAGATTATAAAGGTGCGTCCTATGGTAATATTTGGGATGACGTTCTTCCCCCAAGTGGAGAAGAACGCACCGGCTCCCCCGACCAAAAACCGCTTGCTCTCTATGAACGCATCATCAAAGCAAGCAGCAACGAAGATGACCTTGTCCTTGACCCCTTCTGCGGATGTGCCACCACAATTATAGCAGCAAACAACCTCAAACGCCGCTGGGTAGGTATAGACCGTCGCGTAGATGCACGCTATCACATTGTCACCCGTCTGATGAGCATAGACAAAAAAGAACGCGAACGGATAGAGAAATACGCTACAGATAAAGGCTGGCTTGACAGACAAACAGCGAAATATGAAATCCATTACCAAACCGACCCGCCCGTCCGCACTGATGAAGCAGACCCAGACACGATCCGAGAGTTACCGCAGGTCTATACACACCACCACGAAACGTTACACACCCATGCCGAGATGAAACAAATTCTTGTGGACCAATTCGGACTCAAATGCTGGGGATGCAACCATATCCCACCCGACGAACGCTATCTACACCTTGACCATGTGAGACCGAAAAGCGAAGGAGGCAACAACGACATAGACAACCGCGCACTCTTATGCCAACCGTGCAACAATAAAAAATCCGATAAAATGAGCCTTGCTGGACTCCGAAAAGCAAACAAGAAGGATGGACATGAACAACCCAGCGAACCGATAGACCTCAAAGCAGCATCAGCATGGACACGCGACTACTTGATAAAAACCGTCAGAGAAACACCCTATCAAAGACCCTTACCAATTGAAAGTGAGCAATAGAAAGTGGGATAGACGCAACAAAAATTGGGCAAAAATGGGTAAAAATGGGCAATTGCAACAAAGTGCAATAAAAGTGCAATAAGTGCAATAAAAATTGCACTACTGTGCCATTGCAGCACTTGCAGAAAAAATGAACATTATTGAACACTATTATCTCTAATAGATGTTCACATATAACACAATGAGTGCGATGTAAACTTACAGATAGACTGTAGCGTTACACCAGACAATTTTGTCAGACTTCTTATTGGTGTGAAGCAGAAAAGTCCACCTGCTTTCAACCTGCTTTCACATCAATATTTACTTTTTATTGTGTACAAATAACGTATCTTCTGCTGGAGGTAATTATGGCATTTGTTTTAGCTCTGATTTACTTTCTATTGTGTATTACGAACTTGATCTATTACATTTTTTGGGAAAAACCCCAAATAATTTTGAGACGCTTTTAGTGATAGGTATCATCTCTATCGGTCTCTATTTGTCCTGGACCGTGATGAAAGGGTCTTTGAAAAAATAAGTTTTTGATGGTGGAGTCGTGTCATGGTGCTGTAGTCACTTCCGTTGCCTCATCGGGTGATTGTTTTACCCGCTTTCTCTTTATACCGTGCGATCGCCCCGCGTTCAGCGATTTCTGCGCGTGCGTAATGTGCCGGCATCTGGGACGACTTCCACCGACCAGCCACCTGCATATCCACCACCGAGGCACCCGCCTGTGCGAGTGAGACCGCCGACCCGACCCGCAGCGAATGCCCTGAAATAAACCCATCCACACCGGCATCGGTAGCCCGTTTCTTGATGATATTCCGCGCCCCGCGCGATGTAAGCCTACTTTTCTGAATGTGATCCCCGCTGCGTATCCTTCGGAACAACGCCCCGCGTGTGATCCCCGCCCGCTTTTTGTATCTATTGATAACCCGCCGCGTGTCCGATGTCACATAAAGCACCGTCCCGTGACCTTCTTGATCCGTTTTAGATGTCCGCACCTTCAACGTCTTTTCCTTTAAGTCACCACAGTTGACCGCGACCACTTCAGAAATGCGTAGCAAGCCGTCAGACATCAACCGTATCATCGCAGAGTCCCGCAGCCCTACCAAAGACCTATCCGCCTCAGCAAACGCACACACACGCTCAACGTCAGCCCAATTCAAGCCATCCACCTGTCCACGCCCGCGATCTTTGCCTTCGCGACGGATACCTGCCAGTGTTGCAGATGTCAACGCACCGACAACCTCAATCCCTTGCTTCTTACTGATCCACCGCACCGCTGCCACCGCTTGCGATATAGTGGATGGCGACTTACCCGACTGATGCAGTGTCGTGATATACGCTGCCATCAAGGCATCATTCAGAACGCGTTCCCCGCGCCACGCGTCAATCTCACGTTGCCAAAACGCATACCTGCGTAGCGTATTCTCGGATACACCCTTTGAGACCAGTTGTTTTATCTCTTGTGCAATGGCTATATCCTGTGTGTTGGTTTCCCTTACAATTGCGTTATCCATATCTCCCCTCCAGAAGTGTTTTACTTCCGATAAATCGGATTATCAGAAGTTAGAATAAAACGAATTATACCACATATATGCTTGACTTTCAACTAAAAATAACATATAATTTAGTTGGAAATATATCGCAGTGTGTGGTATATTATTAACAACAACTTGAATAGGAGTACACAGAAGCATGAGGCGTAAATTAGACATCGGACGCTCCGTTAATTTTGACAAAGAATTGCATGACAAAATCAAAGATGCTGCAAAGCGATTCAACGTGTCCTTTGGCACAATCGTTCGAGAGTGCTGCGAAAACGATTTACCCAAACTCATTGACCGAGAAAACAAGCGGACAAAACGCAGGACACGCACCCACACAGAATCGCAATGAACTTAGGCTACACCTTGATGCAAAGCAAAGGACACACCGGTGCAATAGCGGCACAAAAGGAGACATCTCATGAAAACAATCATCGCAATCTCAATACTCTTGTGTGCAATCGCCTATCCAACAGACTCCGAACAGCCACAGAACAGCGTTGGGACAAAGATCGCAGCCATAGAGACTGAAATCAAAAACCTAAAGGAAAGTACAGACAAAGGTTTTGAAAATGTGAACCAAAAATTTGATGATATTCAGAAAAACTTTGACAGGCAAAATAACATCATTATTGCCTGCATCGGTATCCCACTGGCGATCCTTGCCATCGGCGCGACGGTCTGGGGAATACTCACACACAAACGCAGCAGAAAAGAGAACACGCTCGAAAAGCAGATTCAAACACTCACAGAAGAAATAGAAACACTCAAACAATAGCGGATTCTCCCTTCATAAACGAAACGATCTTCAATAACAATAAAGGACATCACATGCGAAAAAAGTTGTTTTTCACCACACTCACCTATGTCATAATAAGCGTATTCTGGACAACCTTTGGACATGACCTGCCGTTTCCTGAAGATGTCAACACAGACGGCATCGTCAATATACAAGACTTAGTTCGTGTCGCTGCTGCCTTTGAAAATGGTGCGGATCCGAATACCGATGTCAACAGTGACAAAAAAGTGAATATATTAGACCTCATACAGGTTGCCTCTGCTTTCGGTCAAACCGCGCAGCAAGACACGTCAACCTATCATGACATACAACACCATATCTTTGATAAAAGTTGCGTCAATACCGCCTGCCACGGCGCGCCTGCCAATGCGGGTGGATTGAACCTTGCTTATGAAAACTCGTATAAAAACTTAGTTGGGCAGACACCGAAAAATCCAGCCGCGGCTGCAGCAAGCATGAAACTTGTTGACCCCAATAATCCCGATAACAGTTTCATCATAACCAAACTCATGGGACCCACAGAAAAGGAACTCGGTGCGAGAATGCCTTTCGCCGCAGGCAAACTCCATGATGGAAAGATTGAGGTACTCCGAAAGTGGATAACCGCAGGCGCGCCAAGAGACACACAAATCGCAGGCATAGGAGACCTCGCAGTGCTTCGCGACCCAGAAGAAACATTTGAGGCACCAGCACCCCCACCGCCCGGACAGGGCTATCAGCTCCACTTACCCAAATTCAAAATTGAGGCAGGTAAAGAGTTAGAAGTCTTTTACGCCACACAAATCACAGATGAAAATGGACAGACCCCCGAAGGCGATATTTTCGTCAACGGCTTTGATATTTTCTATCCGACAGGCAGCCATCATTTTATCCTTTACCGCGTCACACGGCTCGGATTGCGGCGCGGATTACTTGAGAAAGATGTCGGACGGGGCATCGGCGTGAACCCCGAAGATACTTTTAGAGTGGTAAATCCCCAAGACTCAGAAGGCTCCGGACATCTTGCCCTCCTCGATCGCTTACCTGTCATTGGTTCGCAGCGCGCAGAAACCACCATTCGCTTTCCCGAAGGTGTGGCATTACGCATAGCAGGAGACACTGTTTTCGATATGAACTCGCATTACGTCAATCTGCTCGGAACTCAAACACTCATCGGTGAAACCTATGTCAATCTTTGGACACTTCCGCCCGAAGCCGTCAAATACGAAGCGAAAGGACTCGCCGCCTCTAACAGAGATATAAACGTCCCGCCGGGAACAAAGCGCACGGTAGAAGGTCAATGGCTCGTTTCAGATGCCATAAAACTTTTGAGACTACAGGGATACCGAGACGTTACAGAACTCAATGTATTTCAAGTTACCTCCCACATGCATCGGCATGGCGAGTTATTTGAAGTGTTTCGTATCTCTACGGACGAATTGTTGCATAAAAGCGTGGCTTACGATAACGCCCCGCTGGATCCGTTCAATCCACCTCTAAAACTTGTCGTAGGCGATGGTCTGCGTTTTGAGTGCACGCATTCAAACTTTGATACAGACCAAACGATACGATACGGCGTAACCTCTGAAGATGAAATGGCAATCATGTTCGGGTTTTACTATATTCCAATAACATTTTAAGTCGTTGGGGTATTGGTTTCGGTTTCGGCTTTGAAGTCAAACCCCATTTGCTCCTTGATTTCAACGTCGGCTATAGAATTTTTGTTATCCCGAAGCACGTAGATTACGATCTCGGTCCAAGAAATGATGTCTATCGGGACAAAATCAGTGCCGTTTTCTCCGTAATTTTAAAAAAAGGGAGGTAATTATGGGGTTGGCTCAAACAAGCATTAATAACACGTTATATTTTACTGATGCTCCACATCCATACCTAAATACAATATTTGAAGTAAGCGATAAGCATCTAAAGCGTACATTCAATGAAGAAGTTCTGAATCGTTTTAAAACGGATTGTTTTAAGCATATTCGGGGCAATAGAGAACATACCATAACAGAATATATCAAGTCTTATTATGCTATGGTTAAGAATGTGCATCAAAGCCAATATACTGGTGCTGATCTATCCCTGAATGAATCCCTTTTTTCCGACCCTGCTATTCCCAAAGTCTTGTGGGGTAATTGTCTTGACTTTTTAAAACTCATGGATAGCGAAAGTGTTCAACTCATGGTCACTTCTCCACCATATTACAACGCAAGAGAATATTCCCAATGGAATACTTTGGACGACTACTTAGAAGAAATGTCTCATATTATCAAAGAATGTTATCGGGTTTTGGATAACCACCGCCCCTTCGTTTTTAATGTTGGTGACATATTTGATAATGATAATAGGCATACTAAATCAGTATGGGGAAAACGCAGAATACCTTTGGGAGCATATTTTACACAAATATTTGAAGAAATTGGTTTTAAGTTTGTAGACGATTTTATATGGGATAAAGGGGAAGTTCAAACCCAACGACATAAAAACGGAGACACGCCTTATCCTTTATACCAATACCCTATCAACTGCTATGAACACATTTTTGTTTTCTACAAACACCGACTGGACGAAACACCTTATCCCTGTCCTGTATGTGGTTGTTTGAAAGTCAATGGAAATGCCTACACCGCAGTGGGTATCAAATCTTGGGAATGTAAGAATTTAGATTGCTTCGAGCGGTCAGCAGCTAATCGCGGTAAACGCTTTTCAGCCCGAACACAATTGATGACAGATTTACAACAATCCGAGAATACTGTTTGTGAAGATTTGCTTCGTCAATGGCGACGTGATGTAGTCAAATTCCCACCAGTGATGAAGATAAACAGTAAGGGACAAAATACACTGGGACATACAGCACCTTTCCCTCGTGAAATTCCTGAATACGCAACCCAAGTTTTTAGTGGTGTAAATGAAACCGTTCTTGATCCTTTTGCAGGGGCATTTACAACAACAATAGAATCATTTCGCCAAAGACGAAATAGCATTGGCATAGAACTAAATAAAACATTGTTTGGAAATGCAGTGCTGGATAGATTCTCTAAAACCCTAAATGTCCAACCGAAAGAGGTGAATCGTGGATGGCTCTAATAAGGATAAACGCGTAATAGGTCTTTACGGAGAAATGCGATTTGCAATGGAACTTCACAAACGCGGGTGGCAAGTTTATAGGGCATATATTGACGAAAAATTTGATTTTGTCATTTTGAAAAGTTACTGTGAAAACTGTAGAGCATTCAAAGACGCATGGACGCGTGAAGGAACTTATACAGATAAAAAAGGAAAAGAAAAGACTGGTAAAACAGTAACTCCCCTTTGTGAAACATGCCACCAAGATAGTCTAAAAATGCTCGTCCGGTTTATTCAGGTGAAAACATCAGAGGGAATTTCTAACAAGACAACAAAATCGGGTGAAGAATCCAGAAAATATAGTTTCCATGCCAAAATCCGTTATCATTTAGCAGATTCCAGAATATTTTACGCATGGATACAAGTATGGGACGAAGATAATGTCAACTACTATATTTTCAAAACTGATGATGTCAAGCATTTTGATGATTTACAGTTAGTTTCTTATCAAATCACCGACAACCAGAAAACTACACTGACGATAAACCAAAAAGGGGAATTGCTAACAAAAGGAACAAAACACGATTATAGTGTGTTTGAAAAATTCCACGACAATTTTGAGTGTTTAGAAGAAACAATAGAAGGTGATTCTTGGAAATAATCTGTTATGCGAAAATTAACTGATCCCAAAACTACTTATTGCGATGATTTATGAACCACCCTCGATTATATAAGTTATAGTGAAAATATTCTAAAACTTCCTTTGGAGGAAATATTATGCGAAATATAAACATCGTTCTATTGTCTTTCATAACACTCTTTGTCATATCAGGCTGTGAAAGAATAACCGACACAGTCCTATTACCCCCCGAAACATCAGATACACAACCGCTCACAGTGATGACCTACAATGTATATCTCGGTGCCAGTGCTGTCGATCTTCTCTCTGTAGAGAGTTTACTCCAGGTCCCAGAAGAAGTTGCGAACATGTATAATAACGTCATCGCTTCCGATTTTCCAAGTCGTGCTGCTGCAATTGCGAAGTCTATAAAAACATATCAACCGCACCTTATCGGACTGCAAGAAATATCACTTATCCGCCGTCAGAGTCCAGGGGATCGCATCGCAGGCGGGACAGTGCCAGCAGAAGAAGTCGTCCAGGATTTTCTCCAAATCTTGATGGACACACTGCAAGCAGAGGGGGTAAGTTATCACATCGCAGCACAAGTTGAAAATATAGATAGTGAAATGCCGATGTTTACAGATACCGGCATTGTAGATGTCCGATTAACCGACTATGATGTGATACTGGCACGCAGCGACGTGGAAATATCACGTCCGATGACTGCAAACTATGAAAACTCGCTTACAATCGAAATGCTTGGAATTGAAGTGCCAAGAGGATATGCCGCTGTTGATGCAACCGTTTCCGGTTTCACTTACCGCGTTGTCAATACACACTTAGAGGCATTCGTAGAGGAAGCCCGTCTCGCACAAACACACGAGCTTGTGGATATTCTCAGCAACGAAACTTTGCCCATTATTCTGCTCGGAGATTTCAATACGCCAGCACCCGATGGTCCCGGCTATCAAGTCCTACTATCCGCAGGATATGTTGACACGTGGCAGATGGATTCTGAAAGCAGCGGCAACACATGTTGTCAAAATGGCGAGATTTTCATTGATGGTGATCTCAAGAATGTGGGTGAACTTTCTGAACGGATTGACCAGATATTTCTGCGTAATATAGAACGACCGACTGCTATCGTGACGCATACTGTCGGTGATAAACCCACAGATCGGTTACCCTCGGGGTTGTGGCCCTCTGATCATGCGGGGGTTATTGCACAAATTGCGTTGGAGTAGCACAAAACTCCGTATTTATGATGTATTATGAGCCTCATATTACAAATGAAACTGCCAAATTAAAACTTCTTGAATTCATAAGAACAGAATTAGTCCTATTTGTTCATAAAGACAGGATTCAATCCGCGTGTTTTATATTAGGGGGCGGTCCTGTTGGTGGTTTGAATCCCACTTACGAACTTCGCCCCTATCAAGTAGAAGCATTTGCAAGGTTTGTTCACTGCTTAAACAACGATTTTCCCGGCAAGCAAAAACCTTTACACCTGCTGTTTAATATGGCAACAGGTAGCGGTAAGACGCTTATTATGGCAGGATTGATCCGCTATCTCTATGAAAGAGATTGACACCGAGCGTAAAACTGAACTCATAATAGAAGATAAGAACTATCGCATTATTGGGTTGCCGTTTTATCAAGAGAAAAAACAAAATGAATTTCGTGATGCACTTGATCTCGCACTTGCGAAGAAAGAAAAGGAATAAACCGGATAAGCTTGAACAACATCGCATTCCTATGCGCAAAGAAGAGATGGTAAACCATCCCTTCTGAAGATTTTGTTGAATGTTAGGTTTTAGGCGGACAATGCCGACACCGCATCTTCTTCGGTGTCGAAATGTTCAAAAATATGAACCAGCCGATGCACAACAATAAGGTTCTTAATGTGTTTTCCGATATGGATGGCACCCATCCGACCGTTCCTACGTTTCGCAACGATATGTGCCTCGATAAGCACCCCGAGCCCTGAAGAATCAATCATACGCACATCCTCGAAGTTCAGCAGGACGCGCGGGGCATCGGAATCCTCTACCTTTGGCAAAAGGACTTCCCGTAACTCTGATACGGAGGCACCTACAATCTTTCCCTTCAGTTCCAAAATAGAAATGCCATTTTGCTTGTGAATTTGCGTTTTCATTTTTTTCTCCATTTTTTGTTTCTAAAACAGTGTGAATGTTAACCTTTTGACGATTTAAACGTTCAATTTATGTTATCGTTGACTTCGTCCGATTTCATGAGAAAAAAATTCATTTTTTTTTCAATACATCTTCGGACATTTGATTCCTGATAGACAGCAAATTATTAAAGGAGACATCATCAATGAATCGAGAAAAACTTTCTCTACTTGCCAAAGATTTGACCAAAGAATTTCCGCGCAGTCCCCGAGAAATGCTTGGCGGATATGTCATTGCCGCACGGAGCGTTGATAAATGTCGTGCTGCCCTGCTTGACATTAACGGTGAATACAATTACCAACCCTGTTCTCTGACTGCCCAACTCTTTGAATTCACAGGGATTACACCAGAAGCATTTGAAGAATGCGTTGCGACCGGGGCAACTGACGACGAAATCGCCGAATGGTTAAAATCAAACTCAGACGTACAAGACAAGAGGGAAATCACACGATGGAACTATCAACTACGAGATATGCGAATCACTGAAATGTCCGGTGAGGCACAGGAATATCTTGAAGCATATATCGAAGGATATGTTCCCAAGCACCGGCCCGTCTATGTTTGGTTTGATGTCTACGATTTAGAGGAACAACGTCTTTAGCAGCGCATGCCATCAGTTCTTTTTACCAATCGGCTACAACACAGAAAATCTGCTATAAGGCAGAACTTGCGGGTATCCGGGTTATCTTTGAATCAGAGGCGTATACCTCACAAACCTGTCCAAGGTGTGCCACCCGAAAGAAACCTACAAATCGGAACTTCCATGGGAGTCTGTCAATATGGAAAAAATAGCAGTAATCGCAGGTGTCGGTCCTGGTTTAGGGACCGCACTCGCCCGTAAATTCGTAGCAGAAGAATGTAACGTCGCCCTCCTATCGCGCTCCTCCGACTACATTGAAAACCTATCCACAGAATTAGAAAAATCCGGACGCACCGCTCTCCTGATCCCGACAGATATTACCGAACCTGAACAGGTAGCGCAAACTTTCGAGCGTATCCGAGAAGAACTCGGCGATCCCGACATCTTGGTGAATAATGGTCATAGCTTCTCATAAGCGGCTGAATTGAGGCGTGACTTGCTTGTAAACTTGTCGTCACAGAGAGAAGCCGCCGCATCGGTTTCTGAAACCCGCCACCACTTCCTGTCGTTTTCTGTTGTCAAAACCTGTCAAATGAAAGGATTTGAAAGATGTCAAAACTCACCCTCACCCAAGCCGTCGCGGTGATACCTGTCAGCGAAAGCACGCTCCGCAGAGACCTGAAAAGCGGTAAGGTGTCTTATGACACGGACGCGAAAGGTCGTAAGCAGATAGATGTGTCTGAACTGACACGCGTCTATGGAAACCTGAACACCGAGCGTGCAGAACCCGTCAATGACACGGCTGAAAAACCGTCAATGAATGGGACTGAAACCCCGATATTACCCTTTCTGACAGAGAATGACAACGATAAAGTGATCGCGCTTTTGGAGGGGCAGGTGCAGGATTTGAAGGCACAACTCTCCGCCGAGAAATCCGAGAAATCCGAATTGCTCACGCTCGCCAAGAACTTGCAAAAGCAGAATGAAGTCTTGATGCTGCCAGCGGATACCGAAAATAGGATCGGATTCTTCGCCCGCCTGAAAAGCCTCTTTGAAACCAACACGTAAGTAGAAGCAAAGACAAAGACCCACCCACACTCCCTGCCGTGCGCGCCGATATTCAGGTGCGCTGGCGTGTTATCGTCTCAAGGTTATCGGTTCTCCGACCGCTACAGGCGGCTCCATTGCGCTTTGTGCTTGCGTTTCGTCTCCATTGCGTTGCTTCATTGCGTTTCGCCTCCACTACAGCAGACGCAACTCCGCACGCCTTCCGCTATGTTTCTGCTCGTGACAACACCCATGAATGCCCGCGCGCTTTTCAATATGAGGCACGCCCTGCACCTTTTACCTCTCTTTTTCACCCCAACCGACTTGTAAAACGCTGAAAAATGTGATAGAATACCCCTGAAATGAACGATCTCCAACTCACCGAAGATGAACTCATTGATGCCTGCACCGCCTACGCAACCGGAAAATCCACCACGCAGATTATTGATGCCGTCATAGAATCGCGTGGGTTAGAGAAAAACGACCGTGACACCCGTGAGGCGATCCGTCAACAATTGCGATCCGCTGACCCTCGCAGCAGCAGGTTTGCGAAAAGTAAATACGGTCTGACATACCAACTCGCACGCGAAGCCGCCCGCGACGAAATCAACGCGCGTGTCAAACCCGTCATACAATACGCATTTGACCGCACGATCGAGAGACTCGAGAGCCTCAATACCCTGGATGAAAAAGTTGCCAACCTACTGGAGAATACCGACAACCTATCCGTTAACGGAACGGGTGAGTTTATCCAGTTGCTGCGCGAGTTCTCCCGGATACAGACCACACGGCTTGAAAGTATCAACGCCCTGGTGGAACTCGCCGACAGACTCACGGAGAAATCCGCCGACATCGAGGAGACCTGAAAGACCGACCGCGAAGAGATGCGTCAGACCGTCGATGCCCTTCTCAAGTTGGTCGCGTTGTATCGTCAGTTGTCTGAGCAAAGAGACGCAAACCCCGATGATTTTCTTTCGGAGACACTCCAGCGAGCAATAGAAATCCTGTTAGATGCGATTGCAGAATAGGGGAAAATCGGGCAGTTTCGGGGAGTGAGACATCACCCGACGCGCCCCGTCCATCCGAGCGTTGCCGCTGCTTTGACCCCAATTGCCCTCATGGTTGGTTTCCACCCCCACCGAATTGTCAGACCGCCCTGTGACCTGGGACATGACTGAAATTGCGTCAAAAGCCCCGTGTGAACGACTGCGGGACGGTTTTTGATGTGTATCGGTGATGAGAGCGTGGGGCGATGCTTGGGACACGACTGAAATTAGGGCATGGAAGTCAACGGTCACCACGACTGAAGGTGCTTTGTGCGTCCAAAGTGTGCCAAATCGGGTCAAAATCGTAACGACTGCAAGCATTCGGCAAAAGGCAGTCCGCGCCGATACGCCATAAGGGATTGCGATTTTTTTTGTTTTTTCAGACAGACAGCCGTCAGTTGTTAGTGATGGGTAGATTCAGGTAGATGAAGGGTAGATGAACGCGTCCGAATTGTCGGAAAAATAGTTGAAAATGTGGTATAACGAGGGTACTCCACGCCGTGTTTTTCTAAACCCACGCCAGACGGGCATCGGCAGTTGAGTTTTTTTGGGGTCTTTTGGAAAATAAAGGGCAATTTTACCAGTCCAGTGGTGTGACCTCGTCTCACATTGCTTGTGGTTGATTCCGGGTTGATTTTGTGTAAATCCCCCGCGATTTTCAGTGCATTTCCGTCTACATACGGAGTCAATGTCTATAAGGGTTTATGTGCGATCTGTGACACCTCTTTTTGGCAGTTAATCCACCACGATATTTCGGTATTTTTTTTGTAATTTTTTTTAGAATTTTTTATTTTAAATACAGCCGTGTGCGTCATTAGTCCCGCAAATATCGCCCTGTAACCCCGCCTGTTTTATATCCGCCCTATACCCCCTTCGCGATGTCGGAGTCCCTTTTTGTGTGTGTCTGAAAATCCGAACTGGCGCGTCGGTTGATCGGTTTTCCCGCGTTTGTGTCTGTTTTCCGTCTCACTGCGAACAAAAAACCGCACAGAATGCCCCACAAGCCCCTTGCCAACGATGCCGTAGTGGTAGAACCCACCCGAATATGACGCAATAGACACACAACGGGATTGTGTCTGATTAGGCGTGATTTGTGCAATGGTGGTGTTCTCTTGTAAATGATTTGCTTATTCCATGCGTGAAACAACGGACACGCAAAGCGAGACGCAACTGCACGCATTCCATAAGCAAAAGGTTTCCAGTCAATCATCAAATGGCGAGATATGTTCGGATGGGAGGCGGGATAAGAGACAAGATGGGCATCTCTTGAAAATGATTGGCACGTTCCGCAGTGGAATGACAGTTGCTGTTCGGGGTCAACGCTACCTGCCACTGCGAAACGTGCCAATGGTTTCCAGTCAAGGCTCTACCCATCAGTCATACGGCGACGCATTTCGTATTAATTCCTCATTTGCAATTTGCGCCTCCGTCGCTTCATCCAAATTCGCAGTATGCCCCTGATGTAATAATGGAACGAGTCTATCAAAAATGGCAAGCTTCGTCAGAATACGCTCTCTTGAATTAAGGTCTTTGTCTCTATCCAAGCGATAGTATTCTGAAAATAAATCACGGATCAACAGCGGAAACTCTGCAGGATGGATATGCTGCATCAAGTACTTATAAAAATCTGAATCTGATAACCGAAAGACTTCTACATGGGCGTTGAGCACCTCTGCAGCCCTCTGCAGATTACGACGGAAAGGCGTCTGTTTTTCAGTTTCCCAAGCGGACAAGGTCTTCGGTAATAATTCCAGTTTCTCGGCAAGTTCTTTTTGATTCAGACCTTGCGTTTCTCTAATGAATATGAAGGTTCGGGCGTTGAATTTCATGTTTCTACCTCACCGATATGCATACCGTTTTTTCTATCTTATCATATACCCGCCAGAGCCGTCAATTCTTCAATTTTTGAAGGTTTCCCATGAGAGTGTCAGTAACCCCGAAATCCCACACGCCACAGCATCGGTAACATGCGCATTGAATCGATCACGCTGAAATATCTTGCACAACATACGTTGAACCGCCTTTTTATCTGCACCGCCATCGAAAACGCTCGCAGATTTCAACTGTTGCGGCGTGAATGCTATCACCTCTATACCCGCCTGTGCTGATAGTAGTTGACACACACCGATCACCGCACCCGTGCTTTGGCTACTACTGATATTTTTGTTATGAAAGCACCGCTCGATAGCGAGGCGGTCTGGCATTTGTGTCGCGACGACTTCCGAAACCACTTTGTAGATGGCAAGTAAACGATCGCCTGTAGACGCTTTGCTATCGGTCTGTATCAACCCGTCTCCGATAAGCCGATAACCGCGCGATGATTTGACGACGACTGCCCAACCTGTGTTGGCAATCCCCGGATCAATACCCAAAACACGCTTATTTTTCGTTTGATAGTTCACAAGTCACGCCTCAATGTAACGTTTTCCTGTTTACGTTAAGTTCAAAAATCACACGTTTACTTATCATACACCCTGCAACTTGTTGCATTTGCGACAGGCCCTTAAGGGTATATATTAAGGGCGTGTCGTTTTTGCAACAAATCACATTTTTAGCACTCGGCTGACGGTTGCTTTGTTGATACCGAGAGCGGACGCGATGACTTGTTGTGTCTCGCCAGCAGCAGACCGCTTGCGTATAGAGTTATCACGCTCAGCTTTGCTTTGCTCCCGTGTGACTTTTGTCTGTCGCTCTGCCGTCCGTTGCGAGACACCTGTTGCCTCTGCGTAGGCTTCGGTATCCCCGCTTTTCTCGGCAGCCTCACGCTCGGCGATAATCCCTTGTAGTTGCTCAATATCACCATCTGCCTGTTCCCAATCGTTTTCGTCAAAAAGCGTTGTCTGCTCGCGGTCCGTGATGCCCGGAAGATGATGACTGCACCACACCACAATCGTCACTGGACGGTTGACCAACCTGCCCCGCCCGATCGCCTGTTGGAGTTCCGAGATCACGCCATCGTCGTAGCACTGCTGCAAGCGGGAATCAATATAATATCCGTTGTCGTCTCGGTCATAGCAAAGCGGTTCGGTATCATTTCCAAACAACATTTTCGCTTTGAAGTCCACAGCTGACGGCGGGAGTTCAGGCGAAAACAGGACATGCAGCACGTCTACCTCTTTGAAATGTGTATCTAAGCCGACCAAGCCTCCGAAGTTTGCCGTCGGTATCCCCTCCAATTCCGATGCGTTCTCCTGTAGTAAAGCCTTGTAGCTAATCAAGCCTCTGTTCGGGTGCTTTAAATCCTCTGCCACAAGCCCATAGTAGAACTCACCTGTAGGGGAGAGCAGCTCCCCGTCAAAGCGTTCCCCCTTCGGATTGTAAGCCGTTGCGCGTGGATTCCGATTTGTGCGGAGTTGATAAACTCTTGCTTCGGGGTGCCACTCGGTCAACCCTGTATCGTGAAAAGAGACATCCCCGCGCTTGATTTGCCTGCTATCCATAGCACGCCGAAAAGCCGTCTCGTCGAGAGTGGCAGACATGAACCCCATACGCGCACGCGTTTTCATCGGCAGCGGCGGCACGTAAAAAGTGAGCGTGTCGTTGTCATACTTCATCGGCATATCGGCATCTCGCTTATAACGCTCAAAAAAGAGTTCAAGTTGGACGAGTAAATTCCAATCTTCGGTCTCTAACCGCGGTAAGGTCAAAATCTGCTCTGTGTTGTACGTTTTCGCTCTGAAGGCGTGACACCGATGTGCTTCTTCTCGGCTCAATATCTGTCCATTCCACATCACAGAGGTCAACCCTTGAAGAATAGACGCACGCTCGGATTCGGTCAACCCCATCACCAGCGGACGCAGCAAAGACAATTCACCTTCAACTTCTAAAATACGCAATAGCTCTTTTGCGAAATACGCAGGGTCACACCCGTTCCAATCGTCGCGCCACTGGTGAAGTCTCCCTTTGGTAAGTTTGATTTCAATAAAAGCGTTGTAGGGGTCAAACTCGTCGTGAAGTATCAAATCCTCATGGTAGGTCGGGAGGAAGTCCTTCGCGAGCGTACGGAATGCTGGGTTTAAGAATATATCCGGGAAGGGCATCACGGATACTTGTGCTTGCTGGGCGTGTTGTGCTTGTGAGCGATACCCTCGTTCCTCGCACACTTCGCGCACCTCGCAGGATTCACAGAGGAGTTGATAGGCGTTCCATCCACGCGAAGCGATAGCATCGTACCGCACGGCATGGATACACGGGTTTTCGTCCGGGAACACGCCATCGGGATTTGAGAGGAGACCACGATAGCGAAACACGCCTGCCACCTCTGCAGCATTCAAGCGCGCCTCTAATTCTTTCGCTAAATCGGTTGTTGGCACCGTGAGCAAGCCAGAGAACCCCCGAAGGAAATAGTTGATAGCACCCTCATTTTTGCCAACGCCTGTATCGGCACGCAACCCGAAAAACTTGATTTTCTTATCTGCAAAAACAGACTGGAGAAAATCACGGCTTGCATCAATCGTTTCCGTCAAAACCGAGACAACATTTTTCTGTAGTTTCACGTGCCTACGACTTCGCTTTTGCTTCTGTGGTACCTCCCACCAAGTTTCGCCACAATTGAAACATTTGCCATCAACAGATCCGTCGCTGTGTTTCGTAAAACGCACCTCATCGCGATTGCTGCGATGGTCTGTCCGCTGGCAGTATTGCGTCGGAAACAACTGACTCCGTCCGTCCGATCCCCACTCTATAGCAAGATCACCGATCTGTGAGCGTTCCACAACTTCACGCGGTTTGTCGTCTGCGGTTTCGGTTGTTGCGACTTCGGAGATGAGACCGTGTATTTCCCGCAATGCCTCTATTGGCAGTGTTGGCATCTCAAGGACAGAGCCAGAAAGCATCGTATACCGATGGTCTATCCGTGCCAAGCATTTATCCGCTAACACCTCCAGCAGCATCCCGCCGTCATCCTTGAACGCCCACTTTTTGCCGCAATAAGGCGTATACGCATCAAGCCGCAAGCCTCCCGACTTGGTTTGAATCTCGCAAGGCGTTCCTTCGCAAAAGGAGCGATAAATCGTTTCAATCCGATTCGCAACTTCCGGGTATTCCGTCACAAGCCGTGCTTCAATATCAATACTATTGTAATAGAGGTAGCCTGTCCGTCCGTGCCGTTTGTATGACGGCATCCCACACATCAACTGAACGCCTGTCATCCCGCGCGTTGTGTAAGCGTTCCATTTCTTACCATACGCAGACTTGCCGACATGCTGACGTTTGCCTAAAAAGTTCGCAAACTTTAGCAGAGGTTGTGTTTCATTGCACGGGACATAAGATATTTTCGCATCATCGAGATCGGAAAGCGATATTTCCGTGCCACAGCGGAGTGTGATTCTATCCATCGGCGTTTTTCCTCAAAGTGAAAAGGAGAACCCCGATATGCGATATTCTTTTTTAAATGGAAAATCATAAGGAGGGAAATCTCCTATATTGTTCGTTCTTTATTTTCGGAATCCTGCCGGACGGGAGTGTTTGTTGGTTTCGCCCTGGGGGAATGGACCCCCCAGAACGCAACCCCGAAAATACCCGAACTATACAGGATTTTTTTGTGCTCTTCGTGAGGCGCGACCCCCACAGCACGTGATACGACGACCGCCGTCGTGTATCAATATAATACCACATTAGAGCGCAGCAGTCAACACAATTTTAGTATTTAGACTTGAATTGTAGAGTTCCCACCACACCGAAAATCTGGGCGACTTTCGGTACCTCGTTTGTGGCACTATTAAGTATATAACTCAGTGACTTATTAATCAATTAATTAACTCAGTTATTTTTAGTTTGTGGCACACAAAAACGCCATTCTTTTTAGTATTTGCTTGATTTTATATATAAGAAATGCTATCATCTAAATAGAGGAGGTATAGAAATGCCTAAGAAAATTACGCCCGATGTCCGAGCGAAAATCATCATGGAGTGGATGCGCGGCACACCGATTGCACACTTCGCAGACGACTTTCAGATGACCGAACAGGGGATCCATGCAGACAAGAAAAAGTATGTGCATGTCTGGAAACTCCGGGCGCGCGAGTTTCTCTGTAGAGACCTCCAGCGCGTCATAGAACACCGGAAGTTTATCGCAAAACATTTAGAGAGGTATGCCGTGACGGATAAAGAGCATTTTGATTTTATCGAGGAGATGCGCAATGAGTTGCAAACCCTCGACAGAAAACTCAAACGCGTCGCGACCCTCTTCAAAGAAAAGGGTAAAAAGCAGGTTTCCGAAGGAGAAACACAATGAAAACGATTCTGATCCTCTTGATCTTCTTTTCAATCATCGCACTGCCTGCGTTTGGTGAGTTGACCGAAGCCGACCTCAACGAGATACGCTTGATTGTCAAAGATGAAGTCAAAAGCAAGATCACGGCATCCGAAAAGCGTATGAAAGAACATATCAACACGCAGATAGAGAGTGTTGATAAAAGGCTTTCGCTCGTTACAACGCTTATCATCGGACTCATCGCCCTCATCGTCTTAGCCGTAGGCATTCCGCAAATCCTCATGGCATTGCGGAGCAGAAAGGATGACACACTCCAAAAGCAAATAGAAACACTTAATTGAGGCAGGTAAAGAGTTAGAAGTTTTTTACGCAACGCAAATCACCGATGCAAACGGACAAACGCCAAAAGGTGATATTTTCGTCAACGGCTTTGATATTTTCTATCCGACAGGGAGTCATCATTTTATTCTTTATCGTGTCACACGGGTCGGTTTGTGGAAAGGGATTCTTGAAAGAAATGTTGTGCCGGGCATCGGAGTCAATCCAGAGGATACTTTTAGAGTGGTCAGTCCTGATGATATGGAGGGCGGACATCTCTCCCTACTGGATCGTATACCTGTTATCGGCTCGCAGCGTGCTGAGACATCAATCCGTTTCCCTGAAGGAGTCGCACTACGCATTGCAGACGACACCGTTTTCGACATGAACTCGCACTACGTCAACCTGCTCGGAACTCAAACACTAAAGCATTTATCACCCAACGCAGAAACCGCGCCTTTACCTACTCTGTTATTATCCATCTTATCGCGATTGTCTTTATTTGCAGCATGTTCATGTCCCTTGCCAATGCACAAGTACTCGTAATACCGTCACCAAAGCAACCTTTATTACCACAGAATGAGGTGCAAGCAGAAGCCCATCTTCAAGCCAAGATAGATGCATCATGGCAAAAACAGAGAACGTGGGGTGTTTATGGTTTTTTTACCTGTGGGCTTTCATCAATCGTTGCAATTGTCCCACCCACTATCCCAGCTGACAGATTTGTTGGAAAGTCTCCTCAATACATCTTACATTACACGCACGTATATAAAAAAAGAGTCGGTGTCCAACGGGCAGTATGGTCATCCATCGGAGGGACCTTAGGATTGGCAAGCTGTATAGGAGGAGCATATTTTGTCCAGTTTATCCTGGATTCAACATCAACTACTGATTGAAAGGAGACGCACACAGCGAACCGTATCCTCCACAAAAACTTTATCGCCAATGTTTCTTAGCACCTCGCTTGCGGGGATCGTCTTTTAGAGTATACACTTAATTCTTGGTTTCACTATAAACCCTCACACCCAACAAAGGAGAATCATTATGTTGAAAAAATATGGAGTTAAAGCAATCGCAATCTTGGCAATCTTATTCCTTACAGCGGTTTTGGCTTATACACATTCAGGCGGACTTG
>JAAXHL010000051.1:23259-147395 GCA_012270865.1 Candidatus Poribacteria bacterium | reverse complement strand
AATAACTTCTGAGAAATATCAGATGTGTTATTTTTAAGACACTTGTTTCTATTGTTTACAATCTTAAGGAGGAGAATTATGTTACGAAACCTATTTTTAGTTATGTTGCTTGCCGTATTTGCTACGGTGGCATTGGTTTATGACGCTGTCCCCGCCGAAGAGATTCGGGTATGGGGCGGTAAAGTGGACGATTTTAAAGATTCTGACGGTCGTGTCTGGCACGGTGGACAGAATGAGAAGGAAGCGTGGGGCGGCTGGATTGAGAAGTTGCCGCGTACCGCAGAGGTGCAGACACTTACAAAGGACGCTGAGAAACTGGCGAAAGATGAAGGCTACGATAAGGAGCTCTTTTATGCGGTCAGTTGGGCAGCTTTTCCAGATACGGTCAAGATGGATCTGAATACCGGTAAAGGTATGTTCAATGTGACGTATCTCGTTGGTGAGCACTGGTCTCCGAACAATCGCGGTTTCGATATTATTATCGAAGACGAGATCGTTGAGGAGGAATATGTGACACCTGGTAATCACGAGATCGATATTAAGCGATATGAGGGTATTGAGGTTAAAGATCAGGTGATGAACCTTGAATTTGCTGGCAATCCGGATACGGGTGCTGGAGACCTCAATGCGATGTTTAGTGGAATAGAGGTAATCCCTGCGTTAGCCGTTGACCCGAAGCAGAAAGCCACTACGACTTGGGGCGCGCTGAAATCGGCACGGCAAAACCCATAATAGATGGAGGCAATTTTTGATGAGATTTTTTAGTATTTTCACGATAGCACTTTTGCTCGCGGTTCTCGCACTGCCAACGTTGCTACCGGCAGAGGAGTTCCGTGTGTGGGGTGGTAAGACAGATGATTTCACGGATTCACAAGGTCGAGTCTGGCGTGGTGCACAGCAGACTGATCAGTCATGGGGCGGTTGGACTGAAAAAGAGCCGCGCACAGCAGAGGTAAAAGAGTTGACAACTGATGCGCAAGCGCAAGCGGCAGATGCTGGCTACGACGTGGATCTTTTCTATGCGGTCAGTTGGGCAGCTTTTCCTGATACTATTAAGTACCAGTTCAAGACCGGCGATGGTACTTTTGATGTGACGTATCTGGTGGGTGAGCACTGGTCTCCGAACAACCGCGGTTTCGATATTTTCATTGAAGAAGAGAACGTTGAACCGCTTTACGTGACCCCGGGCAGACATGAAATTGACATCAAAAACTATACGGGGATTGAGGTCAGCGATGGTGCCCTTGATGTCCATCTCGCTGGAAACGGAGAGACTGGCGCAGGTGATCTTAACGCGATGTTTAGTGCTTTAGAGGTTGTACCTTCTGCGGGTACTGCCGTGGATCCGAAGGCGAAACTCACGACAATGTGGGGTGCGCTGAAAGATGATCGCCAGTAAGATTATGTATTGAACGGAAAAGCCCGCGGTGATTTTGTTACCGTGGGCTTTTTTTGTGTATAGCAGTTGGCTGTCAGCAATTAGCCGTCAGTTTTCAGTTGGTATGCTACGATGGCACAGGAAAGCAACGGTCTCATATCCTAAAAATGGCGGGGTTACAAACCCCGCCTGCAAGGGAGGTCTTGTCGGTTGATGGTTATTTTATGCTTTCGGTGTTGTTAGGTCGCCGCTGAGGATTGTTGGGCACCAGAATTTCTCGATGTATTCAATGATCAATTGCGTGCCTTCCTCATGGCTGACGTACGGTGGTTTGAAGGGGTTATACATCGCGTCGGTGAGGTCGCGTGCGAGGACGGCGTTTAAACCCCAACGCACCATCTGTTTAATGGCGAAAGAGCGTCCGAGTACGCACATGTTTGTGTGGACACCCATGAAGATGAGGTTCTTGATGCCTTTGTGGTGGATTAGGTTGTAGACTTCCTGTCCGTTGTCGCTGATGGCATCTGTGTTTTGGATTTCGATGACGGGGTGCTGCCGGTGCCAGGCTTTGTAGCTTTCGGCTTCGCCGGTATCTGAGCCGCCGTCGGATGCATCGACGGGTAGTGGTGGGTCGGGCATTTCGCGTTCGGCAGGGGGTTCGGCGTGTGGCAGTTCCAGTACCCATTGTCGCGCTGGGTGTTCTTGGTAAAAGTCCATGGTATCGGAGGGTGCGTGGATAATTTGTACGCCGTTCTGTCTTGCGCGTCCGAGTACGATGTCCATGCGGGGTGCCATTACATTTACGCGTTCAGTGGCGCCCCAGGACCAGTGTTCGTTCCACATATCAACAACGATAATGGCTGTTTCGGTGGGGTTCCAGTGTGCTTCTTCTTCGATGACGCGCCAACCGTTTCTTCCGACGGTTCGGGCTTCTTGTCGGCGGGTTGAGAGCGATAGCGTTGGTACGGCTGAAATTGTGTGGCTTAAGAGGTTAAGTAGCATCTTCTTCAACTCCTTTGCGAAAAACATAAGCGTCTTTATAGCGTCCGTAGTAGTCTTTTCGGATGCCACAGATGCGGAACCCGAACTGTCGATAGAGATATTGAGCAGGTAGGTTGCTGACGGCGACTTCTAAGAAAACCTCGCGTTCGCCGTCAGCGTGTATCATTTCGAGGGCTGAAGTGAGCAGGTATTTGCCGATACCTTGCCGTTGACAGGCAGGTGATACGGCGATGTTCCAGATTTGTGCTTCTTCGTGAAGCATATAGAATATTATGTAGCCGACGACGGTCTGTTCGCGCCGTGCGACGTAAAAATATTCGCGCGATCGCGGTCGCTTGAGGGACAAGTTGAAATAGGTGTCGCTCCAGGGATCCTCAAAGCACTGGTTTTCGATGGCTAAGACCTGCGGCAAGTCGTCCATGAGCATCGGTTCATAAGTGAGGTTAGGGTGCGGGTTTCGGGTTGTCATATCGGTCAATCGGCGCAGGATTTTAAGATTGTGTAAAGTATAGCATAGTGCGGGAATTGATGTCAAGGTTGTCAGTTGTCAGTTGTCAGTACGATTTTTCTGCGAAAAATCTTTCAGTTAACAGTTGTCAGTACTCAGTATCTGGTGCGAAATCTAGCGAAATCTAGCGAAATCTAGCGAAAATTTCAGCGGTTTTTCATAATACATAACATAAATTAAGTATTATTACCTTCAAAAAGGACAATTGAATGAGCCTGTTGGCTGTTGGTTGACATAAGTGAAACCCAACGCATCATGATACGGTTTGGGATGTTGGGTTTCGCTACGCCTATCTACCCCAACGGTTCATTGAAGAAAGCAATGCTGTGTATAGTGAAATGCACTTATGGTTTTACCGCTCAACCCAACCTACGGGAACTATATTTGGAATTTAATTATCAAGCTCACGTTAAAGTAAATATGTAAAACTAAATGACCCTGGCCGATGGCTAACAACTAATTGCTTTTTTCTCTGAAGTCTGCTATAATTTTCAACAAAAGGAGGGTGTGTTATGAAAGATTTTGCTTTTACAGGTGGGCGCCCGGATCCGTATACGTTCCCGACAGAGGGATTGATCGCTGCGAGTGAGAAAGCACTTCGGAAATTGGGTGGCGATTTGGTCAACTATCCGGGTGAATCTGGGTATCGCGGTTTGCGCGAACTTGCCTCAATGCGTTTTGAACGGCGTGAGGGTGTGCCACTGCCGATTGATAATATCTCAATTACCTCTGGTTCTATGCAGGCATTGGAACTTGTGCTTGGGACGCTTATCAATCCGGGTGATACGGTGTTAACTGAGGAATATACCTATAGCGGTACTTTAGGTATTATGCGGCACTTTAAGGCTAATATTGAAGGTGTGTCAATGGATTATATTGACGGTATGGATATGGATGCGCTGGCATCGAAACTCAAGGAGCTGAAAGCGAAAAATATCCGTCCATCGCTGATCTATACGACATCGAACCATCAGAACCCGACGGGTGCGATTCTTTCGTTGGAACGGCGGAAACGGATGCTGGCACTCGCGGAAGCATACGATACTGTGATTGTTGAGGACGACTGCTACGGCGATATAGACTTTACATCGACACCGACACCGGCATCGCTGTTTAAATTGGACACGGCAAATCGGGTCATCTTTATTGCGACGTTTTCTAAAATCTTGGGTGCGGGGGTTCGGCAAGGCTATTTTGTGGCGAGACAACCGTATTATGGTCAGATTCACCAGAACCGATGGGACGGTGGGACGAGTGCGTTGGCGAGTGCGATTGTCGCTGAGTTCTTTATGGAGCATCTGGAGGCACACCTTGTGAAGACGAACGCTGCTGTGGGTGCGAAGTGCCGGGCAGTGACGGATACGCTTGAGAAACATGTTAGCGACATCTGTACGTGGACGCGTCCGCGCGGTGGGTTGTTCCTTTGGATAGATCTGCCGGAGACGACGGATATGGAGAAGTTGCAACAGTTGGCATCGGCGAAAGGGGTTGGGTATAGCAACGGTAGTGCGTTCCATTATGCGAATGAACGGGTGAAAGCGATACGGTTGGCTTATGCATACTGCCACGTAGATGATATTCCAGAAGGGATTACGTATTTGTGTGAGGCGATTCGTGCATCACAAAGCAATGCAGTGGCGGCTGCAGCGGGGGATTAGCGGTCTCCGTTCAACCCAACCTACGGTGCTATATACTATAGGACTTACGCAATTTTAACTGTGGTTTCCCGTTCTGTTAGATGAGTCTCCTGCCACAAACTGGAAAGTTTGTGCTACAAAAGAGCAGCATGCGTAAGTGTTAACGAAAAAGAGGAGCGATCTTTTGCGTAATATCATTCTGATTTCATTGGATACCCTCCGGGCATCGAGTATGCGTTGTTATGGTCACCGTAATTTAACAACGCCGCATCTCGATGCGTTGGTGGAAAAATCGACGCTTTTTGAGAAGTGTATCAGTCCACATATCCCGACGCATCCTGCGCATACGACGATGTTCACGGGTAAGGATGTGTTGTCGCACCAAATTATTACACAAGGTGGTAGTTTGAATTTGGCGACGGATGTTAAGACGGTGCCGGAATTGCTGAGTGAGTCGGGTTACTTTACTGTGGCTGCGGACAATTTGGGACGCTGGTTTCAGCGGGGTTTTCCGGAAGGTCAGTATCGGGGTTACCAGTGGGAGAGTGGTTTTCGTAAAGCGCGAAAGGCGGAAGCGGTGAATCAGACGGCGATGGAAGTGTTAGACCTTGCGCAGTCGCAGGATCAACCGTGGTTTGCGTTCCTTCACTATTGGGATCCGCATACACCGTATCACCCGCCGTTGCCGTTTGAACGGATGTTTTATAGTGGCGATGAATGTGATCCGAACAACCGGAGTATGGATGCTGTCTACGGATGTGAACCTTTCACGGACTATTTCCGACAGTGGATGTGTACGCCGGACCCGGCGGATCCGGAAGATATTGGGAAGAAACGGCTCTGGCGGGATCGGCGATATGTCAATGCGCAGTACGATGCGTCTATCGCCTACATGGATGCGTGTCTGGCGCAACTTTTTCGGTATTTACAGGACTCTGGTCAATTTGAAGAGACGCTGCTAATCCTTACGGCGGATCACGGTGAAGAGCTCGACGAACACGAACTGTGGTACGATCACCACGGATTGTACGAGACGAATTGTCACGTGCCGTTGATTGTCCACTGTCCGGCAGTTGTGCCGTCAGGTCAGCGGCTTGAGGGTCTGGTGCGTCTCACGGACATTGCGCCGACTGTTCTCGACTATGCGAGTTTAGAATCTGTCTCGGTGCGCGAAAAGATGGAAGGCGTGAGTCTGCGTCCGTTGATGGAGGCTGGTAGGGATGATGGTACAACGGAAGCGGTCTATTTGACGGAGTGCGGATGGATGAAAAAGCGGGGGTGGCAGACGCGGAAATGGAAGCTCATCGTTGAGACGGGTGGTACGCCTGCGGTTTATAATACGCCGGACTTGGAACTCTATGATCTTGAGGAGGATCCGGACGAGGTCTATAATCTTGCTGAGGAGGCGGACGAAGTGGTTGCGCGTCTGAAAGCGGATATGGCGGCTTTCTTGGAACGGCGACTTGCGGAGACAGGGCTTCCGGATCCGACGGTTGAACAGGAGATTACGATGCGCCGTATCGGTGATAAATCGAAGGCGGTACCGCTATAGAAAGTTATCAGTACCCAGTCCGCTGCGCTTTCAGGACTCAGTTAACAACTTGTGACGGGAACACTTGCTGCTACTTCCACAACTCTCACTGTGAGGCACTATTTAACTGTGTACTGCGTACTGTTAACTGACAACTATTATGCAATCCAGCCGTTTCCAACAACACTTAGACCGTTATGTGGGTATCCCGCTTTGTGTTCTGCTACGCCTGTTTTGCAGAGGTGTTCGGGTGCCTCACTCCCCGCAAAAGATTCTGTTCATTCAACTCTCCGCTTTGGGTGACACGATTTTGGCTGTTCCGACTATCCGTGCCATCCGACACGCTTTTCCGGACGCTGAGATTACGATGTTAGCGTCGCGTACAAATCTGAATTATCTCACAAACTGTCCATATATCAATAAACGTATCCTGTTCGAGATGCCGTTGCATCGGCTGCTTCTTCCGCTGCGTCGCGAACGGTTCGATTGGGTGATTGACTTGGAGCATTGGCCTCGATTGAGTGCGCTGCTCACATACGCTACAGGTGCCCCGGTTCGGATCGGGTTTCGGACGAAAGGACAGTATCGCCATTTCCTGTTTACTGAGACGGTACCGCATATCCAAGGACGACACGAAGTACGGAATTTTTTGGAGATTGCGACCGGATTGGCGTGCCCTGTACAGGCGTTGGATCTGGAAGTGTGGTGTGACTCTGCTTCGGAGCGGTGGGTCCGTGAGACCTTGATTCAGGAACAGGTGCCGCCTCATGCGCCGCTCGTGGTGCTACACCCAGAGGCAGGGAGGCGTGGTGAACCGCGTAGACGGTGGTCTCCAGAGAACTATGTCGCCTTAGCAGACGCACTCGTTAGACAGTTCGCGGTGCAGATTGTTTTGACAGGCGCGCCTGATGAGGTTAACACCTCTGAGGCGATCGCGGCACGGACGCAACACCGAGCAGTTGTGCTTGCGGGTAGGACAGATGTTAATCAACTTGCGGCACTTTTTTCGGCTGCGGTGTTAGTGGTGAGCGGGAATTGCGGTCCGATGCATCTTGCGGCGGCGACGGGTACACCGGTGGTCGGATTGCACGGTCCGACGAACGCTGCGCAGTGGGGTCCTTGGAGTCGAAATGTGTGTGTCATTCGTGCGGAGATGCCGTGTAGCCCGTGCCTGAATTTGGGGTTTGAATACGGTTGTCAGGCGTTACCGGACGGGACATCGCCATGTATGTGGACGATTCAGGTCGAGCATGTGATTCAGGAATGTGCACGGTTTTTGGAGTAGCGGTTGGACAGATGGAACGTATAAAAAAGGCGCGCTTTTGGGCGCGCCTTTTGATTTGGGTTCATCGGTTTAGTAAGGCATATCGCCGCCTGGAGGCATCGGGGGTGCCGGTGCTTCCTTCTCAGGGAGTTCAGCGATGAGTGTTTCAGTGGTGATCATCAAGGCTGCGATACTCGCTGCGTTCTGGAGAGCGACGCGTACGACTTTGGTTGGGTCTGGGATTCCGGCTTCAAACATATCGGTGAACTGGTCTTGATGTGCGTCGTAGCCGATATTTCCGCCGTCGTCTTTGACTTTGGCGATGATGACAGAATCTTCTTGTCCGGCATTTCTTGCGATCTGACGGAGCGGGTCTTCGAGTGCTCGACGGACGATAGAGACGCCGACGGCTTCTGTGTCATCTGCGAGTTCAAGTGCGTCAAGTGCGGCTTGGCATCTGACGAGTGCGACACCCCCGCCGACGACAATTCCTTCCTCAACGGCGGCGCGTGTTGCGTGCATTGCGTCCTCAACGCGTGCTTTCTTCTCTTTCATCTCGACTTCCGTAGCGGCCCCAACGTTAATGACGGCGACCCCACCGGCGAGTTTTGCGAGGCGTTCTTGTAATTTCTCGCTGTCGTAGTCGGAGGTCGTGTCTTCGATTTGTCTACGGATTTGGTCGATACGTCCTTGGATCGCTTCGGTAGTGCCTTCGCCTTCAACGATGGTTGTGTTATCTTTGTCGATAACGACGCGTTTTGCGGTTCCGAGGTCGTTTAGGCTGATGTTTTCGAGGTTGATACCGAGGTCTTCGGAGATAACGCGTCCGTTTGTCAAGACGGCGATATCTTCGAGCATGGCTTTCCGACGGTCGCCGTAGCCGGGTGCTTTAACTGCGGTGCAGCGGAGGGTTCCTCGAATTTTATTGACGACGAGCGTGGCGAGTGCTTCGCCTTCAACATCCTCGGCAATAATCATGAGGGGTTTGCCTTGTTGTGCTGTGCGTTCTAAAACGGGTACAAGGTCTTTGAGGCTGCTAATTTTCTTCTCGTGAATGAGAATAGCGGCATCTTCGAGAATAACTTCCATGCGGTCAGGGTCGGTGACGAAGTAAGGCGAGAGGTATCCGCGGTCGAACTGCATCCCTTCGACGACATCGAGGGTTGTTTCGAGACTTTTCGCTTCTTCGACGGTAATGACACCATCTTTTCCGACTTTTTCCATAGCATCAGCGATAAGGTTTCCGATGTCAGTGTCGTTATTTGCGGAGATCGCTGCGACTTGTGCGATTTCTGTTTTTTCGGAGACCTCTTTGCTGAGACTGTGAATTTCATCAACGACTGTTGCGACGGCTTTCTCAATCCCGCGCTTGAGTGCCATTGGGTTGTGTCCAGCGGCGACGTTTTTCAATCCTTCGCGATAGATGGACTGTGCGAGGATAGTAGCCGTGGTGGTTCCATCACCGGCGACATCGCTGGTTTTCGATGAGACCTCTTTGACCATCTGTGCGCCCATATTTTCATAAGCGTCTTCGAGTTCGATCTCTTTCGCGACGGTAACGCCGTCTTTGGTGATTGTCGGTGCGCCGAATTTCTTATCGAGTACGACGTTGCGTCCTTTAGGACCTAATGTAACTTTGACGGCATCTGCGAGTTTGTCAACGCCGAGTTTAATAGAACTCCTTGCTTCTTCATCAAACGCCAATTGTTTTGCTGCCATGTGTTTAACTCCTTTCCAAGTTAACCTTGGCTAAGATGTCATCTTCGCGCAAGATGAGGTATTCGATATTGTCATAGTTAACTTCGGTGCCGCCGTATTTGGCGAAAAGCACTAAGTCGCCGACCACGACATCAACGGGTTGACGTTCACCGTTGTCGAGCAGTCTACCGTTTCCGACGGCAACAACTTCACCTTCCTGCGGTTTTTCTTTAGCTGTATCTGGGATGATAATCCCGCCACTTGTTGTCTGTTCATCGTTGTCTGAACGTTTGACGAGAATTCGATCGCCAAGGGGTACAAGTGCCATGTAGTTGAGTTCCTCCGTAGTTTAGGATAGAGATTGTAAGTGAGGCGTGTCTGCCTCATCTGTTTAGGAGCAGACGGTAAAAATGAAGCTTAAGAATTTAATCGGGTAAGTCCGGTGCGGTTAGGAAACCGTAGCTACCGGGTTTGACACCGGCAGAACATAGAATTACCCAAATATTTTATTTTACTTCATAATCGCCGTTTTAAGATGCTTCAGCAATATATAAGTAAGCAAGTTTTATGCCAATGTCTGAATCCCTTGTATTATCAAGTTTGTGGTGGCAACCGTGACATTTTGGCAGGTTTTTGGTTGTGACATATTGTCGCAATTGAGAGATAAGCGGGAAATGTGTGCCATTTTGGCACGGAGGTTTTGGCTGATGGCTATTAGCCGATTTGCTCTGTGCGTCCGGTTTCGGCGGATCGGTAGGCGGCGGCGATTATCTCGCTTGCGCGTAACCCGTCTGCTCCGGATGCTATTGCTGGTACGCCGCGTTCTACACAGTCGGCGAAATGCTCGAACTGTTGGTGATAGAGGTCTTCGTATTGGGAGGGTATCAACTGGTTCTCTTCTCCGAAATAGGTTTTCATTTTCCATCCGTCGTCGTTGTAGACCCAGACGGCGCCGTCAGTTCCATAGATTTCGAGTACGATGTCGCACTGCGAAACTGAGAAGCTGAGGTCTGTGAAGGCTTGTGCGCCGTTATCAAAACATAAGAATATCCCGCCGGTGTCTTCAACAGGTGTGTTTTGTGTTTCGCGGCTATAGAATGCGGTGACGGCGTTGACTTCACCGATGAGATATCGGAGCAGGTCAACACTGTGGGGTCCGAGGTCCATGAAACATCCGCCGCCGCCGAGTTCGGGTTGTGCGCGCCATTCGTCGGGTGCGAGTTGGTAATATTTAAGGAAGGGCATGCGTCCATGTACGATGTGTCCGAACCGTCCGTCGTTTATCCATGTTCGGATTTGCTGGAAACAGGAGTGGAATCTGAAAAGGAAACAGACTTGTAGGTGTACACGGTTGGCATCGCATGCGGCGATCATCTCTCGACATTCGCGTGGCGTGAGTGCCATAGGTTTATCACAGAGGACGTGTAGACCGCGTTCTGCGGCTGCGATGACCTGTTCGCAGTGTAGGTGGACAGGTGTTGAGACGTAGATTGCATCGAGTGCGTCGTCTGCGAGGAGGGCATCAACGGTGGTATAGGCGTTGGTTGCGCCGTGTTCGCGTGCGAGTCGTTCTGCGCGCTCGGTGTCTCGTGAAAGGAGGGCGTGGAGTTCGGCACTGTCTGCTTTTTGGATGGCTGGCATTGCCCGACGTTGGGCGACGCTTCCTGCGCCGAGGACACCCCATTTTAAATGCATTTTTTTACCTCGTCTGTGTTTCGTATTATAGATGAAAAGCGTTATCCGTCGTTAGGAGCCGTATCGGTGCCGTTCGTTTTGATCCCGTTTTCAGCCGCATAGGTTTCTAACACTTTTTCTAAAGGGATGCCCTTTCTTTGTGCCTCCAACAATGCATTAAATAACTCCTTTCTACCTTCGGCTATACCTTCGGCTTTACCTTCAGCATAGACCCGCTCTCTAAACAGCTTTGCATACCCTAACATAATACCCTCCAATACATGTGATGCGATGAAAAACCAGCCAACGATGAGCGTCATTAGTGCCGCCATGCGCGTTGGCAGTGTCTCACCGAATGCTTGCCACTTCCAACCAAAGACAAGCTCAATGAAAAGGTTGAGAATTAATAGACCTGAAAATATCCAAACAAAAACATAGAACCATTTACGCGGAATACGGACTAACGATACGTAATCATTATTTGATGACGAATTCAAGTAAGTATCCTCAGGACTTACGCAATTTTGACTGCAGTACGTTCTGTTAGATGAGAATTTTCGGAAAACACAACGGTTTTCTGACACAAACTAACAGTTTATGCTACAAAAGAGATGCTTGCGTAAGTCCTGTATCCTTTCAAAATAGGGAGTAATAAAAGGCGCGACATCGAAAATAATCGCTTTTACTTTCATGATAGTACATCAATTATAGTCGCAAATAGATGAAAATATCAAGTGTTTTTTTCTACAAGACTAACTCAATAGCAGATGTAAGCCTGTGGCGAAGAGGAAGAAGAGGACGATTCTTGAAAAGAGGCGTTCGGGGACGCGGTTGTTTAGGGCGATGCCTGTCAGTACGCCGAGTGCGATGAAGGGTAAAAGGGCGGTGGCTTCAATGAGGATCTCCCACGAGAAAAGATCGAGACGGTAGTAGAACGGTATTTTGATGAGGTTTAACATGAAGTATGTGGCTGTGGTTGTGGCAACGAAGGCGGTGTTACTGAGCCGTTGGGGGAGGAGGTACATGACGACGACGAGTCCACCCATGTGTGCGAGGGTCGAGAATACGCCTGCAAGTAGGCCTGCGAGTAGCCCTTGCCACATTTTGAATTGGAGTGCTGTCGGTATTGATGGGTGGGAGTCTCCGAGGCGGGGTTGCCAGTAGGGACGGAGGAACTCTAAGAGCGCGAAGAGGCATGCGACTCCGCCGATGATTTTCTTGAGATGTGCGTCGGAGATGTCTTTTAAAATGAGGCTTGCCAGGACGATTCCGAGGATGGAGCCGATGATGAGTCGTGTGACGCTCTGCTGGTGCCAACGTCGCCAGTAGTGTCTGAGCGAGAAGATGTCGGTTGAGAAGAGGAGCAGTAGCATTAGCCCGATGACGTTTCGTGCGCTTCGGAAGTGTGTGAACATCGGGACGACGATCATGCCGATGCCGCCGCCGAAGCCGGCTTTGCTGACACCGGTGAGCCATGCCCCGAAGCAGAGGATAAGAATTTCGTAGATAGTGTTGCCTCCTTTTTTGGTGTAATGAGTATAGCGGAGTTTCGGTAAAAGGTCAAGTGATTATTGGCTGTCAGCCAGAAATATTTGACATTGGTTTTAAAATGTGGTATAATATACACAGTATTTACACAATTCCAGATTCATAACGGAGGCTTAAAACAATGGTACAAGTAGAAGTAAGCGTAGGTCCTGGTGAGACGTTTGATCGTGCGTTGGCACGGTTTAAAAAGACGTGCGGTAAAGCCGGTATCGTTACAGAAATTAAAAAGCGGAGTTTCTATGAGAAACCGAGCGAGAAACGTCGTAGAATCGAAATGAAACGTCAGCGGAAGGTTAAGCCGCGCAAATCCGGCGACCATTCAAATAGCTATAACGGCCGCGGATCCTATTAAGATAGCAAGAGGGTGCATATAATATGACAAATCCGGCTAATGGTGAAGTTTCGGAAAATTATAAAGGACTTTTGATTCAATACTGTCACGAACGTGGACTGGATCAGCCGAAATATACGGAAACGCAACTTGGTCCGTCGGATGCCCCGCAATGGCAGGTGAAAGTGTCCTATGGTAACTACGTTCACGAGACTCCGGAACCTGTCCCTGGTTCCAAAAAGCTTGCGCACCAGGTGGCTTCACAACAGGTGTTAGCCGAAATTGGCTCGAGACGCGAAAGTTTTTTGTCGGGTGATATTGTAGAAACGGCAGCGGTGTCGTCGTCGGAAGCGGAAGATGCGTTTGTTGCAGTCTCTGAACCGATTGAGGTGCCTATGTCGCTCTTGTCAGCTGCATTAACGATCGCGAATGAACGGCTCACATCGGCGCAGCCGTCTCGGTATCGAACACTCACGGATGCGGAGTTTTCAGATAAACTTTCTAAATTGACGCTGAAGATCGTGAGGAATCTGATGACGGAAGCGGAAGTGGATAATATTACATTCGGGTAGCGTCGTGTGTGTTGCCTAATGAAATAGGATATAATATGACAATGCGGGTTGCGTAAGGCGGGGTTCCAAATCCTGCTCGCAATGAGGTTAAGGCGAGGTTGGAAGACCTCGCCGTTTTTTTTTGACATCCTATCATAAATAAGATATAATACCGATATGAGAAATAGTAAGGATGGCGAGAAGTCCGGTGCGGTTAGAAACCGCACCTACCGGCCTGGAGAAAATCGTTATGAAGTTTAAGAAAATATTTCGGTAATTTCTTTTAGAAATCCGGTGCGGTTAGAAACCGCACCTACCGGGCCTGGGGGAAATCGGAATTACCGAATTAAAAAATTAATCTTCATGAAACCGCACCTACCGGCCTGGGGGAAAAGGGTAGAACGGACCAATGATAACTTACTCACTTTTTTTGCCGATAAAATAGACGGCTGATGCTAAAATATGGGCGTGCTTGTGGCGGGAGATTAATAGGTCTATGAGTAAGAATGGGAACGTTAGCCAACCGATAATTAGCGAGATCGCCTTGGCAATGATGAGACTCCCGAAGGAACAGATTAGCCCGATGTATTCTCGGAATATCCAGTGTAAAGCTGTTGTTGGGCCGGCACATGCGCCGCTCTCTACCTCCGAGAATGCGTTACAGAGTTGAACGATCCCTGGCACCGTCCATCGTTGGTAATCGTGCGGTGAGGCGTGGTAGCCTTGTAGGAATGGTACGGCTATACAGATATAGCCGCCGGGTTTCAAGACGCGATGGATTTCGGAGACGATGCGTGTCGGTGAGTGGACATGCTCGAGGACGGCTTCAGAGATGACGGCATCGAAGGCGTTGTCTTTGAATGGCAAAAGGTGCCCATCAGCGATGATGTCGACTTCCGGGGTGGCTTCGATTTCGAGATTGATGGCGTTAGCGGCGTGTCGGCGGTTGCCGGCACCGAGGTCCAATATGTTTGCGTCAGGACCGAGTTGACGGATCAACCGTTTGATACATCGGTTCCAACGCGGTGCGGGATATGGACATCCAATAAAATAGGATAAGAACCGGTTCTGTCTGAGGCTGCGTTTCACGCGTGCGATCAGGTCCGGTTTCGATTTTGTCATGCGTATGGCTCTAAACAACCTTTCGGAAAAATATGTGGGTTACCTTGGCGATTTACGGACATCGGCGGCGCAGTTAGTTGCGAGTATCTGGCATCAATTCGTTGAGGATAAATGCCTTCAACAAGCGTCGTCTTTGGCGTTTCATACACTGCTGTGTTTGGTGCCGCTATCGGCTGTTGCGCTTTTCCTTTTGAAGACGTTCGGTGCTGTTACGGATGCGAATTCGCCTTTGATTGTGGCACTTCGTGATAATTTCTTACCGCGCTACGGTGCTGAGGAAATTGTAGCAGAACTTTCGGCATTTGCCAACAGAAATCTTGGGGGTTTGGGTATCGGTGGTTTCCTGTTGTTTCTGCTGGTGTCGACGCTGCTTTTTATCTCGGTTGAGCAGCATCTCAATGACATCTGGGGTGCGCGGCGCCGGTTACCGATTGTGCAAGCGTTCCAGAAGTATGCTGTTTTCTATACGTTGCTAACGGTGGGTCCGCTGCTGATTTCGCTGTTCTTTTTAACTGCGAAGAATTGGGTGTTTGCGCATATTCTCCCGTGGATGCTGGTGTACTGTCTATTGTTCCTGATCTACCTTGCGATGCCGAATACTGCTGTGAAGTGGAGTGCTGCGCTGCTGGGTGCGTTGGTGGCGGGTACGTTGTTCCAGTTGGCACGGATTGCGTTCGGGAGTTACTTCGGACTTGTCTGGAAGAACTATAGCGACATCTACGGTGCGATGGCACTGTTGATCGTCTTTGCGATCTGGACGTATATGACGTGGGTGGTCATTCTGCTGGGTGCGGAGGTTGCGAATGTGTTCCAGCATTTTGGTAAGGAGAATGTGCAGCGTCTGTCGCCGCACCGGAGTAGCAACGGTTATGTGAATAGTGCGGGTGTTATTGCGCTGTTCCTAATTGTTGCGGAACGTTTCTCGAAGGGTGAAGGTGCGTGTACGGCGGAGTCAGTGGCGGCGCGTGCGGGTATTTCACAGGATGTGGTGCAGTCGAATTTTGAGCGTTTTAAGTCCGCGGGTCTGATTTATGAGGTTGGCGGTGACACTGCTGGCTATCTGCCGGCGCGTGCGTTGTCGGACATCACATTAGCGGAGTTGGTTTCTGCGGTTGAGGGTGACATGACGGCACATTTCGTTGCGAGTGTATCGTCGGAGTCTGGTGTCCGTGTGTTGAATATGCTGGCGGCATCGCAGCGTGCGCATTTGGAGAAGGTTCGGGTGAGTTCTTTGGTGTAGGCGGGGATGCAATCCCCGCCTGCAAATTTTTAATTCGGTGAGAATTGGCTGGCTTCTACGTAGTAGAAGAAGCCGATACACATTTCGTCTGTTGTTTTTTCGCCCCAGCCTACGGGGATGGGTGGGGTGTGCGGGTTGGCTGGGTTCTCGGCGGAATTGTCGAAATGCGCGACGAGATCAACAGTCGTCCCAGCGGGTAAGAATAGTGGTGCCTGGTTGTGGTAGACATCCTGCCAGTTGAAATCCCAATCTTTGATCCAGATGAGATCGAGGGTTTCGCCTTCGGGTGTCTTCGCGACGAGACGCATGTCGCGTCCGAGTAGATGCATGTGCGGCATCGCCCCTAAGAGATAGACATCTTCTTTGACCTTCCGAGAGGCTAAGACCTCATACCACGATTCACCAGCAGGAATAACGAATTCGGAGTTAATGGCACTGCCGATGTGGAGCTGCGCTGTTTCGGGTGTCTTTGAGAAATAGAGTCCGAGCCGTGAACGGTCGTGCTCGATGTGCCCTGTACGGTAGTAGTGTACCTGCATAACGATGTCGGCGCCCTTGGGTAATAGATAGCCGACCCCTTCGGGTAAGACGGAGGGCGTGACACCGGGTGCCCATCCGCCGAGGGATCCGATAGCGTCAAATCCTGGGCCGGTGCCGTCGGTGACGTATCCGGGTTTCGGGTCTTGTGCGTCAAGTTTACGTGCTTCACCGTTGACATCGAGATAGGGGATGACGTGGTGGACGGTTTTGCGGTTGCCGGGTTGTACGTCAACGGCTTGGATGTACATATCTGTCTCGAAGTTGGTGGGTATGATGAATTGGCGGTATTCGTCTTCGCCTTCGGCTGCGATTTCGTATTCGACGGGCATTTCAAAGATTTTGTCGGGTTCACCGAGTGCCCAACCGTCGTGGAATTCGGGTGGTGTTGGTACGGTGTTGAGGTCGCCGGGGGGTGTGCCTGCGTCTACCCAGCGTGCGATGAGTTCGATCTGGGTATCTGTGAGCCGTCTTTCGTTTTTGAAGTGTCCGTATCCGGGTGCGGGTTTCCAAGGTGGCATGAGCCGGGATTGTGTGTAGACGGCGATCTCTGTTGCCCATGCTTTTGCGTCGCCGTAGTCGGTGAGTGTGAAGGGTGCGACTTCGCCGTGTCGGTGGCAGGTTTGACAGTTGTTCTGGAGTATGGTGGCGATGTGTTCGCTATAGGTGACATCGGCGGGGATGCTGGGTTCGGGGAGATGGATGGTGCATCCGAAGGCGGGTGCCTCTTGTAAGGGGATAGGGTCGCCTGTGTGGGTTGCGAGGAGCGCGTCGTGTAGGTAGTTGTGTTTGACGCGGTTCTCGTATCGGTTATCGTCGATGGGGCCGCGGTATCGGAGTGTACGGTTGGTGTCAATGACGACTGCTTGCGGTGTCATGGTTGCGCCGAGGCGTTCTGCGAGGCGACCTGTTGTGTCTTTGACGATTGGGAAGGTGTGTTCTGCTTTCTGGATGTATGCCTTCACATCGTCAAGGGTGTCCTCTTGGTTGGCGTAGATACCGATGAATGTGGTGTGCTTGTCGTCTGTGGTGAATTCGGTGTGTAGCCGTTTCAGACGCATGGTGTAGCGTTGGGCGACTGGACATCGGGTTGCCAGGAATACGGCGACGATGGGTCCTTTTCGGGTGAGCGTGTCTAAGGTGTACGTGTCGCCGCTGAGCGTGGTGAAGTTGAGGCGCGGTATTTCGGTGCCGATGGGAACGTGGCTCTGGCTGAGCGATGCCTCTTGGATGACGCGGTGCTTGTTGGTGATGGTGTAGTCAGGTGCTGCTTGTGGGACGAGCGGCAGTGTGAGTGTCAATAGTAATATTGCTATGTACGGTTTCATGCTTTCCTCCGTTGGTTTGGTTTTTTTACACGTTTTAGTATAGCATATTTTTGGGTAAAAGTCAAATATAGTTGGTTATTAGTTTTCAGTACGGTTTTTCGCAGAAAAATCTTTCAGTTGTCAGTTAAGAGGGGTCAATTTAGCGATTTTTGATGGCCTTTTATAGATCATCTATATAAACATGCCGCCCCTACGGGGCTTAGTTTTTTTCGCTATACGCTGCTATAAATATAACGTCGCTACGCGACTGAAGAGGGTTTTGAAGTCTTTAAGGGTTCTGTGGAAAATCCGGTTCGGTTAGGAAACCGAACCTACTAGGCCTGGGGTGTCAAAATTGGATTAAAAAGTCGAAAACTATAGTAAAATCCAAAAATAAATGAACACTTGTCCGAAGATAACCCCCCTAACCCCCCTTATCAGGGGGGAATAAGATGGGAATTGCTTCGATTTGATGTGTTTAAATAATTATGGGCTTTGCTATAAATCGCCCTGAACCTATCGGGCATGAGGCGGGTTTGATGGTGTTTCTTGGACGACTGGAATAACATAGCTCCGTATGCGGCGGCCTGCGACGGTGTCGATTTCAACGCGTGGCTCTGATCGCTGGCGGTAGTCGAATACAATATAATAACCGTCCGTCTCACCTTCAGATGCAAGATACGCTGCGAGTTGCTGCTTCCCGTTTTCGTAAACGCGTTCGCTTCGCCACACCTTCGTTTCGACGACGTACTTCCGACCGCGATGCCCAATGATGAGATCTGCCCTACCTTTACCTGTCGGGACCTCTAAGTACATGGTGGCACGTACAATCTTCACGAATGCGTCGAGATAGGCAAAGAGGAGATATTGACCGACAAATTCTTGGGGTGTATCAGGGACTTGCAGAACCCTAAACCCAGCGCGTGCGATAAAATTTTTGAAATTCTCAATGAGCGCGTGCATTTCAAGTTCACCTGTCTCAGTGATATACTCTGTAAAGTCAATGGGGCCATCTTCGGGGAGGTACTCGTCCTCAAGTCCGTTGATGAGCGGTTTAAACGCCTGAATGATACAGTGGAGATAGATCGGGTTTTGAATCTGACACATTCCGTCGTCGCCGTGTGTGAGGATACCGTAAGTTGCGAGCTCACTGATAATCTCGTTATGTAGTGTAAATGGGATATTGCTCCCATAAAAAGCGATACGCATGAGCGTGGTTTCAAAGTGCGGGTCCCTACGGATATTGGTAATGAGGTGTTCAATGTTGGTGTTCCGCTCCTTGAGGATTTGATCGTGTGCTTCGGAGAAGTGTTGCATCTGAATCGTCTCGATTTTAGGGATGCGAAGTTCTTCGGTAAGGATCTGCGCGAACCTATTGACGAGGAAGGGTTGTCCCGCCGTCTGCCGATGGAGTTTCTCAACAACATCGGTTGCAAAGGGTTGCTTGACTTCTTCAGTATACTGCGAAAGGAGTTCTTGGAGTTGGGCAAGTGTGAAGTTCGGGAGCGTGAATTCGTCTTGGATGTTGAAG
This sequence comes from Candidatus Poribacteria bacterium, assembly GCA_012270865.1. Lineage (GTDB taxonomy): Bacteria > Poribacteria > WGA-4E > WGA-4E > WGA-3G > WGA-3G. The sequence goes on along the minus strand of JAAXHL010000051.1, from coordinate 128,536 downwards.
GGAGAGATGGAACGGTCATAGTTGAGCTGGGTGATGCTTTTCACGCCGACGATCGCGATACTATAGGGACAGCGCGTCTGGTGTTCGGAGAGATAGATACGGCGGAGTGTATTCAAAAAATCAGTGAGGACAGTTTGCGGGATACCATCAAATTCATCAATGATTAAGACGACTCGCGGGTGTGAAGCTGCTGGGGTTTCTTCGGGTACAAGCAGGCTCGGAAGTTTCTCAAAGAACCGCCGCATGGCTATATTGTCGGTGATACCCGGGTTTTTTAGGTAGTTTTCAAGCTGCGGGGTTGGCAGCTCGCCCCGTCCCTGAAGCGTTCGGTTGATTGCTTGCGGTAGTTCCTCAGCAAGGGTGGTGTAAAAGGCATCCGCGGTTAAGTTCGCATAGTCCTGGAAATTGAGTTGTATAGGGAAATATTGGGTGTCTTCTGCTTGAAATGGGGGTGTTTCAAGGGTGGTGAGCGCGTCTTGGAAGAAGGTTGTTTTGCCGGTCTGTCGTGGTGCGAAGAGGACGATGTAGCGTCCGAGTTTGATTCGTTTGATGAAATCGTTGAGGTGCTGTGTCCTTGCGACGACGTAGTTGTCTTCTTTGTTGACGGGTCCGTATGTGCCGAAGTGTCTCATGGGTTTTATCCGTTTTTCTTTACCCCGTAATCTTTTCTATAGACATAACAAGCCGAAGAAAGTGCGGTCGCCTGAATATATCGTTTCTATAGATATATCACCCCTACGGGGTGAGGAAAGTTTCTTAGGTTAGTATAGCATATTTTTGGGGAAAAGTCAAAATATAACTGTGATTGACCGGTGATTGAACTGTGATTGAACTGTGATTGACCGGTGATTGACCGGTGATTGATGGGATTTATGAGATTAGGGATGATTAGAGGTTTGATTTATTCAACTGATCGCTGATGGCTATAACCCTCTTATCACGGCAAATCATAAAAATCATGCCAATTACTGGTCAATCACATCAATCAAGGGTTATGGTTTGAATTTCTTATTGGTTAACCTTCTAAAGTCCAAGCTTTCAGTTCCAAAGTTTATTAACAAACCTATTTCGAGATTATAGACCTCAAGGTAATTGAGTGCTTGTGCCAAATGGACATTTTCTAATTGAGCGAGTGCCTTCAATTCCACGGGAATACAGTTCGCTACCAAGAAATCAACTCTTCGTTCTCCTATCTTCTGTCCATTGTAATAGATAGGCATTTTAGGTTCACGTTCAAAAACAATACCTTGATCCGCCATCTCTATTCCTAAAGCTCTTTGATAGATAATTTCTTGAAAACCACTTTTTAAAGTTGAATGTACCGTCATAGCACATCCGATTATTTTGCCTGTTAATTCTGAGTATTTGTATTCCTCGTTTACCACGGTAACCTCCATATATCTGTTTTATTGACCAGTGATTGAACTGTGATTGAACTGTGATTGAACTGTGATTGATGGAATTTATGAGATTACGGATGATTAGAGGTTTGATTTATTCAACTGATCGCTAATGGCTATAACCCTCTTATCACGGCAAATCATAAAAATCATGCCAATCACTGGTCAATCACATCAATCAAGGGTCAAAAAAAAGCCACAGGCGATGGATTGGGGTCCATCGCCTGTGGGTTTGGATTGGTTAGTTAGAATATCCCTGAGTTTAATCTTGTGATTTCAAATCAGCCCATGTCGTTGTGAGTTTACCAGCAGCCGTGACGTTACCACGAAGGTGGGTTGTCCGTAAAGTCGTGACATCACCGTCGAAGGAGACATCTTGAATCTGGTAGTAGTAGACGACATTGGGTTTCGCAGATGTATCGGCGAACTCGTAAGCCGTACGCTCACTCGTTGTACCTTGACCTGCGATCAGTTTGGTGTTAAGTTTGGTGAATTGACCGTCGCGGGTTTCGCTACGGAGGATGTTGAATCCAGCGTTATTCGTTTCGGATTCGGTGACCCAACGGATAACGATTTGACCGGTATCTTTCATCCGTTCCGGACGGAACTTCGACAACGAGACGGGGAGGATACCACCGTGGTGATGACCCGGAGAACTAATATCAGTGTCATGACCGTAGTACGTGTCCTCGTTGATGTTATCGTATTGAGCGGTCATATTGTAGAGCATCCAACCGTCTTCGGTGAGTCCTGTAGCCATACCACCTGGAGCTGGGATACGGACAACGGAGATACGATCGCCGTCTTCGTTCATAGCATCCGGCCAGTTCCAGTTGACATCATCTTGGAAGGATTGCGCATCTGCACGACGACTATCCGGATCGGGTTTGAGGTTACCGACCATATCAACAATTTGCTGTTCGGCGATTCCTTTATCCCGTTTCGTTCTAAGCGTTAACTCGAAACCATAAGAATTGAAAAGCTTCTCACTACGCTTTCTACCGGCATCCTTGATACGATCGTCTGGGAGTTCGGTTGCGTCACGACCCGTTGAACGCGCGACAATCAGGTAACTCTGACCCGGCGGAATCGTTCCGCTGAGGTCAACATGATAGCTAAGAGGACTATCTTCGTATTCGACCATCATGCCATCCTCGTCCATCATTTCGTGGTGATTGACGATGTAGAGTCTCCAGTTGCCTACATTCACACCGTGCATATCTGAGGTGTTGCGAAGTTCGACCCACTGGGTTAGACCGCGATCGCCTGCTGTGTACATAATCTCACTGATATGTACGGCATTTTGTGCATCAGCACCTTCGCTCTTTAGAGCATCATTCGGATATCCGGGTGTTCCGCCAGTAGAGTTACCTTGGGACGCATTCCGCTTATAGCCGATACCTGTCCAGCCGCGATCACGGAAAGCGGCTTTATCGGCGTTGTTTGCATCGCCGTGACCGGCTCTGATAGAACTCGTACCCCAGACACCAGAGTGCTGACGCTGATGCACCGTTTCCTCTACCAAGTTGTTACTGGTAAAGTCTGCGCCCTGAACACCACCCTGCAGGGGCCAGAGGTTCGTCCAATTAGACACGGTCTGCGGCCGCTTCAGGCCACCGTTCTCATAGCCAGCAATGTCAACGATCTTCTCGTTCTTACCTCTTTTGTCATTACCACTCCGCAGGACCAACACGAAGTCGCCATTGGGCAGACCACCGTTTTTGAAGTCTCTAACAATATAATTTGCGACCTGGCGTGGATTATCTGGATTTTCCGCACCGACACCCTCAACCTGGTCGTCGGCGTTTTTCTCCATGTTCCAACCTGCGGCCAACGGGTGATCTTGGTTACCTGAAGGATCGGTAGCAACCACCAATAAATGACCGTTCGCCGGAATACCCTTCTTCGGTAAGGTGAAGAGTTCGACCTCATCATCAATACCCCTCAGGAGACTCACCTGCCAGTTTTCCAGGACTTTGCCAGCTGGACCTTTGAGTTCAATCCATTCGTATGCCTTGTTGGCATCATTCCGATTGCCAACCTCGTTGATGCGCACATCACCGAGTGTGAACCCTTTTGTGGTAAATGAAGCCACGCCAGTGCGTTCGACTTTACCCGGTGTACCTTTATGGTTCGCGAGATAGACCTGCGAAGACGCAGTCCAGTGACCTATGTTTGAACCTTCGTCTTTACCGAGTTTGCCGCGATTTCTGAACATAGAGATGAAAGGTGATACGGCACCCTCTGTGCTATCGCCATTTGAACCTTTAGGTACCCATGCTTTACCGACAGCACTAACGTTCTCGATACGATCTACGCCAATACGTGCTGAGGCTTCGGAACCAGAAGTTGTAACGATTGCGGTATCAAAGTCAAGTGGCGGGTCACCGGATTGAATGCTCAGGAAAATACTGTCCAATGGGATTGCACTGTTCGCGTTCCGATTGTGAATCTCAATCCACTGGTGATCAGCTGCAGCATCTGTACCGATAACAGCATTGTTGAGTGCCCACATAATCTCAGTGATGGAGAGATCGTCTACTATAACATCTCTTGCGGGGGTAGCTGCATCAGTAGCGGCAGCATCTTCGGCTTGTGCGGAATCTTCGATACCGTCATTAGCTGTGCCTTGCGCTGTACCATCAGCAGCGAAACCATCATCATCGCCATCATGGTCATATCGATGGTCGGTAAATCCCGTTTTAGCTGGTTTGAGTCCAACACTCACACTGCCTGTTCCTACATCCGTACCAGCCGCATCCACGTTCGTCACCGAAGCTTGTAACAGGATTGTGCCACCTTCTTCAAAGAAGAGTGCTTCCAAATCCGGCATATTTTGCCATCCTACGGCAACTGCATCATCTGGAAGCGTAGGAAGCCCAGCATCGGCATTAGCCTTAGCCTTTCGGATAATCAGGTAACCACCAGCAGGAATCGAGTCAACAGCATTATTAAGCTTACCAAGATCAGTGGTGATATCAATTTGTGCCATCACTGGAGTGGTTGCGAACGCCAGTCCAAGTATAACAACTAAACTTGCTAAGGAAAATGTCAATTTGTTTGACAATTGCATTTACTTATTCTCCTCCTTAGAAAACAAAAACATTTAATTTTTCGGGAACGCCGTTGTGGGGGTTCCCACTCTACATCAGCAGGAACGCCTTTTTACGGGGTTCCCATAAAATCAAAAGCGAGAACAGATTCAGGGATGAAATCTATTCTGAACTAACCTTTTTACGTACTTTAGAAATTTTTTCTAATCTGTGGTGCGGTAGGGAACCGCCTGTTACGTTGATAAAATGATTTTCAAAGTACGTTTGAGAAAATAGGGTTCGGCTCTTATATGCGTTATAGACATCTACAAAAATAACCAAACCTTTCGTATAAACGTTGTGAATTCTACAATAGTTACGGAAACGTGTCAACTATTTTTTTCCGGTGCGGTGCGTTTGGGTAGTTCAGGGTTCCACTTTGGTGCGCCGCTACGGGTTTAGGAGTCATTTCGGGAAGATCGCGAGTAAAATTCGCTCCTACCGTCTGTCGTTTCGGGAAGATCGCGAGTAAAACTCGCTCCTACCGTCTACTGCCCGTATTGTTTCGATTTGTTGTAAGAGGGGTTTTTGGATTCTGGCACGGAGTGCTTTGCCCAATAACTTGAATCTCTTATGTATCTATATTATACCACATCAGTAATACGATGTCAAGTTTTTCTTGAAAAAATTTACGTTTGGTGCGAATGTTGGTCAAAATCGGTTGTGATTTTGCGTCTTATCGCGTTAACTTAGGTTAATTATACCTGTATTTGCAAATTTTGTCAAATTAATTCCGAAAAAAAATGTATTGGGTGGTTTGAACCTAATCAGGACTTACGCAATTTTGAGCGTTCTGGAGACACAAACTAACAGTTTGTGCTACGAAATACGAAACTTTGACTGCACCCTATTCTGTCAGATGAGGTTTCTCGGAAAACCCAGCACTCTGCGGACACAAACTAACAGTTTGTGCTACGAAATACGAAACTTTGACTGCACCCTATTCTGTTAGATGAGGTTTCTCGGAAAACCCAGCACTCTGCGGACACAAACTAACAGTTTGTGCTACGAAAGAGATGTATGCGTAATTCCTACCTAATGTTAACCGTCTAAATTGACCTTATCAGGGGACTCGGTTTTAGGTATACAAGTTCTTTCTACTTTCTTTAACACTGTTAGTATACAAAAGGTTACAAAAAATGCAAGTTTTTTATTAGTTGTCAGTTAACAGTATTCAGTACTCAGTTAAGATGTCAGGTTTAGGAGGGCGGGGGTACAATTTTCGTCGTTGTTGAGGGGTCTTGTGCCTTTCATGGTTGGACAATCTTCTGTTGCTTGATCGTTTCGATTTCTTGTGTGAGGTTTTCAATCTGCTTTTCGAGTGATTCGTCGCGTCTGCTACGCAATGCCATGAGGATTTGTGGAATGCTTACGGCTAAGACGAGGAGAGCTATAAGTCCGACGATAAGAGTTGTGACGAGCGAAAGTCTTTTATCAACACTCTCTATCTGTGTGTTGATATTTTCTTTAACACTCTCTATTTGCGTGTTGATATGTTCTTTCGTTCGCGCTTCTGACGCTTTGATCTTCGCATCAATTTTCTCAATGTCCTCGACGGTCAACTCACCAAGAGCTGGCAGCGTGATCGCAGAAAAGAGTATCAAGAGGGCGAGTATCGTTTTCATGGGATCTTCCAGTTCCAGTTTGTTTTATCCCCCAGCAACGGTGGGAGGGTTCAGAAACAGCGTGTGCTGCTCGTAGCAGTGCCACCCTAAACTGGTTCTTTAAGAGTATAGCAGATCGTCGAAAAATAGGCAAGTCGTTTTTTTAGGTAGACGCAAGATCGCGAGCACAGCTCGCTTCTACAGAGGAAAATATCAATCATGTAGAAGTATCGGATAGATAGGTGTAGCGAAATCCAACATCCCAAACTGTGTCGGTATCATAGAGCGTTGGGTTTCACTTTAAACGTGCGATGAATCGCACTACTACGAACCTGCCTGTTTGTAGTAGGGAAACCATTACATTAACTAATCGGGAACAACTATTTGCGAAATGTGCGCGGGTTGTGCTATTATATTATAATGTAACACTCAGGAGGTTCAAGGATTATGTCAGCGAATATAGCGATTGCGCAGCTGCTGCTTAGCGCGATCATTGTTAGCGTCAGCTTAATATGGGGTATCTTCCGATACCGACGCGGTGATTACCGCCGACGAGATCGCTATAGTAAACTTCAAGCATACCTGCTCTGGATATTCGGTGGACTCGTCGGGGTGAGTACGTTTTACCCGCTCTCGTTTTTGTATACGGAACACCTCTGGTACGAGAACTTGGGGTACGAAGGTATTTTCTGGCGGCTCCATCGGATTCGATGGGGTTTCTTTGCGCTCTGCTTCGTTTTTGCTGCGGGGTTCATGAACATCAATGCTGCGATTGCGAATGTTCTGTGTCCGGAATCGCGTGCGTTCCGACGGTGGACGCATACGCAGACTTTCTCGTTCCATCGGACTGTTATCTGTATTACGATTGTTCTGGCACTGCTGCTGGCGATCCCGATGCTGCTGCTTGATGATACTGTGGTTCGATACCTGAACCGTCCGGATGCGGCGGTTGCAGTCGCTGAGGAGGGGCTGCACTTCGGGAAGGCCCGGAATTTCTATCTTTTCAACTATCCGATGCACAAATGGATGAGCCTCTGGATACAGGTGCTGCTCTGGGTGACGTGCATTGTTGTGGGGTTGCTCTATAATTTTTATTACCGTCGGGATGCGCATACGATGGCTCGTGTGAAACGGCATATTATTTTTCACGGGACGGCACTGTGGATGTTGTTGTTGCTCGTTGCGGGGTGGCGGAGTTTTGTGAATTTGTGGGATAAGGTCTATACGTCGCCGCTTACGGATCAGTTAGCAAGTGTCCATGGAATGTTCTACACAGATTCGCAGCTCGCGATTTCAACGAAAATCTATTCTGGTGTACTCATCGGCATCGCTGTTGTTATCGTGTTAAATATTTTATGGCGTCGACGGCTGCTGTGGTACGTAACCGCAGGGGTCTGGGGCCTCAGTTACGTGGTGTTGATCCATCTCTACCCGCTCGGTGTTCACCTCCGTCTGCGGGTGGATCCACAACCGAAAGAGGAGCCGTACTTGGAGCGACACATCAAAGAGACGCGCCGTGCGTTTGAGCTCGATAAGATCGTCGTGAAAAAACAGACGGAAGGTCTTGCAACCTATGAGATGATAAATAACAATAGCGAAATCAAAAAAAATATCCAACTCTGGGATCGACGCGTCATGTGGGAGGCGCTCCGGGAATTACAGATCGTCCTCCACTATAACTTTCACCCGTACACGGATGTGGATAGATACACAGTCGATGGCGAATATCGGCAGGTACTCATTGCGGCGCGCGAGGTAGACCCCCTTCCGATGATTATCGACTGGTACCCTCTCAAAGCGGACTATGTCTACGGCTACGGTGTCTGTGTTGCCCCTGTGAACGCGTTCAAGGAGGGCGGATATCCAGACTTCTGGGTCAAGGGTACAACACCCATTGAAAGCGTTTATGAGGAACTGAAGGTCGATAAGAACCCTGAAATCTACTATGGCGAAATGACGACCGACTATGCGCTCGTTAAAACGATCCGCTCGCCAGAAGAGGAAGCACCAGAAGAGGAAACATCAGAAGAGGAAACATCAGAAGAGGAAACACCAGAAGTCGAGACGCAAGAAACGCTCCCAGAAGAACAGGCGACACCCGAAATCGCAAACAAAGTCCCAGACCATGAATATACAGGTAACGGTGGCATCCCCATCGGCGGCTGGTTCCGCAGACTCTGTTTTGCGCTACGGTTCGACTTCTTCCCAATCCTCCTCTCAGACCGAGTGACACCGGAGAGTCGGATCATGTTCCGCCGGAAGATTGGTACGCGTATTGACAAACGGCTTGTCCGCGATCGGGTCTCTTATATTGCCCCGTTCCTTAACTATGACCCTGACCCGTATATCGTCATCAACGAAGGTAAACTCTATTGGATCATCGACTTCTACGTGACGAGTCGTTATTATCCGAACGCGCAGATGTACGACGACGATACGGCGCAGGTCACGAGCGAATCGTACGATGAGCCGGATTTCAAGGTATTCAACTATATCCGTAACTCTGGGGTCGCTGTCGTAGATGCATATACGGGTGCTGTGAACCTCTACGCTGTTAAGGAAGGTGAAGATGTCATAGAAGGCTATCGGAAAGCGTTCCCCGGTCTCTTTAAATCGATTTCGGAGATGCCGGAAGGGTTGCGTTCGCACCGCCGTTACCCGGACTACCTGACGCGCATCCAAGCGAAACTCTACGCGGACTATCACCAAGGTGCTTCAAATTTCTATAATAGCAACGATATATGGAAAATACCCGAAGAAGTGTACTACTCGGAGGAAGCCGACCATGAGATGATGCCCTACTACGCCATCCTAAAGTTGCCGGGCGAAGAGAATGCCGAATTCGTCAACATCATTCCGTTTGCACCCCCCGGTAGAGAGAAACGACTCAAGGCGTGGATGGTCGCCCGATGCGATGAACCGCACTACGGTGAACGGATTGTTTATACTTTAGAAGCAGATGTACCTGGACCGACACAGGTCGAGGAAGATATTGGTACAGCGATTGGAGACAAAAAGGTCGGTTGGGATAAGACGAAGGAGACGATTCGCGGGAATCTTTTGGTTATTCCTGTGGAGGATGCGTTGTTCTATGTGGAGCCGATCTATCTACAAGCGAAGAAACCGACGGAGAAGAAGGGTGAAAAGGCATCGGTTGACGAAGCACCGGCACGGCGTCCGACGTTGGAGTTAGTTGTTGTCAAGGCGGGTTCAAGCGATGTCGGTACAGCAAAGACGCTCGACGAGGCGTTGAATGTTATTTTTTTAGGTGCGCCGGTGAGTACGAACGGTGAAACGGCAAACGGTGAGAAACCGAAGACGATAGAGGAACTGTTCCAGCAGTTGGAGCAGCTGGATGCGTCAACGGCTGCCCAGAAGCGGCAGCTGCTTAAACAGATTACGAATATGTTGAAGGCGCAGGGGGGTCGGTAGTTATCAGTTAACAGTTGTCAGTTAACAGTTATCAGTAACATCCTTTCTCCCAAAAATGACACCAGATAATAATTAACAGATCGCATCGGCGCGGAGGGGTTTGTAGTTATTAGTTAACAGTTGTCAGTTAACAGTTATCAGTAACATCCTTTCTCCCAAAATGCCACCAGATAATAATTAACAGATCGCATCGGCGCGGAGGGGTTTGTAGTACGCGGAGCATGCGGATAATACTTCTGTCAATGCCGATGGGAACGGCTCTGATTTCGGACGGTAGGGTGCGAAACCGGTGCTCCGATGCACATTCGTATACCAATAGGGTGCCCAGACTCCGTCGGCAGGGTTACCACCGGGTTTCCACGATAGCATAGCGTCGTCAAAGGTTAAATCGAGGCGTTCGCAGAGCTGCGCTAAAACGCTACGCGGGTTCTCTAAAAGTAATTGCGCGTCAAGAATGGGTGGCGATTGACCGGCGGCACGGAGTGAGCATAATAGGTCGTGTTGTGTTTTGAGTCCGGTATCCGCGAGGGTTGGTGTCCCGATGACTTTTGTGAGGGATGGGAGCATCTCGCGCGGGTCTCGGATGAGAAAAACGTTGTGCGTCTGTTGTAGGAAGCTGAGGTCTATGTCGATGAGGTGGTGCGCCATCTGTTTCATGAAGAGTACGGGTTCGGCACAGGGTCCGAGGATGACATCCCGAATTACGGTTGCGGCATCGGTTGACATGGATGCGAGGACTTCGGTGGTGCCGGGGTGTGTGCTATTTGTGGTGTCGGCACCGTATTTTGTGTGGAGATAGTGTGCGTAGAGCGGTTCGTCGATGACCTGCGTATCGCTGCGTTGTGCGAAGGCGTACATGACTGCGGTAGAAACGTTTCGCGGTCCCGACCAGAGGCAGATCCGTTTTGTTTGCACGTGTTTTTTTCTTTCCTTTTTTGTTTTCCTTATATAAAGGTATATAATGGCTATCGGCTACGCCTGCGGCGTTTGCGGGTTGGTGGTGACGATTTCGATGTTTCGGAGGTTGTCGGGTTTTCAACGGTTGGCACGGGTTCTGGTACGACGGGGGGACGTGAACGCGCCCAGAATATAATAATGATACCGACGATGAACGCGATAATACTAAATATCTGCGCTGCTGTCATCCAATCGAGTACCCGCGGTGTGATACGCCAGAATTCTGCTATAAAACGTTCAATACCTAATAAAATGAGGCTCGCGCCTAACAGTACGCCTTGATACGGTTCCCACTTGAGACGCTGTGACCGTAGGATCCCGAAAAATGCTAACGACATCAACGTTTCATAGATCGGTGTCGGATGCACGGGTACGTCGGTTGGGACGGTGCCGTTCGGGAACGCCATTGCCCAGGGTAGGTCTGAGGGTGGTCCGTAATCGCCATCGCCTGCTAAGAGACAACCGATCCTTCCGATTCCGTATCCGAGGAGTACGACGGGTGCGATAATATCAATGGTTGCGAGTGTCGGGTTCGGTGAAAAGAGTACGACTAATATGACTCCGAGGCATCCGCCGATGAAACCGCCGTACCAGACCAAGCCAGCGGTTGAGAAGATGTCTGAAAATGTGATCGGGTCCTGTAAGAGTATCCAGTAAATTTTTGCGCCGACGATCCCGCCGAAAGCGGCAACGACGACGATTGTTGATGCAACTTCGGGTACGAATCCGCGCCGTTTCAATTCGTGTTGTATGACAAATACAGACGTAATAAACGCTGTTGCTAACATCAGTCCGTAACTATGGATACCGAACCATCCGAAATCGACTATCGTCGGGTACATCGAAATTTTTTCTCCTATGATTTCATAATCCGCTGCTGTTTGAGTGCTTCCACTTCCTATGTAAGTATTTCGACCTGTCTTGCCAGTGATTGCTCCCTTGCGCTCCGCCATGCCATGATAAGTTGCGGTATGGCAATCGCTGCGACAATGAGAGCGATCAAGGCATATACCACGTGGGTAAGATCTCTGATTCGTTCTTTTAGATTCTCCTCGGATTTGGCAATATCTTCTTTTACCTCCTGTTTGATTGAAGCAATATCGGTTTTTAGGTCCTGCTTGACTGAAGAAATCTCGGCTTTGACCTCTGCTTTAATACGCTTTTCGGCATCATTAACAATTAACCGAATCTTATCAAGATCGGTATCCGTTAGCGCGCCAAGGGCAGGCAGCGTGATTACGCAAAAGAGTATAGACAAAAAAGTGATAGTTTTCATAGTATGTGTTCCCTTAAATTGTTTATAGTAAAAACCACAATTAACAAGACCCCTATAGAGGGCGGGGTTACATGAAGTTTAAGAAAATATTTTGGTAATTTATTGGCGAAATCCGGTGCCCCTTCCCAGTAACGGGTGGGGACCCCGGTTAGAAACCGCACCATAGTGTCAATTTAGTGATTTTGCTGGCGTTTTGTCAAGTGGATATAAACAGGTTTCCGCCCCTACGGGGCTTAGTTTTTTTTGGCTACACGCTGCTATAAATATAACGTCGCTACGCGACTCAAGAGGGTTTTGAAGTCTTCAAGGTTTCCGTGTAAAATCCGGTTCGGTTAGAAACCGAACCTACCGGGCCTGGGGCCGAAACGGTTTTTTCTTCTTAAATTGACACTTATGGTTCGGTTAGAAACCGAACCTACCGGGCCTGGGGAAAATCGGAATTACCGAATTAATAAATTAATCTTCATCAAACCGCGCCTGCATAGTATGTTTAAAGCTGAAAACTACTCTCCGAGATAGGCTTGCTGGACGCGTTCGTCTGCTAACAGCTCTGGGGAAGTGCCTTCAATTGTAATCTCACCGGTCTCCATGACGTAGCCGCGGTCGGTTACTTGCAGTGCGATCTGTGCGTTCTGCTCGACGAGTAGTACGGTGGTGCCATCGGTATTGATCTGTTCGATGATCTCAAATATCTGTTTAACGATGAGGGGTGCGAGTCCTAAGGAGGGTTCGTCAAGCAGTAGGAGTCTGGGGTGCGACATGAGTGCGCGTCCGATAGCTAACATCTGTTGTTCGCCGCCACTGAGGCTTCCGCCGCGCTGCTTCTGACGTTCCTGTAGGACGGGGAAGAATTGGAAGATTTTGTTGAGGTCTTCGCGGATCCCGTCCCTATCGTTTCGTTTATAGGCGCCGAGTTCGAGGTTTTCAAGGACGGTCATATCTGGGAAGATGAGCCGTCCTTCGGGTACTTGTGAGATGCCGAGTGCGACGCGGTCTTCGGCTGAGGTCTCTGTTATATCTTGTCCCTCGAAATGGATGCTGCCGTCAACGGGTGTATGGATACCGGAGACGGTCATGAGTGTTGTGGATTTTCCGGCGCCGTTTGCGCCGATCAAGCAGACCATCTCGCCGGCGTTAACAGTTAGCGAGATTCCGCGTACGGCTCGGATATTGCCGTAATAGGTATGGATGTCTTTAAGTTCAAGCATAATTGGTTTTTAGTTGTCAGTTAACAGTTGTCAGTTAACAGTTAACAGTTGTCAGTTAACAGTTAACAGTTGTCAGTTAACAGTTGTCAGTTAACAGTTGTCAGTTAACAGTACTCAGTTTTTGGTTTTGACATTTCTTATTAAAGCAGATAACATTTTCTTTACGCTAACGATTGTATCAATTACTGCAACATACTGATTATCGTTGATATATTTCAGGTCGCGAGCGAGAATAAGGAGATATTCTGTTTCACTTGCCGATCCCATTGCTATCTGAAGGAAACGGACGAATTCAGCAGCCCCTTCTCTGCCACATCCTTCAGCAATATTCGTCGGGATTGAAGCACATGCTCGACGGGTTTGGCTGGTGAGACCGTATATCTCTTCGCGAGGAAATCGAGATGTCAATTCGTATATCTGTAAAGTTAGATTGTGAGACTTTTTCCACACCTGCAGTTTCTTAAAATCCTGCATATATGCTCCTATATGGTTGTTAGTTAACAGTAGGGTGGCTGCGCCGCCTTTCAGTAATCAGTTAACAGTTAAAGAGACATCTGATTAGCCACAACACGCCTCTTAACTGAAAACTGAAAGATTTTTTCGCAGAAAAAATCGTACTGAAAACTGATAACTACTCATCCGTTACGCCGAGATAGGCTTCGATGACGCGTTCGTCGTTCTGTACGTCTGCGGGTTCGCCTTCACTGATTTTCTCGCCGTGGTCTAATACCGTGACCCAATCCGATATTTGCATGACGAGTTTGACGTCATGCTCAATCAGAAGGACGGTAACCCCCTGTTCGCGTATTGCATAGATGAGGTCGATGAGTTCTTGTGTTTCTTGGGGGTTCATTCCGGCTGCGGGTTCATCAAGTAGCAGGAGTTTGGGTTCGGTTGCTAATGCGCGTGCGATTTCGACGCGTCGCTGGTCGCCGTAGGAGAGGTTTCCGGCTGTCTGGTCACTGATGTCATTTAAGCCGACGAATGTCAACATCTCGTGTGCGTGTTGGGTAATGTCTGCCTCTTCTGATTGCTGACGATGGGTACGGAAGACGGAGCCGATGAATGTACTTTTCGTTCGGGGGTGTCTCCCGATCTTGACGTTATCAAGGACTGTGAGGTCTGCGAATAGCCGAATGTTCTGGAAGGTTCTGCCGATTCCGAGCGCGGTGACTTCGTCGGGACGGAATCCAGAGATGGGTTCGCCTAAGAATTCGACGTTCCCGAAGGTGGGTTTATCGAGTCCAGTGACACAGTTAAAGAGCGTCGTTTTACCGGCGCCGTTGGGTCCGATTAGGCTGAAGATTTGTCCGGGATGCACTGCCATCGTTACTTCCGATAACGCGATTACACCGCCATAGTGTCGGCTAAGTCCGTTGGTTGCCAGCAGCCGTATAGGCGTTTTTTCCATTATTCTCTCCTCGTCAAGGTTTCTGTGTTAAAGTATACTTTAATTAAAAGGTGTAAGTCAATAGGTTTTTTAGTGGTTTTCAGTTTTCAGTTTTCAGTTAACAGGGTCGTCGGTTGGGTTGAAGGGCACTGAAAACCGTTTTGACATCCACCGTTATATGTGCTATACTTTAATTAAGTTTGGACAGTTTGCGTGGGTTGGATCCTATAGATATAGCACACTTCCGGTATGCGGTATTTTTCTGTGATTTCAGTCATGGTGGCGAACTTATAGAAAAGACGCAAGATTGAACAGGAAACTAACGGTTTCACAGAACAGGCTAAAAGCCTATTCTACAAAAACGCTTTCACAGAAAAGAACAGGCTAAAAGCCTATTCTACAGAAGACTGAACAGGCTAAAAGCCTATTCTACAAAAACGCTTTTACCGAACAGAACAGGCTAAAAGCCTATTCTACTACCGGCTTGGGGGAAATTGGAATTACCGAATTAAAAAATTAATCTTCATCAAACCGAACCTGCCGGGCCTGGGTCGGAGCGATTTTTTTCTCTTAAATTTTACTGAGAACTATTATGAAAACACCGCTTGAATATTGGTTAGCACTTGCCTCTGTTGAAGGACTCGGTAGCGTCCGGATTCGGCGGCTGATTGCCCGTTTCGGGAGCGCGCAGGCGATCTTTGAGGCAGAACTGCCAGAAATTGCGCGGCTTCCGTCTTTCAATCCTGTACTTGCGTCTCGGATATTGACAGTTGCTGGTAATTTTGCGACTCTCCGCGAAAAACTTGACGCACTCAAGGCACAAGAGGTTAGGGTGATGTGCCCAGAAGATGATGGCTACCCGGCACAACTCAAAGACCTCCCAGACGCGCCTGGTATCCTCTGCAGTGTTGGCACATTAACCGATCTCGATGAGCGTTGCGTGGCGATCGTGGGTACGCAAGCACCGACGGCAGAAGGTATCCAACTGACGCTGTCCTTGGCGACGCGGCTTGCGCTTGCTGGGTTCACAGTGGTTAGCGGACTGGCTACGGGTGTCGATGCCTACGCACATGCCGGTGCCCTGGCTGGAATGGGGAAAACGGTTGGTGTCGTTGGGAGTGATCTCTCGGCGATCTACCCGGCTCGTAACAATCCGCTTGCGACGAAAATCTATGAACACGGCTGCATCTTTTCGGAACACCCGTTCCGGACGACTCCGTCTCCGGGTAATCTCATCCAACGCAACCGGATCATTAGTGGTCTCTCTATGGCGACAATCGTGATTGAGGCGGCGAAAGCGGGTGGTGCGATGCACACAGCTCGGTACGCGCAACGTCAAGGGAGAAAAGTCCTCACTTGCCGATGGGAGAGCGCGCACACATTAAGTGAGGGTCCGCGTGAGCTCATCGGTACGGGTG
The DNA here is from genome assembly GCA_012270865.1 of Candidatus Poribacteria bacterium. GTDB lineage: Bacteria > Poribacteria > WGA-4E > WGA-4E > WGA-3G > WGA-3G. The sequence goes on along the minus strand of JAAXHL010000051.1, from coordinate 112,759 downwards.
CCTTCGCGTTTGGGCCTACGGAAGTCGATAAAGTCATCGATATGTTGCGGCATCCTGAACGCTTTGAAACATATAGCAGCAGTGCTGCTACGGAACAGATTGGGCTATTTGAAACAGTTGTCAGTTAACAGTACTCAGTTAAAGAGGGACCTTGTGGCGTTATTAGGAAAAGTAACCACCACAAATAGTCTCTTAACTGACAACTGAAAGATTTTTTCGGAGAAAAAATCGTACTCTCACTACAAGGCAAACTGAAAGGTTTTCGTAGAAAACCGTACTGAAAACTAACAACTGAAAGGTTTTCGCAGAAAACCGGACTGAAAACTAACAACTGAAAGGTTTTCGCAGAAAACCGGACTGAAAACTATTAAAAAAATTTATTGCTTTTTTCTTTAATTAATAGTATACTATATAGTGTCCTTAAACTTGATTTTTTGCAAACGTGTACCTTATTTTTGTTGACATCGTTTAATTTTAAGGTAGAATTGTACGGAATAATGAAGTTTTCTCTTGACAAAAGAGACTAATTTTTGTATAATTAGCGAAAATCCGTATTTTAACCTTTACAAAGTTTGCATTTTTTGCTAAACTTTGAGGTACTCGTTTGGACATTAGACTTTCGGGCGAGACATTTAACACAACTAATCGTATTTTTATGGTTAAGTGGTCTCACGAACTTTTGTTCTCAACCTATCAGTTTGTTCTCAACGTTTTACGTGAGAACGGCGAACGAAATAGCCCTATGTTACTCGACTTAACGAGAATACGATCGTGGGTTCCATCAGGCGTTGAAACGTATACTCGATGCCAGAGACGGAACCAGAAGTTTCCTAAGGACGTAATTTTATCAACGTTCTTATGAAAAGTACCGAAAGTTTTTACGGCACCCGATCCGAAGGGTGTATTTTGATAAACTTAAATTTTTTAAGGAGTTAACTCTAATGGCAAAATTGTTTAGAACCTTCGCTATAGTATTTGCAGCCCTGTTTGCTCTTTCGCTGATAGTTGGTTGCGCGGGTGATGATGATGATGATGATACAGCAGCAGATGCTGCCTTTTCAAGTGCAACCCCAGCAGATGGCGAAACTATCGCAGCTAATGCTTCAATTACTGTCACCTTTGACAACGACCCCGGTGAGGTAACGGCAAGTGCAGGTACCGTCAGTGGTTCCGGTAAGAGCCGCAAGATCGATGGTCCGTTCACGGAAGGTGCTTTAGCACTCACGCTTACTTGGACCAACGGCGATGGCAGCCATACGCTTAATTACACTGTCGCTGCAGCGGACAACACACCGCCAGAAGTTACCGGTGGAACCGTTGAAGATGGTGAAGAAGATGTTGATCCGGCAGAAATCAATGAAGGCGGAATCGAAATTACCTTCAGTGAAGAAGTTGACGGTAATATCGCCCTGCAGACCGAAGCTGGCGATAACGTCGGTTGGCTCGGTAACGTTAGTGGCATGGCAGCGACACTCGAACTCGTCGCAGGTAAAGAGATCGGCAACGAGACGACTTATGTTATCAAAGGTACTGTCTCCGATGCTGCCGGTAACGCACTTGATGTCGAGATTACCTTCACAACTGCAGCTAAAGAGTAAATCTAAGGCTATTTCGATAGATAACGAGGCAGCGTATTTTTAATACGCTGTCTTTTTTTTTCAGTAGTTGTCAGTACCCAGTTAACAGTTGTCAGTTAAAGAGACATCTGATTAACCACAATACCTCTTACTGAAAATGGGTGTAAAGTTTTTGTCACAGTATTAATTTTCGGGATAAAACAGGTCTGTTTACATATTGGGATGTTGGGTTTCGCTAAACTTATCTCCGCCAACGGTTGATTGGAGAACGAAAAGCTGTGTATAACGAAAAGGTGCCTGGGGTTTTACCGCTCAACCCAACCTACAAGAATTTGCTGCTGTTGGCTTTCGGCTGACTGCCATTTTTTTATTTACATGATTTCTGCATTAATGCTATAATACACGGAAAAATGGGAGTGAGCTGCGATCGTGATAAGAAAAATGGAAGAGCCGGTTCGGTTGGAAACCGAACCTACCAGGCCTGGGGTCTAAAATTGGATGAAAAAATCGAAAACTAAATCGTCTTGACTGACAACTGTTAACTGTTATAGTAAAGCCCACAATTAATTGGATATTCAAAGAGTGGCGGGGTTACAAACCCCGCCTGCAAGTAGGGGTTTTGTGTTTTATAGAGCGTCTATATATCTTCGGGCTTTACTATAACTGAAAGGTTTTCGCGGAAAACTGTACTGAAAGCCATTTTTTTTGAACGGTTTTGGAAAAATTGTTGTCTAACCAATTAGTCAATCAGAAACCTTGAGGAGTAAAGTTCGGTGGATAGAACGGAAGCCTTACTCATTGCTGATCTCTGTGAAGGTGACGAGACGGCGTTGGCACCCTTGATCGAAAGATATAAACGGATGGTCTACCGCCTTGCGGTGCAGATTACCAAAAACCGTGCCGATGCCGACGATGTCATGCAAGAGACCTTTATTAAGGTCTATCGCTCAATTCACACCTTCCGAAAAGATGCGACTTTCGAGACGTGGTTGTATCGGATTGCTGTGAATGAGGCACTGAATTTTGTCAAACGTAGGGATCGACGACGAGAATGCCGACTCGAAGCAGCTGGGGCAGCGGAATATGAATCGTCCGTTCGTCAACGTGCTCAGATTGCGAACGATCCGCACGCGCAAGCAGAGAAGTCAGAGCTTCGGCAACACGTCACCGCGGCGGTTAACAGTTTATCGCTTAAGCATCGGACAGTGGTTATCCTTCATGAGTTTGAAGGGTTGACGCATGCGGAAATTGCTTCAATTCTAAACTGCTCGGAAGGGACGGTTCGTTCACGTCTACACTACGCGCGCAAGAAACTCCGAACACTGCTCAAGCCGTATATGGATGCCAGAACGATATAATTGGACAGGATTTACGCAATTTTGACTTTGGTCCGTTCTGTTAGATGAGAATTTTCGGGAAAACAGCGGTCTCCTGCCACAAACTGGAAAGTTTGTGCTACAAAAGAGTCGTGTGCGTAAGTTCTATTGGAATTACATAATCTCGTGGAGAAAGTCGATGAGATCCAGATGTCAGAAAATAGAGCCTCTTGTATCTGACTATATAGACGGCACACTGTCGGAACGGCAAACCGCCGATGTGTCATCCCATATCCGTTCTTGCGGGTCGTGTCAACGAGAGGTTGCCGATTTAAGAAAGACGAAGCACCTTCTGAAAAACTTCTATATCGAACCGGAAGCGCCGGACACCTATTACGCGCAGTTTGCGACACAACTTCAGGAACGTATCGAAGAGAGCGCGCCGACTGCTTTGCATCAACGGTTCGCTGCGGTTGCGACGCGCTTCGGTTGGCAGCTGCGTACACAGGTGTACCGATACGCCGACTACTTCAGCCTCAGTAGATTCATCTCCATTAGACAACACGTATTACCTTACTACGTACTTGCATTAACGATGCTGATGTTAATTGCGACCCCGTTGCTGTTAAGGCATTTTCCATTAGAGAACGGGAACGAGCATGCGGATTTCCCATCTACAACTGTTCAGGGTGCTGCGACGTTTGCAGTCGGTCAGGAGAATGCTGCGTCCTATAGCATAGGTGCCCGCCGCAATCTCAACAGTGAACGGAAAACGGAAATACCGAGCGTAGATTCGAGTTCCGATATCTGGAAATTCACGGATGACCGGGTCGCAGATGGTTATACCTTTATAACACTCCATAAAGAGAGTTCCGAGACGGTACCGAGTGTTGCGTTAGCTATTGATTCCGAATCACTTACATACCCTGAATTTCCGTCGCAAGATGCCGCTTGGGAACGTCTGACAGATCGAGACGTACTCACGGATAGGCGGTATGCCCTGCTGCTGCTACGTGGTATCAACACGCGGCAGCACGCGCACCAACAGTACCAACGGAAACGGAACGAGTTCAGAGGATTTTCACACAAATTGTTAGACATACCGCTCGAAATGATGTCTGTCGAAACCGGATACGATCTGATAGAACTGTAGCAAGATAGTTGTCAGTTTCCAGTACGATTTTTTCGGAGAAAAAATCTTTCAGTTGTCAGTGGTCAGTTAAGAGGTGAAACCGCCACAAGTTGTTAACGACGAACCGACAACCGATAACTGAGGACCAGTTCTCTGACAACTGAGAACCAATTAATATCTAATTTTGTAGACGTGCTTTCGTGCGTCGATGTAAACAAGGAGAACATTCAATGAACCCAAGGATTTTGGGAATTATCGGAGGTCTCGCTTTAATCATTGCCCTCCTTTCACCATTCATGATGGGTAGCTCCAAAAAGGTCGAGCGTCTCTACAATGATGCTGAGGACCTCTATCAACAATCAGATTATGAGGGTGCCATCGCTAAATATAACGAGGCTCTCGAAGAATCAACGAAGCGTGGTGTGAAGACTGAGGTTATTGATCCGGACTTCCCGACGCTTGCTAATTTTAGGATCGCGACGAGTTACTCGCGTCTCGCTGACCAATCTGGGGATTTCAATCACTTTGACACAGCGATTGATTATATCGAAAAGGTAGCACCGAACGCGACTGTTCCAAAACACCAAGAGGGTTTGACCTATCTCTGGGGACATATCCTCTACCGGACGGAGCAGTATGAGTTGGCTGAGCCGAAATTTATGCAGCTCATCGAAAACTTTCCGAACAGCCTTTTCGTTGAAAATGCTTGGTACGGTATCGGGCAGCTGAACTACAGGCTTCAGAACTATGAAGCATCGAGGCAGGCATTCAAATCTGTGCTTGATGGGTTCCCGAACTCCGATTTCAAGGACGATGCGCAGCACCTTATTGCCCAGTCGTTCCTTAATGAATCCAACTACGAGCAGGCGTATCAGGAATTCGACAAGATTGCAACAGAGGAATATAAGAATTATCCTGAGCTGCAAGCCGAAGCGATGTACAAAGCTGCTTTCAGTTTGAACCAACTCGGTCGAGACGATGAAGCGATTGGTCGGTACACGAACTTTATCACGCAGTTCCCGGAAAGCCAACTCGTTACGGCGGCGTATTTCGACCAGGGTGCGATTTACGCACGGCAAAAAGACTATGACAACGCGCGCGTCAACTACGAGTTAGCACTGCAAAATACTGCTGACCGAGCCGTTCAAGCGGACATCCAGTCGGAAATCGGACGTACGTATTTCGATCAGGGTGATTACGAGAACGCTATCGTCTCCTATAGTCTGCTTCTCACAGAATATCCTGAGAGCGATTTCATTGCGGAAGCGAAAGTCGGTATCGCCGATAGCCACTTCCTTTTAGAAAATTGGAGCGATGCGGGTGCTGCTTACGAACGGGTTATTAACGAGCACCCGGAAGAGACAGATTTCATTCCGTTCAGTTCGTACCGGATCGGCGAAGCGTACTATAGCCTCGGCACTGAACAGCGGACGAGCGGGGATATAGAGACGGGGACAGCGACACTCGAACTCTCCTTGCAGTGGTACCAGAAAACGATTGACGACTTCCCGCAGGACCCCGTGGCACCGCACGCGCTCTACGGTGCGATTTGGGCACTGAACGATCTCGGACGGCAGGAGGAGCTCGAAACAGTTGCTCGTGAGTTCATCGAGAAGAACAAAAACGACAACGAATTCGACATTCTCGCGGCTGAGGTACAACTCCGTTTCGCAGATATCAAACGGACGGAATTCAGACAGTATGTTGAAGCCGCCGAAGAATATGCGAAGTTGTGGGAATATCGTGATCTACCGAAGTTCCATCTTGTCAAACTGATGGGTAAATTCTTTGAAGGACGCTCTTACTATGAAGCCTCGAAACCTGAAGGTTACGTAGAAGGCGATCCTGGCGAAGGCTTCAACCAGGAACACTTGCAGAAGTCTGTCGCGGCGTATCAAGCTGCGATTGATAAGTTCAACGATGCTGCGTTCCTGCCCGGTGTTGCCGAAGAACGTTACGATGATTTCGGCGAACGTGGTGCCCAGGTGGAAGCCTGCATTATGAACGAAGCGCTCTCACACGAGATGCTCGGCGGTTGGCAGGAAGCGCGCGATCGCTACGCATCAATCCCTGAGACGAGCGAATACTACGAACGCGCACTCCTCCTCATCGCGAACAGTCACGTTAAAGAAGGCGATAAAGAGGGCGCGATTCGTTATTACAATTCCATTTTAGATCAACTTGCTGATGCGGATAACCGCTCCTTAGCAGAAATTAAACTCGCTGACCTGCTCCGTGCCGAGGAACGGTTTGAGGAAGCAGCTGTTCAGTATCAAGCTGTGGTTGACGGTAACCCGACGGGTGAATACGCGGACGATGCCCTCTATCTTGTGGGTCTCTGTTATTACCAAGCGGCATCTGAGAAACCTGAACTCTTGGTGCCCTCAGAAACTGCCTTCAAACGCGTCATCGCTGACTATGCAGATAGCCCGAACGCTATTGAAGCCTATTATGGGTTAGCACTCGCCTATCGTGATGCTGCCCAGAAGCAGAACCAAACGGATAAATGGCCTCTCATTCTTGAACTCGTTGATGAGGCAAATAACAAGTTCGCTGGCAGTACCGACGAACTTGTTCTGAAAACACTCGGGCATATCGAGCTCGTGAAAGCGACCGCGATTGAAAACAGTAGCGAAGATATCGATACCGATTTTCTCGTGGCTTCTCTGAAGCGGATTGTTGAAAATACCGGTACGGAAGAAGAAGCTCGCAGTCGTACACAGTTGAAGATTGGACATACCTACTACAGTGCGAAACGCTACGACGAGGCACTCGCGGAGTATCTGCTCTTTGTAGAGTTGTTCCCGAATAGCGAACTTGCGCCGAATGCGCAATACCAGGCGGCGGTATGTCACTATCAAATTTCACAGGCTGCGACGGATGCTGGTAGCAAGCAGCTGAGCCTGCAGAACGCCGTCAGTGCGGCTGAAAAGGTTGCCACGCTGACAAACGATGCGGACAACCTGATTAGTGCGAACTACACTGCTGGTTTAGCGTTTTTAGGTTTGGAGAACCCGCAAGGTGCAGCGGATGCGTTCCGAAAAGTCACGGCGTTGGAAGGTCAAACCGAAGATGAAGCCCGTAAAACGCTTGTCTTCCAAGCGCATTCACGTCTTGCGGAACTCAACGGCACGCTCGGTGACCACGCTGCGGCTGTGCAAGAGTATCAGTACATCATCGAAAATACGGACGACGTTGACCTGAAGGGACGTTCTTATTTTGCGATGGCATACGCGCAAGAGGAACAACTCAACGCACATCAGGAGGCGTTGATGAGTTATCAGAACGCGATTGAATCGGTAACGGACCCGCTCACGAGTGCGCAATCCTACTATCGGATGGGTCTGATTTATCAAGACGATCTGAAACAGCCTGATAAAGCGTTGGAAACCTTCCAGACGCTCATCGGGGAATACAGCGGTTCAGAGAATACGAGCGTCGCCTCAATGGTTGCTGATGCTGGTATCCGGCGTTCAACGCTCTACGTTGAATTGGGACGTTTAGACGAAGCGATTGCGGAAGCGACGGAGGCACTTACTCGGACGAAGGGTAACCCGAATGCGAGTGTGGCGGAGAAAGCTGCTGCGCAATATAACCTCGGTTTCCTGTACTCTGACAAAGCCCGTTCAGTTTTCCCGTCTGGCGAGGGTGCATCGACGAAACCGTACATTGAAACGAGTCGTCAAGCCGCGTCTACCTTCTTTGAAGTCAATACAATAGCGTCGCCGGTTGAACAGGCAAATAAGGAGACGGTTATTCCTTTTGTCCAGAATTCGTTGTTCCAAGCCGGTCAAATTTATTATTCTGTAGGTGTGGGTTTCAAATACTCCGAGGACCCGACGCAGCTGCCATCGGATTTAGTCAATTGCGTCAAACCGCTCTCGCAATTTGTGGCGTATGCTGATAAAGGTATTTTCCCACAATCGGACAGCCTGAGGAAAAACATTGAGACCGCTCTGAATTACATGGCTGGTGCCAATTTTGAACTTGGGCGGATGCAGGTTGGTATAGACGGTGAGATGTCTGATGAAGCGGTCAATTTTTTCGTTGAGGCTGCAGATGTGTTCCGTGACATGGTGCGTCGCTATCCGAATGCTGCGGATGCAGCGTTCTGGCAGTACCACGTCGGTGAATCCTATTTCGCCGCGCAGCAATTCGAGAAAGCTATTGAAGAATACGACAAGGTTCGCCAAGTGAATAAAAATCATAAGAGCGCGCCTGAATCGTTGTATGCGATCTCGACGTGTGCACAACTGCTCAGCGAAGCCGCGATTGAAGCGGGCGATGCCGAAGCAGAGCAACGTTGGTACGATAGACTGTTCGCTGCGAACGAGACGCTCGCCGCTGAATACCCAGAAAGTGCTTACACTGCCGATGCTCTTATCAACATCGGTAACAAGTACTTCAATGCGGGTTCAGAGGAAGGTATCGAGGAATCCGAACGTATCCGTCTCTACCAAGAGGCAATTTCTCACTATCAGAGAGCGTTAAATACGCCTGGCATCGGTGCTGAATCGAAATCGACGGCGCAAGGCTATCTCAACGATACGGCTAACGCGCTTGCCTACTACGAATACGATCAGGCAGATAAGATGCTGAATGAAGGTAAACTTGCAAGGGGTGACGCACAGAAGACGCAGATTGAAGCCTCTATCGAAGCGTTCAAACAAATTATTGAAGCGTATCCGACAAGCACGTATGCGGATCTCGGTCTTGTACAGATCGGTGAAGGCTATATGGTATTAGCGGATAGCGATGACGCTTACTTCAATGATGCGTTAGAGTATTTCAACCGTTTGTGGGAGAAATACGAGACGGTTCCACCTACCGATTCCAAAGTTAATAACGCCCTGACATACGCGCAAAGCCAAGTCCAGGTAATCCTGAGTTACATGCAGGCACATAATCTGGAAATACGTGAAGGCGTTACCCGCGGTGGTGGCGGTGGTGGTGAGTAAATCACTAAAGGCTGGTTTAGAAAACCTCGCCTGCAACGGGCGGACGCTTCTGAGCGTGGCTCTATGAATGAAGGAGGATGCCATAAGGTATCCTCCTCTCTTATGCCCTCATCTATAGTAAAGTTACAATTAACGAAATATCTATAGAAGGTGGGGTTATATGAAGTTTAAGAAAATATTTCGGTAATTTCTTTTAGAAATCCGGTGCGGTTAGAAACCGCACCTACCGGGCCTGGGGAAAATCGGAATTACCGAATTAATAAATTAATCTTCATGAAACCGCACCTACCGGCCCCGGGAAGAAGGAGTTTTGTAAAAAGTGTATGATGAATTAATAGTGCCACCGCGCGTGCTCCTCGGTCCCGGACCGAGTGAAGCAAACGCGCGGGTACTTAAAGCAATGACGACCCCGATGTTGGGGTACTTAGATACCAAATTCGTTGAAGTGATGGATGACACGGTGGGACTCCTCCGCCAAGTTTTTGGTACCGAAAACAGATTGACGTTCCCTGTCTCAGGGACGGGGACTGCGGGGATGGAGGCGGCACTCGCCAACGTTATCGAACCGGGTGACGGTGTCGTTGTGGGTATCAATGGCTATTTTGGCGAGCGGATCGCTGATATTGCCACACGGTGCGGCGGTGTCGTCACGACGGTCGCATCAGAATGGGGAACACATATCCCCGCAGAAAGAATAGCAGAAGCCGTTGAGAAAACAGCGTCCCCAAAACTTGTCGCCCTCGTCCATGCGGAGACTTCCACTGGTATCCTCCAACCGTTAACGGATGCGATTGAAATTGCGCGCAATAGCGGTGCGCTCTTTCTCGCGGATTGCGTGACATCCCTCGGTGGGCAGCCTGTGGATATGGATGCGCGCGGCATCGATATCGCGTACAGTTGCACGCAAAAATGCCTCGCTGCTCCACCTGGGCTTTCACCGATCAGTTTCAGCGACCGCGCGGTTGACGTGATCCGGAGGCGAAAAACGCCGATCCAGAGTTTCTATCTTGATATGACGCTCTTGGAAAACTACTGGCACGGTGATGCCCGCGGCTACCATCACACCGTCTCTATGTCAATGATCTATGCCCTCCGGGAAGCACTGCGCGTTGTCTTAGAAGAGGGGTTGACGGTTCGCTATGCCCGGCACGAACTTAACGCCCGTGCCCTCCTTGCCGGTGCCGAAGCGATCAACCTGGAACCTGCAGCCGAAGCCGGATACCGGGCACCTATGCTTACAACGCTCCGTATTCCAGAAGGCATCGACGACGCAACGATTCGGAAACAACTGATTACCGACTACGGAATAGAGATCGGTGCCGGATTAGGTATCTTTAGTGGGAAAGCGTGGCGTATCGGACTGATGGGTGAATCTGCGAATGAACGGAATGTAATGCTTGTCCTCAACGCATTAGAGAAGTTACTGATTGCGTCTGGCCACAGCGTGGAACCTGGAACGGCTGCTCGGGCAGCGGCAAGGGTATATTAGTAATCAGTAATCAGTTAACAGTTAACAGTTTTCAGTTACAAGAGTGCCTCACAGTGAGAGTGATGATCCTAAAGTCTCTTTCTGACAACTGAAATGAAAGATTTTCGCAGAAAAATCGTACTGCAAACTAAGAACTATTCCCATTCGATGGTACTCGGTGGTTTTGAACTTATATCGTAAACGACACGGTTGATGCCCTGAACTTCGTTGATAATCCTGTTAGAGATTCTCGCGAGTACATCTGTTGGTATGCGTGCCCAATCGGCTGTCATCGCGTCGCTACTGGTAACGGCTCGGAGTGCGACCACGTTCTCATAGGTCCGTGCATCCCCCATGACCCCGACGCTCCTGACCGGTAGCAGTACAACGAGTGCCTGCCAAATATCGTTGTATAACCCCGCCGCCTTGATTTCAGAGATAAAGATTGTATCTGCTGCACGTAGTACCTCCAAACGTTCGTGCGTCACTTCACCTAAGACCCGGACAGCGAGTCCAGGTCCGGGAAACGGGTGCCGCCCCAGGACATCGGGTGGCACATTCAACTCAGCACCGACAGCGCGAACCTCGTCTTTAAAAAGTTCTCTGAACGGCTCAAGGAGCTCAAAGGGTATGTCTGATGGCAGACCACCGACGTTATGATGTGTCTTGATTGTGGCAGAAGGTCCCTTGACGGAAACACTCTCAATCACATCGGGGTAGAGCGTTCCTTGTGCGAGAAAACGAAAATCGTGTCCTATATCTGTGACTGCGCCTTTGAAGGTCTCAATGAACTGTGCTCCGATCACCTTTCGCTTCATCTCTGGGTCAGTGATACCTGCCAACCCGTTTAGGAAGGGTTCGACGGCATCAATAGCAATCAGGGGGATGCCGATTTTCTTGCAAGTTTCAACGACCTCAGCGGTTTCATTTTTTCGGAGTAATCCGTTATCAACAAAGACCGATACAAGGGCATCGCCGATCGCTCGATGGAGCAGCGTCGCCAGTACCATAGAATCGATTCCGCCGCTGACGGCACAGAGGACGCGTTGCTCACCGACCTGTTGCTGTATTTGCGCTGTCGCGCGTGCGACGAAAGCGCGCATCGTCCAGGTTCTGTGGCATTTGCATATCTCTCGTGCGAAGTTCGCCAAAATCCGGTCAGCATCTTGTGTATGCTCTACCTCTGGGTGAAATTGTAAGCCGTAAAATTCTCGGTCGGTATCGACCATAGCGGCGACGGGTGCGTTCTCTGTTTTCGCGATGACTTTGAAACCGGCTGGGGGTGCTTCAATGCGGTCTCCGTGGCTCATCCATGCGGAAAAGTTCGAGCCGAGTCCAGCGAATAGGGGGTCGGTTTCGCCGAGTAGTTGAAGCGGTGCGTGTCCATATTCCCGCTCGACTGCTGGATGTACCTCTCCACCGGTTAAGAGTGCTGCCATGAGTTGCATGCCGTAGCAGATACCCAGTACAGGTACGCCGAGTTCAAAAAGTTTCGGATCGATTGTTGGTGCGCCGCGTTCATAGACGCTCGCGGGCCCGCCACTGAGGATGATTCCTTTCGGTGCGATGGCTTTTATCTGCCGTAAGGTTAAGGTGTGGGGATGGATTTCGCAGTAGACGTTCTGTTCGCGTATCCGTCGCGCGATGAGTTGGGTGTATTGCGAACCGAAATCTAAAATAAGGAGCGTCTCCTGCCGTTTAGTGTAGTTCATATCTCAATAGACGGCATCCGATCTGTGTATGAATGCCGTTTCTTTAGTGGTTAGGCGTTGTTTCGGAACCGATAATACGCCCGGTTTGTGCATCGAAAATTACGCCATAAGATCCGGGAGGCGCGAAATCAACATCGTTCAACATAGCCAAACCTGTGTTCGCGTCCTCTAAATAGTAAAACCCCTGATACGCGTGTCCGGGTGTGTCAATACACCGCACATGGTAGCAGTGGTTGTGGAACTGAATCGTATTCCCGTAAATGATAATATACCTGTCTCCAAACAGGCTCATGGCGATCTGATTGACGACATAAGGGTCTACGTTTTTCACAATATTTTAATAGGCATTAAGACGGGGTTACAAACCCCGACTGCAACGTGCGTTGAGGAAGTTCTGTCTAATTTGTTTTGATGATAATATCAATCCTACGGTTTCGTTCCTGTTTATCGCTTCCTTCAATTGCAATAGGTTGCGTCTCGCCTAATCCCTGTGCGGTAATCCTGTTTTCCTGTACTCGACCTTCATCAATAAGATACTTTTTGATTGTATCTGCGCGCTCTACACTCAAATTTTGATTGATGTTCGCGTCTCCCAAGGAGCTTGTGTGTACCTCAATATGGACAGGATAGTTATCGAACCCGGCTGTCCGTAGGACTTTTGCGATTTCCGAGAAAGTTCCGAAAAACTCTTTCTGGAGTTGGGTGCTGCCGTGTGCGAATACGTTCCCATTAATACGAACGAGTACGCTATTGCGCTGTTCTATGACGTTGGTAACCTTGGGAACTTGTCTTGAAGCGGTGGCGAGTTCCGACTTCGCTGATGTGGCTTGTACTGCGTTTGTGATAGCGCGTTGCAGGTAATCGTCTGCCTCTTTTGCGGCATCAATAGCGGTCTGATATTCTTTAGATGCGAGAGCAGATATGGCTTTTTTATAAGCGGAATCAGCGAGTTTGTAAAGTTGGGGTTCAAGTTGGGGTACCTGCGTTTTTTCTTGTGCTGCCATATTTTTCCCGACACTCTCAACAGCTTGTTCTGCGCGTGCTATCAGTGCGCTTAATTCCTGTTGTGCGCGTTGCAGGTATTCCTTTGCTTCGGCTGTTGCGACAACTGCGTCTGCCATCTGTTGTGCTTGTTCAGCCGTCTGCTTTGCCTGTTCATAACGTCCTACATCAAATTGTTGTTTCGCCTTTTGGAGCTGCGTGCTGGTTTCTTGGAACTGCTTGGGTGAATGCTGCCTGGCGTTGAGGATTTGGGCCCGTTGGAGGATAACCTCGACCTGTGCGATTGCGATGCGAGCGTCCATTTCTGCCGCCGTCTCCGCCTGCTGATTTTGTACTGCAAGTTGGTAAAGACTGTTTACGAGGGTCTCTACGTCAGCGATAGCAGTTTCCGCCTCGGTAAACGCTTCACGTTCAATTAAACCGGATGCGGATGCGATTGCGGCTTGGGTTCGCTCATAGTCCGCACCATTTTTAATAGCGGGAAAGATTTCGACTGCGATGTTCACAAGCGATTCGGAAGTTTTGATGGGTGCCCGCAGTGTGGCTTGGCGTAACTGTGTCTCTAACTCATCGATTTCTTTTAGAAGTTCTGCTTGCTGCTGTTCGCCGGTATTATGTGCGCTTTTGGCGAGAGCGAGTTGTACCTCCGTGATTGCCTGATGGAGGCTTGCGATTTCGAGTTCGTGTTCATGTGCCGTAATGATCTGTTGGTAGATCTGTTCTCGTATGTTAACGACCTGCTCTCTTGCGTGATGCTGTCGTGTTTTCGCGATGGCGATCTGTGCGACTAATTCCGCCTGATATGCGAACTCTGCGCTCTGTGCGAGGTCTCCTTTTTCGTGGGAATCACGTGCGAAACTCAAGAGTTTGACGGCACGTCCGAATTCCTCTGGTACCAAAACCTCCGCTTGCACTGTGGCTGCGTCATTAATTGCCTGCTGTGCGTCTTGAAACTGTGTCTCAAGCATGATTTCATTAATCTCTGGTTTTGTGCATCCAAAGACGACAAAGCAAATACATAGAAATAGCCATCCGTAGAATTTCATGAGTTCACCCTCAAACGTGCAGCTAAATTTTCTTAATCGCTTCTTAAGGCATTAAATTCTTCTCTTGCTGTCTGAAGTCGCTGCAGCACTTCAGCGACATTCTCCTCGCTGAGCGTCAGTTGTGCCTGTGCTTCTTTAACGACTGCTTCTTCACGAAGAGCGATAGCGGTTTCAGTTGCGATTCGTGCATGTAGATATGCGCGGAGTGCAAGCCGATATGCGCGTTCAGCATCGCCTGTATTCATAGCATCTTCGGAGGCGGTCAACATCTCCTGTGCGGCTCGGAAGGGTGTCCCTGCGGACACTTGTGCGCCGACAGCGTCTGCGGACGAGATTGCGACGTTTGCGTTTTGCATTGTCTCAACGGCGAGTTGTTGTAATTCACCGCCGCAGCCGAGTACCATTGTTATTGCGATGAAACAGGTTATCCATCTCATAATTGATTTTCCTATTTATCTTAAAGTCAACAATCATAGTGAATCCTGTAATTACTTTTACAGTGGCGGGGTTACATGAAGTTTAAGAAAATAAATCGGTAATTGGGCGAGGTTACATGAAGTTTCAAAAAATAAATCGGTAATTTCTTTTAGAAATCCGGTGCGGTTAGAAACCGCACCTACCGGGCCTGGGGAAAATCGGAATTACCGAATTAAAAAATTAAACTTCATCAAACCTCGCCTGCAGTCAACAATATAATTGGACACCCAAAGATTTGCGGGGTTATTTAGATTAAAAAAGCCTCGCTCGGGTGGTGCGGGATGCGACCCCCTAAGGCGAGGCTTCTGGTCATTCGTTCCTGTTGCGGATGCCTGCGCTAATATTCAGGACGCTCTGTATAGACGCTCACCTTCCGACGATATTTGTCTTTCCGTTCAAACTGTACGTATCCATCAATTTTCGAGTAGAGCGTATAGTCGCTTCCGACTCCGACGTTGTTCCCGGCATGTATGTGTGTCCCGCGCTGCCGGGCGAGGATGCTCCCCGCAGTAACATAGCTTCCAGCAAACCTTTTGACACCGAGCCGTTTACCGACTGTGTCGCGTCCGTTCCGAGTGCTTCCGCCGCCTTTCTTATGAGCCATTAGATTCCTCCTCCACCGCGCCGATAGCGGTAATTTTCACGCGTGTAAAAGATTGACGATGTCCTAATTTACGTTTATAACCCTTACGTCGTTTCGATTTAAACACAACTATCTTTTTCGCTCGTGCCTGTTGAACGACCTCACCTGTAACAGTGGTGTTTTCAAGATAAGGCGAGCCGGCTTGTAGTTGACCGTCATCATCAACGACAGCCAAGACGGTTGGGAATGTAACGCTTTCTCCGATGTCTGCATCGAGTTTTTCAATATCAATGAGATTCCCGACCTCTACACGGTGCTGTTTTCCACCGCTTGCAAAAACTGCATACATTTTTGAAAATTACTCCTTTCTGTCCTTTCTGCTTAAATTATACCGCAAAAACGCGCCAATGTCAACTTATGCTGACATTTTGTCAGCAGCATTACGATTGACGAAAGAAAAGTTCTTGTGAAGCAAAGAGACTACACCTTCGCCTTAATCAAGGAAGATTTCTTCGCCGCCGCCGACGAAGATGCGATAATCTTCGAGGTGCAGATCGGGATCAGATTCGAGCGTTAAATCTAATTCTAACGACTTTTTGAGTTCACCGAGTTTATGCGACATTTGTGACTTAATATGCGAAAGGACATAGTCGTTAGCGATAACGCGCAATTTCGAGTGCTTGGTCTGGTTATGTGCTGCTTTAATAGCGCGAAGTAGCTGGATGACAACGGTTTCAATAGAAAGCACGGTGCCGTGTCCGTCGCAGTAAGGACATTCTTCCTTCAATAGGGTAGAGAGGCTTGGACGGGTGCGTTGACGTGTCATCTCAACCAGTCCTAAGTCTGAGAAATGAAGGATATTGGTGCGGGCACGGTCCTTTCGGAGTGCCTCCTGTAGCATTTTAAAGACTCGCTTTCGGTGCGATGCTTCTTCCATATCAATGAAATCAACGACAATAATCCCGCCCAGGTCTCGGAGTTGAATTTGTCGGACGACTTCTTCGACTGCCTCAAGATTTGCGCTGAGGATGGTATTGTCTGGGTCAGATTTCCCGACGAACCGTCCGGTATTAACATCAATTGAGACCATGGCTTCAGTCTGTTGGATGATGATATGCCCACCACACTTAAGCCATATTTTCTCACTGAGTGCTTCCTTGAGTGCGCGTTCTACGCCATAAGCCTCAAAGAGCGTGGGTGCGGCATCTTTATAGAGGGATACCCTGGGCTTCAAGTCTGGCATAACAGAGGACACATAATCCATTGTCTCCTGATATCCGGTTTTTGAGTCAATGAGGAGCTGCTTGACGTTTTTGGTCAACATATCTCGGACGATCCGATTTGTAAAGCTTAGGTCTTCGCTGATGAGAGAGGGTGCTGATTTCCGGCGTGCGTGTTCACAAGTATCCACCCACTGTTTGATGAGGTACCGGATTTCGGCTGCAAATTCGGGTTCACTCAAGCCTTCGGCGGCTGTCCGAATAATAAAGCCGCCCTCAACATCCGCCTTAATGGTTTTCGCCATGTTGCGTAGCCTGTCTCGCTCAGTGGCAGACTCAATCCGCCGGGACACCCCGATATTAGAAGAGTTCGGCATGTAGACGACATAGCGTCCTGGGAGTGTTATGTTACTGGTGACCCGTGCGCCCTTTGTGCCGATTGGCTCTTTTCCGACTTGTACGAGAAGTTCTTCTTTTTTGGAGATGAGGTCGCTGATAAGAAAAGGGAATCCGCGTCCACCACGCGACAATTTACCTAACTTTGCCTTTAGATCTAAAGTATCGGCATTCTTACTTGCGCCTCGGTTTTTATCTGGGTTTTCATCATCCATTTCATCTCCGTTAATACTCTCGAATTTGATGTCAGAAATATGCAAAAAAGCGTGTCGGTTTAATCCGATATCAACGAAAGCCACCTGCATTCCGGGTAAAACATTTTCGACTCTTCCTTTATAGATATTACCCAATGTCTGCGTTGCTGCTTTGCGTTCAATATAAATTTCATTCAGCATCCCCTCCTCAAGTACCGCACAGCGCGTTTCATACGCGTCATCGGAAATAAGTATTTCCTTTTCCATTATTACCTCCTGTTGTGCCTTATCAGAAGAGGCACTACGGTTAATAGTCATGTCAAAATCGGCAGCGTTGCAAAAAGCAGTGAGGGCTTTATAAAATAGCGTCGAGTGTGCGGTTGCCCCCAGTGGGAGTGGTACCAAATTACCGTATCGTGAGCCGATATTTCGGTGTTTCAACGTTTAAAATAGTAAGTTGAATTTGGTATAAATGATAGCGTAATGTGCTACCTCTATTCGATCTGAACATGCGAGCTGCGTCTTATAGCCTCGGTGTCAGTGTTACAACGGGTGTTATGAGTTCGCCCATTGAAATACCACCGTGCTGGAACCCTCCTTGAAACTGCCGTTTATATTTATAAAAATCGTTTGGATAGACGAAATAGTAATCGTCTTTTGCGAGAATATAGTTTTTACTTGGTGTTTCGGCGGGAAGTCTGTATTCCTCTGGCTCATGGAGTCGTATGGCTTCGGTTTCATCGCATCCGAGGTTCGTCCCAATTTTGAACCGTAGGCTGGTGGTTGTGTCTCGAT
The DNA here is from genome assembly GCA_012270865.1 of Candidatus Poribacteria bacterium. Lineage (GTDB taxonomy): Bacteria > Poribacteria > WGA-4E > WGA-4E > WGA-3G > WGA-3G. The sequence continues at coordinate 94,883 of JAAXHL010000051.1, read as the reverse complement.
TCCCACGTGCTCGGGTTGCGCGGTTGCAAAAGACGGAGCCGTGGTCGCTTGTCAGGACAACAGTTGCCTCCTGTGCTGCAACCATGCGCAACACCTCAAATAGTACGGAATGCGCGAACCATGAACGTGCGAGTGCCCGAAAAGCGGATTCGTCCGGTGCCAGTTGTTGCAATACATCGGACTGTGAACGCTGATGTGTTAAGATATCAACAAAGTTGACGACCAATGCTGAGAGACCGACCTGCGTATTTGCGGCGACGCGTTTTTTGTAGGTATTCCCGCCGCGCACGTCGAAAATCTTGAAATATTGGGGATTGGTCTTCAGTTTGATACCTCTGCGCTTGAGATGTTCCGTTAGGAGTTGTCGTTCATAGCGGTTTGTGCTTGTATCGCCATCCGATTCCTCCTGCCAGTAGTCTGGGTAGCGTTCTGCGATTTCGGCGGGAAACAACCCACTGAACAGTGCGTTCCGTGAATACATGGTCGCACTCGGTAGTATCGAAAAACTATATTCGCGTTTAATAGAAAAATAAGGGTATAAGAGTGATTCAACTGCCATCCAGTGATCCAATCGAAAGCAGTCAACCACAATAAAATAGACAGATTTTCCGGCTTCAAGCAGTGGAATAACGTGTCGGTCTAAAACATTAACAGATAGGGGTGGTGCGTCTGGGCTCCCGGCGACCCAATCTCGGTAATTCGCCTCGACAAAATCGGAGAATTCGGTGTTGCACTCCTTCTTTTGTGCGAGATGGGTTTCTTCTAAGCCGCCATCGGCTAATTTCTCAGACACTAAATCCCACTGCAACAACTTAACATAGATATCAACCCAATCTTGCCATGTTGGTGCTGCTTCCTTCGTTGAACGGATAGTATTGAAATCTAAGGTATACCGGCTCGGAATTTGATCTACGACGAGTTGGGACTGATCAAGGATACGTTTCAGTGTTGAAACGACCTGTGCGACCCCGATCGGTTTTACCAAGAAATCTGTTACTTGTTTACCGAGGGCGACCTCGACAAACTGTTCATCGCTGGATTGGGTGACAAGAATGACGGGGATTTGTGAGTTAACGGATCGGATGGCATCAAGCGTCGCCATTCCATCTTTACCGGGCATCACCTGGTCAAGTAGAATAGCACTATACTGCGTGTCGGCGTTTGTTAGAAGTGCGACACCGTCCTCGCCGTTTGTAACAGGCGTGACGGTATAACCGCGTTCACGTAGCACGAGAATGTGCGGTTGTAACGCTTCTATTTCATCATCAATCCATAAAATGTGGTGGGCCATACTAAAGCTCATTCATACAGTGCGGTTGCGGTACGCCACGAAAATTACCTGAATTAGGAAAGTAAAACAGAACCTGCATTCTGCCTTCTCAATAATCGGACGTTAATTCGGATTTACGCGACCGGCAACCGAATTTCAAAAGTCGTACCTTCAGGACTCGTTTTAACCATACGGATGTTGCCGTGATGATATTCACGAATAATACGCTGTACTACCGTTAATCCGAGTCCCCACCCGTGTGTCTTCGTAGACATCCCCGGTTCAAAGATTTTTTGTTGATTTTTGCGGTCTATACCGCATCCGTTGTCGGCATACCGTACCACAATACGCCTGTATCGATTATCGTACGTCGGTTCAATCTGAATCCATCCTTCGGTTTTATCCATAGCGTCCAACGAGTTGCGAATGAGGTTTTCAAACACCCAATGTAACAACTGTGCGTTTGCGAGGACAGGTGGTATCTGCCGGTGTATTAATTGAATTTCGACGCGACGATTGATATGTGGTAGCCGTTTCTCAAAATAGGTTCGTACTTCTTCAAATACTTGGTCTAATTTCACTTGAGTTAGGGGCGGCTGTGTGCCTATCATACCGAAACGTGCGGTTGTTTTCTGCAGACGCTCGAGGTCATTTTGCATACTTTCGGCAAGTTCAACGAGCGTTTCATCATCTTTCGATCTGCTGCGTTCACACAAGAGTTCTGTCCATGCGATCAGCGAGGAGATGGGTGTTCCGAGTTGATGTGCTGTCTCCTTGGCTAAACCGCCCCAAATTGCCGAATGTTCATAAGATTTTATCCGCTGGTAGACCAAAAAACAGACAACTCCAAATAGTAATAAGACGAGAGGTACGATGAAAGGCACGACCAAGCCATAGTAAGGTTTGCTCTCGTAATAAAAATAGCCGTTGTGCATCTCTGGCGTTGTTACAATCATTGAGGATGCGGGTGCGTTCTGAACGAAGATTTCAGCGCGTTCGCGTTCCTGTGGGGTTGCCTTATCGTCAGTAACGACCTCGCCCCATATCTGCCATTTCTGTGGTACGCCAGCAGTATCGGTTATCACAAACGGTAGGTGTGCCATCTCACTGGGGTCCGCATCACCGTAGTAAACGTATCCTTTTAGTTGTCTATCCTCGAGGAGCATGGGTATCCTGCGTGGTGGATTCCGCTCCTTCATGCGCGCCAATGTTGATCGTAGCAAAGTCTTTTCATCTAGTGTCAACGAATTTTCGACATTTTCGTTGACAGTTATATCCAAACTATCGATTTTTTCGTCTAATTTCGGGTCAACCCCGCGCGTGACGATGGGGTTCCCTTCTGCGTCGGTAATAATAAATGAAAAGGCGCGTGCTCTATTTTTAGCAGATGATTCCTGTTTTACGATTTCATTGAGTTTCTGTTGTAAATCCCGATTTTCGACACTCGGAAGCACCTCTGCGAGATTTGCGAAGATGTCTATCTGTGCCTCTATATCAGCATCCAGCTGCGAGATCTGCTGGTTGTAATAGGCAAATCCAAATATCAGCATCCCCAAACCAACGACGAAGTAAACGAATATCAAACGGGTGGTCGTATACCTTGGAATAATTTGCCGATTCAACCACAACACTATCTTCCTCCGTACAAATCGGACACAAACCTCAACTTAATTAATATTACCATCTTTAAAAGGAAATTGCAAGTCTATTTGCTTCAGGACGATTTAGTTTTGGGTTCCAAGGCGTGGTTTGTTGTTCTTTATTTATCTGTTTTGTGTTAGCAAAATGGTATATCAATTGACTTTTTCTGGTAAATAAGGTAAAATAGACTTGGAATCATAAGACGTGTCTGCTGCGTCCGGCTTTATATTTATGGAAATGCGAAGACACGTCCGTATTTTATAATTATCTTTATACAATTTTACAGATTTTCATTAACATATCCTTAGGACTTACGGATTTTTTGAAATAAGCACTCGGATTGCGTAAGTTCTGACATCGTAAAAAACGAGAGTTCTCAATGTTTAAGGCAATTACATTCGATTTCTGGCAAACACTTTATGCGGATTCTGAAGAGAATTGGCAGCAACGTCAGGCGATACGTATTAAATTGTGTCACGCTTATCTTGATAGCCGCGGTTACGTTTGTGGGTTAGATGATGTTGGATTCGGCCTCGAAGGGGCGTACAACCTGGTGATGGTTCTATGGCACCAACATCGCGGGGTATCTGTGAAGCGATGTATGCGGCGATTCTCGGAGGTGCTTGAAATCGAACTTAAAGAGACGGATCTGGATGAATTGATTGCGTGTCTCGGTGCAGCTTTTTTGGAGTCCCCGCCGGTTATGATTCCGCATGTTAAATCTGTCGTTGCGCGGTTAAGTGAAAAATATGCACTCGGAATAATCTCAGACTCAGCACTGACTCCGGGCAGTTTTGTTCGGAAATTGATGGCGCGCGACGGTATCCTACAATACTTCAATACATTTACCTTCTCCGACGAAACAGATTACACGAAACCGGAAGTTGTGCAGTTCCGAGCGACGCTTGCTGAGTTGAACGCTGCCCCCTCGGAAGCACTCCATGTCGGCGATATTTTCCGAACGGATGTCGTCGGTGCGAAAAATGCTGGGATGAAGGCGGTCCGGTTCACCGGATTCAATAAAGGGGATGGAGATGATACCCTCAGCGATGCCGTTGTTAATGACTACAGAAACCTGGAAGTCGCTATAACGCAACTCTCGAAATAGAGGAAACGAAAGAGGGAAAAATGGCAAACGTATTGGTTACTGGTGGCACCGGATTTATCGGCAGTCGAGTCTGCGCTGCTCTCCACCAACAAGGCGATACAGCGCACGTGTTATCAAGAAACCCCGAACGTGCACAAACCAAATTGGAATCAGCGAGAGCATTCTACGGTTGGAACCCTGAGACCGAAAAGCTGCCTTCTGAAGCGACTCAGGATATAGCCTCTGTCGTGCATCTGGCTGGTGAAACAATCGCTGGCAGATGGAATGACGAAAAAAAGCGACGGATACGGGACAGTCGGATTCTGTCTACGCGTAACCTTGTTGAATCGCTGGCGGCAACCGATACAAAGCCGGAGACGCTTGTCTGTGCCTCAGCGATCGGATATTACGGTGACAGCGGCGACGAACACTTTACTGAAGTATCACCACCGGGAAATGACTTCCTCGCCAAAGTCTGTCAAGAATGGGAAACGGAAGCACAAAAAGCGACCGATCTCGGTATCCGAGTTGTCACAGTCCGTATCGGTCTTGTACTCGGATTAGGAGGTGGGTTGTTGGCACAAGTGCTACCGCCTTTTAAGATGGGGGTTGGGGGTATACTTGGTAGCGGACGGCAGTGGATGTCTTGGATACATGTTGACGATGTCATCGGTATCATTTTGCATGCGTTAGAAAATAACGAGATTCGCGGTGCCTTGAACGCAACTGCTCCGACACCTGTCAGAAATACAGAGTTCACCAAAACACTCGGTACAGTCCTCCGCCGCCCGACGCTGTTTCCGATTCCGACTTTTGGATTGAAATTAATGATGGGTGAATTTGCCGACTTCATCGTCTTGAGTCAGAACGTTCTTCCTGAGAAAACGGAAGTCAGTGGATACGAATTTCGACATCGGACGCTCGAATCCGCGCTGAGAGATTTGTTATAGACATTTAGATGACGAAAATCGAGGATATCCTGCTTTCTGAATACGGCGCAGCTTCAAGTATCCCGTCGCCTGTCAACCGATTGATGACCGATTTTGCAGTCGGTTTTCGAGATGCGTGCGATATTAATCTCGGTGTCGGGTACGTCAATGAACGGACGATTCCGCACCAAGCGATTCGACTTGCTTGTGAGAAAGTGCTCTTACACCCCGAAAAGTATCGAGCCGCGCTTAACTATGGCGGCGCACAAGGCTCCCCGAACCTGATTGCGTCTCTCCGAAGATTCCACATCGACAACCAAATCGGCGGTATTACCGAACAGACGCTAAGCAGTCGTGACATCGTTATCGGTGCGAACGGCGCGACGAGCCTGTTGGAGAGCATCACGCACGTCCTACCCGCCGGTATTGTGCTTACCGCAGATCCGATGTATTATATCTACTGTAACGACTTGGAACGGAAAGGTTTTAAGGTTGTTGCGATACCGGAAGACGGTGACGGACTCGATACGCAACGTCTAAAGTCAAAACTCGCAGCACTTGGCGATGAGAAAGCAGCCATCCGTTTTTTTTACGTCGTGACGGTAAACAACCCGACCTGTACGATCCTCTCCAATAACCGTAAAAGGGAACTTGTCGATATTGCCACGCGGTTATCGCACGAAGTTGGACGGAAAATCCCACTCTTTTTTGACAACGCCTATAGCGATCTTGTACATGACAGCAGCGTTGAACCTTTGGAGTCCGCTTTATGTTATGATACACTCGGCATCGTGTATGAGGTTGGTACACTTTCAAAGATTCTCGCCCCCGGATTGCGCATCGGCTATCTCATCGGTTCTAAAGGTCGATTTCTTGACAGTATCATCCAACGTACGAGTGACATCGGTTTCAGCGCGCCGTTAATCAATCAGGAGATCGCCAGTTACCTGCTCGACCACGGTATTGAAGCGCAAATTGAGAAGGTTAATCACGGGTACCAGCAGAAGGCGAAACAGGTGAAAACGTGGATGGCAGCGTTACTGGGTGATAACGTTCAGGAGTGCCGAGGTGGGAGTGCGGGGTTCTACTTCTATTTGACTTTGGCGAATGTCGCGACGGGGTCAACTTCCGACTTTTTCAAGTTTTTGACGCGAACGACTGGACAGGAAGATGTCGATGGACCTTCAGGTTCCGAGCATCCGAAGGTGATTTACATTCCGGGTGAGCATTGTGTCCATCCGAGTGGTGAGATGGTCGAAGTCGGGAAGCGACAACTTCGTATATCCTACGGGTTTGAGGAACTCGCGCAGATACACGCGGCGTTGAAATACATGAGGGATGCAATCGCCTATAGTGGTGGGAAGTCGAAAAATGCGATTGAAGGATTAGGAAAACCGTAGAAGAGATACAGTATCGTTCTGCACTTCCTCGAATTAAAAGCAGTTTCACATTTCGGCTTTCCAGACCCTCCGAAAATGGCTAAACCTACCACTGGACCTGACAGAATTCCTCGTAATCAATCAATTCGTGGATAGTGGGATTTTCGCCGCACATTGGGCAATTGCTATCTTGACGGAGTTTTAGCCTGTTGAAATTCATCGTTAGTGCATCGAAAAGCAGAAGGCTTCCGATTAACGAGTCCCCGATGTCGAGCAGGATTTTAATTGCTTCAACAGCCTGAATTGTGCCGATGATACCGGGCAACACGCCAAAAACGCCTGCTTCTTGGCAGCTGGGTACCATTCCTGCTGGTGGCGGTTCGGGATAGAGGCAACGATAGCAGGGTCCTTTACCCGGATAGAGGACGGTAACTTGACCTTCAAACTGGAAGATACTGCCGTGTACAATCGGTTTGCCGAGCATAACAGATGCGTCGTTGAGGAGGTAACGGGTCGGTAGGTTGTCGCACCCGTCCACAATCAGGTCGTATTGTTCCAGAATCTGGAAGGCGTTCTCTGAGGTGATCCGTTCATTGTAAGGAACGACTTTGACATCGGGGTTCATCTCTGCGATAGTGGCTTCTGCGGATTTCGTTTTCGGGATACCGATGTCGCTGGTGCCGTGCAAGATTTGGCGTTGCAAATTGCTGAGATCGACGACATCATCGTCAATGATGCCGAGTGTGCCGACCCCTGCCGCGGCGAGGTAGACACCGACAGGTGAGCCGAGTCCGCCGGCACCGATGAGTAGCACCTTCGATTCAAGCAGCCGCGTCTGCCCCATTCCACCGACCTCTTTGAGGATAATATGTCGGCTGTAGCGTTCAATCTGTTCATTACTAAAATTAAACATTTTAGGCTCCGAGATTGGCAAGGAGTTCCGAAACCGGTTTGTCCGAATTCGCTGAGATTCGTAAGGCGAACCGTTCGCGTGCGTCTTCGGAGGTGCGCTCTATGGTGAAATCGTCATCGCCGTACATCTGTTCCAGGACAGGTGTCAGGTCTGCCTGAACGGCTGCCGCTGTTTCGGCTGTATTCGGTGCAATGTGGCGGTTGTTTATCATAAACAGGAGGTCTCCGCCGTTGAAATGTACAGCATCTTCCAATTCTGCAGACGCTTCGAGCTGCTCACATTTGGAGAGTACTTCCGTGAGTGCTTGACAAATCTTATCAGCGTTATCGCCGTCAACGGCATGCTTCCGATTGTAAAGGAAACCGTACTCATGATACGCGTTGTCAATGCTATAGTTCGCCTGTTTCAAAATCAATAACACACCCGGTCCCGCGTCAACATGCGAGTAGTCAGCGTAGTTCAGGTAATCGTCTGAATCCGCTTCCTTCATCCAACGGTTGAAGACCTTGATGAAGTTGGTGTAGTTGATGTTGCTATCTTCGGTTGTGAAAACCTTGACGTTAATCTGTTGTAGGTCCATTCTGTAAAAAAATTTCCTTTCGTGAGTGAGTAACAAAACTGTCAGGGATGTCTATCCGCTCCAAGAAATGCGCCAAGACTTATCTATTCAGTTGCGAGTTCTTGGACGTTTTGCCCATCAATGCTGACGACGGTAACTTGTGTCGCCTCTAACCAAAAAATCTTACCTTTGCTATTACAGACGCAGACTAATGCGTACTCGCCTTCTTCCACATCAGCCATCAAATTGCCGAGAAACACATGCGGCTTCGAGGATTGAAAAACTCCAAACCCCGCGCCAAGCAGACAGTAACGTTTGCCCGTCTGGTTATGTTTAACGATTGTTGCCATCTATTTCTCCGTAGATATATTGGGTTCTAACGTTGCTAACCGAATTTTCTGTTTTTTATTATACCGTAAATTTGGAGGAAAGTCAATTTTTATTCTTTTTAGACTCAGAAATCAGTCTTCATCTCTTAGTGCTTTTCCAAGTTCCCTTGCTCTATCCAATACGAAATTCCATACTACTTTCGGAAGGATGATAGCGTGTGTCAAAAAGACTGCGAAGACTCCGGCCACGAAACCTTGTGTGCCGGTTACAACGATGAAAACAGCAATTGAGAGTAAAATAGAAACAGTAACTCGCGCATTACTATAGAATGCCATCCTGTACCTCTAACGACGGCGTAGCGAATTCAGCGTTTGGATTTTGGTTTTCCAATGGTGCGATTGCAAGTTGATAGCCGAGTGCTTTGAGAACGATGCCAAATGCGTCAATTAGAGGCGTATCCTCGTTAGATAGGACCTTTGAGAGAAGTTGTGGATCCATATCAATCCGCTTGGCAAGTTTGGAAACACCACCTTGTGCTTCAACAACAGTTTCAAGAGCCCTTAGAACCACAGTCCGGCTCCCGTAGATGTAATAGTCATCAAGAATTGCCTGGAGATAGCCAATCGCCCTCTCCTTGTCAACAAGACGCTCGATGAGATACTCCCGCAAGGTTCGCATTTTTCGCATTAGTGTCTCTCCTTGTATTCCAACCAATAAGTTTTTGCGCGCTTAATATCGCGCGTCTGTGAGGATTTGTCCCCGCCACAGAGCAACAGAACAATCGTGTTGCCTACCTGTCCAAAATAGATTCGGTACCCTGGTCCGAAGTCAAGACGCAGCTCAAAGACACCGCTACCAACAGATATATAATTGCCAAGATTTCCGGACTCAAGTCGTTCAAGACGTGCCAAAATCCGATCTTGTGTGCTTTGATCTTGAATTGATAGCAACCATTGGGAGAAGGGTTCTTGCCCATTAGAGTTACGGTAGAATTCTACCTGTCGTGGATGTACGTCACGCATTATCTATTAATTCAGCTTTCTCTAATAACGGAGTGCTGTATTCCTTCATCCGCTCCTCCTGATGGATAAAAAAGCGATTGCCCACGCGCCCGTTTCGGGCGCGGGCGGCAACCGCCTTCGTGTGAAAATTAGTTCCGATGAACCACAACTTTAGATTTATTCACCTTTCCGAATGGTGAGACGGAAGTGTTTTCCGACCTTCTTCGTGTCAACGACCTCATGTCCATCGTTGGTGAGACTCACCGGTACGTTCTCAATCGGTTCGCCATCATCAATGGTAATCTCAAGGAGTTGACCGATGTCCATCGTCTCCAATCGGACTTTTGCCTGCACATAGTTGAACGGGCAAGCGACCCCTTTCAGGTCGAGGCTATCGGTGATTTCTTCAACCGGTTTCGTCTCCTTGACGACCTTCGGTTTCCGCGCGGGTCGCGAGCGACGTGTTTTACGACGGCTCTCTTCCTCTTCTTCCTGCTTGATGCGCATGCGATTATACACATTATGCGATTCTTCTACAAAGAGGGTGGCTTCTTCTACGCGGCGGTGTGCTAATTCGTGGTCGAAAGTAGAACTATCTTCTTCCGTTGCCTTAAACAGATGCGCTCCGAATCCTGCGAAGAAATTACCGGGGTCAAAGAAATGGGTACGGAATTCACTGACTGTCGTGGCATCGTCAATATATTGCAAACCGACCGTTGTCAAGAGTCCATCGGCGGCTCTAATCATTGCATCAAAAGCCAACTCCGCGCACTCCTGATATTCACCCTTTTCCAAATTCAAACTGGATTCATAGATGAGTCGATCTGCTTCTTCCAACTTCATGGAGACAAGTGCTATCACCTCTCCGGCACACTCACCGACACCGGTTTTGAGTTGGTAGTCTTTCGTGTCCCCTGTGTCAATATAGAATTCAGGTGCTTCTTCGTAGGGGGGAATCTGATCGTACTGGGACAGGATCGATTTGATCTCCACTTTGCCGAGCCGTGCGACGTAATCGGTGAAGGTTTCGTCATCTTGCTTTTCATCAACATATTTTCCAGTTAATTCTTCAATGAACGCTGGAATATAGTTGGCATGGATTTTTCCGGTGGCAAGTCCATAGGAACTCGCGTTTTCGATCATGTGTCCACCGAGTAGCACCAAGTAGACAGGCGCGATATGCCCACCCACCCGTTTTGAAGAACCGAAGAAGCCGATATTCGCGATGTGGTGCTGTCCGCATGAGTTCGGGCATCCACTAATCTTAATTCGGAAGTCCTTGATCTCATTCTGCACACCGGCTTCAATGAAATGGCCTCTCAGGTGCGCTGCGAGTCCCCGTGAAGAAGATACACCGAGTTTGCAGGAGTCGGTACCCGGGCAAGCGGTAATATCAACCATGGATTCTGCCCCCGGATCGCCGAGACCGATCTCTTTGAGTTCACGATAGAGTGCTGGCAGGTCGGTCATCGTCACCCATCGGAGAACGATGTTCTGCTCGACTGTGGCGCGGATGGTATCCTTGACGTATTTTCGAGAAATATCTGCCAAAGCACGGGTTTGATCTGCGGTAATATCGCCAAGCGGTAGCGTAATCGTTACAAACGCGTAGCCGGGTTGACTCTGTAACCGCACATTGGAGGCATACCACTCTTTAAATCCTTCAGGTGTTGAGGCACCGTTGAGTTGCGTTGGTGCTTTGAGCGGACTTTCATCGTAGACATTTAAATCATCCAAATATGCTGTCCATTCAGGGTCGTGCCGTAGGGTTTCGCGATCTTCGAGCACGAGTTTACGGAATTCCTCAATGCCGTGTTTAGCAATGACGAATTTCAGACGCGCCTTATTCCGATTTCTGCGTTCCCCTAAACGGGTGAAGACTCTGCAAATTGATTGCGAAATCGGGAGGAGTTCCTCTGCGGAAACGAAATCATCAAAGACCTTCGCTTGATGTGGAACTGCGCCGAGACCACCACCGACATAGAGTTTGAAGCCGCGTTTGACTTCGCCATCGACCTCTTTAACGGCAGCGACTGCGCCGATGTCGTGCATATTTGCCAAACCACAAGCGTGCTCTTCACATCCAGAAAATGCGATTTTGAACTTACGACCAAAATCTTGCGCATCCGGGTGTCCCAAAAGGAACGCTGACAACGCTTTAGAATAGGGTGTCACATCAAACGTTTCATCTTGGCAGACGCCGCTGAGCGGGCATGCTGTGACGTTTCGGACGACGTTACCACACGCTTCTTTTGTAGTGATGTCAACGCTTGCGAGGCGACGCATCAACTCAGCGGTGGTGTTGATGTCTACGTAATGATATTGTACATCTTGACGCGTCGTAATGTGAATGATGTTATCCGAGAATTCTTCGGCAACATCTGCGAGCATTTCGAGTTGTGCTGCTGTGAGTCCGCCGAACGGAATTTTGACACGGATCATCTGGGACCGGTCATCGCGCTGTCCGTAAACCCCGCGCCGAAGCCTAAACTCGGTAAAGGTGGCTTCTTCAACCTGACCGGCTTGGAACCGATCGAGTTGAATCTCATAAATTTCAATTTCGCGGGCAACATCCGGCACGATTGCCGATGCATCGTAGGGACCCGCGTGTTCAATAGCCATTCTATACTCCTTGTAATTACCTCAACTTAGTTAATGTCCGATTGCTTTCATCAAGGCGAAGCTTGCAAGCCGATATTGCATAGGGTTCACCATCAGAAACGCTTTAAGTAATATAGTATACCGGAAAATTTAATAAAAAGCAAGCCTAATTTTCTGGTGCGTCTCCCCAATCAGGGATCGGGAGCACTTCACCGTCTCGTAACGCCGATTCGTGTGCGACAAATCCGGGTGCGCAGTACCGAACTGCTTCCCAAACATTGATGCGTGGCAGCCGTTGGCGATTGACAGCATCCACAAATTCATGAACGAGGTAGGCATGCGAACCGCCGTGTCCGCCGAGGTCCGCTGCGAGTGCGTCTGGCAATTGTTCATGCTCTCTTGAAGGCTGAACGATTTCCCTTTCGCGTTTGCTTGCCCAAACACAGCCTGCAAGGCTCTGCTCGTAACTTCCTTCCGTTCCATAGAGACCACTGACGCGTTCGGAACCCGGGTGTCCAATCCGTCGGAACTCACAGATTTGCATCGTCGCGCCGTTGCTCATCGTGAAAAGTCCGACTTCATTGGAGAACGGGTTCTTGTGGATAGTGTCCAACCGAAACCAATCGTCGTCGGGATAGATATACCCTTGCGCGGAGACCGATGTGGCGTGTGCTTTCATTACAGAGATCGGGAAACAGGTTGAGTGCGTCGGGTAGTACATCGGAATACCGCCCATCTTATCACGTCCGAACTGCGCGCCCCACCGATTTCTTGCGACATCGTAGAGTCCGTGGTCCATATCGTGAAAATACTCGGCGCGGCAGTGAACAAACTCGCCAAATGCGCCTTCCGCTGCCTTCTGGCGACAGAAGACCGTTTCCGGACGGAAATAACTCGTCTCACCGTTCATATAGATCATCCCTGTCCGCTCAACCGTCCTGACGAGTTGCTCACACTCATCTAAGGAAGCAGCGGCGGGAACAGCAGTATAGACGTGCTTTCCTGCCTCCATCGCCTGAATCGCTTGTGGCGCGTGCATCCAATGCTGTGTGATGATGACCAACGCATCTATATCCGATTTACAGATCTCATCGAGGCTCGAATACGTCTCAGAAATCTCAAACTGTTTTGCCCATTTTGAGAGCCTCTCCTCGTGTAAATCACAGAGCGCAAGCCGATGGACATCTGGATGCGCCTTATACGACTGGATAAACGAGGGTCCGAACATCCCTAACCCTACCATCCCGACACTGATACTCATCCGTTCTCCTCCTCCAGGCTCATAGCGCGCTTCCGCGGACAATATAAATTTATGTCCTGCTTACGTCAGACGAGGTTCCAAACCCCACCTGCAAGGGAAGTGCGTGAGTTGTATACTATCTATGAGAAAATAGCACGCATTCGGATTGCTGTCAAGCATATTCTGCAAGAAAGTGTTGACAAAACTGCGGATAGTCTTATAATAGATGCAAAATCACTGTAAGGTGTTACTTGCAAAGGCACATTCCGTTTGCAAGCACTCGTTATAGGCGAAAGCAAATTTCATCTATTGGAAGGAATAAAATAAAATGGCATTAAAAGTTGGCGTTGTCGGCATGAGCGGCATTGGAAATAACCACGCAAATTGCCACGCAAATGACGATTTAGCAGATTTGGTCGCGGTGTGCGATATTGCGAAAGAGCGCGCGGACAGCGCAGCGGAACGTCTCGGCGTTAAGGCGTATTATAGCCTCGCCGATATGATTGATGGCGAACCCGATCTCGACATTGTTGATGTCACCACCGGTGGTAACGAAAACGGGAGTTGGCACTACGAACCGACAATGGAGGCACTTGATAAAGGGAAGCACGTCCTCGTTGAGAAACCGATATCCAACGACATCGGACAGGCACGAGAGATGGTCGCGAAAGCCACCGAGGAAGACCTTTATCTCGGCTGTAACCTGAACCACTACTTCACACCACCCGCGGAACAAGCGAAGAAATATATAGACGATGGACACATCGGAGAGCAGGTGTATTGTCTCCACAAAATGGGGTTCGCTGGCGGTGAATTCAACTATAGTTACTCGAAAGCCCCACGTTCTGATGGATTCCCCTACTTCCACGTGAAAGCGTTCCTGTCGCACCCGTTCAGCGTGATGCGCCATTTCTGTGGCGATATCACACACGTGCAAGCCTTTATGGAACGTCCACATTTCAGGCGCGGTGCAGGCGATCTGATGGTCTCTATTAACGGTATCCATCTCCGGTTCGAGAACGGATGTATCGGCTACCTGCTCAGCCAACGCGGTGATGCGACATTCGGTCTCGGTGGTTGGTGGAGTGTTGAACTTGCGGGTACACGCGGCACTTTCTGTATTGAGAACTGCATTGAAAAGGTAACGTATTGGCCCTCGCCCGGCGCACCGGATTTCTCCGGCGAACCCATCGTCACCGACTCCGGTATCACCGACTTCGGTCAGACGTTCCCGTTGCGGATTCATGCGTTTTTAGAGGACGTTACAAACGGCGTGTCGAAAGAGAAACTCCGCGCTTCCGGTCGAGATGCGCTCGCCGCACTTGAGTACACTTGGGCAGCGATAGAATCTTATGAGCAAGGCGGTATCCTCGTGCGTCCGCATCCGCTCCCGACTGAGCAAGGTCTATAGCGCAAACAGTGAATCCATCCTCACGGCTTCACAGAAGGAGAATGAAATTTGAAATTAGGAGCAAATTCGGTGCTGTTCGGTGGTTACGATATGGAGACCGCCTTCAAGTACATCGCTATGGCTGGCTACGACGGCATTGAACTTTCGGCGATTGATGGGATGAGCCAGCACCTCGTCCTCGCAAACTGGCAAGAGCTCGCCGACGACATCAAACGTTACGCGAAAGAATACGAACTGGAATTGTTAGCGATGGAGCAGCCTTCGCGCGATCCTGAGAGAATGGAGCTCGCATTCCAAGCGGCAGCGGAGATAGGCGTTCCGATTATCAACTGCGGTCCCGGCGGTGCGTCGGACGATGAATCCAAATGGCCCGAAGTGGTCGATTCATTGGGCAGTCTTTCGGCACGAGCGGAACATTACGGTGTGACGCTCTGCGTCAAGGCACACGTCGGCGCGAGCATCTATAACACACCGACAACGCTTCGCGTGATGGAAGAGATCTCGTCGCCAGCATTCGGGATTGATATGGATCCGTCGCATATCCATCGTGCCGGCGAAAACCCTGTCGAAGCAATCGCTGCTGTGGTTTCGCGCGTTAAACATGTGCATATCCGAGACTGCAAGGGGATGGAACGGGGGCCCGGGACTCCTGAATTGCAGGCGAACGGACGCGGAGACATCGACCTCGTCGGCTATATTCGTGTCTTACATGAAAACGGGTATACCGGTCCACTGAACCTCGAAGTCATTGGTGCAAGAGAATACAGTTTAGAACAGTGTTGCACGATTGCTGCAGAATCGCGTGGACACATGCAGGCGTGTTTGCAAGCGTGTGGGGCGCGCTGATTCCTGAATCTTGTAGGCGGGTTCAATGCCTGCCTACAATAGAAACCTCTAAGCCTAAAAAATAGTTTGAGGAAACCGTTATGAAGCGGAATTCGCTTATAATCTCTTTAGTAGGTGGAGGCATCGCTCTGCTTTGCTGCTTTTTGCCGTGGATTAAAATTGATATATCATCTTTAAATTTAGATACAGTCATTTCTCCACCAAAAGAATCCTTCACTATTTCAGGCTTTCATATTGCGACAGGCAATGAAAACATGCCATACGCTTTTTTTGTTGCTGTGGTGCTTATTCTGGGTTGCCTTCAAATGTTAAAAACACCTTGGAAAGCGAGAAAATTAGTGTTAGCATGTAGTGTTATTGGGTTTTTATTCGTTCTGTTCACACTTTTTACATTCAGGCAAGAATTTAGTGAAGGAACACCCTTGGCTGAAAAAATATTGGAATATGCTACCTCCAAGGTGGACTTGGAGCAACTTGTCAGTCTCCAATTCGGTGGTTTTGGCGCAGCGATTGGATTTATTGTTGCCCTTATCGGCGCATGGAGTCTCCCCAAATCAGATCCTTCTATGGAAATCAGCGAATAGAGAGGCTAACCTATTATTTTGCATATACATCCGCTCACTTACGACTGAAGACGGATTTCTGATAACGGAATGCCGCTGTTAAACATCTGTACCGGTGGGATGTCCTCTTCCACCTCTGCCAATCCGCAGAGCCAGTTCCATGTCAATTCACCCTTGCGTCGATCTCGGTAAGATTCTATCTCCGTTACATACGGATGCCTACCTTGGTGTTGGTAATGCGGAATCTCATCCGAATCGCGCGCCCAATCCCGTTTCGGCATCGCTGTTCGGTAATAGGAGAATTTGATCATCCCGCGTCTGTCGGCGTTGAGTTTCGGACCTGCCTTATGCCAGATGCCGTAGCGTGTCATTGCGATGGTGCCTGCGGGAACGGTGAGCGAGAGTTGTCCGAGAATATCGCCGTAATGTGCGATCGCCTCCCGATCCACAAGCCGATGGTGGGAACCGGGCAATATCATCGTCGGTCCATCTTCAATTTTTACCGCTTTCGGATAATAGTAGCACTGGAGATGCGTGATGCCGTACCCGTACTCGGTGATCCCATCGGAATGCCACGTTTGTCCACGATGCGGTGCTTCAAAAAGGTGATGATGTGCACTCGTCGGTACGAGGAAATTCGCACCTAAGAGCGAACGCGCAACGCCAGCAACTTCTGGATGGAGCAACACATTCCGACGAAATTCGTCTGTGAGAACGAAATCGTTGAGCCGTCCGCCGTCTACAGATTCACATTTCTTATTGAAATCAGCATCAACGATGTTCTCTAAAGTGATATAACCGTTATGGATAAATCGCATAACCTGAATGTCATTGAGTGTCGGTTCAACGTTAATCATTTTGTCCGTCCTTTACACAAATTTTTCTAAAATAAACTCATAAGTCAGATAGGTGTTATCAACATCTGTAAAGTTATAGAGTTCTGGGCGCGGAAATTGGACGATCCGCCACCCGTCTTGCACGGCATCAAGCACGGATGCATAAGGTGGTTCCTGGGACGGTAGCATCGGTTCGTCGGGCGCGGTTGCGTCGTAGAGCGCCCATCCGCCGAGCGGCGAACGCAAGTTCGTCGATTTGGAATAGAGATAGAGGAGCAGCTGCTTCTCCGAATCCAAGATAGTCATTACAGCGCGCAGGTCGGTTTCAGTCAACTCGCCTGCGTTAAGTTTTTCAATACAACTGTCAAGCCAGTCGTTTATCGATGATTTCACACGAATTCTCCCTTCATTACGGTTATTATCATTGTAGCACAAAAATGAAAAATATGGTATAATAGTTGATAATTTACGGGACATTCGATATAGAAAACACGGAAAACATAGATACAGAAGAAGAACATTCAATCATTCTAAAGGAAAGGATCGTCATGAGACTGGAAGGAAAAGTTGCGATTGTTGCCGGTGCTGCTTGGGGTGGTATCGGTGCGGCAACCGCTTATAGATTTGCTTGTGAGGGTGCCAAAGTCGTTGTGAACACGCGCCGTCGCGAAGAAAAACTCGCTGAGACCGTTCAGCGCATTCAAGATGCTGGCGGCGAGGCTGCGGCAGTCATGGGTGATGTCGCCGATGAATCAACGTGGCAGGCACTCGTTGATACCGCGTTATCAAACTATGGCAAAATAACAACACTTGTCCACAACGCGGCGCACTCCTACACGAAAAAAGCCATCGAATTCACGATGGAAGAATGGAACGAAAGCCTCGGCGTGACGCTCGGCGGGCCGTGGCTCGGTGCTAAGTACTGTATCCCCGAAATGATCCGCATCGGCGGGGGTACTTTGGTCTTCATCTCTACCGTTAACGCCACGATTACGAACCCGGGGTTCGGACTTTACGGTGCCGGGAAAGGTGGCTTGAACGCTTTGACACGGAGCATCGCTCTCGATTACGGCAGAGAAGGTATCCGTGCGAATGCCATCGCACCGGGTCAGATCGTCGGTGAACGCGGTGAAGCCTCCCTCGCTGAAGATACACTCGAAGAACAAGCCTCACGCGACTGCTATCCGATCGGACGCTACGGGAAACCTGAAGACATTGCTAATGCTGCGCTCTTCTTAGCATCCGATGAAGCGGATTTCGTTACCGGTATTGTTTTAACCGCAGATGGCGGTTTGACGCTCCAATCGCCTGAAGCACTGGTACGACCGTCCTTCCGGCTCCGATGGAGAGACGACATTCTCGTGCCACAATCGAAAGAAGATTCGTAGGGCAAATTCTTATTTTTCTTGAGGAGAACCGAAATGTGTGGACGATTTACACTCGCAAGCGACTCGGATGCGATGAATCAGATGTTCTTTGAATTTACGATACCGGTGGACTTGGCACCACGCTATAATATCTCACCGACACAAGATGTCGCTGTCATCGCCAATACACCATCCGATGCAGATAGCCACTCCGACAAAAGACAGGTAGCGTTCTTTCATTGGGGACTTATTCCGTCTTGGGCAAAAGACCCGAAAATCGGAAATCGGATGATTAATGCGCGTTCGGAGACGCTCGCGGAGAAACCGTCCTTCCGAAGTGCTTACAGACGCAGACGGTGTCTCATCTTAGCAGACGGCTACTATGAATGGAAACAGATACCGGGGGACAGACGCAAACAACCGATCTACATCCGTCTCCAATCGCACAAGCCGTTCGCACTCGCGGGGTTATGGGAAACATGGCAGCCGGAAGGGGCAGATGAACCGCTCCGCTCTTGTACCATCATCACATGTCCACCGAACACTTTATTGGAGAAAATCCACCACCGGATGCCTGTGATTCTACCGCAAGATGCGTACGCGGAATGGCTCGCACCGGAGTTAAAATCGGCGGATGAACTTCAACCGCTGCTTGTTCCTTACACCGATGAAGAGATGGAGGCGTATCCGGTGTCAACGTTTGTCAACCGTCCGATGAACGACTCACCGGAATGTATCGCGCCCTTCGAGATTGCACAATCCTTGAATTGAATATTTATAGAACTGGCAAATTATCCTTAACGTGTACACAGAAATAGGAAAGGAATTATGTCGAAACCGAATAAAGATCAGATGCTCCACATGTATCGCAAAATGGTAGAGATCCGTCAATTTGAAGAAGCCGCTGGTACGCTTTACCAGAGCGGTCAGCTCCCCGGTTTTCTTCACCTCTACATCGGTGAAGAAGCCACAGCCGTCGGGGTCTGCGCCCATCTACAAGATGATGACTACATCACGAGTACACACCGGGGGCACGGTCATCTGATTGCGAAGGGAGGCAAACGGGACCGGATGATGGCGGAACTTTTCGCTCGCACAACCGGTTATTGTAAAGGCAAAGGCGGCTCGATGCACATCGCCGATAAAGAGACGGGTATCTTGGGTGCTAACGGTGTCGTGGGTGCGGGGATTCCGCTTGCCGCGGGTGCTGCCCTCTCTGCGAAACTCCGGGGTACGCAGCAGGTCGCCGTGTCTTTCTTCGGCGACGGTGCAACGAACCAGGGTGTATTCCACGAGACGCTTAACCTCGCTGCTGTATGGGAACTCCCGGTCGTTTTCGTCTGTGAGAACAACCGATTCGGTATGGGGACACCACAGCATGAACACCAACGCGTAGAGGACATCGCCGTTCGCGCGCCCTCCTACGATATACCGGGTGTCACCGTTGATGGAAACGATGTGCTGAAAGTCTACGCTGCTGCAGACGAAGCCGTCACGCGTGCCCGTGAAGGTGGCGGACCGACGCTCCTTAACTGCGATACCTACAGATTCCGAGGGCACCATATTGGTGATCCAGGCACCTCGTACCGCGACCGCGAAGAGGTTCAAGAACAGGAACGGCTCCGCGATCCTATCCGACGACTCGCCACAGTTCTCACCGAAGAAGAGGATGTAAGTGAAGATGAACTCACGGCACTTGAAACGGAACTCGCGAACGAACTCGAAGAAGCACTTGAGTTCGCCAAGAACAGTCCGGAACCGCTGCCCGAAGATGCTTTGAATGACGTTTACGCTGGATCCATTCAGCCATAAATAGCCGATTCTAAATGTAGGCGCGGTTTCAACCGCGCCGGAATCAAGCCAGATGACACGGAGGTTGAAACATGGGACGTACAACTACCACAAGCGGAATGTCTCCATCAGAACTCGCGGAATGTAGGGAAAACCTCAAACGCCAGTGGGAAAGCCGTCGGGTTGATAAAGAACTGGTTCAACGCGCGTGGGAGACGGCGCGTCGTCTCGCCATCGTACTTTATCGAGACTTTGGTGCCACGAAAGTTGCCGTCTTCGGCTCCCTCACTGAACCGAAACGGTTCAGACAAAATTCAGACATCGATATCCTTGTTTGGGGTGTCTCATACGACGAATGTCTGGACGCGCTCTGGGAGACAAAAGGCTTGGATCCTGAATTTAAAATAGATATTATCAATTTTAAATCCGTTGACCGTTTATTCCGTGAACGGATTCTAAGCGAAGCTATCCCTATTGATAAAGCTGGAACGGACGTTCTGACACTGGTAAACGCATCGGACCGAGAAAATGGAGAAACTTACAGCGTGAATCGTGACGAACTTATTCAACGTATCACTGATGAACGTACAAAAATAGACCGGAGTATTGGAAGCATCATGGAACTTTTGCAAGAAATTGAAGTAGCCACGCCTCACCACAGAAAATTTTTTGAAGAGTTAACTGCCAAAAAACTCGCTGAGGTCTACAGCGGCATAGAGAGAATTTTCGAGCGGATTGCCAATGAAATTGATAAACAGTTGCCTAAAGGTGAGCGGTGGCATACCGATTTGCTCACACAGATGGCGGAACGTTGTCCGGAACGTCCACCTGTGATTTCCGAAGGCACCCAGCAGAGATTAGAACAACTTCTCAGATTCCGTCATAAGGTTAACAACATCTATGGTGATGAATTGATTTACGAAAAAGCCGAAGCACATGCGAAGTCAATCACGAGTTTGTTCACAGAGGTTTCTGAAGAATTAGACACGTTTATCGATTTTTTAACTGAAACCCACGAGTCAGATGAGAAACCATGAACCCTTGAAATCACACGGTGTCACATGGAAATCTATCGCCATCACGCTCGTGCTGATTCCGTTTAATTTTTATTGGATCATCGCAGGTGAAGTCGGACTTGTCGGTTATGCGTTGAATACTTACGCTGTCCCGTTTTACAACGTCGTCTTCGTTGTGTTCGCTTTCACGCTCCTCAATCTTGCTGCTCGTCGCAGACTTTTCACAGATGCCGAACTCCTAACGATATACATCCTCCTCAGCACAGCGTGCGCTTTCCCGTCAATTACGCTGATGACAATCCTCGTCACGACGGTTGGACACGCTTTCTGGTTCGCTACTCCCGAAAACGAATGGAAGCAGCTTTTCTGGGATTACCTTCCGAGATGGCTTCTCGTGGACGACCCGAAGGTGTTGGCGGGATACTATACGGGTGAAACCAACCTCTCGACGTTGGATATCCTCAGCGCATGGATCGTGCCGGTGCTTTCTTGGGCGGGGTTCATGACGGTCATCGTTCTGGTGATGTTGTGTATCAACGTCATTCTGCGGAAACAGTGGGTGGAACGCGAACGCCTCGCCTATCCGATAACACAGATCGCCTTTCACGTGACGCATAACACGAAATCGCTGTTTTCGCACCGTATCACATGGCTCGGTTTCGGGATCGCCGCATCTATTGCGATTCTCAACGGTTTCAGTTTCCTGTATCCGACGCTCCCAACCTTACCCATCAAACGGATCGGCGGTTGGCAAGGTTTTGGACATCTGTTCACGGAGAAACCGTGGAACGCCATCGGTGGCATCAGTATGTCTTACTACCCATTTGTCATCGGACTCGGATTGTTAATGCCGCTCGACCTTTCGTTTTCCAGCTGGTTTTTCTTTTTTTTCTACAAGGCGCAGTTAGTCTTCGCGAGTGCTGTTGGACTGTCCAGCCTACCCGGATTCCCATACATCGACCGACAATGTTTCGGTGCCGCCATCGGGATTTTCATCTCCGTCCTTGTGCTGAACCTCCGCCATTTACGCGGTGTGTTCCGCATCGCACGCCACCGTACCGGTGAGGATGCCGATGAACCGATTCCGTATAGATTCGCGCTATGGGGTATTGTCGGTGGACTCGTGTTCCTCTTTATTTTCTCCAGACGCATCGGTATGTCATTCTGGCTAATTCCGCTCTTTTTCGCAATCTATTTTATCATCGTGTTAGTGCTAACACGGATGCGTGCGGAGCAGGGGTTTCCTGTCCACGCGATGGAGAACATGCCGAACCATCATATCCTCATCGATAGTTTCGGCACACGCGCGTTAGGCACGAATAACCTCGTCGCTCTGACGCTCTACCGTTGGTTCAATCGGAGTTATACGAGTAACCCGATGCCGCACCAATTAGAGGGTTTCAAACTCTCGGAACGTTCCGGTACCTCAACGAGACGCTTGTTCTTCGCGCTATTAGGTGTTTCAGCCTTCGCCGCGGTGATGGTATTCGGCGTTATCCTCTATATTTTCTACACCTACGGTGCCATAAACACGAGCGGTAGCAGCAGTTGGTCAACAGGTTTCGGTGGACGCGTCTTCAGTGGACTCCAGCGTTGGCTCTATTACCCGACTGAACCGAATTTTTTTGCTACCGGTGGTATCCTTTTCGGATTGCTTTTTTCGACGCTTCTGATGTTTATGCGGGCGCGTTTTTTCTGGTGGCCCTTCCATCCGATCGGGTTCGTTGTGTCCAGCGACTGGGGCATGCGGTATCTATGGAGTTGTATGTTGGTGAGTTCGGTTATCAAGTGGAGTGTCTTGCGGATTGGAGGTCCGAGAGCATCACAGCAGTTGGTGATGTTTGCGATTGGGTTGATGTTGGGTGATTTTACTGTTGGTGGGATATGGAGCCTTGTCAGTGTGGTGACGCAGCAACCGATGTATAACTTTTGGCCATAGGCGAAAGCGTGTTTTTCAGATATTTTAATTTGAGAAATCGTTAGAAATGTGCTACAATCTTTTTGATGAATACCAAAGAGAACCTATTTTTACAATTCGGTCTGTGCCTTGATAACGAAGGATACGCTGCCTCTCTTGAAGTAGGGAAAGTATATCGTGTCATTCCTGATGACGAAGCAGCATCTCACGGTTATATCCGTGTCATAGACGAAAGCGGTGAAGATTATGCATACACAGCCAACCGTTTTCACCTCATCCAACTACCTATTACTGTTGAAAAGGCGTTATTGGATGCATCACCATAGGCTGCTATAACATAACGTCCCTACCGGACTAAAGAGGTCTTTGAAGGAACTCCACGGTTTTCGCGTAGGATTCGGTTCGGTTGCAAACCGAACCTACCGGGTCTGGGGACCGCGCTGGTTGTTTTTTTAATTGACACCTATGGTTTACACTTAAACCACACCGTTGGGCAAGATCCCATCCAGCAAATTTTATAAAATATCGTTGGTTAAAGAGACGGGAAAACCGACACGGTTAACCTGTCTCTTTTTCGTTGCACTCTAAACGATTTCGTGCTATTCTATTCTCTAAGGAGATAGTGGTATGGACACTCATCATACAGCGAAAGATTTATCGCCTGAAGAATTAAGGCAATACCGTCAGCGACTTGATCAACACCTCCAAAACCGGAAGGTAGATGAGGCGTTGCTACAACGCGCTTGGCAAACGGCACATCGGGTCGCAGCGATGCTTTATGAAGATTTTGGTGCAACACAGGTCGCTGTGTTCGGGTCGCTTGCCAAATCAGATGCATTCTCAAAATGGTCGGATATTGATATTGCTGTCTGGGGGATCCCGAATGACAAATATTTCCGCGCATCATCAGTAGCATCAGACATCAGCGGATTATTCAAGGTAGACTTGGTCGATTTTGAAAGCTGTAAAGGATTATTTCGCGAGAGAATTCAGAGTCAATTGACCTCGATCAAAAAAGGAGCAATCTACAAAGTGAACAGATCAGCACTCATACAACGTATCTCCGATGAACGCGTTAAAATAGAACGCACCTTAAAAAAAATCACAGAGCGATTAGAGAAAATTAAAACTGCTCCTATTGAATACAGAGAAGAGATAGAAATGGCCATCGCTAAAAATCTGGTAGACTGCTATAGAGGAACAGAGAATATTTTTAAAGAAATTGCCCTGGACATTGATCTACGCCTGCCAGATGGAAGTAGATGGCACAAGGAATTGCTAACGCAGATGGCGGAAACCCAAACGGAACGGCAATCTGTAATTTCCCAAGAAACTTTTGAAGCACTAGAGGAACTTTTAGAATTCCGTCACGTTTTTAGGAACATTTATGAAGATGAACTCATCTACAAAAGAGCAGAAAGACATGCAAAGCAGGTTAGCCAGTTGTTTGACAGGCTTTCTAAAGAACTGGACGCGTTCATAACGTGGCTGAAGAAAGAAGAAAATGACTGAGCAAACCCTCCTCCAACAAATCACAGACTTCTGCCGGTTGCTCCGACAGATGGGGATTAACGTGACGACAACCAACCAACTGAGTTGGTGCAAAAGCGTTGAACTGATCGACATCGGTGAACGGGAGACGTTTTATCATACAGCACGGACGAACCTTATTACGCAGAAAACGGATCGGGAGACGTTTGATCTCGCTTTCAATCTGTTTTGGCGATACCCACGCACGGAATTTGAGGCAGTCGATACAGAAAACGAAGTTCCCGAACCCTCCAGTCTTCAAGACCTCTCCGATGCTGTCGATGAACAGGACATCGTAGAACAGTGGTTGGATGCCGAAACTGAAGACGATGAAAAAGAAGGTGAGGAAGACGATCCGATCGCTTATAGTGTAGAAGAGGTCCTGACCCGAAAAGATTTCAGCGAGTTCACAAAAGAAGATATGGAGAAAGCACGGGAGATCGTTGCGAAATTGGCAGCGGTGCTGGCGACAAAACTGAGTCGCCGAAAGGTTGTCGGTAAAAAAGGCAAAACTATCGACTTCCGACGGAGTTGGCGAAAGAGTCTCGTCCACGGCGGTGAACCGCTCGAACTCATGCGGAAACAGCAGAAGATTAAAAAGACTAAGATTCTACTCCTCTGTGATGTAAGCGGCTCTATGGATTGTTACGCGAAGTTTCTCATCCAATTTATCTACGGCATGCAACAGGAGTTAAAAGAGGTAGAAGTCGCAGTCTTTAGCACACACCTGACAGATATTACAGGACTTCTCCGACGGAAGGGGTTAGCGGAAGGGTTGAACGAAGTGGCGAATGTTGTGCCGGACTGGTCGGGTGGAACAAAGATAGGTGAAAGTCTGTTAGAATTCTATCGGCAGTTTGCGCCTTCCCTATCGGCGTATCGTTCGGTTGTCATTCTTATCAGCGATGGATGGGATCGCGGTGATGTAGATGTATTGCGTCGTTCTATGGAGATGATCCACCGACATGCCTACCGTCTCATCTGGCTTAACCCGCTGCTCGGTAGCGAAGGGTATCAACCGATCTGTCGAGGTATTCGCACGGCACTGCCTTATGTGGACTATTTCCTGCCAGCGCACAATCTGGAAAGTTTGGCGCAGTTAACAAAAGTATTGATTCCGCTCTGGTCGCGATAAAACAAATTAGAAAAAACAAAACAAGGAATTCTGAACTATGCAAGTCCAAGCAGCAGTGATGCTCCAACCGGGGCAGATAGAAATCCGTGAATTTGAGAAACCGTCTCCTGCAGATGACGCGTTCATCTTACAGGTCGATCAAGTCGGCATTTGTGGGACTGATAAGCACGTGTATCTCGGGCACGTTGCCCTGCCATTCCCTGTTATCCCAGGACATGAAGTTGTTGGCACGGTTGCTGAGATCGGCAAAAATGCGAATCAGGTAATGAATGTGATGGGCGGTCCTATCAAAGCTGGCGACCGTGTAACGGTGGTACCGGGTTCAAAAAACTGTGGTGGATGCTACTACTGTTTGCATGTGCCGGGTCGCCCGACCTTGTGTTCCAACAGAAAGATATACGGCTTTGGCAACAGCGAGACCCCGCCCTATCTAAATGGCGACTTCGCTGAGTATACGTATATTCACGGCAATTCTTGGGTGTACAAAATGCCAGAGGGTATCCCGGAAGAGATTGGTGTCTTAACAGAACCTGTGGCAGTAGCGACGCGTGTTGTTGGGCGCGCGTATGCTCCCGGTCTACCGCAAGTGGGAGATGGATATGGCATTGGGAACCGAGTCGCTGTTCTCGGTTGTGGCCCGATTGGTCTCCTCGTCATTGCTGTGTTGCGCGATAGTGGTGCCGGGACTATTATTGCCTCCGACCTCGTTGACAGTCGGTTAGAGATGGCAAAGCAGATGGGGGCGGATGTTGTTATCAATGTCGGGGATACAACCCCTGAAGAGCGGGTGGAGCAAATTCAGGACCTCACAAACGGTGTTGGTGTAGACATCGTGATTGAGTGTGCAGGATTGCCAGCCGTTTTCTCCGAGGCATTGGACGTGGTGAGACGCGGTGGGAAGGTTATCGAAGTCGGACACTACACAGATTCTGGAGAGACCCAAATCCGACCTTACCAGATTTGTAACAAGGATCTGGATGTCTGCGGCGTATGGGCATATCCGCAAATTCAGTTCCAGACAGCATTAGACTTCCTTCAGATTACACGCGCACCGCTGAACGAATTAATAACGCACTACCTACCGTTGCAGGAATTGGAAAAAGGTATTGATATGCTTGGACAAGAAGGGGTTTATAAAATCGTCATTGAGCCACAGTCGTAGTGTACCAAAGTTTATCAATAGGCTGCTTTAATTCAGTTATAGCGAGGTTTATGATAATTAACAGGACTTACGCAATTTTGACTGCAGCCTATTCTATTAGATGAGATTTCTGGGAAAATCCAGCGTTTTAGTATCACAAACTAACAGTTTATGCTACGAAAGAGCAGCATGCGTAAGTCCTAATTAATACTCTTGTAAGAAGAGATATCCGTCTGAAAAACGCGCGTAACCCCACAAGTCTTCAAGTGTTTTAAAGTTAACAATATCACAAATAGAGGTACGTTTGTATGAAATACCACAAAAGCGTTTTCATGCTGCTCTGCTGTTATATCCTGCTGAACTTGGTTATCGGGATTAGCGGAAGTGCTGCAGATACCGTAGTCTCCACTTCCAATAATGCTGAAATGTCAGAAGGGCCTCCGCTCTACACAACGATTGCAGGTGCAAAAACTTATATTGTGCAGCACCAAAATCGGGACGGTGGTTGGCCTTTAGTTCCCGGTGGAGACAGCAACGTTGAGAGCACAGCCTTCTCGATTTGGGCACTGATTGAGGCAGGATGGGGGACCGGTTCACGGGTCATCCGAACTGGGGTCGCGTATCTCCGAAATACACAATCGGAAGACGGAAGTTGGAACGATAACACTGCACACACTATCTTCGCGCTGATCGCCTTAGCCAAAGCGGAAACGGATCCGGACGCACGGTTTAAAGGACTCCGTTGGCTACGGAAAGTCCAAAACCCGAATGGGAGTTGGGGGAGAGGTGAACGCAGCCCCAGCAACCCGCTTTATACTGCTGCCGTTCTCGCTGGATTTAACAGGCTCGGACTCAAATTTGAACGGGATTTCGAGGAGGGAACTGACGACATACCTTGGCTCTCCAAAGGAACCGTGTGGTTGTCGGGATACATTAATCACGATGGCGGTTGGGCGTTACAGCGCGGTTTGCAGTCCGATGTCTTTCTGACGACTTGGGTGATGCAAGGTCTGGAACCCGTTTACGATATTAGCCCCCAAGTCGCCTGGCTAAAGCAGCTGCAAAACAGGGACGGCGGATTCGGAAGATACAAAAATAGTCCGAGTGACCCAGAAATCACGGCTATTGCGGTTATGGCACTCGCTGCGGGGAACGATCCGTTCAATACACGACGCGGCGCCATCAGCTACCTAACAAACACACGGCAAGAAGACGGTAGCTTCGTCAGTAAAACTCCGATGGAACTAAAAGAACCGATGGCTAATCTACAATCTACGTGTTTCGTCCTGATTGCGATACACGCCAAAACGCCGGATGAACTGGCTATAGAGTAATGATTAACAGGACTTACGCAAATTTGACTGCAGCCCGTTCTTTTACGATGAATCTTTTTGGAAACACAGCGTTTTTGTGTCACAAACTAACAGTTTATGCTACAAAAGAGCGGCATGCGTAAGTCCTGATTAATATGTATCTAAATCAATCTCTTCTAAGCTAAATCGGAGATGTGCCTGATTGATTAACTCAACAATAGCGTCCCACTGCTTGCGTGTTTCCTCAGAAACACCGTCTGTTTCAAGTGCATCAGCAAATTTAAGAAGTGTGTCGCTGAATTTGTCTTGTAGGTAGACGTATTCCTCAGTCTGATCTGCGTTTTTTGGGGGTTCAAAACTTGAAATGCTTTTTGTGTATTTAGCGATTCGTTTCGCCGCCTCAACGGCTTGCGCTTTGTTCACCTTGTCATCAAAGTAGTCAACAACCATGAAATAGTCATCTATCATCAACATCATGAGTGCTTTCAAGTCCTCAACTTCAGGCATTTCATCCTCTTCAGGCATCTCCTGTGCTGGTGTTTCCTCGGGTGCCGGTTTCGATTCCTGCTTGAGGAAGATGGCATAACTCATCGTCAACGCCTTTTTCGGAAGTAAGGCGACTGCGTTTGAAGCACCTTCATAACCTTCAGCAGCCACAACATCTTCCGCAATCTTAAAAGCGTCATCTATGCCCATACCGATGAACTGCTTCAGGAACGCCTCTCCTGCAACGGCATCCGATCCCTCGTGCTTATAGACCTGCACTTTCACGACTTTTCCACGCATGCTGAGTGCCACAGCACCTTCAATGATGCCCTCTGGTCCTTCGGCACTCGTAAACAATACCAGACCTATCGGCTTTTTTTCGTCACTGATCGGGATATAGAAAACGGGTTTCTGATCTTCCGACTGAAGTTTAGCACCAAGTTCTTTCTCAATAGCAGCAATTTTGTCTGGCGTAAGCATCGGATTTCTCAGAACGAATTTCTTCGCATTCGGGAAGAGAGCCGCCAATCTCTGCGCCGGAAATTCTGTATTTTGAGCGTTACTGAACAGTGGCACACTTACCATTAAAAATACAAGTGTTAATAGAACACCTACTCGCCGATAGCAATAGATTCGGAAAAACATCTACAACCTCCTTATCCGTTTTTGGGGTATCCAATAAGTTTAGCAGAAATTCTTATTTTTACAAGGACTTTTACAATCCCCGGAGCTCCAACCGAAAAGTGATGCTATGGCGGTTCAACCACAACACTTCAATATCCGGTCTGGCAGGCACGCTCACCTTTGGTCTTAAAAAACTGAACTGATAACCGAATGATCCATTCAATTGTGCGACTTCAAAGATATTGTCAATCAGTCTTAAGTTGAACCCAGTAGACGCTTCCGCCCCGAAAGTATTCTGAATATTTGCTGGTGTCGCGAATTGTTCATTAAAATCGTAGAAATTTGTTCCGAGTCCGATAAATGGTGCCCATTTCCCACGTCCACTCAGTGTTAGCATCATACCAACAGTCTCAACATTCAACATGCCGAAGGGCAGGATATCATCGCTACTTCCGCGAGTATCCACAATGGAACTGCTGAACGGAACTGAGAATCGGAGTGCAGGTGTCAATTGAAATCCGACCAAAAATTCTTCAGTGCGTGCGATTTCCAGTTCGTCATCGGTAATTGTTAACCCGCGACCAACGCTTAAAATACCACCTTTTGCGATATGTAAGTATTCTTCAATTTCAAGGGCAGTGCCGATATTTGGTAGTCCTATAAAACCGACCAGTATACAGATGCTAAACGTAGTTAGAATTTTCATGATTTCTCCGATACATAGTGAAAGAAAATCGTCCGATAAATCTGTCTACCGTTGGCGAATCCAGTGTTCAACCGGATAGAAGAGAGAGAATAATACAGGTGCTAAGATAAGGTTAGCCACCGTTGCCGAGACCATTCCGCCGAAGGTAGGTACCGCGATAGGTTTCATCAATTCCGCGCCAGTAGTGGTGCTAATTTCTGCTAACATGATTGGTAATAACGCCAAGATTGTAGTTGCTGTGGTCATAATGATGGGTCGGACCCGCAATAAGCCGGCATTGATTACTGCTTCGTCAATAGGTTCGCCACCGCGGACGCGTTCCAATAGGTACTCAATTAAGACGATACCGTCTTCGACGGCTATACCAAATAAGGCTATATATCCCACCCAGACTGCTGTGCTGTATTTAATAGCGTAACCGCCGCCGAGTGCTTCAGGCACATATTGCATCAACCACTGCATCCACATGCCCCCGATGAATGCAAAGGGAATTGCAAAGAAAATTGAAAACATCGCAGAAGGCGACTTGAATTGAAGGTATAGTAACATGAAGATGACAGCGATACATACTGGTACAACAATTGTTAATCGATTGCGAGCTTCCAATTCAGCCTCGTACTGTCCGCTAAAAGCGTAGAAGTAGCCTTGCGGTAGCGTCGGTTTAATCTTTTCGTCAAGCGTCTTCTGTGCCAATGTAACAAAGTCTACGAGTCCAATAGTGTCAACGTCTACATCACAAAAGACGCGAGAAAAAAGTAACGTATTTTCGCTGGCGATCTTCGCCGGTCCAGGTCGTCTTTCGATTCTCACGAGTTGCTCAAGCGGAATATGCAATCCTTTTGGTGCTGGCACGAGGACACGCTTGAGTGCTTCAACATTATCCCGTAATTCTCTCATGTAACGGATACGAATTGGAAATCTTTCGCGTCCCTCAACGGTATAAGTTAGATTCATGCCGCCGATTGCTGTCATGATAATTTGTTGTACTGTTTTGATTTGGATGCCGTAGCGTGCGGCTTCCTCTCTGTTAATATGAAACTCAAGGTACGGCTTATTTCCAATACGCTCGGCATAGGGCCCCTGTGCTCCCTCAAGTTTAAGGAGTTCCTGCTCAATCCGGACGGCAATCTCTTCAATTTTCGCGAGGTCTTTACCAAACACCTTTATTCCAATTGGGGTTTGTATACCCGTTGCGAGCATATCAACTCGATTGCGTATGGGCTGCGTCATAATAGGAGAAACTCCTGGCATCCGGGTAGCCTCCGTCAGTTCGGCGATGAGTTCGTTACGGTTTTTAGTCCGGAAGTAAGTCTTATGCTTGAAGGTAGGTTCAATTTCTTCGGCAATCCGATGAAGTTTTGCTTCGGTCTCAGGTTCACCTATTTTAACGTGTTCCAATCCCATCCCACCCATTCGCTTTTCAGCGAGGAGTTCTTCTAAAAGGATTCGTAATAACCAGACGCGATACAGTTGTTCGCGCTCGTCAACTGAGAGATAAGAGTTGTGATACGTTGTCGCTAAGGTATCAAACCGGTTTACGGTTGCTGTAACAATATCACCGAGAAAATCAGCACTGATATGACTGGCATGTTCATCGCTTATTAACCCTTCTCGTGTTAAACGTTGGACGAGAACGGACACAAGTTCTTCCGTTGCGTTGCGTTTAACCGCCCGTTGGGGCCACTCCGCTGGGTCAACTATATTGACGATGGTTTCAAACATGCCAATTGGAGCAGGATCGGTTGCTGTTGTTGCTCGTCCCAATTTTCCCACTACAAGTGAAACCTCTGGAAATCGATTCATAATCAAATCTTGCTTCGCCATCACATCTTTCGCTTGCGTAATTGAGGCACCGGGAAGTAGCACCGGCATAAACAGCAGTGCCCCTTCGTTAAGTGGTGGCATGAATTCTTGCCCAATATTTTTGTAGAAGGGGGTCAGTGGTATGCTTGCGATGAAAATAAGCAGTGCCAAGATAACAACAGCGAGTTTCGTCCAAATATTCTTTACAGCCAACCGAATAATCGGACGATAGCTGGTTCTGAGTACCCACGTAATCCCATCGGCTAACTTTCTCAGGGGCCAACTGAGTATCGCAAAGAACTGTGCTACGAGTTTGGAAACTATGCCTGTCCGGGTACGGGTTGGGTCCGCGAGTAGAAATGATGCCAAAACTGGCACCAGACTAATCGCTATGAGGGCGGCACCGAGCATCGCGAAAGTTTTTGTATAGGCAAGTGGTTTGAAGAGTTTACCTGCCTGACCGGTAAGAGAAAAGACAGGTATGAAGGCAACGATAACAATGAGCATCGCAAAGAAAATGGGTGGGCCCACCTCTTTAGCAGCACGGGTTACAACCTGAAGCTTGCTTTCGCCTGCGTGTGGTTCCCGTAAATGTCGCGTGATATTCTCCGTCATTACAATACCAGCATCTACCATGACCCCAATCGCGATGGCGATGCCACCCATTGACATGATGTTCGATGGTAAACCGATAATCCGCATTCCCACAAACGAAAGCAGAACCCCCATCGGTAAGACCAATGCTATTATTAAACTGCTCGAAACTTGTCCTAAGAAAAGCAGGATAACAACTGCAGCAACGATGATCTCCTCAATCAGCGTTTCCTTCAGCGTATCCGTTGCGCGGTGAATGAGATGGCTCCGGTCATAGAATGGCACAATTCGGACTCCTGGTGGAAGACCAGGTGTGAGTTCTGCTATTTTTGCCTTGACGTTTTCAATCACGCGCAGTGGGTTATCGCCGTAGCGCATTAGAACGACCCCACCGGTTGCCGGGATTCCAGCCTTGTCTAAAGCACCTCGCCGAAAGTCGGGACCTTCGCTGACTGTCCCAAGGTTCTTGACGTAAATAGGCACGCCGTTATGTTCCTTGACAACGATGTTTTCTATGTCGGTGATGCTTTTGATAAACCCCAAACCCCGAATCAGAAATTCCATTCCGCCTTCCTCAATGACCTTGGCACCAACATCAAGGTTGCTCCCCCGGACAGCGTTGTAAACCATTGATAACGGCACGTTATACGCCAATAAAGTGTTCGGATCAATATCAATCTGATACTGTTTGACATATCCACCGACTGAGGCAACCTCGGAAACGCCATCAGCAGAGGCGAGGTAGTACCGAACTGTCCAGTCTTGGAGTGTCCGAAGCTCATGAAGTTCTAAATTAGAGGCAATAAGCGTTTCTCCATCTTCGGGACAGGTGCCCGGCTCGGCATAGCGTTCTGTCGGGTGATTCGGACAATAGTATCCGTTCTCAACGGTATACCAGAACACCTGTCCGACACCGGTTGCATCGGGACCGAGGATCGGTACAACACCCTCTGGCATGTCTTTTTGTGCAAGATTCATGCGCTCCAGTACACGTGTGCGAGCCCAATAGAAATCGACATCATCTTTAAAGATAATGTTAATGTAGCCAAAACTAAACATTGAAGTCGAACGAACATCTTTGACATCGGGGATCCCAAGCATGGTAATGCTCAACGGATAGATAACTTGATCTTCAATATCTCGTGGGCTTCGCCCGGGCCAATCGGCGAAGACAATAACTTGGTTTTCGCCGATGTCTGGCATAGCATCAATTGGTGTCCTGTTCAATGCCCACCAACCCGCCATTGTGAGAAAAACAAAGATAACTAACACCAAGAGGCGGTTCTTCATACAGATTTCAATAATTCGGTTAATCATTTTAGTGGTTATCGGTTGTCGGTTATCAGTTATCGGTTAAGAGATTTTCGTTTAACAACGCCTCTTATCTGATGCCTGAAAGAATTTTTGAAAAAAAATCCGTACTGACAACTGACGACTCCTTAATGTTGATGGACAGGGGGTTTTGATTCCTCTTCACCGCCGAGTGCTCCGCCATAAGCACCTGATACGGAGCCTGTTAATTGTGTCTGCGAATCTATCAAGAAGTTGCCATGCGTGACAACCATATCACCGGGGGTAAGCCCACTCACAATTGGATAGTATCGGCGTTTGGTTTCTGAGTCGTCCGATGTTCCCCAAGCTTCGGGACCCACTTCAATTTCAACCTGTTCATAACCTGATTCGCCGCGATCCACGAAAACTATTTTTCGTAAACCGGTGTCAATGACTGCACTCTTGGGGACAGTTAGAACTTCACCTGTCATGAGGAGCGGTTTTCCATCACGTGGACATAGGCCCGGAACCGTTGCATACTCATCAGGATGGTCAGGACAGACGTATTTGAAAATCAGTGGTGTCTGATCTGCATAGACGGAAGGTGCGGGCGCGTGCTGATGTGCGTGAGCGTGAGAATGTGTACCGGTTATTGACTGTTTTTCAACGAGATCCATACCGCAGATAGAACACTCTCCGAACTCGTTAGACTGCTCCTCAGGATGCATCGGACAGACCCACTTCCCCTCCGTTTCAGATGCCGATTCAGATCCAATCATATCGGAATGTGTCGGTTCGAGGTCCATGCCACAGATCTCACATTCAGTGGGATGTTCAGACGTGACCGATGGATGCATTGGGCAGGCATACGGTGCTTTTGAGATAGCACCTTGGGTATAAATTTCCGCAAGTGTCGGTTTTATTTGAAGCGTCACATACATTCCTGGACGGAGTCGTCCGGTCGGATTCGGGACTTCTATCTGGACTTTCTGCGTTCGCGTTTGCGTGTCAAAGAATGGATAAATATAGGTGACCTTCCCAGAAAATGTTTGCCCCGGCATTGATTGTGCGGTAATCTCAACCGCCTGTCCCATGTAAATCCACGGCAGCTCGTATTCGTAAACGTCCGCCATAATCCATAAACTATCAAGGTCGGCAATGCGGTAAAGATTCATACCTTTGTTCACATGCTGACCCTGCGTGACATTCATGTGAACCACAGTGCCAGCTATCGGTGCGAAGAGCGGTAAAATCGTACTGACCTCTCCACGGTCGCGTATATCCTCAATCTGTTTTAAGGTCAACCCATACAATTCAAGTTTGGATTTCGCAGCGGTAAGCGTTCGTTCAACCGATTTGCGAAGTTCGACGTATTCTGTATTTTGAAGTTCCTCAGTGCTTTTAAGTGCTGTTAAATATTCTTCTTGCGCCGTGACCAACTCCGGGCTGTAGATAGACAAGAGTTCATCGCCTTTACGCACGTTGATACCTGTGAAATCAATGTGTAAGTCCTCAATCCACCCAGAAATTCGGGTTGAAGCGTAAGCCATACGGGTCTCGTTATAATCCAGGACACCGACGGTTCGGATTTCACGCGAAACTTCTCGGAAAGCGACAGGCTCGGTGCGGATTGGAATCAGTGCCTTTTGCTGCTCCGTTAGTTCCAATCCTGAGCCTTCGTGAATAGGGATCAAATCCATTTTGCAAACCGGACAGCTGCCCGGTTCTTGCATTTTGACTGTCGGGTGCATAACACAGGTCCAATACCGAATTGTTTTTTCTTCTTCCGAGGATGCAACCATTGGCGTATGATCGTGACCAGCGTGTTCATCCATGCCTGACATCGTGTTTTCTGATGTTGTTTCAGGTTTTTCAGTCGGGGCATGGTCGGCGTGCTCATCCATGCCCGCCATTGGCTTCTCCGGTATTGTTTCAGGTTTTTCACTAACATGCTGCTCGGTTTCAGTTTTCTGTTGCTGACTACAGGCGAATACGAATAACACGGTCATTATCAGTGTGATTGCGAGGCAGAAATTTTTAGGCATTTTGTGAACTCCTTGTATTGTTTACATTGTAGTTTTGTAAGCCAAACGCGAGGTTCCGAGAAGAAATTAGGAATCAACACTCGCTAAAATCTTACACAAGGAAAGACTACTCTTGGGTCAGTGGTTGTTTGGACAATATCATGCCAACTGCCTGTTCTAACTGCGTGAGATGTTGGTGATAATCGCGCAATGCTCGCTGTTCTTCAATCCTCAAATTTAACAAAGTGCGTTGGGCATCAAGAAAACTCAAAAAGTCAATTTGCGCCGCTTGATAGGCTGTATTCGCGGCATCCAACGCTTGCTGTGCTTGCGGAAGCAGTGCCTGGCGATAGAGGCGAATACTCCGATTCGCGGTTTCCATTCCAAAGTGATGCTTTTTCACAACAAAACGGAGACTGCTCTCAAGTTCTTCAATCCGATGCTCCATTGCCTCAATTTTTACACCCATTTCACGGATGTATGAATTTCGGTGTCCGAACCACGCTGTATTTGTCGGATTTAATGTGCGTTGCGTCATAAAAGTCATCGGCATTTTTTGTGTATGTTTCACATCCGCCATGCTCCGATTTTCAAAATAACTTGCCCCGAGGGACGGGTCAGGATAGGTCATCTGTTTTGCCATTTCCACAACCAAACCCATTTTACTGATTGCCAACTTCTGTTTTTGGATTTCTTGACGTTTCTGAACTGCTAACGCATACAACTCAGCCAAAGTAGAGATAACACGTTCCTCTTCAATTGGCATAGGAATTCCTAATGGCAAATCCGCTGAAGCGTTTAACAACGTATTAAGACGCGCAATGATAGTTTCGCGCTGTTGCTCAAGCGTAATAATCACATTTGCCAACTTTGACAACTCCACCTGCGCCATAATGACATTTGAATATTTACCTTGTCCGACACGAAACTTCGTTTGGGCAATGGCAATCATCTGCTGCAGTAATTTTTGGTTTTCCTCGTTAATACGGGTTGCCTCAACGAGGAAAAGATAATCATAGTAAGCTAACTTGATTTCGGTCACCAAATCTCGTAGGGCGATTTCAAACTCTTTTTGGGCAATTAGCACATCTTCAGTAATAATTTGCCCTTTCAACGTTAAGGTATCAGGAAACGGAAATTTCATTGCCGTCATCTCTTTATGCGTCATCGGTCCAACTTTCGTATCAAGTTGTTTCGTGAAAGCGTTATACTGACGTAACACATTCTCTAAGTAGACGGCTTGCGGATATTGCTCCAGTATTGCCCGAATCTTTTCACGGGCAGCTTTCAACCCCGGACTCCATTCGTACCCGAGTGCCACCAAGAGTTCTAACCCAATAGGTTGCGCAAGTCTGGCTTTCGCGTCTTCAGGGGATGCTGCCAATTGACGATAGGCTTTCATGGTGTCTGTCGAAAGATCGTAAAATAGGCTTGGTATCGGTGTTTCACTTTCCAATTGCGCTTGCCACTGTTTCTGGTATTTCAGCACTTTCGCTTCAATCTCATTGAGATACTGGTCCGGTTCCACGATCAAATTGCTTTCAGTATTGGTAATCTTTTTTTTAATTTCAGTATAGTAATACGCTGGCGGTTGGACCTCAGTGTTACGCAACTCTTGGTACGTCTCCAGTCGACGACTCGCACACCCACCTACCAAAACAGCAATCATTATGAGACTGATGTATAAGAAGGGAACAGGACACTTTCGATAGTGAAAACGACATCTGTCTTTATTGTTCAGTTTGTGAATCATCGATTTTTCCCCCAACGAGCTGCTCCAACCGAGCCAAATTCTGTTGATAGTCTGTAATTGCACGGAGCCGGGCGAGATTAAAATTCAACCAAACGCTCTGTGTCTCCAGAAATCCTGTAATACTCTTGGGCCCCGCCTGATGCCACGTTTCAGCAACTTCAATAGCAGCACCGGCTTGTGGAATAAGTGTCGTTTCATAGAGTTCAATAAGCCGTCGCGCGTTTTCAAGCGAAAAATAAGTTTTCTGGAGGGCAACCTTCGTTTCGTCCCCCAAGGCGTGCTTATTCGCTGCGACAGCCTCACGATTTTGCTGTGCCTCGCGAACTTTGCTGCTGTTCTTCAAACTTGACCACGGAATCGTCACACCCACACCGATGCTAAAAGGATTCTTACCGCTGTCGGGTGCGTCGAACATCAGGGATTTGCCCGTTTCTATTGTCATTAAGTCAAACTTAAGCATAGGCTTAGTTTGGAGTTCTGCAAGGGCGATTCCCTCGGTGGCTTTTTGGATGGTTAACTCCGCGATTCGCAATTCCTGTCGTTTTGCTAATGCCTGCTTTTCCACATCGGCTAACGTCGCATCGAGCGACTCGTAGGGAACAGGCACTGGCACCCCAAGCTGCGTTGTTGAAGGGACAGACAGGATACCCTTGATGTTGGCATGCTCAACGCGCCGCAATTCTTCCAACAGCACGAGATCGTATTCCAACTGGGCGAGTTGACTTTGTGCCTTCAGGACATCATTGAGTGCTACCTTTCCTTCGGCATAACGTGCTGTGGCAATCGTGAGAATAGAGGCGACCAGTTCATGATTTTGTAGCGTCAACTCGACCGCCTGTTGGAGATATGCCAATTCGTGATAACTCAGCTTCAGTTGAACAATGAGATCGCGTATCACTTGCTCGTGCTTCACGCGTTCAATCTCAATCGCCTTTTTGACGACCTCGCCAGCTGTGTCAAGGGTGCCGGGATATGGAAATGCTTGTGAAAAACTAACCCGATGGCGTTGAGGTCCGACTCGCGTCTCCACGCTTCGCAAGAAATAGCCATACATGAACATCGGATCAGGCAATGCTGTCACTTGCGGGTACTGTTCAATTGTCGCTTGCCATCGTGCCTTTGCGGCTTTAACTTTTGGATTCCGCGCAACCGCAACCTGAATTAAACTCGGCAACTCAAGCGTTTCAGGAAATAAAGCTGCTATATCGGTTTGTTCCGGGGGTGACTCTGTCTGAGGCACCCCATACGCTTTCGTTGGCACCAGAACATGGAATACCATCATGCTTCCGATAACAATAACTGCTAATTGATATAGTGAATTAATGCTACGCATTATCGTCTCCTTGACAGGATGGGCAATTCAGTTCTTAGAAGAATAACTGTCAGCAATCAGCGGTCAGCCATCAGAAAGAGGACTCTGGTTTATCAGGAGACCTCTTTGCTGATAACCAACAGCCAACAGTTCCATTAAAGTGAAATCTTGACAGCTGGACTTGTCACGCGAACACGGACCTCATGTTCTTCACCTTTCGGCATCGTAATGAACCCTTCGTAAGTGTGCATCATCTTGCTATATTTCAGTAGTGCCATCTTCGTTTCACCTTTGGCATTGGTGACTTGGATGGCGAGTTTAACGTCCCCTAACGCAACCTCTCCATGGTCTTGCATCGGGTATATACTGAAATAGTGTGTCTTTCCTTTAATCTCGTCGGTCTTTATCATGCCTCCCATTCCCATGTGAGACATCATCATCTTATATGCATCTGTCGTTAGCACGTTGAGATCAAATGTTAAATTTCCGACTGAAATTGTTTGGAGGTACTTATCTGGATTTGCCTTGAACATTTCCGCTTGCATGTCGTTGCAGAAATAGTAGGCTTTCCCATCCTGTTCGACCTTGACCATTGCCGAAGGCTTCATCATCATACCGTCCATTGCACAACGCACTTTTTCACCGTCGGCTGAGTGGTCGCTGTGATGGTCTTGATGTGCTTTGTGTGCGTCCTCTGCCTTCAGTGAAAAGATCAAGAATAGCAGCACAGCTGGGATGGCTAAGAAAGATGCGACGATTCGTCGCGTCATTTTCATTTTCATTTTTTCTCTCCTATACGGCGTTATGACCTTGAAAGTCTTCCCGCCGGGATTCGTGTGGCATGCTGATAGATAAGGACAACACACCACGCAATATAATTCAGTGGTAACTTGTGCTAAAATAGATACGATGTCGTTAAAGAGATCAGATTGCCGAATTCAATCGCATCGCCTTCATCGTAAAGGGTTTCTTGCGTCAATGGGAACATAACGTTGGCAGATACGGAAATACCTTCCAGCGTTGCTAAGGAGATACCGAATGCTGCCATGCTGTAACGCAAACCTGTATTGATATCACGTTCTCCAGCCCAAGCGGCAGAGGATTGATAAAATCCGAGGTAGTTTCCATTAAAGGATAGCCAATCGAAAAGACGATATGTAAAACCAGTTGTCCAGCCTAACTCCATAGATCCTCGATAGGTCTCGCTGTTTTTGTAGAATGGAAACATGCCACGCGCGGATGCAGTCATCGTCAGACCTCGGTAAAGTGGTAAATTGTACTGCAAATTGGCAATCGGGTTAAAAGTCCCGGTACCGAACTGAATATGGAGGTGTTCAATACCAGCATCCCCAAGTTCCCACGGATTTTTCTCGGTTTTGCCAAGTGGAAGCGTTGTGCCTAACTGAGCAGATAAGACATCATTGGTTTTAAAGAGCCCACGAATTTTATACCCTAAAAACAGGTCAGCATCCGAGAGTCCAGTATAGGTCTCATTTCGATGATGGATGTCTCGACTCCGTAGGATGGCTTGCCTATCTTCAGGACTGACCGGATCAATCCATTCAATGCTTGCCTCCTGGCTTTTGACTGCATAGGGAAAATTCGCCTGCAGTAACCATCGATCGCTAAGCAAGTATTGTAACCCGACATCAATCCGATAGGTACTCAAAGCTACATGGTGGCGATGCAAAGGCGCATCTACAACTTTCCCTGTTGTTGACAGTCCTCTGGTTTCAAGATGTCCGCCTTGGGCATCAGGGGATACTAACATATTGACGTTGACGCGAAACTGATCAATCTCTTTTGAAGCCAAACTGACTTCGTTTATCATACCGCTCGGCGGTAAGATGGGATTGCTTCAGGCAGGACAACTTTCTTGTGCAAACCCGAAAGAGATAAAGAAACAGTTGAGCAGCATTGCATATAAAAACAGGTACTTTTTCATAGTGTGTAATCTCTCAAAAGTATTGTGGCGCAGCGGGAGACAAACAAAATCCCGCGCGACAGGTCTATTGGGAATTTCATGGTGCAAACCTTTACGAAAAAGGAACACCGAAGAAAATAAAATATCTAAACGTATTGGAAATAAAGCGTAGATGTGTACTTAGAGAACGCCTTGTGGAATTCATCTAACATTGAACAGATGGAGGACCGCGACGGATTAGGGAGTGATCGCGGAAAAGTGTAGAAATTAAAAGGATGGAAGGAACCGTATTGGACGATTCTTGTGTCGCGACAGATAAAGTCGCTGAAATGGGAAGCACTGAAACGATAGGCTGTCCAACCACTTCACGGAATTCAGAGGTGTTGGTTCTATCGTCTGGGAAAACAAACTCTAAATGCGTTGGGCAGCACGTTTCACCACTATCTGATGAATTTTCGGTGGCACCTGCAGTATCTGTTGGCATACCTTGGCAGCAGGTTGCGCGGGTTTCAATATCTTGCGGCGCGTCGTGGCACAACTTCTGTTCAAAAGCCGCACAGAGGAGTGGACACACCGAATAGACGTACAGTAATCCTATAAGTAAGATAAGAACCCGTTTATGTTTTTTTAACACCGTTTAATAGACTCCGTTGTTTCACCAGAAAATGGAAACGAAATAAACACTTTGGTGTATTATACACCGAAATCGGAAAAAGTTGCAAGAAAAAAGTGAATTTGTCAGAAATCGCTATTTTTAATGAAAAAGGAAACATATTACAACAAAGTATATAGAGAATTTAGGCACCACAGATATGGGAACAGGTGCGTTGGATATACCCGTAAATTTAGAACTTAGGTTGTTTTTTATTAAGGAATGATATATACTATTGACAAACCGCACACTAAAATTAACAGGGCTTACGCAATTTTGACTGTCGCCTATTCTGTTAGACGATATTTTTCGGAAAACCCGGCGTTCTGGTAGCACAAACTAACAGTTTATGCTACGAAAGAGCATCATGCAACGGAGACAATATTATGGCGAATATTAAGATTCCAAAAGGATGGGAAATCTCTGAAAATCAGGTAACATCTGAATCAGACTATATCAACCGTCGAAAATTCATTAAAAATTTAGGATTAGGGAGTGCTGGTGCTTTGCTGTTTTCTACTTCAAACGCTTGTGCGCAAGGCAGTGCTCTTGAAAAACAGTTAGAACCGTTTCGTTCGCAAACGCTTAACGCGAAAAAAAATGAAAATTTCACCGTGGAAAGGCAGATAACCGACGAAACTGTTGCTGCTACCTACAACAATTATTATGAATTCACGACCTCTAAAAGCACGGTTTGGAAGCGGGTCGAAAAATTTAAAACGCGCCCGTGGGAAATCGAAATCTCAGGACTCGTTGAAAAACCGATGACCCTGGATGTAGATGACCTCATCAAACAGATGCCGATTGAAGAACGGATTTATCGGTTCCGTTGCGTCGAAGCGTGGGCAATGGTGGTACCTTGGATCGGTTTCCCGATGAAAGCGTTGCTTGAGAAAGTGCAACCGAAAGCCGAAGCCAAATATGTCCGTATGCTCACATTTTTGGATCCCGAGATGGCACCACAGCAAAACGATTTCCGACTCCCATGGCCCTATTATGAAGGACTGACACTTGCCGAAGCGATGAACGATTTGACGTTACTCACCGTCGGTATCTATGGACATGTTTTACCCCCGCAACACGGTGCACCTATCCGACTCATCGTGCCTTGGAAGTACGGTTTTAAAAGTATCAAATCTGTCGTCAGTATCGAACTAACGGACAAAAAACCGCGCACTTTTTGGAACACACTTGCCCCAAGAGAGTACGACTTTGAGGCAAATGTCAATCCGAATGTGCCACACCCACGATGGTCACAAGCCCGCGAACGGATGATCGGAACCGGAGAGAGACACCCGACGGTGATTTACAACGGTTATGGAGCGTCTGTCGCACACCTCTACGGATAGCAAACGTCCCTTGAGATGGAGAAAATCAATGAATAGGAAACAGACAACTAAAGGAATCTTTCTATGCTTGATAGGTTTGGTTTCACTGCTGATAGGTACAGGTTGTAATAATCTGAGTGCGCTTCTCACTGACGATGATCAAAACGAACCCGAAACTGTCTCTATCAATGCAGATGTCGTTACAGCCAATACGCGATTCGGATTTGACCTGTTCAATGAACTTCGTCAGACAGAGCAGGATAAAAATATATTCATCTCGCCGTTGAGTGTTTCCATCGCTTTGGCAATGACGTTGAACGGTGCTGCAGGTGAAACCGAACAGGCGATGACTAATACCTTGCAACTACAAGGATTAGGTTCCGAATCAATAAACCCTGGTTATGCAGGATTGCGCTATGCCCTTCAAACATCGGATCCGAAAGTGACACTCACGATTGCCAATTCACTCTGGGCGCGCCAAGGCGTTCCGTTCAAACAGGACTTCCTCGAACGAAACGCCGAACACTTCGGAGCGGAAATCTCAACACTCGATTTCACGGATCCAAACACGCTAACAACAATTAATCAGTGGGTAAACACCAATACCAACGGCAAAATTCAAAAAATCCTTGATGAAATCAATCAGGATTTGGTGTTATTTCTGATTAACGCCATCTATTTTAAAGGGACGTGGCAAACAGAATTCGACCCAGCGCGCACGCGGGACGACATCTTTCATCTCGCAACAGGCAGCGAAAAACAGGTCCCGATGATGACGAGGACAGGTGATTATCCGTATTATGAAAACTATGACGCAATGTTCCAAGCGATTAGCCTGCCCTATGGTGATGGACGGATGAGTATGTACATCTTCCTCCCTTACCGTGAATCTGATCTCAACACTTTCTTGGACAGTCTAAACAGTGAGGATTGGGAGAATTGGATAGCAGAATTCCACGAACAAGAAATATTCCTGAGCATGCCGAAATTCAAGTTGGAATACGAAAAAATGCTTAACAGCCCATTGCAATCACTCGG
Source organism: Candidatus Poribacteria bacterium (assembly GCA_012270865.1). Lineage (GTDB taxonomy): Bacteria > Poribacteria > WGA-4E > WGA-4E > WGA-3G > WGA-3G. The sequence goes on along the minus strand of JAAXHL010000051.1, from coordinate 51,550 downwards.
TATGGAGATTGCGTTTGCGCCAAATGGTGCAGATTTCAGTCGGATGGCAGATTTAGAGGCTTTGGGTCAAAATTTATATATCGGAGACGTACTCCATAAAGCCGTCGTCGAAGTTAATGAAGAGGGTTCTGAAGCCGCAGCGGTAACCAGTATCGGTATTCGCGCAACCAGTGCACCACCGGCATTTATTGCAAACCGCCCGTTTTTCTTCGCGATTCGTGATAACGAGACAAAGACTGTCCTATTTATGGGGACTGTTGTGGACCCTTAGCAAATCCATGAAAATTCTTGTTTTTTTCTTGTTACTGCTACCCATATTTTTAGCGTCTGCTACATGGGAATCGGTGGAAAGTACCCACTTCAGGGTCTATTATCGAGATGGTACGGTAGACCCGATGCCAATTCTTCAAAGTGCGGAAGATTTCTATGCCGAACTGCCGGAGTTGACGAACCGTATGCCAGCCGGAATGATTGATATTTGGGTCTGTGACACGCAAAAGGATTTTCAGGCTTCTGTTCATGCTCCGATTCAGGATTGGGCGGTTGGCTGTGCCTTTCCGTTGAGTCGGCGCATCGTTATCCAAAATCCGAAACACATCGCGCTTGCGAAATTGCAGTTAACGCAAGTCCTGCGTCATGAGATTGCGCACGTTCTCTTCGGGCAGTGTACCCGCAAAGCCGTCAGAGAAATCCCGCTCTGGTTTATAGAAGGCATCGCGATCTACTTGGCTGATGAATGGGTGCCAAGCCGACACGAGACATTACTAAAACATATTTTCTCGAAGTCTATCCTACCACTCCAAGAGTTAGCAGGAGGCTTCCCCGTTTCACAAACTGGAGCAGATTTGGCGTACGCCCAGAGCCAAGACGCACTCCGTTGGTTGGTTGAAATCAAAAGCAGAGACGCGCTATTCGCAATTATCGCGGAACTTCAAGCCGGTCATAATTTCGAGACTGCTTTTGAAACCGTAATCGGATGGAACCTTACCACTTATGATACGCTTTGGCGCGAATCATTACCAGAACGCTACCGATGGGCATCTCTTTTCTCTAACGACTACTTTTTATGGGGTGGACTTGGGGGACTCGCACTCATCGGCTACCTCGTGCGTCGGAACCGTAGGCAGCGATACCTCAATAAACTTGCACAACAGGAAGAGACTGTAGACGCATTTTTCAGGACTTAGCACGATGAACACTTCCATTATTTATGCTGTTTTCTGCTTCATCTGCTTCGCCTCCGTAGCGATGGCAGCACCCAAACAGCTCGCTCAATACCCAGATGAACTCACACGCAACGGACATGTCGTTATACTACCTGACCACGGCACTGTCTATATTGTTTCCGATCTGCATGCAGATTGGGACGATTTCAACCGGTGGCTGCAACGCACAAACCTCGTTGCTCGGATTCAAGTTGGTGAAGACGTTTACGGGTTGATACTCGGCGATGCCGTTGACTACAAACCCGACGAACCGAGACATCCGCCTTACGGCGATACACAAATCATTGACACGGTCATAGAACTCCGAAAACAACTCGGCGATAAAGGTAGCAGACTGATCTACATCCGAGGTAACCACGAATTTGCCGCCGCAGATGCTTATGCCATGCTCAAGAGACAGGGGATGACGACACAAAATAGGGATCAATTTATCCGTTCATTGTACGACAGTCCACTCGGTAGCTACTATGAACAGTTTAATTTCATCGAGCGGATGACAGACGCACACTATGATTTCCTTATGAATCTGCCAACTGTTGTTATTGCCAAAAACGGTTTCGTGGGTATACACGCCGGTCCTCCTCGTTCTATCAAGAACCTCACAGATCTCATTGATCCGAGTCCGAAAACCCTTGATGAAATTCTCTGGCATCGTCCTATTATCACATACAGTGGCGGGTACACCTTAAAACATATTGATAAGTTTCTCACAGCTGTTCACGCCAACCTGCTTATCGTTGGACACACACCGATTCAATACTTTCCTGTCAAAAACGTCAGAGACGGTATCGCCACATTTGGCGATAAACAACTCATCTTTTCTACAGGTTACGGCGGATTACCGGGAGTACCGACCTATATTGAAATTGATTTGGGAAAAACATATCCATCGGTACACACCTTAAAGTTAGGGGTCAATATTCATCACCTCCACGATAAGACGGAAAAGCCACTAACGGACTAAAAGATAGACACCATGCGACCACTGATTTACATCATGACCCCGGTACTGATTCTCACTATCCTTCTCGCCTCCCGCTTTGTAACATGGGATGCGATAAAAGGTGTGAATCGGCAAGCAGAGGTATACGTTCAAGAGGGAACTGCCTCGCTGCGATCCTGGAAACTTCCGCAGGCAATTAACGCATTTACACGTGCGATTGAAATTGAACCGAGGTATGCCGAAGCATACATGAAACGGGGACTCGCCTACTATCGCTCTGAACAGTACGAAACGGCTATCACAGATTACAACCAAACGTTAAAGCTCAAAAGGTATCAAGCCGATGCCTATGCGAGCCGCGGCGATGTCTACCAATCGTTAGGCGATATGCAGCGCGCTATTGATGACTACACCGCTTCATTGAAGCGGAGGCGTAGCAACCACGTTATACAGAAACGTGCAGAAACCTACCTCAAATACGGAGACATCCAAAAAGCACTTGCTGACTACGATGACCTGATTCAGCGGAAACCGACGGCAATGGCATATTACGGACGCGGTAAGGTTTATCTCCAACTTGCTATTGAAAGTAAAGCGGACTTTTTAAAACTTTCACTGGCAGACCTTGATCAGGCGATCGCTCTCGAACCGCGTTTCGCGAGTGCTTATATCCATCGTGCCGAGGTCCACAAACAGTTCGGTGATCGAACATCAGCAAGCCAAGACTATACGTACGCTATGGGACTCTTGACGGATGCAATCCAGCAACAATTGATGCTAACTCTGATAAAAAACATAGATGCGTTTTGAGTTTTTTCTTGAAAAAACCCCAAAATTGTGATATACTTTAAAAGGAAGATATTTGGCATTTCGCTTGATCTTCCACTGTATTTGTAAGCAGCATTGCTTTTACGCGCGATGATTTGCGAGTTAAAAACTGATTTTTCTCATTTCGGAATTTTGACAGGAGGCTAACAGGTTAATATGACCGGAGATGCATTGGGTTTAATCGAAACAAGAGGCTTGGTCGGCAGTATTGAAGCTGCAGATACGATGGTGAAAGCGGCGAATGTGCAACTCGTCGGTTACGAACAAGTCGGGGGTGGATATGTGACGGTCCTGGTCCGTGGCGATGTCGGTGCGGTGAAAGCTGCAACGGATGCTGGTGCTGAAGCCGCTGCCCGTGTCGGTGAAGTTGTCTCTGTACACGTGATTCCACGACCACACGCTGAAGTCGAAACCATTTTAAAGAAATCATAAAGTGTTTACCTTGCCTAAGAACTTTCGGAACACCCTAACAAAAAAGGCGAATCATAGATGTCAGACCGCGCCCTTGTAGAACTGATTACCCGCCGTGTCGTGAATAAACTGACGACGGACCAAGCATGTAGTGGTTGTGCTTTGAGAAGTTGTGATCCGGGGAGCCGTGCGTGTGATGCCGTCACAGAACAACAGCAAATTCCGGTCGGCGTTTCAGCACGACATGCCCACGTAACACAAGAGGACCTTGAGATTCTTTACGGTGCTGGTCACCAACTCACCGTCTATGCGCCGCTCTATCAACCTGGAGCGTTCGCAGCGAATGAAACATTGACGGTCGTCGGCAAACGGATGCGCGCTATTGAAGCTGTACGGATCCTTGGACCTGTCCGCGATTATTCACAAGTTGAAGTCGCACAAACGGAAGCCATCCGGCTCGGACTCAATCCTCCGATCCGAGATTCAGGCGACCTCGTTGGTGCAGACCCGATTACACTCATCGGCCCCGCAGGAAGTATCTACTTGGAAGAAGGTGCCATCTGCGCGACACGGCACATCCACATGACACCGAGTGATGCCGATGCCCTCAATATCCGCGATGGCGAACTCTTAAAAGTTCACTTCCGCGGTGAACGTGCCTTAACTTTTGAAAATGTCCGGCCTAAAATTGATGAAAGTTATGTGCTTCAGATGCACTTAGATACCGACGATGCCAATGCCGCCGGTCTGAAAGGTGGCGAACCTGTTGAAATCGTACGGTAGGTTCCCAATTTGAAAAGAATATGAACCAAGAGTTGATTGACCAAATCAGGAAAATCGTAGAGCAGGTACTCGAAGAGCACGCATCTACTGATTCGCAGGCTGCTGCCGAGAAACGACTCCTCGCGATCTTCGGTGCGACACAACTTGAATTGGATGAACCGCTCGAGCAGCTACAGGCTTGTAAACAAGATGGATGGAAAATTACAATAATTTTGTCCGATCTGGCAACTAAAGTTTTGGATATTGAACCGATTCATGCAGCCTTCGGTGAGGACAGCATTCTACAAGAGAACACTCTAACGGAGATACCGGCTTTCGTGGACCTTTACCAACAAATTGTGCTACCTGTGTTTTCACATCCGATGGCAGCGAAATTGGCATTAGGTTTGGTGGACACACCGGCTACTTACCTTGTGTATGAAGCACTCTCGAGAGGCAAAACAGTCATAGCGGTCTCCGATTTACTTAAGCGAGATAAGGTATCTCAAGAAATTAATGCTATTCAGGTTGAATATGTAAACGTTTTGTCCGAACTCGGCGTTCAATTAGTACCTATGATACAACTCGCCGAGTCTGTTAAAGACAGAACAGGTGACTCATCCCTCCGTTTGGACGGAACTCTGATTAGCGCATCAACGATTTCAAATCTGGATGCGAATGTGCGCGAATTGGTCTACGCGAAACAGACAATTATCACACCACTTGCGCGTGAGCAGGCGAAAAAGAGAGGTATCAAACTGATACTGAAGGGTTAAGAAATTCCAGATTTGTTAGGTTTTATTAGCCTGAAGAAAAAGTCTATCCATAACTAAATCGGGAATTGCGATTAGAATATCGAAATCATAGGTAAAAGAGATTGGGGTTAGCGAGAAATCGTTCGACCTCGATTATTCCTTGACAATTTTTGGAGAAAATTGTATTATTTTTACAATAACTATGAAATTAAGATAAGTTGTTCACGCGGCACAGCGCGCAGTGGTTTAAAAAGCCTGTCGGTAATGCCACATGAAGGACACGATATAGAGGAGAATTCTCATGAAAACCCGGATTTCGACTTTAAGCGTATTATGCGTCATCAGTTGTTTTGTAATCGCTGGGTTGTCACCCCTCGCGAATGCGGACTACGACTATTACGCGGACCGATTGAGTCGCGAGCATCGCATTGCCAGCGATGTTGACGAATGGATAGAACGCGGGAATGCAACGATTACTGCCAGTCCGCGTTTTGAGGACGGCGTTAGACTCACCGCTTGGGCAAACGACGCTCAGGACGCAGCCAATTACGAATTCGCAATCGCCAGCGCGGTATATCTGTTTGAAATTCCAGTGGGAACACAGTACATTGAAGTCTTGGTTCGCTACCGTGGCGAACCGCATCGCCTTGAAATTGAAGACTATGAAGAACCGATTGCGGGCCGTGCATGGATCCGTAACACCAAGCGTGAGGCAACACGTCGCGGTTACTACGATGAAAATGCTAAAGAGACACGTTACGGCGATACTTTTGTCCTCCGAGCAAAAAATAGATCCGAACATATTAAGATTCCGGCAGCTGGTCACGTTGAAGATGGATGGATGGAACTGCATATTGTCGCCGAAGGCGGCGAGCAAATTGATGTAGAGTACCTTGAGGTCTCCACGTATCGGAGGCAACCGAAAGTTAGAGTGATTCAACGCTATACGCCGACGTACCGTTGGCGACCGTGGCATCGTTACACATACCTCTACTTTTATGACGGTCCTATCTACTACTCGACAGACTATGACTATTACCTGCGATGGAGTTACCCGATCTACGATCACCATTATCTCTCAATCCGTTCGTATTATGGCGGGTATCTCGGACGGTATCGCGGTTACCATCCACATGCCTACTACCGATGCTATTCGCCGTATTATGGTTCCTATGGTTCGTATGGTTCGTATGGTTCGTATCGTGGTACACCGAAAGTTCACCAGCGACGGACACAGTTGAATCGGTGGAGTGCGCAACACCAAAATACGCGTCAACAGTACAGTCGCAGTAGATTGTCGGCAAATAACCGAAGTCAGGATCGGGGAACAGTCCGAAGGAGCGTTCGCACCACGCTCGAAAATCACCGGAGACAGACCCCGGCGACAACAGAACGGGTTGCACGTCAGTCAATTATCGCGCAGAAACGTCGCTCGGTTGCTTCTTCTTCAACACTCCGTCAAAACAGTAGTGTAAGACAGAGTAACTATACGTCACAGGGTACAATTAGTAAACAGCGGCGCTATCCGACGACCACAACACAGAATCTGAGTCGTTACAAGAGTTCGACTCAGACGCAGCGAACTACGCCGCTTTACAGACGCTCAACCTCTTCAACGAATAAGTCGTTGTCTTCAAGGACGAGCAGTACTTCGCGCCCGACGTATAGAAGCACGACTTCAAGTTCGCGTACACGTGCAAGTAGCTCAACGACCAATTCGTCGCGTTCCCAACCAAGTGTCCGCAGTTCAAGTTCAAGTTCAACGAGTTCACGTCCCCGCGTAAGCAGTTCATCTTCTTCAAAGACACGGACACGTCCGACGACTTCAAGTTCAAGTTCATCACGTAGTCGTTCAAGTAGTTCGAGTGATGATGATGATGACGATGACCGTAGCCGGACGACGGAACGCACGAAGCGGAGACGCTAATTGATAGGAGTCGTACAGGCTTCGTAGAACTCTGTTCAGAGAGGAAGTCTACATAATTCGATGCGATTTTTGTTAATCATCGCGCTATTGTTTTTCAGCCTCCATGCCAGTTTTGCGCAGGAGGCTGAAAATAACATAGACACCAGAGAAAAAACGCCTGAAATAGCGGAACAGGTTAAACTTGCTTCACCCGTCGGAGCGATGGTACGTTCTGCCTTTGTTCCGGGATGGGGACAGTTTTATAGTGGTAGCTACTACCGAGGTAGCTTAACGGTCTTAGGGATCGGTGGCTCTATCATCGGTGCAGTGTTGGCGCAAAACTCGTTTAATAATCGGTACGCAGTTTATGAAAGCATGGTTTGGAGTGGTTTTCATAGCGAAAAAGATGTTTTAGAAAGTTATGAATATGCCAATCAGCGTTACAAACTTAGGACTTTTTTTATGTATACCGGTATCGGTATTTGGCTCTACAGCCTTATTGATTCTTATGTGAGTGCCAACTTTAACAACGCGAAGACTCTGATTCAATCTATTGAACAGGATGCACAAGATATTGAAAATTTGGGGATTGAAATCGGTGCGACCCCTACACGTCTTTATTTGGGTATTGTTAAAACCTTTTAAATTAAGGAGAATGTTTAGCTATGTTCAAGACTTTCGCCAAAATTAGCGGTGTCCTCATCCTACTGATAGGTTTCATAGGGTGCGGAGATGCCGATAAGGTCGGTCAAATTCCGGCTGAAGAAATGCTGCAAATTAGCAGTGTCTTAGACCAGTGGCGGGAAAGCTATGAAACAGAAGATGTTAATACGTACATTGGCACCTTCTGGGAAGAAGGTTTTCTCTATGTTTCCGATATGGGAACAGATGGAGATAAAACGGACGATGTAGAATTTGACGATATTCGACAGGAACGTGCCGCCGCAACTCGCGTTTTTGAACGGTTTCAAGACATCGAAATAGAGCTCTCATCACCGCCAGAGGTCTCCATGAATGACGATGGGACGGAAGCGGAGGTGCGGAATCATTATAGGATCCAATTTTTCGTCTCAGATGGCTACGCACTTGAGGGTGGCTACAGCGGTGCATACGCCGAGGGCGACAACCTCTTTATCTTTGAAAAGAGGAACGATGAATGGCGCATTGCTGAATGGCACGACGAAGCTTTCAGCGAAGAAGAGATCATTATCGCCAACAATCTATAGTCCTAAGAAAAGAAAAGGAGGGGCAATTTCTACCTCTATCCATAGTACGGGAGAAATAGCACACATTCATGCCGCAACAGGAGGAACACCTACGCGACTACCTTCAACTTACCCGAAAGCATGGCTTCAGAATCTGTCTAAGTGTACTATTGGTTTTAGGGATTGCCCTAATCGTTTCGCTCCGCTTGCCGAAAACGTATGCTGCCTCCACTTTAATATTATTCGTTCAACCGAGTCCTACACCCTCCCTTTCTTCAACTAACCTTTTTCAAAATGTCCTCTCCGGTGGCGTTGACCGACGTGAGATGGAAACCATCAGCAAACGATTTTCCACTGCCTCCATGCTTAACACAGCAATCGAAAACCTTGAAGACAGCGGATACACAGATGCTGTATCTCTTTTACCACCGGTCGGGAAGCTCAAACAATTGGTGAAGGCACAAGTACACCCGGACTCCGATTATATCAATATTTCTATTCCGTTGACTGAGGAAGAAGGGGGAGAACGCAACGCAGCACTTTTAGTCAATCAACTTGCCAAAGATATGCAAATATTGCGGCGCGGGGACGAAGAAACAAAGCTTAGCAAACGCATGGAATTTCTTGAAGGCGAACAACAGGAAATCGAAGCAAAAATAGAGAAGGCGTTAGAAGAACTTCTCAAATTTGTTCGTGAAAATGGGAGTCCGGAAACGTGGGTTCCTCTGCTGACGAATTTGCTGGAACACACTACCAGTGTCCGGGAAAGGCTTGAAGCAAATCGGCAGCGACTTCATGTGACGCGCGCCAACATCACGTATCTACAATATCAGTTGAATCGCTTGCCCGAGCAGACGCAATTATCAGAGACCACTGCACCTAATCCTGTCTGGCTCTTTCAGCAGGAAAAACTCTTTAATCTGGAATCTCAGCGCGTTGCGGATACAAAGCAGGTCGGCAAGAACGCATCAGAGTTGGAAGGTCTTAACGCCCAAATCGCCGAAATAGAGAAAAAGAACAGAGATACACCACCGACGAACACCACGACTACCTCCGGTACGTCTTCTCATTATACCTACCTACAGAATCAGTTGACAACGTTTGTGCCAATCTTAGAAAGTTATGAAAAGGCAGAAGAACGTCTCAAACAGGAGCATGAAGCACTAAAAGTTGAACTGGCAAAAGTGCTGGAACAGATTCCTGAGAACCATACGATTTTGACCCAAAGACAAGTCAAAATCCAGGAGATGAATGTACTCATAGAAGAAATAGTCAAACGTTCTCTTGAAGTTAAAATGTTATATGCGGAATCGAAGATGCCGACTCAGCGTAACCAGATAGGTGGTATAGAAATTGTTGATCGCGCCTCACCACGGAAGATCCCGGTCAGTCCTCAAATCAAACTCATTCTTGTTATTGCGGGCATCTCAGGTCTGATTTTAGGTGTTACAACTGCTTTATTCACTGAATACTTTAACAAAACTGCTGAAAATTAAAAAATAACGAAATATAGCGTTAGGAAACGCTTGTAGCCTCGATCTTCGGTTCGAGGCTTGCTATTTTGATATTTTTGTAAAAAAAATATCATTTTTTTTTGATTTGTAGTATAATTATACCATGCCCAATAGAAATCGCCGTATTGGGACCTCCGTTAAAACTGTGGGGCAACGATTCTGTTATGGTTTCACTGTCTTCAGGGAGATAGTAAACGGGACATAAAATTGCCGCTCACATAAAATACATTCTCGTTGTATAGTGTCTATTGCCACATTTATGCCAAGAATGTGAAGCCGGACGAACCAGATTTAAGGCGACTTTAAGACGGGCGAAAGATTGAAAATAAAATGGTGCTGATATTAAACTTGAAAATATATCACATTTATGGTATGTTTTATCTCAAGTTTCACCTTAACGCGTGCTTTTTTCTGTTAAAAACTTGACAGAAATTAACATCAGTGCTATTTTAAAGGCTAAGAACAGTTTTGCGGTTATTTTGTCAGATGTTTTCTTCAAAAAAATCCGCAAAATAGACCCTTAATTTGTTGGAAGGAGACTCGCTGTTTCCCGCATCGCACAGTAACCGTAATTTACACGTATCTGTCCGAGAGTATCGAAAAGTTTAGGAATTTGCCTACACACGACTTTTGAAGTATGCGATTTTTAGGCTTTAGCGTACAAGACAAGCAGTTTTCGTCCATTTTCAAGGTTTTTCGTCGGAAACCTGGGGTATTCGTAACGATTGCGTACCTATTTATAATTGTAACGATGTCCCGAAATATCCGATTCATTATTTCCAAGGAGGAAAACAAAATAATGAACAGGCTAAAACAATCAATTGATGTTTTACTTGTAGCGACCTGTATCCTGAGTGCTTTTGTGCTTTACGGTTGTGGAGCGCAGAGTCTTGGTCCACAAGAACCCCTATTACCAACGATTGAGGGGAGTTCTAAATTCTCGGCGCGTTTCCAGTTAGAAGAAGAACCGCAATTCTTCTATGACCTGTTCGGAAAAGAGCTGCTTGAAGGTAACGAGGTCTATAACTATCGTGAACAGAAAGAGTTTGATCAAAACGGCGAATTGTTCGTCGGTTGGACTGGTCAACTTGATAGTGAAAGATTCTCAGCACAATTGGATAGAACAGTCTTAACAGAAGATAGTTATCGTGGAAGATATACTGAATTTGCTATCGGTGATAGCATGCGTTTCAAGCCGTCTACGCTATTTCCGAACCGGTATATCCTCTATAAAACAGAGTTTGATGGGTTTCGATGGGATATTTCATTTGCGCAAGAACGTCACCTATTCACACTTATCAACTCGCGTATCTCGAACCCAGTTCAACTCTCAGACGCTGCGGCGAACCTTGCCCCGACGCTTGGTCGTCGAAATGGTTTGAATGAAGACGCTGGTTTAAGGCACATTGAAAATGCGCGCCTCGTCGGTTTCCGGGCGCAAGGTCTCTTAGGTGACATTTTCCGCGTCGGGTTCACTTACATCAATCTCCATAAAGAACACCCCGAACGTGTTGAAAACCCACTGATGGGTACTGTTGCCAACACACCTCCAGAAACCATCTCTGTTGTCTTCCGAGATGACTCACCTGAAGATAATCACGGAATCGTGACCGAATTTTCTGGTTTTAATGAGGAGTTACATGGTGACAATCTGCAGGGGGGTGTCGGTGCGGCTTTCAAAAGCATGAAAGTCACAATCGTCACACAAGCTTTGGAAGAAGTTGAACCTTTAACACCTCAAGAAATTGAAGACGGTGTTATCCCACCTGAACCGCAGGCACTGCCAGCAGAAACCCAAACGATTGAAGCTGATATTAGCAATGTCCTCCCGATGACCATCGGTGGACTGCCAGCTACGATTCGCGACTCCGTTGACGGAGCGTGGAAAATCGTGGAGGGTTTCAACAAGATGAGAGTTGTCCTTGTTTTTTCCGATCCAGATGGCACGCCTTCCGCTGAAGTTGCCCAACTTGTTTCAGAAGGCGCGATTGAAGTTGAGGCGGACCCACGCACCGTTCAATCTGTCAACTTTGAAATGGTTGTCGCTGGTGATTACAATATTGCCATAATCGGTTCGAGTGCAGCCAACAGAGCGGAATCAGATCCAGAAATCCAAGAATGGATCAAAACCGAAGATGGACACATCCAGATGCCGTATCGGGATGTTATTGAAGCACCGGGTAACTACGGACAGTCATCAGATTACACGAGTAACCGAGCGGAACAAGCAGATAATCCGAGCGCATGGACAGGTGAAGGCAGACCCCGTAAAATTAGTTATCGTTATGGTGCGGCACGTGCGGCACTCCTTTACGGTCTCGACTTAGAAGGTACTATCGGTAATGTTTTTGTCCGAGCGCACTACTCCATTAACGGTAAATATAAGCAGTATCCCACTATCCCGAAAGATCAGGTTGGTTTTAGTCGGCTCAAAGAAACTATCGAAGGTGAAGATGGTGAGGAGAGCACAGGTATCTCGATTGACCCGCTTACCAATCTACCAGTAGATGGGAACAATATCCCCACCTATTCCGAAACTGAAGGTGAACGATTTGAGGCGATGTTAGGTGGCGATGGGACCGATGAAGATGGTGACGGAGTCATGGGGAGAGAAACTGCCTGGTTTATCCAGCTGAAATCTCGGTTCGGCAAGTTGTATCTCGAAGGTGTCTATTATCATATTGACCCTGGGTACACGACGACCTATCTGAATTTCGGTTCTAATAGCGACAGAGATCAACCGTATTCGCTACCCCGGACACCTGAATCGCAATCTGAACAAGACCCGTGGGATGAAACCAATTACGCTCTCATTGAAGATGATGACGATGACGATGATTGGCCCGATGACATCGACTTCGATGGTGTCCTACCTCGTGCCGATGACAGAGACCAGAACGGTGTCTTGGATTTCCAAGAAGATTTCCTTATCTTTGATGCTGATCCGCCGGTTTTCACAGACCTCGTCGATTTGAACAATAACGGAACGATCGATTCACTTGAGGATGATTTTGAACCGCAATATGAGTACGGTGTCGATAGGGAAGGATACCATGTCTTCGCTGAATACGATCTCCTTGATAACCTTTCACTCAAGGTCGGATGGCTCAACGAAAACGAAATTTCGAGTCGCCGACAGAATGACTCCAAATATCTACACATCACATATCAACGTGATATTCCGGACTTTGGAACTATACTTTTCCAAAACCGTTTCGTCCGAGTCCAAGACGACATTCCAGATTACACGATCACATTACGTGTCGGTGAATTGGAGCCTGTCCAGATCTCTGACGAGCTCGATTTCTACAATGCCCGTGTGAACACGACCACGCTCCAGTTCCTCTACACGGCTGTCCCGAACCTCACACTCGAAGCGAAGTTTCTCGTGGTTCTACAACATCAGTATGAGCAAGACGCGGAAGAAGCGATTTTCTTAGATGTTGAGGCACCAGACCCTGAAAATTTAGATGATCCGCTTACGGCTGATCAACGTGTTGATTTCATGGTTCCCGATGAACAGGTCCGTTCAAGTGGTGACAGACGCGAGTTCCCGTTCTACCCAGACCACGGGATTAATGCGCTCGATCCAGACGATACTGGATTAATCTACGATGCGAATAACTGGAAAACGCGCCGTTACCCAGAGCGCGATATTCGTAACCAACAGACGATCCTCAAGGCGAGATACGAGATTCCTCTCGGTGAGCTGCCTTTCGTGGATAGAATAGGTGAAGACCTGACGCTCACACCTATGGTTAAGTACATCTGGGATCGCGCATTTGATCGTAGTGCTGAAGAAATCGGAGACTCACTTAATCCACGGCTATTTGTCCCAACTGATAATGAACCGGTCGAATACCTACGCTTCAACCGCAGAAGCCGTGAAGACGTACTCGGTGTCCGGCTCGACTATCAGTTCTCACAGCGGATGAATATTCTCGGTGGTTTCCAATATCGGAAATTTACCAACCGAGACAATAACTTCAAAAACTATCTGGGGAATTTTGCGGAAGATGAAGATGTTCCAGTACTCTTCCGTCCAGATTTGCGAACAAGAATTTTTGAAGTCCAAGCAATCAACCGTGGTGAGTGGCTCGGATTTAACATTGTTATCCTTGCCGGTTATCGGCGAACGACCATCCTGCTTGATCACACGACGAGTAATACGACCTTCGTGCGAGCAATGATGGGTTTCTAAACGTTTTATGGTATCGCTGGGCACCTGTCGTGTCTGGCGATACCGCGTTTAACTATATCACCTGGGATGCTGTTTCCACTGACGTTGAAATACGCGCGTAACTTCTTAGGCACTCAGGTGTTTTTAATGAAGACTAATCGGAGCAGAAGAATCTATAGATATAGATACCGACTCCCATTCTGAAGATTCGCGTCGATGCACGCTTATATCTATATTAGAAACGAAGTTTTAAGGCACTGCTCCTGTGTTGTAGCCATACAACGCATTACGATATAACTTGTAGAGACTTGCCAAAACGTTATAGGCAAGTTATCCTAAGGAGGATCAGAACGAATGATTCGTTTTAGTTTGATTTTAATGTTAGTCGCTTGTGTCGGTTTGTCAATTGGCATCGTCTTTGCGCAAGATGATGGTGGTATCTCTGGCGGAACCGTTCGCGGTACAATCGTTGATACAACCACAGCGCAGAGTCCCATTCCAGAAGTTAATGTCATCATCAAAGCTACTGGTGGCGAAGAATACACAGCAACAACCGATGGCAACGGTGATTATGAGAGATCCGGTGTTCCTGCTGGTCGTTACCTCGTGAGTATTTACAAAGAAGGATACGGGGATCGCGTTGGAAAACCTGTAACAGTCGTTAACGGTGGCGATCATTTCTTACCACTGAAGATGACGAAAAAAGATACTATCATCACCTTCTTCCAGAAGTTTGGATTCGTTTTTTGGCCGCTTGCCCTCTGCTCTGTCACAGCTTTAACTTTCATTATTGAACGGCTCTTTACCTTTGTCCGCAGTCGTTCGCGAATCGGAACTGAAGAATTTATCGCGAGTATTACGGATTCACTGCGGAAAGAAAACATTATGGAAGCCGTCTCGACTTGTGAAGAGGCTGGTGGTCCACTTGCTAATGTGCTTAAAGCAGGGTTACTCCGCTACAGCCAAGCGCAGATTGAAGAGCGCGACATTAGCAAAGAAGAGATTCAGGAAGCAATCGAGGAAGCAAGCCTCCTTGAAATCCCCGAACTTGAAAGAAATCTACCGGTCCTGGGTACTGTTGCAGTCGTTTCCCCGTTGTTCGGGTTGCTGGGAACAGTTACGGGTATGATTAGCGCATTTACGACAATCGCGCTTGAAGGTACGGGTGACCCGCAACAACTTGCAGGTGGTATCTCACAGGCACTCCTTACAACTGCTGCTGGTTTGACAGTCGCTATCCCGTGTCTCATTTTCTTCCAACTCTTCGACAGCTGGGTCAACAGACACATGGTCGAGATTTCACAGGTCTCCACCGAAATTGTGAATCAGCTGATTATCGGTGAAGCTGGTAACGACTAAAGGTGAATCAGGGCGGGCGGGTGCACAGACTTGCCCGATTCTGATAACGCTGTAGCGTGTTAATACACCAGCCTTAATCTCACTAACGAGAAAGGAGACTTTGAAATGCAACAAGTCGGTGATGCCAAATTGAGCCTGCTTGCGAACAAATTGAGAGAACGTAAGCCGCCTACACTCAGCATGGCACCTATGATTGATTGCGTGTTCCTGCTCCTGATTTTCTTCATGGTATCAACAACTTTCTCGCCGATTCCGGGACTCCGGGTGCAGCTTCCTCCTCCAGGGAAACCGTCTCCGGACAAACCGAAAGGTCTGACAGTTCGGATCGCGAACCCAGAAGCTGGCGAGGATAAAGGAACTATGGTGCTAAATGATGTCGTCGTACAGGTTGAAGAAATGTTCAATCAATTCATCAACGCACCAGACGAATCCAAAAACATGTTGATTATACAATCCGAGCGGGACGTACTGCATGAACAGATCGTGCAGGTGATGGATATCGCAAAACAAGCAGGTATAGATAAAATCGGATTCGCTATTGTCGCGCGAGATTGACAACACTCACGCGACATTAACGGTAATCCGTTTTCTATAAAAGGAGAATTCAAATGGCTTTAAACATGGCTCGACGGAAGAAAACAGGCGATGACGATGATATTCCGATGGCACCAATGATTGATTGCGTGTTCTTGTTGCTTATCTTCTTCATGGTATCGGCTGTTATGAAAGTTCCTCCGCCTTTCACCGTCACTTTGCCCGATTCCGCAACGCAGCACGAATTCACGCGGAAGAAATTTAACCTCTTTATCAACAGTGACGGACGTATCTCGATCGATGATCAAGAGATGCTGACACTCGAAGATATGGAACTCTTTATCGCAGCACACGAAAACCAGATTAGCACCTTAATTATCAAAGCGGATAAACGTGCTAAGCATGGTGTCGTGATTGATGTGGTAGAACGTGCGAAAATGCGTTCGAGTAAACAAGAGGGGCTTGAAATCGCTTTCGCGGTGTCGGAAGAAGACTGAGGAATACTGAGTAAGAAAAACAAAATAGACACACCGTGCTAAGCAGTTTCAGCAAAGCACGGTGTGTCTGTTTATGGGATACGTTAAATTACTATTCGCAGTTCTTAGCGTAGGTTCTATCGTTTTCGTCCTCTCCGCGATGCGGCTCTTCTTTTAAGTTTGACGGGTGCCGGTAGCGGTGGCGGCGGTGGTGTCACAACCTTCCAGAAGAACGGAAGGAAGGTTTCCCAGTCGGCAAGAATTTTCTCAGCGTGTTGACTACCTGTATACGCTGCGTGATTCTGTATAAGTGCCATCAAGTTCTTAATATCGGTTTCACGTGTCACCTTTTCGATTTTCACCCAATCTGCATTGTACTTTTTCTCAAATTGCTGTTTCTGGTCAAGGACATAGGCAGTGCCGCCTGTCATCCCGGCACCAAAGTTTCTGCCTGTTTCACCAAGAATTACGGTTGTGCCGGCAGTCATATATTCACAACCGTGGTCGCCGACACCCTCTACGACAGTCGTCGCGCCACTATTACGGACACAGAACCGTTCCCCGGCTCTACCGGCTGCGTAAAGCGCGCCGCCCGTAGCACCATATAATACCGTATTTCCAATGATTGCATTCTCATGGGTCCTGAATGACGCGGTTAATGCAGGCTTGATAATAAGTTCACCACCTGCCATACCTTTACCGACATAATCATTGGCTTCGCCTGTTAAGACGAACTGTACACCACTGATACAGAAGGCACCGAAACTCTGTCCGGCACTCCCCTCAAAGTTGCACTGAATTGTTCTATCGGGTAACCCTGCGTCTCCATAACACCGTGCGATTTCACCAGATAACTTCGCACCTACGGTTCTATGTGTATTGCGAATGGGGTAAGAGAGCTGAATCGATTTTTTCTTGGCGATTGCTTCCTCTGTATCGTTGAGAATCTGATCGTCAAGTGGAATGTCCTCTCGATTATTTCGTTCCTGTAGATGATAACGAGGCTGTGTACCCGTTGGGTCAGCGGGTGTCAGGATTTCGCTTAAGTTAAGCATCGCGGCTTTTGGATAATCTGCGAGGTCAATCGGTTGTAGCAATTCAGGACGTCCAATAATATCATTCAAGGATCTATGTCCGAGGTTTGCGAGGATAGCCCGTACCTCGTTCGCCACACCGAGCATGAAGTTGACGACCATCTCTGGGGTCCCTGGATACTTCGCCCGAAGTGCGGGGTCTTGCGTTGCGACACCGACTGGACAGGTATTTAGGTGGCACTGCCGCGCCATGACACATCCGGTTGCGACCATTGCTATTGTGCCGAATCCGTATTCCTCGGCGCCCAACATGGCGGCGATGACGATATCACGTCCAGAACGCATTCCGCCATCTGCGCGTAAAACAACGCGGTCGCGTAATTCGTTCATGACAAGGGAACGTTGTGTTTCCGCGAGTCCGAGTTCCCAAGGTGTCCCTGCATTCTTGATAGAACTGAGCGGCGAGGCACCTGTTCCACCTTCATGCCCACTTATCTGGATGACATCGGCATACCCTTTTGCGACACCTGATGCAATCGTTCCGACCAGAAATTCGGATACCAGTTTCACGGCGACTTTTGCGCGTGGATTCGCCTGTTTCAAATCATAGATGAGTTGCGCCAAGTCCTCAATAGAGTAGATGTCGTGGTGCGGTGGCGGTGAGATCAGTGGAACACCGGGTACAGAGTGGCGGATAGAGGCAATTTCAGCGGTCACTTTGTGTCCCGGAATCTGTCCACCCTCTCCCGGTTTAGAGCCTTGCGCCATCTTAATTTCCAATTCCTTCGCCGAAATCAGGTATGTCGGTGTTACACCGAAACGTCCGGAGGCTACCTGTTTAATAGCACTTGAGGCGAGGTCGCCGTTAGGCTGCCGTTTGAAACGTGTCGGACTCTCTCCACCTTCTCCGCTCCCGGATTTTGCGCCGAGGCGGTTCATAGCGATTGCTAAGGTTTCGTGTGTTTCACGGCTCAACGCGCCAAAAGACATGCTACCGGTTGTAAACCGTCGAACGATGTCTTCTGCCGGTTCTACATCCTCAATCGGAATCGGTTTGCTCGGTTTGAATGCCAATAGATCACGCAGACTTGCAGGTTCACCCTCTTCAATTGCGTCAACGTATTTTTCATAATCTTCCGACTCACCTGCTTTCACAAACTTGTGAAGTGATTTAAAGACAGTCGGATTGAACGCATGGAATTCACCATTCCGACGGAATCGGAAATAGCCTGCTTCTTCAAGTGAAGTATTGCCTTCAGTGTCTGAAAACGCCTTTGCGTGGAAATGGAGTGTCTCGGCTGCGATCTCGGCATACCCGATGCCGCTTAAACGTGAGGTTGTACCGGTGAAACAGTTATCAATCACTGTCGCATTGATACCGAGAGCCTCAAAAATTTGCGCGCCGCGATAACTTGAGACGGTGGAGATCCCCATCTTCGCCATAATCTTGAGGAGCCCTTTTTCGACAGTCGCTTTGTAGGTTTCAATGGCTTTCGCTGCTGTGAATTCTTCAAGCTCGCCTTCGTCAGCCAACTGAACGATCGTGGAGAAAGCGAGATACGGATTGACCGCCGCTGCCCCATAGCCGATCAGGACAGCAAAATGGTGTTCCTCTCTTGCGTCCCCCGTTTCGGCGATGAGACTCACCTGCATCCGTTTTCCTTCTCGGATGAGATGGTGATGGACAGCACCAATAGCAAGTGCCATCGGTACCGGTGCGGCATCACGATTGACATCTTTATCACTTAATACGAGCAGTGTCGTTCCGGCATCAACGGCTTCTGAGGCATGTTGACACAACGCTTCCAAAGCCGTCTCTAAGCCTTCTGCACCAGAAGATACCGGGAAACAGACAGAAAGCGTCGATACCTGAAAATCGGGGTTATTGAGATCCCGTAACGCCTGTAAATCCGCGTTTGTCAAGACCGGTGACGGTAATCGGATAAGTCGAGCGTGTGCTTCGGTTTCCGTAAGCAAACTATGTCGCCGTCCTAAGTAAGTTGTCAACGACATCACTAAACGTTCTCGGATTGAATCAATAGGCGGGTTCGTTACTTGCGCGAAACGTTGTTTGAAGTAACTGTAAAGCAGATGTGGGTTTCGAGAAATGACTGCTGGTGGCGTATCATCGCCCATTGACCCGATCGCTTCCTTCGCTTCGGTTACCATCGGTTTGATAAACCGTTCGACATCTTCCGTCATATACCCGAAGGCTTTCTGATATACAGGAAGTTGCTCAGGAGGTGTCTCTGTTATAGGCGAAGGGTCTTCTTTTATGGTAGGTAGCGTTACAATGCCTTTTTGTACCCATTTGGCATAAGGTTTCCGCTCGGCAATACCGTGTTTAATTTCCGAATCTTTTAGGAGTTTTCCTTGCGCTGTATCGACAGCAATCATTTGCCCTGGTCCCAAACGTCCTTTTTCCACGACGCGACTGTCATCAAGTTCAATAATGCCGACTTCGGAACCCATCACAACGATGCCGTCGTCTGTTACCTTATACCGTGCTGGTCGCAAACCGTTTCTATCGAGACAAGCACCAACGACAACGCCATCTGTGAACGCGACAGCAGCGGGTCCGTCCCAAGGTTCGCTGACACACGAGAGATACTCGTAGCATGCTTTGAGGACATCTGGCATATCTGGGATCTGTTCATAAGCCTCAGGGATCAAGCACATCATGGCGTGTAGAATATCGCGTCCAGAATGCGTTAACAATTCAAGGACGTTATCTAAACTCATTGAATCACTGCCGTGCGGATTGATAATTGGGGCAAGTTTTTGAATATCTTCGTTCCAGAGGGGGGACTGCAAATCAGATTCTCGTGCCCGCATCCAATTCTGGTTGCCCATTAGGGTGTTGATTTCACCGTTGTGTGCGAGTGTATGGAAGGGTTGAGCAAGCATCCACGTCGGAGAGGTGTTTGTGCTGTAGCGTTGATGGAAAACTGCAAGCGTCGCCTCGAAATCTGAATCCTCTAAATCTGGGTAAAATTGGGTGAGTTGCGGTGCGACTAACAGTCCTTTATAGACAATCGTTCGATGGGAAAAGGAAGTGATATGGAATCCATCAAGTCCAGCAGCGGTGCTACGATGTTCCAATTCTTTGCATATCAGATATAGCCGTTGCTCAAAAGCGTCGTCTGTGAGTTGACTTGGGCGCCCTACCAATACTTGTAAGATTTCCGGTACGGTTTCCAACGCCTTGGTTCCAAGCGCGGAGAGGTCCAACGGAACGTCCCGCCATCCGAGGGTCGGAATGCCGTACTCGTGTAAAGCTTTCTCAATGCGTTCGCGTCCGTGCGCCTGTGCGTCAGCGTCATGTCGTGGCAGGAAGATCATTCCTACACCAACATCATTCATCGAATCTAAGTGGACTCCGAGTTTCTCAAGTGCTTTTTTAAATAATTTTTCTGGAATCTGTGTTAAAATGCCTGCTCCGTCACCTGTTTTTGCGTCAGCCGCCACTGCGCCTCGGTGGGTCAAATTCGTGACCGCTTGTGTCGCCATCTTGATAATCTCGTGGCTCCGACTTCCATAGCGGTTCGCAACAAAACCGACACCACAGGCATCCTTCTCATTTACATCGTTATACATTTGCAAACTAACTCTCCATGCATTCTTCCATGTTTCTTATATTATGGCTTTGTTGAGTGAACTTTTAGATTTCGCTATTTTATTTTACGCCTTGGAGCAGGACTCACGCATCATAACTTGACGTTCTTCTATCTAAAGAAACAACAAATCGGAGAATAGACTCCGCTTCAAGACTGGATAAGTCTGAGATTAAATCGGACGCTGTCCATTTGTATCCTGCCGAATATAGCGCGCCCCAAGGTAAGAGAAAACCTCTGGAATCAACAAAGATTCGCGATCGTACCGACACCGATTCGCGAACAATTTGGCGGGTTTACATACTTCGGTTTGATCTCTATTTTTGAGCCAAAGCCACTCATCAGTTTTAATATTATATCCTAATTCAAGCGAAAAGTCAAATCATTTCACTTATCACTTGTTCTACTTCGCCTTAGGCATCTCCGTATTTAAGTGAAAATATATCGACGGTTTCGAGTAAATTGAATGACGCATCTGCGTTCTCAATATCCGACTGTACAACGGTTACAACTGCACCGTGCTGGCAGGCGATAGCAGAATCTCTATGTCCAAATCGGTTTATGGAGTCCCCATCAAACCTTCTCTATTCTTATTTTCGGGCTGATACCACTGTAGCACACATCGCCTTTTTTGTCAAATTTAGCACCGATGCAGCTCAGGACGATTTAGTTTTGGATATAGAAATATTCTTGAAAATACTTCATGAAATGGAGAAAAATTGTCAAAATTATAGTTTTTTTGAATAAAAACAGAAAAAATGTGACATTTACTGTCAACTTTTTCAGTTTCATCCTTAATACTTAATATAATGGGCATTTCATGCATCAGCAGGCAGAATTTTATGTCTCGTCGATGAGAGAAATTGAGGGATATTTCACGATTGACAGTATCCCCTCCAAAAAAGTTATAAAGGAGAAACTCATGAAAATGATGATACGCCTGAAAGATGGCATTCCAATTTTGGAACCACACGGTAAAATTGCGGGTACTGCAGTATCGGAATTGCGAGAGAGACTCGCGTTAGAACTATTAGATGCTTCCGAAGCACCCTGCTTTCTCATCAATTTTGAACATGTTCATAAGATCGATAGTTCGGGACTCGGTATGCTGGTAAATGTACATGTTATCGCGGCGCAGCTGAAAAGTCGTATCGGTATTATCAATGTTGGGCGACACATTAAGAGTTTACTCGTCCTAACTCGGCTCGTGCATGTTTTTGAACATTTCGAGAACGAGGATGCTGCGATTTCGGCACTCACCAACGACTGACCCTTTTATAGTGAAGCCTGTAATTATTTATCCACTCATCATCGGTGCAGTTAGGAGGGAAATCCGCAACAAAAACACCGCACCTACCGCAGTCGGTAGTGATACTGAACTGTAATCGCCTTTGTATTTTTTAGGGCTTACGCATTTGTCATGAAATCCTACATAATACGCCTTGTCGGTGGGGGTTACAAACCCCGCCTACAAGGGGTTTGCGTAAGACCTATTTTTTTTCGACTTGAAACTGAATATTTGAATTTGACAACCCTCCACCTTTGTGATAAAATTCTACGCATTCTATAGGATAGGAGTCGTTATGTCTACATACAATGTCGGAATTATCGGTGGCGGACCGGGCGGTTACGTTGCTGCGATTAAAGCAGCACAACTCGGTGGTAGTGTCTGCCTTATAGAAAAAGGGGAGTGGGGTGGTACCTGCCTGAATCGCGGATGTATCCCGACGAAGACGCTTTACGCCGTCGCTAACCTCGCTACTCAAGTTCAGGAGGCACCCGACTTTGGTGTGCATATCAGTGGCGAGACGACTATTGATTATCCACAGGTCTTGACCCACAAAAATTCGGTCATCCAGCAGCTAACGGGTGGCATCGCACAGCTGCTGAAAGCCAATAAGGTTGATTCTTTCAACGGTACAGGTACACTTGCCGATAGAAACACCATTATCGTTCGTAAATCTGATGGTACAACGGAGCAGCTGCATGCGAAAAATATCATCATCGCCACAGGTTCCGAACCGTCGGATCCTCCTATTTTTGAAATTGATGAGGAACAGGTACTAACAACGACTGGCATCCTGAACCTCACAGAACTCCCTGAAAGCCTGCTGATTGTGGGTGGCGGGGTTTCTGGATGTGAGTTCGCCTCAATTTTCAATGCCCTCGGTTGTAAGGTGACCGTGCTGGAACTCCTCCCGACAATTTTAGCAACTGAAGATGTGCAAGTCGTCCGTCATATCCAACTTTTTATGAAACGGAAAGGTATCACTCTCCACACTGGTGCCAACCTCACGCACGTTAAAAAATCGGACGCAGGTGTCACAGCGGTGCTTGAATCTGGTGAAGCGTTGACCGCAGAAAAGATGCTCGTCTCGATTGGGAGACGCTACAACACGGAAGGGGTCGGTTTAGAAACGGTTGGTGTGCGCACGGAGAACGGAAAAATCGTCGCGGATGCGCGGATGCAGACGAATGTTCCGGGTATTTACGCCGTTGGGGATGTCGCAAGTCGGTATCTACTGGCACACGTTGCATCGGCAGAGGGGAAGGTTGCTGCACAAAATTGTCTCGACAACAACGTTGAGATGGATTATCAAGTTATTCCGTGGTGTGTTTTTACTTTACCCGAAATTGGACACGTCGGTATGACAGAAAAAGAGGCGACTGATGAAGGTTATGAGGTGAAGATCGGGAGATTTCCATACGCTGCGAACGGGAAGGCGTTGGGATTACGCGAGACAGACGGGTTCGTTAAGACGGTCTCTGATGCCGATAGTGGGGATATTCTCGGCGTTCATATTGTCGGTGCGCAGGCTTCAACGCTTATTCACGAAGCTGCGGTTGCAGTACGTCTCGGTGCTTCTGCCGCGGATATAGCGCACACTGTTCATGCGCATCCGACACTCTCAGAGATGGTGATGGAGTCCGCTGAAGCGGCATATGATAAGGCGATTCACAGTCTACATTAAAAACGGACAGCTTCTTGAAGTTCTTGATACCGCGATGAAATTTCGGAAAACTGGACACGCTTTTGGCGGTTGATGCTAAAGTCTTCAATGTTAAAAGAGGCGACGACCGCGCCGTAGACCATAGCACTGCGTATCGCTTCCTCCGATGTATCCTCAACGGAAGCGAGGTAACCCATCATCCCACCTGCAAAACTATCGCCAGCACCTGTTGGGTCGGCAACTTGCTTGATCGGATATGCCGGGGCATTGAAGTAGGATGACTCCGTGATACTGATCGCACCGTGTTCACCCTTTTTGACGATGACCCGCTCTGGACCATAGCGTAGAATCGTCTCTGCAGCGCGCACCAAGTTGGTATCACCTGTTAGCAGTCGTGCCTCACTATCGTTCAAGATGAGGACATCAACACGTGCTAAAAGTGCCTCTAACGCTGCGCGTTCTTCATTAATCCAAAAATCCATCGTATCACAGACGATCAGTTTCGGATTTTTTGTCTGTTCAATGATACTCAGCTGCAATGCGGGTGCGTTATTCGCCAAAAAAAGGTAGGGGGTATCTTTGTAAGTTTCAGGTAAAACGGGTTGAAAACCCTCAATAACATTTAGTTCTGTAAAGAGGGTATCTCGCACGTTAAAGTCCTCAGTATACCGACCACCCCATCGAAATGTTTTGCCATCTTCAACGCGCTCTAATCCTTGGAGATCGATTCCGTGGGTTTGGAGGATATCTGTGTAGGTCTGCGGAAAATCAGCCCCGACGACTCCGATAAGTTGAACGGTATTGCGAAAAAAACTCGCGGCGATAGCAGCATAGACACCGGAGCCGCCAAGTACATCCTCAACGCGTCTACTTGGTGTTTCCACTGTATCTAAGGTCACCGTTCCAACGACTAAAACCGCCATGTTGTGAATCCTTTTATGACATGCTTACATTTCTCTGCATTATGCCTCTGGACAGAAGATTGGTTAGTTGTTGGCGTTTGCCTCAACGTATTCCCGAAGGACTGTGTTAATCTGTGTTTCATAGTCAGGTGCGTGTGTCTTAAACCACTCTAACAAGTCCAAATCAATAGTAATAACATTTTCTGGCATTACTACGGTTGCATCTTTCCAGAAGGTTGCATCCGTTTTAGGATCGTCTGCATCAGACGCTGCAGCAGTATCAATATCGGCATCCGTTAGCGCATCAAAGCGGCTCCACTCGGTCTCATCCGGCTGTGTGTCTATCTCAGAACGACTGTATTCGACGTATGTATTCTGCTCTTTCATGGGTATTCGCCTTTCTACCGGTTTTTTCTTGGATCCCAAGAAAAATCGTTGGTGTATCAACATATTCTTATCCGATGCTACCTTAATTTAGAAAGGCCCCGGTTTATTTTTATTTTCTCGGAACGCGCGGATCACCCGCCGCAACCGACGAATGAAAATTACGCTGAGCACGACAACTAATGGATACTGCAAAAAACTCAGGATTTTTACCAACGTCGGCGAGAATAGTATTGCCTGAGAAGATGCTGCCCAGATCAGTAACAATAACACTGCCGACAGAAGTATTATTACACTTTCCAAAATGTCTGATTTCTTCATACGCAGCCCTCACAATTTGTGCTACGATTCACGGATCCCTGTGATGCGGAAATAGAGATAGATACACATCCGAAATGATTAATCAAATTCGCGTTAACGCTATACGAAAACGGCTATGCATTACGGCGTGTGAACAATCGCTAAGTTCCCATTTCCCATGAATTGAGATACTTCACCTGCTCATCTGTGAGTGTGTCGATTTCGACACCGAATGCCTGCAATTTTAGCTCGGCAACCATCTCGTCAATGGATTCAGGAACATCGTACACGCGATTCTCAAATTGATCATGATTTTTGGCAATGTATTCAAGAGAGAGTGCTTGGTTCGCAAAACTCATATCCATAACACTCGCTGGATGCCCCTCGGCAGCTGCGAGGTTCACCAATCTACCCTCACCGACGAGGTAGAGTTTTCGACCGTCTTCAAGGGTATACATATCTACATAAGGACGCGCGAGCTGCTTATCAACGCTCAATTTTTCGAGCACTGGGATGTCAATCTCAACGTTGAAATGACCGGAATTGGCAATAATTGCGCCATCTTTCATCGCTTCAAAATGCTCTTTACGCAAGACGTGGATATCACCTGTGAGTGTTATAACGAGGTCGGCTTCTTGAACCGCTTTCTGCATCGGTATCACTCGGAATCCATCCATCACGGCTTCGAGTGCTTTTAAGGCATTAACTTCGGTGACGATAACGTTCGCGCCTAATCCGCGTGCGCGGCTTGCGACACCTCTGCCACACCATCCATAACCCGCGACGACAACTGTCGTTCCGGCAATCAACAGGTTCGTGGCTCTGATGATACCGTCCAAGGTGCTCTGTCCTGTGCCGTATCGATTATCAAAAAAATGCTTCGTCCGTGCGTCGTTTACAGCAATAATCGGATATTTTAGGACACCTTCGGCTGCCATGCTCTTGAGTCGGATAACGCCTGTCGTCGTTTCTTCAGTTCCCGCGACAACCTGCTCAACCAAAGCAGGATTCGTCTCTTCGGAATGGAGTCTCGAAACGAGGTCGGCACCGTCGTCCATCGTAATCGTGGGTTGCAAATCGAGCGTGGCATCGATGTGTTTGTAATAGGTTTCTGTATCTTCACCGTTAATGGCGAACACACCGATGGCTTCGTCAACGACAAGAGATGCGGCGACATCATCCTGCGTGCTGAGGGGATTTGAGGCACAGAGAACGGCTTCGGCACCGCCTGCTTTCAACGTTTTCATCAGGTTCGCCGTTTCAGTTGTGACGTGCAGACATGCGGCGACTCTGAGTCCATTTAAAGGCTGTTCATCTTCAAACCGCGCACGGATGGAATCCAAGACAGGCATAAACCGGTTTGCCCAGTCAATCCGTTGTTTCCCAACCGATGCGAGTTCCGTTGTTTTAATATCGTAGTTCATCAATTTCCTTTTTATTTTCTAATATTTTTAAATGCTTTTTATATAGGATTTACGCATTTTTCTTATGAAATCCTATATAATACGCCTTACAGGCGGGGTTACAAACCCCGCCTGCAAAGCCTAATATTTTTAAATGCTTTTTAATCTACCGGAGTTTTTCGACGTAATCGGTTTCTTCCCAAGTAAAACCGGGTTCCTCGCGCCCGAAATGCCCGTACGCAGCGGTATTCTGATAGATCGGTTGACGTAATTTCAACCGTTCAATAATGCCTATCGGCGTTAAGTCGAAGTGCGTGTTGACGAGTTTTTCGAGTGCTTCTGCATCACCGGTGCCAAAAGTGTCTACCATAACAGACACAGGTTCACTCCTCCCAATTGCATAGGAGATCTGTATTTCGCACCGCTCTGCCAGTCCGGCAGCGACAAGGTTTTTAGCGACGTGTCGCGCTGCATAAGCCGCACTCCGGTCCACTTTGGTTGGGTCTTTCCCTGACAGTGCCCCGCCGCCGTGCCGTCCCATCCCGCCATAAGTATCAACAATGATCTTTCGACCTGTTAGACCGGCATCTCCCTGTGGTCCACCCGTCACAAAACGTCCAGTTGGATTGATATGATATTTAATATCTGGGGCCTGAAGATTGTTAGGAATTATTTTTTTGATAACTTCTTGAATAATTGCTTCTCTTAACTCGGTATCGCTAACATCTGGGTCGTGTTGCGCGGAGATGACCACAGTTGTCACCGCTTTAGGTTTGTCGTCAACATATTCGACTGTTACTTGAGATTTTCCATCAGGACGGATAAAGGGAAGGGTACCGTCTTTACGGACATTCGCCAACTGCCGTGTTAATTGGTGGGCGAGGGTAATCGGGAGCGGCATCAATTCGGGGGTCTCGGTACAGGCGTACCCAAACATTAAGCCTTGGTCTCCTGCGCCGCCTGGGTTCACACCCATTGCAATATCGGGAGACTGTTTGTCAATGATACTCAGTACAGCACTTCGCTCGGCATCAAAACCGTACGCAATATCGGTGTACCCGATGTCGGTAAGAACTTTTCGCGCAATTTGTTGCGCATCGTAGTTTGCCGTAGTCGTGATTTCGCCTGTAATAACGGCAAGCCCAGTCGTAACTAAAGTCTCACAAGCCACTCTGCCCATCGGGTCCGCTGTAAATATGGCATCAAGTACCGCGTCAGAGATCTGGTCTGCGATTTTGTCGGGGTGTCCTTCAGTAACAGATTCGGACGTAAACAGAAAATTCCTGCTCAATTCCACGTCTCCTCGTCTACTTATCTATTTCCACACTATTTTATAGGACAAGTCTCTCTGGTTGCCAACCAAATCGCTGGCATAAGAGACAAGGGGTGGGTACATCGACCCACCCGTACAATCGTCATTCCGAAACTATAGATTTCAGACGAAAGCACAAAAGCACTAATTCTCGGAGTCCTTCGCGCTTTCAGTTTCCTCTGTACTTTCGGAGTCTTCCGCATCCTCGACGTTTTCAGCATCCTCAGCACTTTCAGTGTCTTCGGTGCTTTCTGTGCTTTCAACATTCGCGGCACTTTCAGTGTCTTCGGTG
>JAAXHL010000051.1:0-23223 GCA_012270865.1 Candidatus Poribacteria bacterium | reverse complement strand
ACACTTTCTGTGCTTTCAGCGTCTTCAACCACCTCAACACTTTCAACACTTTCTGTGCTTTCAGCGTCTTCAATGACCTCAACGCTCTCAACACTTTCTGTGCTTTCAGCGTCTTCAACCACCTCAATGCTCTCAACACTTTCAGTACTCGCGACGTTTTCAACATTCTCAGTGCTTTCAGCGTTTTCGGCGAGTTCAGCGTTTGACTTACCCATTTCTTGTTTGAGCAAGGCTCCTAATGCGGTAACAGTCTCTTCGTGTGCTGGCAATTGTCGTCGTGGTTCACGTTCACGCCGTGGGCGGGAAGATCGCTCTGGGCGCGTCCGTGCTGGTCTCTCTTCTTCTGGTGCAGCGGCGCGAGCCTGCTCAGCAAGGAGTGCCTTCAAACTCAGACCGATACGCCGATCCTTCGGCGATAAATTAATAACTTTTAAGTCTAATTCATCACCTACAGAAACCACTTCTTCTGGTTTCTCAATGCGCTGTTCGGCGAGTTCGGAAATATGAATTAAGCCTTCAATACCTTCTTCAAGTTTGGTAAAGGCACCGAAACTCGTGAGATTGACAATTGTACCGCGCACGACAGAACCGACCTTATATTTTTCTGGTACTTCCTCCCAAGGGTCAGGCTGTGTCTGCTTGAGTCCCAATGAGACGCGACGTTCATCTGCGTCGATTTGTAGTACGACAACTTCAATCTCGTCTCCTTCCTTCAGCTGGTCGTTCGCTGCGGTTCCGCGCTTGGTCCAGGAGAGATCAGAAGTATGAATTAAGCCATCAATTCCGGGTTCAATTTCGACAAACGCGCCGAAACTGGTTATGTTTCGGATACGTCCTGTAATTTTACTACCTTCAGGCGACCGCTGTTCCAAGAGTTCCCATGGGTTCTGTTGTAACTGCTTCAGCCCGAGCGATATTCGTTTATCTTCTCTTGAAATTTCGAGGACGACAGCTTCGACTTCATCGCCCTTATTGACGATTCGTGAGGGTGCGACATTCCGGCGTGTCCATGCCATTTCAGACACATGAATTAGCCCTTCAACGCCTTCTTCAAGTTGTAAAAACGCGCCGTAGTTGACAATGTTAACGACAACGCCGTGAACTGTAGAACCGATAGGATATTTTTCATCAACGTTTTCCCAGGGGTCCTCAGTCATCTGTTTCAAGCCCAAGGAAATCTTTTCGTTGTCTTGACCGATACCGATGACCTCAACTTCAATCTCATCACCGACAGAGACGACATCAGAGGGATGATGTATACGTCTCCAGGACATATCCGTTTTATGAAGTAGCCCGTCAACGCCGCCGAGGTCTACAAACGCCCCGAAGGCGGTTATGTTTTTCACGACGCCTGTAATTCGTTGACCGACCTCAAGGGTGCTGAGAATCTCTGCTCGCTTCTTGACGAGTTCAGTTTCCAACCATGCCCGACGCGATAAAACGATGTTATGCCGTCGCTTACTGAGACTGATAACTTTCATATCGAGTGTTTGACCGACATACTGTTCAAGGTTCTGTATGGGTCTTAGCTCGACTTGTGAAGCCGGTAAGAAACCGCGTAAAGATCCGACGCTCACGCGTAATCCGCCTTTAATGCGTTCTGTAACACGCCCTTGTACGGGTTCACCGGACTCATGTGCTGCTGCGATTTCGTCCCAAATGAGAGTTTGATCGGCGATTTTTTTAGAAAGGACGATCTGTCCTTCGGAGTCTTCACGTCGGACGATATAAACATCAATTTCATCGCCAACTTGGACGCCTGGTAAATCATTGTCGCCGGATTCAAATTCCGCTGCGGGGATGTAGCCTTCGGATTTAAAACCGATGTCAATCATCACCTCATCACGGTTAACATCTACGACAACACCTTTAACAATCTCTCCGTCTGTAAACGCTTTTATTGAATTATCATACGCTTCCTCAAGAGATTCTGCGCTCATAGGTTCCAACGGTTCTTCCGACGCGTCGGCTGCATCCTCAGATGCCGTTTCGTCGTCAGGTGTTGCTACCTCTTCTTCGGCATTTGTGTCATCTGCGACAGTAGCGCTATCTACTTCCGCTTCAGGTGCGGTTTCATCAGGGAGTGTTGTTGCTTCTTCGGCATCAACTTCGCTGGCAGTCTCTGCTCCCGTCTCTTCAGGGGGTGCGTCATCTGCAGCCTGTTCGGAATCAACATCGTCAGTAGCCGTTTCTACTTCATCGCTTGTGCCTTCTTCTTGCGCATCAACGTCTGCCTCGGTTGCTGAAGCTGTTTGTTCAGCCTCTGGCATCTCTGCCTCGTTCGCTACTTCCTGATTCATTTCAGCTGATCCTTCAGCTGCGTGTTTTTCTTCATCCACATCAACAGTGGACGCATTTGTATTTGCCTGTTCGTTGTTCATCAAGATACCTGGTCCATAAAAAACGCCTGATAGCGTTAATCCGCCAGTTCCTCCTTATATTCAAAGTGCTTTTAACACTTTACAAATCGGTTACGCAATAGTATACCATAAATGTTTAAAGAAAAGCAACAAGATTTTTCGTTGACTGCAATTTATTTTTTTCTTACCGTCGGTTTGCAAAGAAACATTCCACGGATTTACAAGCGGCAACTTGAGTTAAATTAGAAAAATTGGAAATTTTATTTGACTTTTTTCTTGATTTGCTATAAGATTAAAAAAGGTCTCAGAACCGCAAATATAGTAAAACCTGCAATTAACGAGACATCTATAGAAGGTGGGGTTACATAAAGTTTAATAAAATAAATCGGTAATTTCTTTTAGAAATCCGGTGCGGTTAGAAACCGCACCTACCGGGCCTGGGGCAAATCGGAATTACCGAATTAATAAATTAAACTTCATCAAACCTCGCCTGCAGTGGAGAACACCCCATAAGATTAAAAAAGGTCTCGGAATCGCAAATAGTTTCAATTCATGAGAGGGGACTTCTATTATGGATTCGACAAAATTAATGAAGGTTCGGGAGGAGTCTGGTGTCAAGGTCCTTGAAATTAAAACAGACTTGAGCAGTTACGCAGCATCTGATTTGCGGAAGGTACTTGAGGAACTTTTGGCAGAAAAAGTGGAGAAAGTTGTCGTTAATCTTAGTGAGGTGAGTCATATCAACAGTACGGCTGTTGGTGCGCTTGTCGGTGTTGCGAAACGGCTTCGCCAGAATGGTGGGGACCTTAAAATTTGCGAACTCGCGGACAATTTGACGCGTACGTTCAATTTAATCGGTGCCTCGAGTGTCGTCGAAATCTATGAATCCGAAAATAGTGCACTCGCTGCATTTTAAAACTGAGCAACATCCGCACATGGAAAACGCAGATATTCAACTTAAAATACCGAGTGCAGTCTTCTATATAGACCCTGTCCGTGCGTTTATCGGAAACCTTGCAAAAAATCTCGGATTCCCCAGGAAACGCGTCGCTGACATCCAATTGGTTATTGATGAAATTTGTAGTAACGCCGTCCATCACGGTTCAATTGATGCGACCGTCGGCATTAAACTACACATTAGAAGCGATGCTCACTCACTCGAAATCTTAGTACAAGATACCGGTTCACGGCATAAAGGTCAACACAAGTGGTTAACACACGAACGGCTTTCAGAAATCGAAGCCAACCGATCCCCGAGCAACGAGGGCGGACACGGGATTTTTATTGCCAAATCGCTCTCCGATACCTATGAAATGCAAATCAACGCAGCAGGCGGTACCGATGTTCGTGTTGTTTTTCAACTTCTAAAGCCGACGCGCGGCAAACGCTAACGACTTACCTAATGGGGAATGACCTGCTGGTGGAGACGGAGTTAGACGGTCGACTCTTAGAGAAAACCGCACTGTCTACGAAGCCGAAACCCCTGCCTTTAGGCAGTGGGTGCTATCACTCAGCGACCTCAATTGCGATAAGCGTCAGATCATCCTCTTTTGGACATGCCCCTGTAAAAGCATCAACCGATTCAGAGATGCTTGCGATCAGATGTGCAGCCGACTGCTCTATGCAAGCGCACGCCAATTTTTGGAGGCGTTCGGCAGTAAATTCCTCACCGTTTGCGTTCTTCGCTTCATAAACACCGTCTGTATAGAGTAACATCCGACTTGATCGGTCAAATGGATACCGCATCATCTCATAAGCCGATTCCTGCCAAATACCCAAGCCGTTTCCTGCGTATTTATCGCCGATAGCAGCGTAAGTCTGTTGATCGGAATTGTATAAAAGTGGGAAGGCGTGCCCGGCATTCGCACAGACGAGTTCGCCTTTCGCGACATCAATGATCCCACAGAAGGCTGTTGCGAACATAAACAAGCGTGAACTAATTAAATCGCTGAAACGGGTATTTAGTATTTCAAGCAGGTATGCGGGGTTGTCTTCAATCTGTTGTTGGAATTCCGCTAAGATTGTTTTGATAAAGACAGTTACGAATGCGGCTGAAACACCGTGTCCCATAACATCAGAAATAAAGACACCGATTCGGTTCGGTGCGATTTCCCAGATATCATAGAAGTCTCCGCCGACTGCCATTTCAGGACAACAACGGGAGGCGATCCGAAAACCGGATAACTCCAGTACACCGTTCTGTGGTATGAGTATCTCCTGAATGTTGCGCGCCATTTGGAGTTCTTCTTCCAATCGGGCATTATGTTCTGCGAGTGTATCCTGATAGGCTTTAATACGCAACAGGGATCGGACACGTGCAAGAACTTCGACACTATCAAAAGGCTTTTCAATAAAATCGTCGGCACCGACTTCGAGTGACTTGATCCGATTTTCACGGGTATCGCGGAGCGCGGTTATCATCACAATGGGGATAAATTGGGTTGTATCATCCGCCCGAATACGTTCAACGACCTCAAAGCCGTCCATCCTCGGCATATTGATATCCAATAAGATGAGGTCTGGCATCTCCTTCTCTACGACATCAAGTGCTTCGAGTCCATCTGCTGCTGTATAGACGGTATATCCGCGTGCCTTGAGTTGAATCTGGAGGATTTTGACATTTCGGGGTTCATCGTCGACGACGAGAATTTTCGCTGTTTTTTCGCGTTCAGAAATTATTTGATCGCTCATGCCTCTGTTCCTCTCAGGTGGGTCTCTACCCGTTCAACCAATATTTTAATGTCAATCGGTTTACTGAGATAATCATCGCATCCGGCTTTGAGGATACGCTCTTTGTCGCCAGACATCGCTGCAGCGGTTAATGCGATAATGGGTATATCTACCCACGCCAAATTCGCTTTGATCCGTTTTGTTAGGTCTTCGCCGCTTTGTCCTGGTAAAGCGATATCCATGAGAATCAGCTGGGGTATCTCGTCCTCCAAAGAGGCGAGTGCCTCCATAGCATCAGTGGCTTCGACCACTGTATAGCCTCTTGACTGCAGAACAATGCGTACAACCTTGCGGTTTAATTCTTGATCTTCAATGACCAAGATGCGTTTTGGTGTTTCTGTTTGTCCATCGTCTTGAGGTAGATTTTCGGTTCTCACGGGCTGTCCCCTATGTTAAACTGGCGGTCATATCAGAGCACCGCGTTTAACTGGCTATGCGACTTCATCAGCATCAACATCGGTGTGATGCTCTGGCTGGTGTAGCGGCATCCGCAAAACGAAGTTGCTGCCTTTACCTTCTTGGCTTTTGACGCTGATTTCCCCACCGTGCAGCACGATAAGCCTGCGCGTCAATGCTAAACCGAGTCCAGTCCCACCATACCGTCGAGATTTCGAGGTATCAATCTGTGTAAAGGGTGCGAAAAGTTTCTCCTGATCGGCTTCGGCAATACCTATACCTGTATCAATAACGTTTGCACGTAGTTCCGTTGGGGTGACTTCGAGATGTGTCTCAACTTTACCGCCTTCCGGCGTAAATTTTACTGCATTAGCGAGTAAATTGTAAAAGATCTGTTTAAATTTAACGCGATCGGCTTTAATTTTATAATCGCGATTGTATTTCAAGGTAAGTTCCAAATTCTTTTTCACCGCGAGTGCGGTAATAATAGCGTTCACCTCTTCGACCGCCTCTACGACAGAGAATTCCTCCAATTGCAGTACCATTTTTCCGGCTTCAATTTTTGACAGATCAAGTATATCGTTAATCATCTCTAAGAGATGCTGACCACTTATATGGATGTCATTGATACATTCTTTCTGCTCGTCGTTAACGCTCCCGACGAGTTCATCTCGGAGTATCTCTGCGAACCCGATGATTGCATTTAAGGGTGTGCGTAGTTCATGACTCATGTTTGCGAGAAAATCGCTTTTGGCTCGGCTTGCTTGTTCAGCTGTCTCCATCGCTCGTTGCATCACCTTTTGCGTTTTTATTCGCTCGGTGACATCGAGTGCCATACTAATGCCGAGCTGCCTTTTATCTGGTAGTGCTCCGAGCAAGGAGGAGCTAAACTCCCAAATCCGTCTTTTTCCGGACTTGGTAAAAATCTCGTATTCACCTTCTACTCCGGGTCCTGTGGAATTATACAACTGTTCGAGATGTGCTTCAATATCTTCGGGTTCTTGACTTTCCGTCTGGGATAACCAGTTTGTAATGGTAGGTATATCTTCGAGGGTGTAGCCTGTTAGTTCTGTCCATGCTCGACTGATTTGTAAAATTTCACCATCTTCGGCATGTATCATAATCGGCAGGGGTGCATTCAAGACAGCGCGACGAAACCGTTCTTCACTATGTTGTAATTCAATTTCTGCCTGTTTGCGGTCAGTGATATTGGTTGATGCCATTACGAACCCGATCAATTCGCCGTCCCGTTGAATGGGGCCGAGGCAGGAAGCATACCAATACCCACTCATCAAACCTTGGACTTCATAGGTAGCGACTTCACCGGTTTCAATGACCTTTGCACATGCTTCTGTAAGCCGTCCGTGATGCTCTTCAGGGAGGAAATCGAAAACGCTCTGTCCGATGATATCTTGAGGTTTTAAACCGAGGTTAGGCGGGAGTCTATTGATAAACTCAAGCCGATAGTCTCGGTCAATGGTTGAGATAATATCTGGTACACTTTCAACAAGCGACCGCCAATTTGCTTCGGAATCTCGAAGTGCCTGTTGTGCGCGATAGTATTCAGTTATATCTCGAGAAATACCACATGTTCCAATAACGCGTCCCTCTCTATCACGAATCGGCACTTTCGTTGTTGAGACCCATGTATCTTGTTCATCGGGCCATGTCTCTTTTTCCTGTTTCCCTTCAATGGGTTTCCCGGTTTTGATAACGTCCTGCTCGTCTTGGTATGCCTGTTGTGCATGTTCACGGGTAAAGAAATCAAAATCTGTTTTATTGGCTGCGTTTATCGGATTTTCCAAGCCGAACTTGTCTGCCAAGGAACGGTTAATTCGGATAAACCGGCTCTCCTTGTCTTTAAAGTAAATATGGTCAGGCGTATGGTCCATTAAGGTATGTAAGAGGTCCCCTTCTTGTGCGTGTGTTACGACGAGTTGCTGGAACCGAATTTCGCCCTCTTTCACGGTTGCTTCGAGTCGTTTTTGTCGGGTAATATCGGTTGCGACAATGTAGCAGCGTTTTTTTTCGGGTGCCTTCGTTACACGGCATCTGAACCACTTATAGGATTCATCTTTGCAGCGGAATCGGCTTTCAAAGGTCGTATCGTGATTTTCTTCTGTTTCGACCTGTTCGATGCTATCGATTGCTTTCTGCCTATCTTGTGGATGTACAAACGTTGACCAGGGTTGGTTTCGGAGTTCCGATTCCGTGAATCCGAGAGCGTTTTCCCATGCAGGGTTGAGCGGCGCGAAGGTGCCGTCACAACTAATACATGCGAACATATCTGCGGAGATTCCTAAGAGGTCGTAAAGATCAACGGAATCCTCTGTTTGTTCTTTGCAAGTTGTGTCATTCGACTTCATGTCTGCCTCCCGGAGATGCGAGATAGGAGCATCATGCGACTTGCGTGATAAATTTATCTCGTCACCAAGACTGCGCGATTTGCGAGTTTGACGACGGTTTGTGTGGTGCTTTGGAAAACGAGTTCGTACAACCTACCGTGATGGCTTGCGCTTAATGCGATGAGGTCGCAATCCCTTTCCTCTGCGTTTTCTAATATATTTGCGACCGTAAAACCGCGAGCGGTAATAAATTCGGATTGTACATCATAGTATTTTAAGTACGCTTCCATCTGCTGCTTGATCTGTGTTGCTTCTGGTTGTGTGCTTGAAAGTGCGAGTCCAACAATGCCAGCCTTTGTCAGTTCTCCGATTTCAGCAACAAGCCCTAAAGCGTGATCGGAATAGATATCGCCGTGGTGAACAGCGAGTATTTTTCGGAGAAGTGTGCACTGTTCATGGACGACGATGATCGGTCTTGTGATATGTTGTAAAACATCGTCTATCTGGTCTTGAATAAGTTTTAATCGACGTTTTCGGACATCTTCTGGGAGCCCGACGACGACGAGGTCTGCGGAGCGAGCGACTTCGCAAATCATCTGTCTTGGGTTTCCTGCGACAGCCTCAATATGGTAATCGAGGAAATCATAGAGGGCGCATTCGGCTTCTGTTCGACGGATAACAGTTGCTGCGACATCAGCATTCCCGCCGTGGCTGCTGTCTTGAAAGAAGACGCACGATAGATGTGTCTCTAAAAGCACGGCTAATTGCCCGGCGTACTCAAAGGCGTTCTTTTCGTAATCCGTATCGCCGATAGCGACGAGGATGTTTTTTATCATGAGACATTTCCCTTATTTGTGCCATACCATCGATCATTACTTACAGGTGTTTATTGCGTTTTAGCGAAAACAGTCTGCGTCTCGAAGGTAGGACACTTTGTTTAAATTAGGGATGGTGCAGCAAAGCAGCAACGGCATCCTCCTCATTCTCATAACTTTTGAAAACGGTGATTAATCGTGCCATAACAATAAGATTTTTGACATGCTTGTTGACGTTAATCACCGCAATCTCTCCACCGTGCGGTTGAATATCGGAATAAACTTTCATGAGTGCACCCAGCCCCGAGCTATCCAGTGCGGTTACGCCCTTGAAGTCAAATACCAGTTTCACTGGCGAGGCGCGCACCGCGAGTGTCTCCGACAGAGTTTCCGAGACTTCTTCGATGCCCGGGGCGATAATCCTACCAGTGAGTCTAAAAATAACGACCCCTTCTCTCTCAGATACGGTGATTGCCATAAAGTACTCCTAATACCATAGTCGATTTTGATCGTAGGCGTGTCTCCTCTATCTCAGTTATTGACTTTCACTGGACAAGCCTGCGATTGCAGAATCTTCGCCATCAAAATGTTCAAAGATACTGACGAGCCGACTCCGTACAATCAGATTTTTGATGTTTTTCCCGACATGGATAACGCCAATACGCCCCTTTTTGCGTGTTGCGGCGACATGTGCGCCCATCAGCGTACCGAGACCGGAACTGTCCATCATCGTAACGCGCTCGAAATTGATGAGGATACGAGGTGCCTCCGACGCATCTATCTGCGACGTGATAGCGTCTCGTAACTCCGATACGGAAGACCCCATTATTTTGCCACTCGGTTCCAAAATTGCAACGCCATCTCTTTGACGGATCGTAGTTGCCATGATTTTCTCCTTTTTTACATTTGTTAGGAAACAGATACAACCAACTCACTATTTTAATTTTACACTATTTTCAAATTATTTGTCAACCTACAAATCACAATATCGCAATATCAAAATAAAATCCAGTGCCATTCAATTTTAAGAAATTATTGGATTGTACATCTTTTTTTAAGACCCGGTGCAAAATGCTGCGAAATCTAGCGAAATCTAGCGAAAATTTCAGCGGTTTCTTAAAAAGCATAACACAAATTAAGTATTAACGCCTGCCAAAAGGACAACACCAAAAACGGACAATTGAATGCCCGTGGTCTGAAAACCTCTACAATTTGACGCTATTCCGATAACGTGCTATACTGTCAAGTCAGAATGTGTCTAACCCATTGTTTTGTCACCAAAAGTTGATTGGTAGAAAGATCGCGAGCACAGCTCGCTCCTACCGAAGAGCTTTGTGTTTCTTGGCATCGGATCGCGAGCACAGCTCGCTCCTACCGAAGAGCTTTGTGTTTCTTGGCATCAGTATGTGAAATACATATTTTTGTCCCATCATTTCATAGGGACAAAACACTATAAGAAACGAAGGAGGACAGATACTTTGCTTAAGATAATTGATACGCACCAACACCTTTGGGATACTGAAAATTTAGAATATCCTTGGCTTGAGGGGTTTGATCTGTTAGAGAAACGGTATACAGCGGAAGATTATCGCGAGGCGATTGGCGGTCTTAATGTCGTCAAGTCGGTTCATGTTGAGGGGGATCCTGCTGAGGCGGATGTTGTTAAAGAGGTGGCGTGGCTGACGGAGATCGCTGAAACGGATGGGATGATAGGGGCCATCGCGGCGGCAGCACCGTTGGAAAAACGGAACGCCGAGGCTGTGCTTGCGGAGCTTGTCGGATTCGGACTCGTTGTTGGGGTGCGCCGGATGGCATGGCACCACCCGGATCCGGAGTTCTATGCGACTTCTGAACTGATTAACGGTGTGAAATTGCTGTCGAAGTTTGATTTGTCTTTTGAACTCTGTGCGAATCAGGTGCAGCTGCCAGCGGCGATTGCGTTGGTTAAAGCGACGCCGGATGTGCGGCACGCGCTTAACCACTGCGGCGGCCCGGATATAAAGGGTGGGCAGTTTGAACCGTGGGCGACGTATATCCGTGAGCTCGCTGCTTTTGAGAATGTCCACTGTAAGGTATCAGGGATCGTGACGACTGCGAGCGAGAATTGGACGCGTGAGGAGCTTAAGCCGTATATCCGGCATCTGGTGGAGGCGTTCGGTTATGAGCGGCTGATGTTCGGGAGCGATTGGCCCGTGTGTACGCTGGCGGCGACATATCGGGAGTGGGTAGATGCGCTTTTGTGGACTGTCGAAGATGCTTCGGATGCAGAGAGAAACAGGCTCTTTTACGAGAACGCCTCGGAGTTTTATTCGATATAGAATTATATCTTCAAACCTAATTATTGGCTGTCGTAAACTGTACAGTCCTACCAGACTTGGAGGTGTTCAACTAAACCGACTTTCGCTTGAACAACCGTTTTGCCTGTGTTATAATTATCCTAACACGCTATCTAATATAGTTGCTTTCTGAAAAAGGAGTTAAGTCATGAAACAAGAGGACTATACATCTGATAAATCTTCTACTGAAGTTTCAGAATCTAAATTGCGTGGTAAGAAAGTTGGAATGGCATCTTGCAGTCAAGAAAGGTGCAGGCCTATACCGCGTCCAAATTATACAATAGAAGAACTTTTAGCCAAGGTCCCAGAGCCCAAAGTTGAAGTCCGAAAACCTGGCCTTTCGGAAGAAACAGACACCGGTCAACCAGTGGGCAAGGAGGTTTGGTAAACTTCAATATGTATGTTCCACGACACGGTGATATCGTATGGATTGACTTTAATCCCCACGCTGGACATGAGCAAGCAAAAGAGCACCCAGCCCTTGTACTCTCTGAAGAAATCTATAATCGTAGATTGTGGTTGGCAATTATGTGTCCAATCACGACCAGTCGGAAGCCCTACCGTGCAGATCTTGATGTTCCGATCCCACCAGGCGTAGAAATTCATAGTAAGGACCTCACCAGAATTATTGAGCTTGATGGAGTCATTCAAGCGGATCATATCAAAAGCCTCGATTGGTGGGAAAGACGCGCACGGTACGCGGGGGATATGCCAGATGAAACCGTTATTCAGGTTTTGCAAATCGTTGCTACCCTTGTGAAAATTTGGTAGCGTTACAAATATCGTTTTCCGTCTGCTGGATTTACATTATCATCCCAGCCGCAAAGTTAATTTCTTCAGTCCGGTGGATATTGCACACCTATAGAAATACATCGTCACCATACTCGGTAGACCCTTTCCGTAACTCCACCAGATTCACACATCATCGAAAACAATCCCAAGGAAACATTATGCCAAACCAGCATGAAACGACAATTACAAACCACTTGGTAAAAAAGTTTGCTATTCTGCCGGACTGGAGATATAATTTAAGCATTAGATATTATTGATGCCATCAAAGCAACGGAGATGTCCCATGCAAATTGAAGAGTACTTTAACTTTTTGGCGGAAGATGATATTCGCATTAAAGGCACACGTATAGGCATAGAATCTGTCTTGGACGAGTATATTAACTACAATCAAACAGCAGAGGCAATCGCTGAACGTTTTCATACGGTCACACTGGAACAGGTTTATGCTACAATCCTATATTATCTGCAAAACCGAGAAAAAGTTGGTGCCTATTTGGAAGATTATCTGGAATACTGTCGGAAGTCACGGGAAGAATACGAGAAAAACCCACCACCCGTTGTTCTTCGGCTGCGTAAGATTTTAGCAGA
This sequence comes from Candidatus Poribacteria bacterium, assembly GCA_012270865.1. GTDB lineage: Bacteria > Poribacteria > WGA-4E > WGA-4E > WGA-3G > WGA-3G. The sequence continues at coordinate 10,861 of JAAXHL010000051.1, read as the reverse complement.
AAGACAGAAAACTTCTGATAACTCACCCCACTTTGATAAGAATGCAATTGAAGCATAGCTCAAGGAGGTGATTTGCATGGCGAGGCGAAGAACTGTTAAATCCACTCCGAAATGCGGGACATTCACAAGAAGAGAGGTTAAGTTGGTAGTCAGACAGGTTGTTCAGGAGAGACGTGCCGAAGAAGCAGCACAAGCGGACCCCACCGTTTCCGCTTCCGAGTCACCACCTAAAACTGTCTTGGTCTGTTGATGGCGTGCTTTGGAAGCACGCCTACCTATCTGAGAGCACTATACTGGGCCGGAACTGTTATTCAACTGTAATCAGTATCGGTTCAACGCCTTGGGTTTCTTGGATGTGCTGTTTGAGGTCTGCTGCCTCTGAGCGTTCGGAAAATGTTCCGATGGTTACGCGATGCATCGTTCTTCCTTCGACGACTGCCTCATATACCTGTACTTCCTCGTCTGGATACATCCAGCCCAAATTTTCAGCCAGCATTTCGGCGTTACGGGATTGGGCAAAAGAGCCGACCATTAATGTCAGCCTTGCTGCCGGTGCGTCCGATGCTGTTGTCGTGTCCGGTTCTACGATTTGCGGCTCTGCGCCGAGTGTGAGCTGCGCCTCTTGTGTACTCTGGTTGCCAGCGATGTCCTGAACGTGCAACTTGCCAATGTAAGTAGCGGCAGGCTGCGATTGGATTTTGGTTAAAGTGATCTCCTCTGGTGGTGTGCCCTCTCCCTCAACCTGTTCGACAAGTGTGTTCTCGGTATCGAAAAGTTCAAGTTTCCAATGTGCGAGTGGACTCATGTCCCACGTTTTGACACCGACTGTTGTGGCTGTCTTTCCAAAGAGTTCTAAGGTTGTGGGGATGAGGTCTACTGTGATTTTTTCACTGTCTTTTAGGTGCGATTTCCCTTGGGTGTCAAGGAGGTGCAGTTGGACTTCGTAGTCGCCATCTGGCACCAAGTTGCCTGTGTTTGCGCTTCCATTCCAGACGATGCCTTCTGTGGGGAGACCTGTGCCAGATTTTTCCCAAACACTTTCGGTATATTCATCACGGATATTTAATTGCCACTTTAGGGTGTCGCTTGCGGTTTCTTGTGCGTTCGCAGTTTTCGGGAGCTGCAAACTGAACGTTGTTTCGTCTGCAACGCCGTCGTTATTCGGTGAGATGACTTGGTTTAAAAGCTGCAATTCTAATGTTGTTGTTTCAGCCGTGAGGGTTGCGGGCATTAAAATCGGTGCGTGTTCTTCTTGAACCTCTTCAGTTTTGGGTGCTTCGGGAGGTGTTTCTACTAATACGGGTTCTGTATTCCCGCCGCCCCAACGTAGGGTTGCGGAGATCCAGTGAACGCCATCCTCAAAGTCGCTGCCGCTGACGTAAGCGTAATCGAGTTGTCCGGCAGAATTTCGGAAGCTGACACCGCGTGCTAATTCGCCGTCCAAGAGTCTGTCGGAATTTGTTAGGGTGGTATAACCGACGCGTAGTCCGAAATGTCCGTTGATGAGCCAGTGTTCGGCACCGATATGGAGTCGGAGGCGTTCTGCCCAGTCTATGTTGTTTTCACCTCGGACAGCGAAATCGGCGGAAAAGAGCGTGTGATTGCTGAATTCGTAGGTTGTCCCGAAACGTGCTGCTAAGGGAGAATTTTCAAGTAGGACACCGTTTTTTCGAATGCCGTTACTGAGTTCGGAGAAGTTGACCCCGACCTTCACAGTATCGCCCCATTTTTCCAAAGGGTAGGCAAACTGCATCCCTAAATCTACGCTCCATAAGAAGTTCGTTCTGATAGGGTTGTTGTTTTGGTAGTAGCGTAAGTTCGCGCCTGCCGAGGCGTTTTGTCCGAACGCGAGTCCGTATCCTAAAAGCACAATCTGTGTGGATTCAGTTGTATTGTTTCCCCAACCGTTGAGCCATGTTGCGAAAGATAAGTTGCCTAAGTCTCTTTCTGTTATGCCGAAGGACCTTGGACTTGCTGCGATAGAGAATGCCTGTTCGTTGCTTGATGTGCTACCGGGAAACGGCATGCCACCCATGCTTACTTCTACGCCGTTCATAAACCCTAATGAAGATGGATTCCATAGGAAACCGTTATTTGCTGAGGGTCCTGCTGTGAATGCGCTGCCCATACCGACGGCTCGTGCACTTGCTCCGACAAAAATATCGCGGTGTGCTATACTGGAAGCGTCTACTGGAACGGATACGGTTGCCAAGATAATCACAACCAAGCCGATTGTTTGTGTGATACGCAGCAATATGCTTTGTCTGTTACGTCTAAGAAAATTAAATTGCATCGAATATACCCCACTACTGTTCTCAAATTGAATAATGTGTCTAACGGGACTTACGCAATTTTGACTGCAGCCTATTCTGTTAGATGAGACTTTCGGAAAACCCAACGTTCTGGGGACACAAACTAACAGTTTATGCTACAAAAGAGCAGTATGCGTAAGTCCTATCTAATTCACTATCTAACGTTTAACGTTTGCAGTTCTAATGATACAGGACCTACGCGATTTTGACGATAGAATGCTGTTTGAGAGGATGAGCTGAGAAAAAACGCACACGGTTTCTTAACACAACCTAACAGGTTATGCTACAAAAGAGCGGGCTGCGTAAGTCCTATGATATATTTACCTACAAGTTTAACGATGAATTCGTGGAAATGGATACAGACGGGGTGTTGCTTTTTATGGGTGAGGAAATTTGATAGGATTGGGGTAAATCACGGATTCAAACGGTTATGGGAAAAACGCTATTCTTCTGGTTCGGTGGCGTATCTGAGAACGCCATCTGCGTCCGTGAATCGCAGATAGAGGCTCCAATACCACCCGTTCTGACCTGTTTTGCATAGTACTACGTTCCATCCTGCTTGCAGCTGGCACGGAACTGCGTCGGTATCTGGATCTACGCTGCGAAAACCGTCTTTCCGGTGAATTTCGGTGCCGTTCAACCAGACGGCGACTGCCTCATCACTCCCTAAGAGCAGAACGGTATCCATCGCTTTTGGTGCGTAGATGTAACTGAGTGCGTAGCCGACAACGTTTGTATCGAGACCGATGTTTTTTCGCAAATCTAACATGCCATCTGTTTCAGCAGTCGCTTCTCGCCAACTGATAGACTTCCCTTCAACGCCTTCGTAGGTAGCGTTTGGGTCAAGGTCTGTTTCAGGGGGGTAAGGTGTATCGACTGTCCTAAGACCTTTTCTCGGAAAGGGACCTAAGACCTTATACCTTTTTACAAACGGCGAGGCGTGTAGGATTTGGAAGGCATCGATGCCGATTTTGTAGCCTGTCGCTTCGGATGCTTTTCCAACACTTTTGAGTGTGATGCGGTTCTTGCCACTATTGAGTTGTGCGGTTCCTAAATTTACCAGTGTCCCTGCTATCGCCTCTGTGGAATAGCAGTCGTAAGGGTTACCGACTACGGTGCCGTTGGCAGATAGTTCAACGCGTCCGTATTCTTGCCCGCGTGTTAAAATAGCCCGGATTTCATAGACGTTTCTGTAAGGTGCATCTATCGGTATTGTTAATGTGGCTTCTTCACGAGCATTCTGTGGTGTGAAGGCGACGTGGCTTCCACCCATATCAAAGCCTGCTGCGAGGTAAGTCTCTACTTGCGCCGTTGCGTCCACTGATTTTATTGCTGGGAAAAGTGTAGCTGCGGATAGCGTCTGCTTTGGTGGTAGTGGCCAGGCTTTTTGATACCAAAATTGTGGGAGATAATAGATGTCGCGTGCCTCATTTGTCAAGACGAGATCGTTGCCGTCAAAGCAGACGGCTTCTCCATCAAAACTGTGAGGTAAGTGCTGGGGTGTGCTTTGAATCATTTTTGCCAAATCACCTGCTACGCCGTGATATACCCAGAGAGCGTTGTAGGTGCAAACAACGAGGCGTGTCGCGTCTTTGGACACTCCTGCTCCTGTTACGAACTTCGCACTGTCAAATTCACCGACTTTTTCTAATACCTGTTTTGTATCGGGTTGCAGTGCTGGGAACCGGTAAAGCACAGCGCGTTCGCGCTCTTTAGATACGATATACGGGATACCGTTAGCAACGAAGAGTCCTTCTGCGTCTACATTTTCGTTTGGATAGCGGTATGGGTAACTGGCGATGACTTCCGTCTGCGTTTCGGTAAACGGGTCGGGTTCTTCAACGACAACGACCTTCAGATCCATCCGCAGTCTACTGTTGTTGCCGATTTCTCCGATCCAGAGTCGGTTTTTGTCGTCGATACCGAGTGCTTCCCAGTCGAAGTTTCCTGAACCTTTTACTGCTATTTCTTGGATGAGTTCGCCGTTGAGTTTTGTAGCGTAGAGTGTGGCGGGGTTGCCGGAGTCGTTGAGCGTCCAGTAGACACCTTCAAACTGCTGACTTGCGACGATGCCGGAACTTTCTCGGATGTCGGGATGTGTGTATTTTCCTGCGGGTTGCCACGGCGGTGTGTCAATAGCGGCTGGCGGGACTGCCGTAGCAGTGTAAAGTCCGATGCTGATTGTGAAAACGAGTAGAAGTGATAGTTGTTTCATCAAAGAATTCTCCATAGTGTAATTTTACCGTTTTTTTCGGAGTATGTCAATGCGTTTTGGTTAATAGTTGTCAGTTATCAGTACGGCTTTCTGCGAAAACCTTTCAGTTTTCAGTTAAGAGATGTTTTGATGAATCACATTCTGTTTCCTGAATGGGTGTTAACTAACAACTTAATGTAAATCTTCAGGCAGGAAAGGTACTTGACAAACGAATGCTATCGGGTTAAAATGAGGGTCAACGTTTATTAAGGAAGCGAACCTTTTATGTCAAATCTAATCACTGAAGCGCGAGCGTTAGAATCTGAAGGTAGGCTTGCTGAAGCCATCCAAGCCTACGATGATATTCTTAACACCACTGACGAACCACTCACCCACGCGCTTGCCAATTTTCGCCTCGGGACCATCTATCACGGCTGGCGGGAACTTTTCACGGCGCAACGCTTTTTCGCACAGGCGCATCAACTCGATCCGAGCAATACAGACATCCGAGATGCGGTTGCCGAACTCAATCTCCACTTTTCAGAGAATCGGGAATCGGTTGCTGATGAGATGTCGCGCAAAAACAGCGACCAGATTGTGTCGCTCTTCCGTATCGCTACGGGGATTAAACTCCTGACGATGGATAAGCCGGTGGAAGCCTATCCGCTGCTGCAGAGTCGTACCAAAATTTTTCTGAACGCTGCTATGGCGAAGCACCTATTGACCGATATTCAGATCACGGAAGATGAGCGGAATTCGGCGATTAATTTCCTGTTGGAAAGGGATTGGCTTGCGAACACTGGGGCATTGCTTTACACGATAACGGAAAAAGGGTTGTATAACTTCTATATTGAATTGGCGCAGTTGCACATTGCTAACGCTGCTTGGACGGAAGCGGTGATGTGTTATGAACAGGCATTATGGCTGTACCCAGAGCAGAAGGCTCCGCGCTACTGGCTTGTTATTTGTCATGCTGAAGTGGAGGTGTGGGACAAAGCCGTTGAGATTGCTGCCGACCTTCCTGCTGAGGTGCCTGAAGGTGTAGATGCTGTTGCCTATCATACGGCTGTGGCGCAGAGTTATCACCATGTTTATCAAGTTACGGAAGATGAGGAGACGAAACAGAAAGTGGTCGAAGCCTGTGAGTCGGTATTGCGTTTGGACAAAAAGGCGAAGGTGATTTCGAGACTTCTCGCGTCGTATCAGGGGAAGAAAGCGTGGTGGCGTAGGTAATTGGGATAGAGAAATGCCGTTGACAAAAAGGGACGCATCTGGTAAAGTGTCACCATATTTGGTGTTTTTAGGGATTTTAGAACTACGTCCTAAGATTTATGGAGGAGAAAGATGGCATCACGTTTAGCAATAGAGGGTGGAACGCCTGTTATCGCCGAACCGATTCCCGGGGGGATGCACGGACCGAGTATGATAGATCAGCGTGAGATTGATGCCGTGACTGAGGTCTTGCGCAGTGGCAAACTTTTTCGGTTCGTTGAGGATTCAAATGTCGCCAGTTTTGAGAAGGAAGCAGCCGCACATCTCGGTGCGAAACACGCGTTGATGGTGAACTCAGGCACTTCGGCAATCATCTGTGCGCTTACTGGGCTCGGCATCGGACCGGGTGATGAGGTAATTTTACCGGGGTATACCTTTATTGCGACCGCTGCCGCTATCGTCGGTGTGGGTGCGATTCCGGTCATTGCGGAAATCGACGATTCACTCGGTTTAGATCTCGCCGATGTTGAGCGGAAAATTACACCGTATACCAAAGCCGTTCTACCTGTACACATGCAAGGTGTACCGTGCAGGCTTGAGGCGATTGTCGAACTTGCACAGAAGCACGATCTCAAGGTTGTTGAGGATTGCTGTCAGTGTGTCGGGGGTCAGTATAAGGGGAAGTATGCTGGGACGTGGGGACACGCAGGTGCGTGGAGCCTTAACTATTACAAGGTTATCTCTTGTGGAGAGGGTGGACTCGTCTTTACGGATGACTACGATATCTATGAACGCGCGGCGTTTGCGGCGGAACCGGGTCTGCCGATGTGGATGAGCGATTCTGAGTGGCAGAACGATCCGTTCTCGCGGCAGTGCTACCGGACAAGCGAAATTTTGGGGTCAATTGCCCGTGTGCAGCTCTCGAAATTAGAGGATATTTTAGGACACACACGCCGATTGAAAAAGGCGTTCACTGCTGAACTCGCCGACGATCCGAAGGGGTATATCCGCCAACATGTGGATGACCCGGCTGGTGAGTGTGGGATTAGTGCCGCGATTATCGTACGCGATTTAGAACTCGCGAAAAAATATACCGATGCACTCAGGGCTGAAGGGCTGAACGCTGGAACTGCCTACAACGAAGGTTTCCCGGATCGGCATATCTATACGTATTGGGATTCAATTCTGTTCAAGCATTCGCCGGATGCGTCGGGGTATCCGTGGGCGGATCCGCGCTACAAAGGGGATGTTGAATATTCGCGGGATATGTGTCCACAGACGTTGTCTATTTTAGGGCGCGCCCTGCGGTTCGGTTTCAATGTGAATATGCAGGAAGAGCATGCGCGATTGATGGCAGCCGCGATTAATAAAGTTGATGCTGCGCTTGGATAGTGGGGATTTTATTTTCGTGAAGCTGGGATGACGTAGGTGCGGTGACCGATTTCAGTGAATCCCAATTTTTGTGCGACTCTGAGTGAAGCGGTGTTGTCTTCGCCGCAACTCCAGACAGGGACTTTGCCCTTTGCTTGGATTTCCTGTGCGACGAGTGACGCTGCGGCGGTCGCGAACCCGTTTTTACGCCACGCTTCTATGGTAGAGACTCCGATATCGGTGTGTAGGTTTGTTTCGGCATAGGTGTGTGCGATGGCGACGATGTTGCTGTCCACGACGGCACCAGCGGCGATGCCTTCTGTTACCATCGCTTCGTGTGTTTTGTAACCGTTGCCTTGCACTTCTATGGGTGCTTCCGCGAGGTGCTGGACATCTTCTGAGGTCAGGAGGCGAACCGCCTTGTTCGGATAGGGGTGAACAGGTTCTAAAAGTGCGTGGTAGATGTCGCCGTAATAACGGACGGCTGTTCCGGTGTCTGCTTGAATAAGTGTCCCCAGTGGTTCGGCGCATGGGGTGTCTACGTTGATGCAGCCCCATCCATCGGTGGCTTTTAGGAGTCGCCAGAGCGCGTCGGCATCGTTCCCGAAACCGCACGGCTCGTCTGGACAATAGGCATCGAAAACAAGGGCGGCGGTGATATCCGGTAGTGTGCCGGCAACATAAGCGTCACACATTCCGTGCTTTAGACGGGAGCCGGAGATAACGGTCATCGGTGTGTCGCCGATGATGTCAGCCAGAATGAGACATTCTTGAAGGTTGAGTTTAGTCATTTGTAGTTATCAGTTGTCAGTTATAATAGTTTGGACAACTTTTATCCATATCGTATAGTGTTTTCAAGGAAACCGTTTCTATTTTTCTACGAGTTTTGAGGGGTGACGAACTGGTAGAAAAGAGTGAACAGGCTAACTAACGGTACCCTATTCTGCAAAAGATGGAACAGGCTAAAAGCCTATTCTACAACAAATTGTCCAAACTATAGTAATATATGTAACGATAGAAAATTGAGAAATAATAAATGAAGATTACAATTTTGGGTTCGGGTACTTCGACAGGCGTTCCTGAGTATAAATGTGAATGCGAGACCTGCGAAGACGCGCGGGATGTGAATTCTAAAAACTATCGGACCCGTTCGTCGATCCATATCGAGAAAGATGAGAAAAACCTCCAATTCGATTTGGGTCCGAATTTCATGGATCAGATTGTCCGGAATCGGATTGATCGGATAGATGCTGTTATTTTTACGCACTCTCACGCGGATCATGTCAGTGGGACAAATGACATCGTGATGCCGTGTCGGAAACAACAGATGGATATGCCGATTTACGGTCCCGAACAGACGATGAACATCTTGCAGCGCAACTTCGACTATATGTTCACGAAGGAGACGTTCCAAGGTGGCGGTGTCGGGCATCTGCTGCCGAATGTTGTTGATCGGGATTCGAGATTTGAACTGCTCGGTTTTGAGATTACTCCGATTCCGGTGGAACACGGGAACGTTGACACTTTCGGGTATCGAATTGACGATTTCGGGTATCTACCGGATGTGAAACGGCTCCCGAAGGAGTCGCAGGACCTGTTAGACGGGATAGAGGTGCTTGTGATTGATGCGCTGAGTTTCAATCCGAGGCATCCGACACATCTTTCGGTGGGTGAATCGTTAGAGATTAGCGCTGCGTTGAAACCGAGGGAGACCTATTTCACACACATTATGCACCGATTGGATCACCGTTATTTTCCGGATCAGTGTAAAGAGATGGACATTGAACTTCCCGATAGTGCCTACCTTGCTTATGATGGTCAGGTTATTCGTTTATAGCCATTTACCTTCCCCAGCCGCCTTGCGGTGGTTTCCGTTGTTGGAGGATAACTCGATCCCCTTCGGTTACGCCGCTTTTGATGACCACTTTCGTTTCGTTTTGCATACCGGTTTCAACGGGTGTTCTCGTGCCTGTAGGACTTCCATCATCTAACATGACATGCTTCCCACTTGAGATATTCACTTGTGCGCGGACACCGTCAGCTTCTTTTTTCCCTTTGACGAGGAGCGATACTGTCGAAGGTCCCGGCATAACTCCACGCTGCGCGCTATCCAATCTGATGGTCACGCTGCCGTTCCCAACGCTCTCAACCTTACCATTAAAGGTCTTTTCAGTGAGCGTTTGCATCACAATCGGCTGATTCACTTTGAATGGGGATGTGTTCCCGACCTCTGCATTGACCATCACGCTCTTTTCATTGATAACAGCATCAATCGGCACCATTAGTACATTCTTTTCTTCGTAGGTGATGATGTCAACATCGGTGCTCATACCGGGTTTGAGTTCTTCTGGGGATCCGAGTACTTCTATCATCACCTCGAAGGAGATGATATTGTCCTGTTGCTGCCCACTTGGCGAGATCTCATAAACTTTACCTTCATAAGTTTTGCTTTGGTAGGCATCAACTTTGATGTCTACCCTCTGGTCTTCCTCTAATCGTTCCATATCCACCTCGTTGATGAAGGTTTTGACGACCATTTTGGAGGGGTCAACGATGGTCATAAGGGGTGGACTTTGTGAGAATGCGGAGCGTCCGGAAGTCACGATTTCACCGACTTCGAGTTCCAAAAGTGTGACGATCCCTGACATAGGTGCTTTGATCTTTGTCCATTCGAGTCGTTCTGCCTGGTTCTTCAACGTGCTTTCACGTCGGAGTTGGTTTGCATCTGCGCTGACTCTGGATTGCTCTGTCAAAGATTTCTCGTTTTCGAGGTTGAGTTCCAATTCGTTTAGACGGGTTCTGGAGTTTCCGACGCGGAGTCGTGCTTCTTCCTCTGAATTCTTGCGCATCTTTCTGAGGTCTTCGAGGTTCTTTTTCTGGTTCTCCAGTGTTAGTTCGCGTGATGCTATGGAGGTTTCACGTACTTTAATGGTTCGTTGCTGTGAAAGGATGGTCTGTTTCTGTGATTCTACCCGTTTCTGGGCGTTTTCATATTGAACTTTAGCGTTGACGTGCTGAGCTTGTGCGTCTTCCAATACTTTTTTGGAGACCAATTCCTTGTCATAAAGTTCCGTATTTCGATCAAGTTCAGATTTCGCGTTATCCAAGGAAATCTTGGCTGAACTGAGGGATGTTTCTTGTTCAGACAGCGTAATGTTTGCTTGTTCAAGAGCGATGCGAGCCTGTTCCAAGGCGATGTTGTCTTGATCGAGTGAGTTTTTAGCGGTCAGAATATCTGTTTCGGATTGGTTGACTTGCGTTATGGTTGTGGCTTGTGTTGTCTCAAGGCCCGCTTGAGCCATTTTCAAATCTGCTTCCGCTTGTGAGAGTTGGCTTCGGAGGCGTTCCTTTTTGAGTTCAATGTTGAGTTCAGCTTGCTTGACTTGTGCTTTAGCTGCTCGGACATCCGCTTCCGCCTGTTTCTTCTCTTCTTGGTAGAGTTCGGGATCGAGGTCTATTAGGTCATCCCCTGCTTCTACGTAATCGCCATTTTGAACGTAAAGTTTAACGATCTCGCCTTCAACGTTGGATTTAACCTCTACGTCGATAAGCGGTTCGAGGTTACCTGTGGCTCGGATGCTCATTTGGAAATCACCGCGTTCAACGACCTCAACTTTCTTCGCTAAAGCCGGGTCTACTCCGTTTTTACTCCGTCCAAGGACGACCCAACCGATTGCGCCGATAAGGACTATAATAACGGCAACAGCAATAATAAGATTTTTCAAGGCTAATCCCTCCTAAGTATTTTATACTATAGTTTGGACAATTTTAA
>JAAXHL010000075.1 GCA_012270865.1 Candidatus Poribacteria bacterium | reverse complement strand
AACTATTATTTATGAAACACCCTCAGATAATTAGGCTTGTCTGCAGCGTCCATTGGAATAGTCTCGGCAACTTCAATACAGTGTCTCAGCCATTCTTTAGAATCCATCTCCGCTGGCGGTTTCATCAATGGTGCGAACGGGATGAGTCCTCTCAGCCTTTCATCCAGAATTTCTTGCCCCTCTATTTCACAGAGTCTGATAACCTTGTATTTGATGGTAATCTCGTACGCCTGCCCATCTTGGACGTATTCCCCCGGATCATTGAGACCCGCATTCGGATGGAAATAGATGACATGCGAATAGATAGGCATTCCAAATGTACGAATACCTAAACCAACATAGCCTGCTACGCGGCGTGGCATTGGTATCTCTGTACTATCGTGCGTCTGAAGTTCGAGATGCACGATAACTTCTTTGCCGCGTACCTTCGCGTGTATAAAACTATCGGCACGATACCAATTCAATATCGGCTGTTCTGTTTCGAGAACCTGAATTACATCAGCATCCGATGTACCGAGACTGAATCTGATTAAGTCATTCGGTTCTCTCTGAACGACGCTTTTTGCTGCCGTATCATATCCTCCACTCGGAAAAGAGGACCCTTCAGGTTCAGGTCGTTCTACATTTGCTTCCATATTAATAAATTGCCCTACCAATTAGAAAAATAAATTGCTTTGAAATTTTTTACCAATATCCTGTATAATGTATAGCACGATTAGAATCCCGATTTGTGCAGATCGAGGCACTTTCAATACTATTAGAAGGAAAAACCTTATGGATACTATCACTGATGCTGCCGAAGCAGCTGTATTTACACCACAGCACAGAGAATTTGTCGAAAATAACGGGTATCTGTTGATTAATAACGCATTACCGCCCGATGTCGTCGCGGAAATCGATGCTGCTGTTGATGAAGTCTATGCGGAACAGGAAGCCGCAGGACGGCTTGAAGCAGGCGGTAAACTGAACCTCCGTAACTGTATCGTACACCACGAGGCGTTTCTCCAACTCCTTGATTGGCATAAGACGGCACCACTCGCCTACGGCGTACTGAACTGGAACGTCCAGATGATCACATCGCACTTGATCGTGTTGCCGCCAAAAGAAGAACCGCCCGATGAAGTAAAGAACCGCATCGGTCTACACCGAGACGGCGGCTCCTCATATCGAGAGATGCAAGAACCGCATCCGCGTATTATGCTCAAGATCGCTTACGCCATTAGCGACCAATCCGACCCCGCCTCCGGCGCAACAGTCCTCGTCCCCGGAAGCAACCGATTGGAAGGCAGACCCGCAACCGACCCCGAAACCGGATCAGCACGCGGTGCCATCTCTATGAATGTCAACGCAGGAGACGCTTTCCTCTTTGAACAACGAACTTGGCACGGTATCGGACACAACTGGTCCGACATACCCCGAAAAACGATCTTTATGGGCTACGCCTACCGCTGGGTCAAACCGATGGACTATATCACGATGCCCGACGAACTCGTCGACAAATGCAATCCGATCCAAAAACAATTAATCGGGGTCGTCAGTGACCCGTTGAGCTACTATATCCCGAAAGACCAAGACGTACCGCTACGCGCTGAACTGAGTGCAGAGGCATAACAACCGACAACATCCAAAGCAAACCGCAGTCAGATCGTACGGTACGCTACATCCTATTCAAGTTTGCTTTTCAGGGATAGGCTATAATCGAGAAGCGCATTCGCGTAGGGCATATTGTGGAGTCCATACCCACTATCGCCTTTAACCATATCGTAGTTTAACTTTGCGTCGAGATACACCTGCGAAGTTTTGTCGGGCGCAGCAGCCAGCATCGCCTTGACAGCCTTCATCTTCGCCTCGATCTCAACACGATATTGCGGCAACTTCGTCTCCATACTGTTATCCGCACTATCGTGACAACCCGCAGTACTGCATACTGACAAATCGGCGATAAACGTATGGCCGCCGTGTTTCGCAACCGCCTCAGGGTCCGCTTTTACCATGTGGCATTGCACACAACGCTTCTTCATCACGCGCACATGTGGCGAGGGCATCCGTTTAACGCCAGCACCTTCACGTCCAAGGAACATCTCAGACTGTGATTGGTGAACAATACCAGCACCCGCACAACCGCAGTCCATCTTATGGCAGCTAACACATAATTTCTTCGCAGGTTGCACCAACAAGTGTTCCTCTTTGCTCGTGTGCGAATGGCACGAAGAACAAGAAACAGCATTCACCGCCGTCTCTATGTCATAAGTATGTCCCGGATAGGCACGCTCGCTGAAGACTTCATAACCACCGGAGTGACAACTCAGACAGGAAGTACGGAGCTCATAGGGACCCTCAATTAGGTTCACAAGCGCGTGGAAGTGACCCGCGTGTTGCCATTCTTGGTAAGCAGGTTCGCTCCCGTGACATTTATCGCAGCCTTCAGCAAACGGCGTTTTCACTTCAGATGTTTCAGCCTCCACAGGTGCCGCGTGAAGCACCGCAACGCCGTCGTAACCGCAGACCATAAAAAAGGCAATCGTGCCCATCAGGACAGATAGTCCTAAAAATAAGAAAACCTGTTTCATGAATTTTTATTGTCCTTAGTACAATTTCTGTTTAATTCGTCAAGGTTATGTCGCTTATCCAATATCCTTGATAGTAAATATCATACCCGATTCGGCGAAATATGTCAACACTTTTTAGTCTGAGAACAGGACGATTTAGTTTTCGGCTTTTTAGTCCAATTTTGACACCCCAGCCTCGTTGCAGGGTTTTGCTGGGGTCTTTGCTTGGATGTTTCTGCGGATTTCTTCAGGGTTTGTAACCCCGCCTTCTGTAGAAGTCTCGTTAACTATAGTTTTCACTATACCATTAAAAATGGAGGAATTTTGATGTCTCAATCCGAAAATGGAATAAACCTTTTCAACGGTAAAAATATGGACGGTTGGCTCGCACGCGGTGGCGCACCGCAACACGAATGGGATGCCGCCGGCAGTGTCTACCTAAACCCAAACGATGCGAAATTGCTCACAACAACAACCGGTGAAGGCATCTTTTACAACGGAGCAACTGGGCGAACCGCTGACATCTACACAGAAGCAGAACACGGGGACTGTGAGCTCCACGTGGAGTTTATGGTACCCCAAGGCTCCAACTCCGGTGTCTACCTCATGGGTCGGTATGAGATCCAAATCTTAGACAGTTGGGGCGAGACACAACTCAGTTACGGCAGCTGCGGCGGTGTCTATTGTCGTTGGATTGACAACAAACCGGTAGATGGCGTACCACCCCGTGTCAACGCCAGCAAACCACCAGGCGAATGGCAGACGTACGACATCACTTTCCGCGCCCCAAAATTCGACAACGACGGCAACAAGACCGCCAACGCTACCTTCGTTAAAGTCGTCTGGAATGGACAAGTCGTCCATGAAGATGTTGAGGTCGTTGGTTGCACGCGCGGTGCTATGTTTGAAGATGAAGCCGCCACCGGTCCACTGCTCTTGCAGGGCGACCACGGCCCCGTCGCCTATCGCAATGTCCACTTAAAATAGTTGCCACCGCCTAACCGAACTGCAAGAAAAAGTAAAGTTATGAATGCCTAACCGTTGAAAAGAAAACGTAGTCCGTAATGAAATGGAGGACGGATATACGGAAATCAACGTTATGAATCAGTAACCCTAACCGAACCGCAAGGAAAATTTAAAAATCCGAACTGCAAGGAAAGTTTAAAAAATGGAAAAATTAAAACTTGGTGTTATCGGTGCAGGCGGCATCGTCTGCCGATTACACCTCCCCGACCTCACAAAAGGCACCGATTTTGAAGTCAGTGTCATCAGCGGCAGACGTGAACACCGCCTCAAACACCAGTGCCAAGAATTCGATATACCCCGATGGACACAAGATTACGATGCCATCATCGCTGATGACACGCTCGATGCCATCCTTGTCGGCACGCCGCACCCTTTACACGTTTCGTGGGGTGTCAAAGCATTGGAAGCCGGTAAGCACGTCCTCATGCAGAAACCGCTCTGTGGCGATATGGACGAAGCGAACCAATTCGTTGAAGCAGCCGAAGCGAGTGGTAAAACAGTCATGTGTCTTCCACATTTCAACGCCGCGATCTACAAAATCCGTCAACTCATCGCCGAAGAAGCAATCGGACGCGTCTCCGGTGCCAGGATGCGAAGCAGCCACGGCGGCCCCGAAATCTACTACGCCGAGATCCGAGACATCTTCGGTGAAACAGGCGACGACCTCTGGTTCTTCGACGCAAAACAGGCAAGCGTCGGCGCACTCTTCGATATGGGCGTTTATGCCGTCTCCGGCCTCGTCGCCATGCTCGGCACCTTCAAACGCGTGACCGGCTTCGTTTCCACCTTCGACAAACCCACAGAATTAGAAGATGTCGCCACACTCGTACTTGAGATGCAGTCAGGCGGAATCGTCACCGCAGAGACCAGTTGGTGCGACCCCGCACGCACAGGTGAAGCAAGCGTCCACGGCACAGCAGGCAAGTTCACAATGCCCGGAAAAGACGGCGCAACGCTCAGTCAGTGGACACCCACCTCTTACACGCGTGAACACGCACCTGTTGACGTGAAAACAATCGACTGCTCAGACGCAGCACCGAGCGGGATGCACGCACACTTCGCCGAGCATATCCGCGCAGGGACACAACCGCCGCTCTCTAACGTGTACACGGCACGCCACGCCACCGAAATCCTACTCGCAGGACTCAAATCCTCCGAAACAGGGACGGCGATTGAATTGACAACGCAAGCAGATAAGTAGTGTTGGAAAAACGGGAAGAATTAGAGTAGAACCCAAAATTTGCAGGCGAGATTTGCAATTATAAAAATGCAAGCGGGGTTTTTAGCCCCGCTCTCTATAACCGTGTCGCTAATGCAGGCGGGGTTTTTAGCCCCGCCTTCTATAACCGTATCGCTAATGCAAGCGGGGTTTTTAGCCCCGCCTAACGCATCAAATACAGAAAATTGCGTAAGTTCTGTTTAACCTAAATTAGCGTGCAACTCATACCAATCATCAAGATTGTTGAGATTAACGGCATCCAAGATAGAGCCGTCGTCCTCAATACCGCTGGCACCGAGGATGCCTCCACGAGTATCATCGTCATGATTGTAACCCGTAATTGCAGCGTTCAATTCGTCAACTGCTGCTTGATCAAAATTTCCGTTTTCCGAAACCCACGCTTCAAACTGCGGATAGGTGGGTAAATTGTCGCCAATGTATGATAGTGTAGCGTCCTTGTCGAGTCCGAGTCCATCCAATACCATCTGATCGAAGCCTGCACCGCATGCCGGATAATCTGCGTGAAGCACACCCTTAGCGTCCATCAGCACTTTCGACCAGAATCGTGGAAGATGCAACACCCCAAGCGGCCCTGCAACCCCGGAACTAATTGTCGGAATCACCTGTGTTTTCTTTCTTCTTCCGAACATTCTATTTTCCTCCCTTACTCTGAACATTGAGTAATAGATCGGTATCACCAACATAACAGGTGTTATTACCTGCTATGTGAAATTCCACACTATTATAGCAGCACAGAAAAAAAAGGAAAGAAATTTAAACGTAGTTATAGCAAAGCCCATAATTATTTATAGTGACCATTAGAATTAAAG